>NZ_DATLEC010000251.1:0-108983 GCF_035525475.1 Lentzea sp. | reverse complement strand
GTCGATCTTCGCGAACGCCGAGTCGACCGGCGCGAACACCGTGAACTCGGCACCGTTGAGCGTCGAGACCAGGTTGACCTTCGGGTTCAGCTTGCCCGACACCGCGCTCACCAGCGTCGTGAGCAGCGGGTTGTTGCTCGCCGCCACGGCGACCGGGTCGGCGGCCATGCCGGAGACGGAACCCGCGCCGGACGGGACCTGCTTCGCGTAGTCGGCACAGCCGGGGCCGACGAGGTTCTTGGCCGGGTCGGCCATCGCCGACGTGGACGGCGCCATCGAGGTGGACGGGGTCGGCGCGGTGCTGGAGCTGCTGCCGGCCATGTCGTCCGAGCCGCACGCCGCGCCGAACAGGGCGAGCGAGGCGGCTCCGAGGGCGAGGACGGTGTTGCGGACGGTCTGGTTCATGACTGGACATCTCCCAAGGGGTTTCGGGCAGTTTCTGATGGTGCTTCGCGGCCGCCGGGCGAACAGATGGGTCGAGTTACCGACCTGTTACCTACGGCTTCGCCGTTGGTCCGTTGTGGACGGTCGTCACCGCGCCGGTCAGGAGCCTGCGACCGAGGTGAAGACCATCGAGTGCCAGCCGGTGGCGCCGTCCGGGATCGGCGCCGCGCGATCGTTGGTCTGCGTGGTGCCCTTGCGGTCGGTGGCACGGCATTCCACCGTGTGGTTGCCCGGCCGCAGGTCCAGCTCGACGCGCCACATCCGCCACGTGTCGACGTTGACCTCGGTGCTCAGCGCGGTGTCCTGCCACGGGCCGCCGTCGACCCTGACCTCGACGCGGTCGATGCCGGTGTGCTGGGCCCAGGCGATCCCGGCCACGACGAACCGGCCGGCGGCGACCCTCTCGAACGACTTCGGCCTGTCGATCCTCGACATCACCTTGACCGGGGCCTTCTTGCCCCAGCCGCGCTGCGCCCAGTACGGGTCGAACGTGTCGAACGTCGTGAGTTCCGCGTCCACCAGCCACTTCGTCGCGGAGACGTAGCCGTAGAGGCCGGGAACGACCATGCGGACGGGGAAACCGCGTTCGAGCGGCAACGGCTCACCGTTCATGCCGAGTGCCAGCATCGCGTTCGACCCCGGCGCCATGATGGCGTCGACGGGCGTGCCGCACGTCCAGCCGTCCACGCTGCGCGTCGCGAGCTGGTCGGCACCGGGGCGCACACCGGCCTCCCGCAACAGGTCCGGCAGGGAGACGCCGATGAAGTTCGACGTGGAGATGTACGGGCCGCCGACCTCGTTGGACACGCAGACCAGCGTGATGGTCTTCTCCACCAACGGACGCCGCAGCAGGTCGTCGTAGGTCAGCACCATCTCGTTGTCCACCATGCCGTGCACGCGCAGCCGCCAGTCCTCCGCGCGCAGCCGCGGCACGGTCAGCGCCGTGTCGACCCGGTAGAACTTGTCGTTCGGCGTCAGGAAGCTCGGCGTGCCCTCGCGGGAGAAGTCGGCACCGAACGGGATTTCCGGCGCCTTCTGCCCCGGCCGCAACGTGATCCCACGCCGCGAGGCCTCGACGTCCACACGTCCGGCGAGCCACTGCCCGCCCAGTCCCGAGACAGCGGCACCGGCCGCGACCGCCGCGGTCGACAGCAGGAACCTCCGCCTCCCCTGCACCACCGCGGGCGCCTGCGCCCACAGCCAGCGGAACGCCGCGACACCGACGACGAGGCTCGCCAACGGGGCGACCACCGACCACGCGGTCGTCGTCGGCCTCGCCAGCACCGCGGCCGTTCCGAGCAGGCCGAGCACACCGGCCAGGACCGTGCCGGGCCAGGGACTGCGGCGCGACACCAGACCCGCCACCACACCCAGCGCCGCGAGCACGACCGCCATGCCGCCGAGCAGCACCAGCTTGTCGTTCTCCCCGAACGTGCGGACCGCGAAGTCCTTGACGGGGTGGGGTGTCAGGTCGATCGCGGTGTTGCCGACCGCGAGGAACGGCGACGCCAGCGGGCTCACCAGCCCGGCGACGAGGTGTCCCACCGCCAGCGCCGCGGCCACCGACACCAGGCCGACGAGGATGGATCGAGTTGCCTTCACATCCCTGGTTCGGAACCGACCGCTCGCCGGATTGCCCACCGCAACGTCAAGCACGACCAGGGCGCAAGTCCGTTCGATGAGGGTCACGGCCGGTAGTCCCGGCTGCCCTCGCCGCGACTACCGCGGACGAGACACCTGGCGCTCGGGCATCGTCGGCAGGTAGGTGGGCGTCCGGCGGGCCCGCGTCGCGTCCTCGAAGGCCGCCGCGAAGCGCAGCAGTGCCTCATCGGCTCCCTGCGGGCCGATGAACGACACCCCGATCGCCAGCGGACCGGCGTACCCGGCGGGCACGGAGATGTTCGGACACCCCGCGACCGCCGCGGGCAGGGCGGTGCGCGGTCCGGCCGGGTCGCTGCCGCGCGCGAGCCACGAGGGCCCGTTCGTCGGCGCCATGACCACGTCCAGGCGGTGGGCGGTGAACAGCTCGTCGAGGGACCGGCGCGCCAGGTCGGTCGCGGTGCGCCGCTGCTCGCGGTAGGTCGGGTCGGTGAGCGACCGCGCCTTGACGGCGTCGTGGAACAGCTCCTGGCCGAACCCGCTCAGCTCGACCGGGTCGGCCTCGTTGAACTCGATCAGCTCGCGCACCGTGCGCGGGGCGCCGGGCCGGGTGCGGAGGTACCGCTCCAGGTCGTGCTTGAACTCGGCCACCATCGCGGGCCGGTCGGCGGCGTGGATGCGGTCCTGGTGCCGCGGCTCGACGTCGACGACGGTGACGTCGTGGTGGCGCAGCAGATCCACCGCCGACGCGACGACCCGGTCGACCTCGGGGTCGAACCCGGTCCTGCGCCACACGCCGACGCGCGCGCCCGGCAGGGTGCCCGGGGTGAAGGAGCAGTCGGCGCCCTCCAGGGCCGCCATGAGGATCGCGGCGTCCACGACGTGCCGTGCCATCGGGCCGGCCGTGTCCCTCAGCGCGGTGATCGGCACGATGCCCGCGTTGCTGATCCGGCCGGGCGTCGGCTTGAGGCCCACGATCCCGGCGTGACCGGCCGGGGACACGATCGAGCCGTTGGTCTCGGTGCCGACCGCGACCTGCGCCAGCGAGGCCGCCACCGCGACGGCCGACCCGGACGACGAGCCGCACGGCGTGCGGTCCAGCACGTAGGGGTTCGCCGTCTGCCCACCGGCCCCCGACCAGCCGGACATCGCCCACGGGGAGCGGAAGTTGCCCCACTCCGTCATGTTCGTCTTGCCCAGCACGACGGCGCCCGCGTCGCGGAGACGGGTCACCAGCTCGGCGTCCTCGCGGGGCGGCACGCGCAGTGCCCTCGACCCGGCGGTGGTCGCCAGGCCGCTGGTGTCGATGTTGTCCTTGAGCAGCACGGGGATGCCGTCCAGCACCCCGCGGGACCGCCCGTGCGCCCGTCTGCGGTCGCTCTCCTCCGCCTGGCTCGTGGCGGTCGGCTCGACCGCGAGCACCGCCCGCAGCAGCGGGTCGACCTCGGCGATGCGGGCCAGGTACGCGCTGGTCAGGGCGGCCGAGGTGAGTGTGCCGTCCGCCATTCGCCGCACGAGCGACGGGATCGTCGCACGATCCAGGTCGGCGGCCGTGAGTTCCATGGGTCCATTGCCGGGCTCCCCACCGGCCCGCGTCAACCTGCCGACGGGCGACATGCGCCGTGCTCTTGCTCACACGCGAGCCTGACCACAGGCGGAACATGGTCATCGGCATTCGGGGTAACCGAGTGGCGTCTTGTCACCCGAACACCGAGGAGACGCCATGTGCGGGATCGCCGGTGAGATCGTCACCGACGGAGCAGGCCGTCCGGACCTCGGCGCGGTGGAGCGCATGACGCGGTCCATGTGGTCGCGCGGACCGGATGGCGCGGGAAGCTGGTCGGAAGGACGGGTGGCGCTCGGCCACCGCAGACTGTCGATCATCGACCTGTCCGGGGCCGGTGCGCAGCCGATGACCGACGACGAGCTCGGGCTCGCGGTGGCGTTCAACGGCTGCATCTACAACTACGAGCAACTGCGCGACGAGCTGTCGGCCCACTACCGCTTCCGGTCCACGAGCGACACCGAGGTGATCCTCAAGGCCTACGACCACTGGGGCGAGCGGTTCGTCGAGCACCTGGTCGGCATGTTCGCGATCGCGCTGGTGGACCGCCGCCGCGACCGGGTGCTGCTGGTCAGGGACCGGCTCGGCATCAAGCCCCTCTACCTGGCCGGGGTGCGCGGGCGGACGCGGTTCGCCTCCACCCTCCCGGCGCTGCTCGCCGGTGGCGGCGTCGACACCGAGCTCGACCCCGTCGGCCTGCACCACTACCTGACCTGGCACTCCATCGTGCCCGCCCCGCGCACCGTCCTGCGCGGCGTGCGCAAGCTCCCGCCCGCCACCATCCGGGTGTTCGAACGGGGACGGGAACCCCGCGACCACGTCTACTGGCAGCCGTCGTACACACGGCGCCCCGAGCACGAGGGGTGGACCGAACAGGACTGGCGGCAGGCGGTGCGCGAGGCGTTGCAGGTCGCGGTGCGGCGGCGCACGGTGTCCGACGTGGAGGTCGGCGTGCTGCTCTCCGGCGGGCTCGACTCGAGCCTGCTGGTCGCGCTGCTGGCCGAGGAGGGCCAGCGGCCCAGCAGCTTCAGCATCGGCTTCTCCGACCACAACGGCGTGGAGGGCGACGAGTTCGTCTACTCCGACGCGGTCGCGCAGAAGTTCGGCACCGACCACCACCAGATCCGCATCGGCGACGAGCAGGTCGCCGCCTCGGTCGAGCACACCGTCGGGTCGATGAGCGAGCCGATGGGCAGCCACGACGTCACCGCGTTCCACCTCGTGTGCCGCGAGGTGTCGAAGCACGTCAAGGTCGTGCAGTGCGGCCAGGGCGCCGACGAGGTGTTCGCCGGTTACCGCTACCACCAGCCCGCCGCCGGTGCGGCACGGGACCAGGCGGCCGGTGTGTTCCGCGAGGCGTTCCACGACCTGGGGCACGACGAGCTCGCCCACGTCCTCGAACCGCACTGGCTGACCGACCACGACGTCAGCGGTGACCTGATCACCCGGCACCTCGCCGCCGCGGGCGCGGACACCGCGCTGGACGCCGTGCTGCGGACCGACACGCACCTGCTGATGCCCGACGACCCGGTCAAGCGGGTCGACAACATGGCGATGGCGTGGGGCGTCGAGGCGCGCGTGCCGTTCCTCGACCAGGACCTGGTGGAGCTGGTGGCCGCGTGCCCGCCGGAGCTGAAGTCCGGTCAGGGCGGCAAGGGGATCCTCAAGGACATCGGCCGCGACGTGCTGCCGCCGGAGGTGGTCGACCGGAAGAAGGGCTACTTCCCCGTCCCGGCCCTCACCCGGCTCGACGGCGAGGTCCTCGACCTGCTGCGCTCGACCATGAGCTCACCCGCCGCCCGCCGGCGCGGGGTCCTGCGCCGCGACTACGTCGACGCGCTGCTCGCCGACCCGAACGGCCGGGAGACCAAGGCCGGCGGGAACGAGCTGTGGCACCTCGGCGTGCTGGAGATGTGGCTGCAGCAGCACGGCATCGGCTGACCTGCGCTCCCCCGGCGCCGCGCGGTACCAGCCGCGCGGCGCCGGTCACCGGGTGGGGGACTCGCGGTTGAACACGATCTCCGCGGGAACACCTGCGGTTCCCGAGTTCCATCGTCGCGAGGTGACACCACATGACCGCAGACCAGTACACCCGGCAGGACCCGCGCGAGCAGTACCCGCGTCCCGACGCGCAGGAGGGCCAGGAGCAGTCGCATCCGGGCACCGACCGGCGGATGGGGCCGGAGCCCGACCACGGCGAGCGCACCTACCGGGGCAGCGACCGCCTGTCCGGCACCAAGGCCGTGATCACGGGCGGGGACTCCGGCATCGGCCGTGCGGTGGCGATCGCGTTCGCCAGGGAGGGCGCGGACGTGCTGCTGTCCTACCTCGAGGAGGAACAGGCCGACGCAGAGCGCACGGCCGAGCTCGTGCGCGACGCCGGGCGGCAGGCCGTGCTGGTCCCGGGCGACCTGCGCACCGAGGAGACGTGCCGTGAGGTCGTCGGGCGCGCCGAGGAGGAGTTCGGGCGCATCGACGTCCTGGTGAACAACGCGGCCTACCAGATGTCGCAGGACGAGGGTCTGCTCGGCATCAGCAGCGAGCAGTTCGACCGGGTGTTCAAGACCAACGTCTACGCGATGTTCTGGCTGTGCAAGGCGGCGGTGCCGCTCATGCGTCCCGGCGCGACGATCATCAACACGTCGTCGATCCAGGCCTTCACGCCCTCGCCCGAGCTGATGGACTACGCGGCCACCAAGGGCGCGATCGTCAACTTCACGAAGGCCCTCTCCGCCGACCTCGTCGAGAAGGGCATCCGGGTCAACTCCGTCGCGCCAGGTCCTGTGTGGACGCCGTTGATCCCGGCGACCATGCCCGCGGAGAAGGTCGACGACTTCGGCGCGCAGACCCCGTTGGGCCGCGCGGCACAGCCCGCCGAGCTGGCGCCGGCCTACGTCTTCTTCGCCTCGCAGGAGTCCAGCTACATCACCGGCGAGGTCCTCGGCGTCACCGGTGGCCAGATACTCACCTGAGGCTGAAGGCCGGTCGAAGTCGGCGGCGGCGTGGACCCCCGTGTGCTGGGGGTCTTCGGTGAGGCCGTGTTCGCCGCCGACGTCATCCCGGTCGACGGCCTCGATAACCGGACCAGCAGCCAGGACGTCGTCGAGCAGGCCCAGCAGCTGATGGCCGACGTCGACAGCGAACGCGACCGTTGCGGGCTCTGGTCAACAACGCCGGTGTCCCCGGCATCGGACCGGTGCAGGTCCTGCCCCTGGACCGGTGGCGGCACCTGTTCGAGGTGAGCCTCTTCGGCCCTGTCGCCGTCACCCAGGCACTCCTGCCGGCCCTGCGGCGCGGCAAGGGCCCCGGCACCGCCGCCGCGCACACCACGGCCGGCACGCTGACGCCCGGTCAGGACGACCTCTACGGCCCCCTCCTGCGGGCACTCCCCTCGCACGCCGCGCTTTCACCGAGGGCGGCGTGCCCGCCGAGCACGCGGCGCGGCGGATCGCCAAGGCCGTGACGGACCGGAAACCCCGAGTCCGCTGCACCATCGGCCGCGACGCCGCGATGCTCACCCGCCTGGCCCGAGTGCTCCCCGACCGCGTGCTCGACCGGATGCTCGCGGCCAACCCGCGCCCGCACTACCCGCGTGCGTAGACGTTCCGCGGCACGCCAGGGGCCGAACCGTCGGCCAGATCGGCTCGGTCACCGTGATCACGCCGGCTCCGCCGGAGAGGATCCGGTTCCCGCACGCGACACCAGGGCCAGGTTCGCGGCCACCGCGGCGCCGAGGACGGCCGTGAGCGGTGCGGTCAGACCGGGCAGCGCGTACGAGCCGAGCCAAGCACCCAGAAGTGCCGCACCGATCGCCGCGATCATCCCTGTCCGGCGCGCCTGTGCCGTCCACTCGGGACGGACGCACGCCAGGTACGCGCCGAGTCCCACCAGCAGCCCGGTTCCGGGCACGATCACGGTGGCGCTGACGACGAAGTCGTCCGGGTTGACCGTCCAGACCACCAGAACGCCGAGCAGCCAGCCTCCCAGGCCGAGTGGAAGCGCGGTGGTGACGCGGATCCAGGCGCTCGCCCGTGCGCTGACCCCACCGCGGCGGGAGGCGCGGCGGAGCAGCGCCAGCACGACCAGGCCGAGGAGCGCGCCGCCGACGGCCACGCCGATCAGGAGCCCGGCGATGGCGGACATGCTGAACGGCACGTCGGCGAAGGCCACCGGCCGGGTGTCGAAGCCGGAGCTGTCCACCTTCCCGGTGCCGTAGAAGGTGGTGAGCAGCTGCTTGCTCGCCTCAGGGCGGTGTTCCCAGAAGTCGGCGGTGTGGCCGAGTCCGGAGAGGACCACCTGCTCGCCGCGCGACAGCGACGGCAGCAGCTCCTCTGTGGCGAACCGGGACGGGGTCGAGAAGTCGAGCTCTCCGCTGACGAGGAGGGTTTCGACGTCGGTGGGCCGCACGGTGCGGTACTCGGCGTTGTCGGGGCTGTCCGGCCAGACCGACGTCAGGCCCGGCCCCGCCCAGAGGAAGTCGGTGGAGGCGTTGCCCAGGATCGAGCCGGGGTCGCCGCCCGCGTCCTGGTACCGCTGGTGCGCCGGGGCGTCGATCATGGCGAACGAGGCGAACTCGCCCCACACGATCGAGTCCGGCAGGACGATGTCGCCCAGGACGGACATCGCCCACAGGGCAGCGGTGCCGCCGCCGAGGTAGGCGTCGACCACGGTCGGCGCGTTGTTCGGCGCCGAGCCGCTTCCGTTGTGGTGCATGGCGTACTGGCTCAGCACGCGGACGTTGGTGTCCTTGATGGACAGCGGGCCCCAGCTGTCCGGGATCGCGGTCGCGACGTCGCGGATGGAGGCCGCGAGGTCGGGAGTGCGGGCGGCGCAGGTGGCGTCGGCGCGGCACAGGTCCGCGTACTGGGCGAACTGGGAGTCGGTGGTGCGCGGGTCCCAGAACAGGTGGCCGGGCGGGTTGACCGAGACCATCACGGACCGGTGCAGTGCTTCGGGGTGCCGCCAGGAGTAGACCATCGCGGTGCGGGTGCCGGCGCTGGAGCTGAGCAGGTTGATCCGCTCGTAGCCCAAGGCCTCGCGCGCCGCTTCGAGATCCTCGACCCGCTGGGTGATGGAGTACCCGGTGAGGTCGACGCCGTCCCCGGTCAGCCGCTTGGCGCACAGCTCGAACGCCTTGGTGGTGGCGGGCAGTGTCTTGGCGTCGGTGAGCCCGTCGCCGGCGCGCATGGCCGCGGCGACCTCGGGGCAGTCCAGCCGGCGTGACCCGTCGACGCCGCGGTATCCCACGAGCACCACGTCGCCGGCTCCGGTGAGCCTGCCGGCCTCGGGGAAGGCCGTGTTCGTGGCACCGGGGCCGCCGCCCAGCCGGAAGACCGGTGCGCCGGGGTTCGGCGTGGTGGCGCGGATCCTGGTCACCGGCAACGCGATCAGGTCCGACGCGGGGTCGCGCCGGTTCTCCGGGACGACGAGCGTGCCGCAGTCGGCGGCGACGGCACCGCTCTCGGTGTCGAAGTCGCAGGGTTGTGTCGTCAGCGAGCCGGCGGCGGCCCCGCCGGGCACGGTGAGAGCCTGCTCGGGGCGCACGCCCAGGTAGGCCAGGCCGAGGAGGACGGCACCGGCGAGCCCGATGGCGGCGGCTCGGCGAGAAGGCTTGAACGAAGGCATGCGGCAAACGTAGGGATCCGCGCCTCGTCGATCTTCCCCTCACCGAGGAGCCCCGTCTCCCCCGCGCGAGGGATGCCGTGGACCGGATGCCCTGACATCGTCTCCGGGTGATCAACGGCCATTCGCTGTCCCGTGCCAGGACGAGCCTGAAACGTCAGTCCTTTGTGGTCGCGGGTGTCTGCGCCGTGGCCGACGTGCTGTCCTTCCTGGTGCAGGGCCTCCCGGTCGACGGCCCCTGGACCGCCGCACTGCTCGGGATCGTCGTGGCGGACGTCGCGCTCGCCGGCCGGACCAGGTGGTCGGGGGCCGTCGCGGTGGCCGCCGTGGCGCTCAACGCGGGGGCGGCACTGGTGCTGGGCGGACCGCGCGACCTCCGGCTCAACGAGGCCGGGCTCCTCGTCGCGTCCTACCGGGCGGGTGCCTGGCTGCGCGGAGGACAGGCCGTGGCCTCGCTGCTCGCGGTGATCGGCGGCCTGGTGCTCGCCCACCTCGCCCGCGGCTACACCCTCGACTGGCACGTCCTCGTGGCGGCGTCCAAGATCGGGCTGGTCTCGTGGCTCGTCGGGCGCTACACCACCTCCCGCCGCGCCTACCTCGACGAGATGAGACGCCAGGCCGAGCGGGAGGAACGCGAGGCGGAGGAGGCGGTCGAGGCGGCCGTCGCCGAGGACCGCGCCGCGATCGCCCGCGACCTGCACGACGTGGTCACCCACCACGTCAGCGCCATCAGCGTGCACGCGGGCGCGGCGCGGCTGCGGCTCGCCAGGACCGGCGGTGACGAGTCCGCGCTCAGGTCCGTGCGGTCGGTGGAGGACTCCAGCCGCACGGCCTTGCACGACCTCAGGCAGATGCTCGACCTCCTGCTGGGACAACGACCGAAGGCCGACCGCGACCCCGGTCTGGCGGACATCGGCACGATGCTGGAACGCCTGCGGGAGACCGGGCTCGAGGTGCGGCTGGACGTGTCCGGAACGCCGCGCGACCTGCCGCAGCCACTCGACGCCGCGGTGTTCCGCATCGTCCAGGAGATGCTCACCAACGCATTGCGCCACGGCGACGGCGGCCCGATCGAGGTCGTGGTCCGCCACGCGGACGACGGACTCCACGTCGAGACCGCCAATCCCCTTTCGCCGCACCACGACGTGCGCGGCGAAGGACGTGGGCTGGCCGGCATCCGCGCTCGCACGGAGGAGTTCGGCGGGGTGCTCACCCGTGGCCCGCGACCGGACGGGAGGATGTGGCGGACCGCAGTCTCGTTCCCCCTCGGAGGCCAGGAATGACCATCACCGTCCTGGTCGCGGACGACCACGCGGTGTTCCGCTCCGGGCTGCGCGCCATCCTGGACACCGAGGACGACATCGAGGTCGTGGCCGAAGCCGCCGACGGCGACCAGGCCGTCGACGCCGTCCTGCGCCTGCGCCCGGACGTGGCCGTGCTCGACATCCGCATGCCGCGGCGCGACGGCCTCGGCGCCGCGTCGACGATCCTGACCGCCCCCGGCAACCGCACGAAGATCATCGTGCTGACCACGCACGACACCGACGAGTACGTGCACCGCGCCATGAGCGCGGGAGCCCGCGGGTTCCTGCTCAAGTCCATGCCGCCGGAGGAGATGATCGCCGCGGTGCGCATCGCGGCCCGCGACGACGTGCTGATCGACCCGTCGATCGTCCGCCGGCATCTGGCGCGCTTCGCCGGCACCCTCAGCGCACCGGCTCCCCCCGGCGACGTCGACCGCCTCACCACCCGCGAACGCGAGGTGCTGCTCCTGCTGTCCCGCGCCCACACCAACTCCGAGATCGCCGGGCTCCTGCACGTCGGCGAGGAGACGGTGAAGTCGCACGTGTCCAGCATCCTGCGCAAGCTCGGCCTGCGGGACCGCACGCACGCCGTGGCCTACGCCCACCTCACGGGGTTCGCGAGCCAGAGCCCGCGACGAGCCGCCGATCAGCCTCTGCCGCCGCTTCGGTGATCCTCGCCAGGAACACCACCACAGTGCGAAGTTCAGCCGGCGAAGTAGTGCGCAGAACGTCGGCGATCTCCACTCCCGCCACGGACAGGAACCGGCGGGCCTGCTCGCGCGAAGCCGGAGCGGGCCTCAGCGTGACGCGGCGGCGGTCGGCGCTCTCGCGGCTGCGCAGGACGTGACCGGCTGCCTCCAGCCGGTTGAGCAGGATCGTGGTCGCACCGGTCGTCATGCCGATCTGCCGGGACAGCTGGGCGGGTGACAGCGGCGTGCCCGCCTCGGCCGCCCAGATGATCTGCCCCAGCGCGTTGGCGTCCGAGGCCGACAACCGCATCCACGCGGCGAGGTGCTGGTTGAGCGCGGTGGACCCGACCACCCAGTCGCGCAGGAGGTGCATCACCTCGGCCTGAGCCGGTAGCCAGTCCGCCGAGAGCGGGTCGACGTCTGTCATGCAGCTCCCTTCACACCAAAGTAACTTTGCTGCAAAGTTATCAAGGACGGGGTTCACATGACTTCACGACACGCGGTGGTCTCCGGCGCGAGCATCGCCGGGCTCTCGGCCGCGTTCTGGCTGCGGCGCACCGGGTGGGAGGTGACCGTGCTGGAGCGCGCCGAGGCGTTCCGCGACGGCGGGCAGAACGTCGACGTGCGCGGCACGGCTCGCGAGGTGCTCGCCAGGATGGGGCTGACCGAGGCGGTCAAGGAGCAGAACACCACCGAGACCGGCACGGTGTTCGTCGGTTCGTCGGGCGAGGTGCTCGCGGAGCTGCCCTCGGCGGGCCCGGACGGGGCGACCGCCGAGCTGGAGGTCCTGCGCGGCGACTTCGCCCTCACGATCCTGCGGCACCTGCCCGCAGGGGTCGAGATCCTCTACGGCGAGACCATCTCCGAGGTCGACGAGGGCACCGGCGGCGTCGCGGTGACCACCGCTTCCGGCAAGGAACTCCGCGCCGAACTCCTGGTCATCGCCGAAGGAGTCCGGTCCACCACCCGCGACCGGCTCTTCCGCGACCTCGTCGGCCGCCGCGACCTCGGCATCGCCATGGTCTTCGGGACGATCCCCCGCACGGCGAGCGACGACAGCCGGTGGCGCTGGTACACCACCACCGGCGGGCGGCAGATCCACCTGCGCCCGGACAACCACGGCACGACCCGCGCCATGCTCGCCCAGGCGCGGACCGAGGACCTCACCCGGCTCGACCGCGCCGACGCCCTGCGGCACTTCCGCGACCACTTCGCCGACGCCGGGTGGGAGGCGCGGCGCGTCCTCGACGGGTTCGACGGCTCCGACGACGTCTACGTCGACCAGCTCACCCAGATCCGGATGCCCTCGTGGCACCGCGGGCGGGTGTGCCTCGCCGGGGACGCGGCGTGGTGCGTCACCCCGATGGGCGGGGGAGGCGCTTCGCTGGCGCTGGTGAGCGGGTACGTGCTGGCCGCGTGCCTGTCCGGGGCCGGGCGGATCGAGGACGGGCTCGCCGCCTACGAGGAGTGGATGCGGCCCCTCGTCGACGACGTGCAGACGCTTCCGCGCTGGATCATGCCGATCGCCTACCCGCGGACGCGGTTCGGTCTGCGCCTGCGCCGCCTGGCGGACAAGGTCATCACCTCGCGACCGCTGGCGCCGTTGACGGCCAAGATGACCCAGGTCGCCTCCAGCGAGCGGGCCCTGCCGCCCATCGCGGTCGCGCACACCTGACCGTCAGGGCTGGACGTTCTCCAGGTCCTCCAGCAGGCTCGGGTGCTGCGGCTTCCAGCCGAGCACCTCCCGCGTGCGGGCGCTCGACGCGGGCTGGTCGGCCGCGAAGATGACGCCGAGGGGCCCGTAGGTCTCCACCGGCACCGGCTCGACGGGCAGGCCCAGCCGTCGCCCGATGACGGCGGCGATGTCGCGCACCTGGTCACCCTCGTCGTCGACGGCGTGCCAGGAGGTGCCGGGTTCGGCCTGTTCCAGGGCGAGCCGGAAGAGGACGGCGGCGTCGAGGGCGTGCACTGCGGGCCAGCGCTGCGTTCCGTCGCCGGGGTAGCCCGAGACGCCGCTCTGCCGCGCGATGCCGGTCAGCACACCGGCGAACCCGCCCTGGCCCTCGTTGTGGACGGTCCTGGGCAGTCGGACAGCCGAGCTCCGGACTCCGCGCGAGGCCAGCTCCAGGACTCCCGCGACCGCGCGGCCGCGGCCGCCGACCGGGCCGTCGGTCATGATCGGGTCGGCCTCGGTGGCGGCGCGCCCCGGCACGACGGGCGTGCCCGAGCAGGCGACGAACGGGCGGCCGCTGCCCACGAGCGCCTCACCGAGGGTCGCGAGGGCGGCGCTTTCCTCGGCGACCGCGTTCGCCAGGGCCTCGGGGCTGCTGAAGTCGTTGGCGAAGGCCAGGTGGATCACGCCGTCGGCCTGGGCGGCGCCGGCGCGCAGGACGTCGAGATCGGCCAGGCCTCCCCTGATCACGTCGGCGCCGGCAGCCGACGCGGCCTGCGCGGACGCGTCGGAACGGGCGAGTGCGAGGACGCCGTGGCCGTTGCCGAGGAGCTCGGCCACGACGGCGGACCCGATGAGACCGGTGCCACCGGTGATGAAGACGCGCATGGAACTCTCCCGTGAGTGATGGGACTCTTGTCCCATGACCGTACCAGAGTGATGGGACAAGAGTCCCATCACGTATGCTGCTCCTATGGGTCGCTGGGAGCCGAACGCGCGAGAACGCCTCGTCGTGGCAGCGGTCGACCTGTTCACCGAGCAGGGCTACGACGCCACGACGGTCGCGCAGATCGCCGAACGCGCCGGGGTCACCAAGAGCACGTTCTTCCGGCACTTCCCGGACAAGCGCGAACTGCTGGTCGCCGGCCAGGAGACGCTGAGCCGGCTGCTGACGGAGGGCATCGCCGAGGCACCCGCCGGCGCCACCCCGCTCGAGGCGGTCGCCGCGGGCCTGGAACGCGCCTCGACCGCGATGGGCCCGATGAGCCGCGAGCTGGCCCCGCGGCTGAAGGCGGCCGTCGCCGCCAGCGCCGAACTGCAGGAACGCGACGCCCTGAAGAGCGTCAGCCTCGCGGCCGCCATGACCGCCGCCCTGGTCGCCCGCGGCGTGCCCGACCCGACCGCCGCCCTCGCCAGCGAACTGGGCGTCCTCGCCTTCAAGCGCGGCTACGCCGGGTGGTCCGAGGGCGACCGCATGCCCGAGGACGACTTCGCCGGCTACCTCCGCAAGGCCCTCGACGAGCTGCGCGCCGCCAGCGCATCACTGCACTGACCGGCCGGCGTTCCGCACGGGCGCTCCTGTTCGACGAGCGTTGCTGTTCGACGACGAGCGGCGCGGAGTGGACCGTCGCCGGTTACGCGATCGAGCAGGTGCCGATCGACCTGGTCGGCGAGATCGACCTCAAACCCTTGGCGCTGCGGGACTTCGTCACGCGCAACGCCGACGCACTGCTGGCCGAGGTGTTCAGCCGGTGACGCGTCACATCTCAGACCGCGCGGCGGCGAGCAGGCTCAACGCGGCGGCGCGAGGTGCGGCGGGCAGCGCGAGCGCGGCGGGAACGTGGATCGGCGGGTCGGGCCGCACGAGGGCGACGGCGGTGAAGTCCTGCGACACCAGCCCGGCGGGGAGCACGGTCCAGCACTCCCCCGAGGCGACCGGTCCGGCGAGAAGGTCCTGAACTCGCGCCAAAGCCGGGCCTTCGCGGGGCGTGAACCCGGCCGCCCGGCAGGCATCGGTCACCAGGTCGTGGACGCCGGGGTTGTCCGCGCGGGCGGGCCGGGACAACGGGAGTTCGGCCAGCGCGGCGAGATCGCGGGCAGCGCGGGCGTGCGCGGCGGGGACGGCCAGGAGCAGCGGCTCGTCCCAGAGGTGGTGGATCCGCACGCCCGGGGCGTCGGGTGGCGCCGGAACGAAAGCGGCGTCGAACTCGTTGGCGGCCACGGCGGCGAGCTGGTCGACCGTCGAGACGGAGCTCGTCACCTGGATCGTGATGCCGGGGTGCGCCGAGCGGACCGCGGCGAGAGCGGCTTCGATGCGAGGGGTGAACACGACGCTGCTGCCGACGCGCAGCAGACCGGTGTTGCCGGCGGCGATGTCGGCGGCGGCCGCGGCAGCGCGGTCGACGGCGCGCAGTGCCCGGCGCGCGTGGACGAGGAACGCCTGGCCGTCCGGGGTGAGCCGGGCCCGGCGGTGCGAGCGGTCGAACAGGGTCAGGCCGAGCTCGCGTTCCAGCCGTGCGACCTGCTTGCTCACCGCGGGCTGGACGATGTTCAGGGTCTCGGCGGCGCGGCCGAAGTGTTCGTGCTCGGCGACGGCGACGAAGTAGCGCAGCTGCCGGACTTCCACCGCCACCCTTTCGATCGATTCCTCCCGGTGATTGTTCCACGGCCGAATCGGTGGTTGATCGGCCTGGTAGGAGCCGGTGGAGTGGATCTCCGACAAGCCGGGAAGAGGTCAGCGTGGTGGCAACGACGATCGTGAACGCCAAGGTGTTCGACGGGACGCGGTCGCGGGACTGGACGTCGGTCCGGTTCGCGGACGGGGTGATCACCGAGTGCTCGGTGGTCTCGGCGGCACGCGAAGGCGACGAGGTGGTCGACGCCGGTGGCGGGACCGTGCTCCCCGGTCTGATCGACTCGCACGTGCACCTCGTGCCCGGCGCCCTCGCGCAGTCGTCGACCTTCGGTGTCACCACCGTGCTCGACATGTTCAGCAAGCCCGACGTGGTGGCCGCGGCCAAAGAGCAGGCCTCCCGCAGCAACGTGGCCGACGTGCGGTCGTCGGGTATCGGCGCCACGGCACCCGGCGGGCACCCGTCGTTGATGTACGCCCCGATCCCGACACTGACCACCGCCGACGAGGCCGAGGGGTTCGTCTCGGAACGGGTCGCCGAGGGCGCGGACCACCTGAAGGTCTTCTCCGGCGTCGGGGGCCGGTGGCCGGCGCTCGACGCCGCGACCATCACGGCACTGGTCGCCGCCGCGCACGCCCGCGGCTTGATCGTCGTCGGTCACGTCAGCTCGGTGGCCGGTGTCGAGCAGGTCGTGTCGGCCGGTGTGGACGTGGTGGCGCACGTCCCCGCGGACGCCGCACTCGGCCCGCGGCTGGTCGACCGCATCGCCGACGCCGGCATCGCGGTCGGTCCGACGCTGGCCACCGTCGAGAACACCCTCGGCGAACCGGGAGGCGCGGCGGTCGCGGGAGATCCGCGGCTCGCCGAGGTGCTCGGGGACGGCTGGGTCCGGCGGCTGACCGCGGGCATCCCGAGGCTGAGCGGTCCTCCCTACTCGCGGGCCGAGGACAACGTGCGCCGGCTGGCCGACGCGGGAGTCACCCTGCTGGCGGGCACGGACGCCCCCAACCCCGGCACCGTGTTCGGCGCGAGCCTGCACCGCGAACTGGAACTGCTCGTCCGCTGCGGCCTCAGTCCCGCGCGTGCCCTGGCCGCGGCCACCAGCGAACCCGCGCGGGTGTTCGGCCTGGCCGACCGGGGACGTGTCGCGGCCGGCCGGCGCGCGGACCTGGTGCTCGTGTCCGGTGACCCGCTGACCGACATCACCTCGACCCGCGCGATCGACCGGATCTGGCGCGCGGGCATCGCCGTCGACCGACGCGCCTTCGTCGCGAGCGCCGCCGAGGCCGAGCAGCTCGACGCCTTCGACGCCCGGGTCGCCGAGGTCGTCGCCGCCGTCCGCGAACGCCGGTCCCGTCCCTGACACGAGGCAACCATTCCCGCCGCCCGACCGGTAGTAGCGGTGACGGACTGAGTCGAAGGGCCGGAAGTGGTGCGCTCACCTGAGGGGTTCGAGGAGTTCGTGGCGACCGCGTCGCCAAGGCTCTTACGGCTGGCATTCCTGCTGACGCGGGACACGGGACACGCGGAGGACCTGCCGTGACCGACTTCGCCTTCACGCGCCAGGCGTGGGTCGACGCCACTCCCGCCGAGGTCTACCGGCTCGTCAGCGACGTGTCCGCGATCAGCCGCTGGAGCCCGAACGCGACCGACGCCGCCTACGACGACGGCGCCGGACCCGAGGCCGGAGCGTGGTTCAGCGGCCGCAACCGCAGGGGCGACAAGGAGTGGACCAGCCGCTCGCAGGTCGTGAAAGCCGAACCCGGCGCCGTTTTCGCCTTCGTGGTCGACGGCATCGTCGAGTGGAGCTGGACGTTGCGCGCCCAGGGTCGCGGGACGGTGGCGGAGCAGTCGTGGCGGCTGCTCCGCCTGGACCCCGTGCTCGGTCGCACCGAGGCCGACGTGATCGCGTTGCGCGACTACATGGCGGCCAGCGTCGAGACGACGCTCGCTTCGCTCGCCGAATGGGTCACGACCCAGCGGTGACCGGTGCGGTCTTGTCCATCCTGATCGGACAGTCGGCATGGCTCAGCGCGCGCCCTCCAAAGCCGCCTCCAGGACCGAGCGCAACGGGGTCGTGGGGCGCCCCAGGAGCTTCTCCAGCCGGTCCCCGGTGGTCGCGAACTCCCCACGCCGAGAAGCGTGGAACATGCCGAGCAGCAGCGTGGCTTGAGCCTCGGGAACACCGTGCCGAACGAGGGATTCCGTCCACTCCTCGTCGGCGACCACGACCCGCCGGATCGTGCGGCCGGTGATCTCGGTCAGCAGCGCGGCGACGTCGTCGAGGTCGAGGGCTTCCGGGGCGGTGAGGGGCGGGGTCGGTCCGTCGAACCGTTCCTCGCCGGCCAGCAGGATCGCCGCGGCTTCGGCGAGGTCGGCGTGCGCGGTCCAGGACACAGGACCGTCGGCGGGCGCGACGAGCTCGCCGGTCGTCAGCGCCTGGCCGAGCAGCTGCGGGACCGTGCTGGCGTAGAAGCCGTTGCGCAGCGCGGTGAACGGCACGCCGGTATGCGCGAGGTGCTGTTCGGTGGCGGCGTGGTCGGGCATCGGCGCGAAGAGCGAGCCGGGCGCGGCGCCCTGGTGGCTCGTGTAGAAGACGCGCTCCACCCCGGCCTCGCGGGCGGCGTCGATCGCGGCGACGTGATGCGCGAGGGCCGCCGGGCCGGTCACGTTCGTCGAGACCACCAGCACGTGGGACGCGCCCTCGAAGGCGTGGGCGAGCGAGTCCGGTTCGGCGAAGTCGCCGCGCCGGACCCGGACTCCTCTGGCGGCCGACGCGGCCGGGCCGTTCACGTCCCGCACGCTCACACCGACGCGGCTCGCCGGAACCCGCTCCAGCAGCCGCTCGACGACCTGCGCGCCGAGCTTGCCGGTCGCTCCGCTGACGATGATCATTCTTGTCTCGCTAACGCTGGTAGTAACGGTGACACTATCGACGTTAGCAACACATCGCTAGAATGAGCAACGTGGTGGAGAGCAGCAGCCGGGACAAGGCACGGGCACACGTCGTGGAGGTCGCGGCACAGCTGCTGCGCGACCAGGGGGCCGGTGCGGTCACGATCCGCGCGGTGGCCCAGGCGGCGGGCACCCAGGCGCCGACGATCTACCGGTTCTTCGAGGACAAGGACGCCCTGCTCGACGCCGTCGCCGAGCACGTCTTCGCCGCGTACGTGGCGGACAAGGCGACGACCCGGCACAGCGACGACCCGGTGGCCGACCTGCGCGCGGGGTGGGAGACGCACCTCGGCTTCGGCCTGGCCAACCCCGAACTGGTCAGCCTGCTGCTCGACCCGGTGCGCGCGTCCCGCTCCCCGGCGATGACGAGCGGGATCGAGATCCTCCGGACGCGCGTGGCCCGCGTCGCCGCGGCGGGACGGCTTCGAGTCAGCGAACGACGAGCGGTCGAACTGGTGCACGCCGCCGGGACGGGCGCGATGATCGCCCTGCTCTCGACCCCGCCGCAGGACCGCGATCCCGGCCTCGCCGACGCCATGTACGAAGTGGTGATGCGGGCCGTCCTCACCAGCGAGACGCCGGACGAGCCGGTGTCCACGGCCACCGAGACGGTCCAACGCGCTCTACCGGCACTGCACCAGCTCACCGAGGCCGAACGCACCCTGCTTGCGGAGTGGCTCACCCGATCGTGACCGATCGCCCTGCTGCGGATCGTTTCTGAGTCGTTTTTCCGGGTACCGCTAAGTCACCAGGTTCCGGATTCAACGGCAGGGAGTCGCAAGTCATGAGCACGATCACCAAGTCCGTCGACGTCGAGGCGGACGTCACCAGCGTCTACAACCAGTGGACCCAGTTCGCCGAGTTCCCCCGCTTCATGGAGGGCGTCGACAGGATCGACCAGCTCGACGACACCCACACCCACTGGACCGTCAGCATCGCCGGGGTGCAGCGCGAGTTCGACGCCACCATCACCGAACAGCACCCGGACGAGCGAGTCGCGTGGCGTGCCGACTCCGGCCCCAACCACGCCGGAGTGGTGACCGTGCACCGCCTGGACGCCAGCCACACCCGCGTCACCGTGCAGATGGACCTCGACCCCGAGGGGTTCGTCGAGAACGTCGCCGACAAGCTCGGCGTCCTCGACCGCCGCGTCCAGGGCGACCTCGACCGGTTCAAGGAGTTCATCGAGCACCGCCGGGGCGCCGAGACCGGCGGCTGGCGCGGCGATGTCGACCACCCCGGCCAGCAGAACGCCCCCGGCACCAACACCCCCGGCACCAACGCCCCCGGAACCGCGCTCTGACCCCGCCTCAGGGCGGCTGAAGCCGCCGCGGTGTTCCTGCGCGGGCCAGGTGGGGCCTCTCCCGTGGCACGGAACACCGCGGCACCCCTGCCCCCGACGGCGCCGTCGAGGGCTTTCACGACGACGCAGGAAAGATCTTCGAAGAAAATTCGGGAGACCATGTCGGACCGGGCCGGTCGCGTTCGTGGCAGGGGTGAGGCCGCCACCGAGGCGGCACCGAACCCGGAGGCCCCCGATCATGAAGCTCACCACCAACACCCAGATCACCCTCGACGGAGTCGTGCAGGGCAACGGCGGCGCGTCGGAGGAAGACCGCAGGAACGGGTTCGAGCGCGGCGGCTGGGCTCTCGGCAAGGGTGACGACGAGACCCACGCGTTCATCAAGGCGACCTACGCGCGCGCCGACGCGTTCCTGTTCGGACGGCGGACCTACGACCTGTTCTCCTCGTCCTGGGGGTCCATGACGGAACAGGACGCACCCGGCTGGGAGCCCGTCGTGCGGGCGTTGAACTCCCAGCCCAAGTACGTGGCGTCGGCGACTCTCGCGGATGCGGCGTGGGCCGGCACCACCGTTCTGCCCGATGCGACCGCCATCGCGGAGCTCAAGGCCGAGCCCGGCGGCGAACTGCAGGTGCACGGCAGTGGCACGCTGGTCCGCTGGCTGCTGCGGAACGGCCTGGTCGACGAGATGACGCTGATCGTGGTGCCGGTCGTCGTCGGTCAGGGCAGGCGGTTGTTCCCGGAGAACGGGCCCGACCTCGCGCTCGACCTGGTGGAGTCGCGCGTCGACTCGAAGGGCGTCACGACCCAGGTCTTCCGGCCGGCCGGTCGTCCGCAGTACCCCGGCAACTGAAGCAGGGGATGATGATCCGATGCAGTACATGATCTCCGTCATCGACGACGGAACCGGCATCACCAGCCCGGCGGTGGACGACGCGATCGACGTGTTCAACGACCGGCTGCGCGATGAGGGTTACTGGGTCTTCGCGGGCGGGCTCGCCGTGCCCGGCACGGCCACCGTCATCGACAACCGCGGCGAGGATGCCCTGGTCACCGACGGGCCCTTCCTGGAGTCCAAGGAGTACCTCGCCGGCTTCTGGGTCATCGAGGCGCCCGACCTCGACGTGGCACTCGCGCTCGCGGCCGAGGGGTCGAGGAGCTGCCACCGCAAGGTCGAGGTCAGGCCGTTCCAGTAACCCAGGCGGTCGCCCTGGCCCACCGCGAGGAGTGGGCCAGGGTCGTCGCCACCCTGGCCCGGCGCTTCGGTGACCTCGACATCGCCGAGGAGGCGACGGCCGAGGCGTTCGCGACCGCCGTCGAGCGGTGGCCGGCCGACGGCGTGCCGCCCAACCCCGGTGCCTGGCTGACCACCACCGCCCACCGCAAGGCCATCGACCGCATCCGGCGGGAGAACAAGCGCGACGACAAGCACAGGGAGGCGCAGGTGGTGCACGAACCCCCAGAGCCTCTCGGCGCCATCGACGACGACCGGCTCCGGCTGATCTTCACCTGCTGCCACCCGGCGCTGGCGGTGGAGGCACGCGTGGCGTTGACGCTGCGCATGGTCGGCGGCCTGACCGTGCCCGAGATCGCGCGCGCCTTCCTCGTCGCCGAAAGCGCCACGGGACAGCGGATCACCCGCGCGAAGGCCAAGATCAAGGCGGCGCGCATCCCCTACCGCGTGCCGTCCGCCGAGGACCTGCCCGCCCGCGTCTCCGGTGTGCTGACCGCGCTCTTCCTCGTGTTCAACGAGGGCTACCTGGCCACCGGGCCGGGCACCGACCCCGTGCGGCACGACCTGACCGCCGAGGCGATCCGGCTCACCCGCCTGATCCGCGACCTCCTGCCCGATGACGGCGAGGTGACCGGGCTGCTCGCGCTGATGCTCCTCACCGAGGCCCGCCGCACCGCCCGCGTCTCGGCCGGTGGCGAGCTGGTCGCCCTCGACGAGCAGGACCGCGGCGCCTGGGACACGGCGCTGATCGCCGAGGGCCACGGCCTGGTGCGCGAACGCCTGGCCGCCGGGGTGGCTCCCGGCCGCTACCAGATCCTCGCCGCGATCAACGCCGTGCACACCTCCGCCCGCGACATGCGCGACACCGACTGGTCGCAGGTCCTCGCCCTCTACGACCAGCTCGTCCGCGTCGACCCCTCCCCGGTCGTCGCGCTCAACCGGGCCATCGCGGTCGCCGAGCTCGACGGCCCGCAGGTGGCGCTGGCGGCCGTCGGCCGCCTGGAGCCGAGGCTGGCCGGCTACCACCCCTTCCACGCGACCCGCGCCGACCTGCTGCGACGGCTGGGCCGCGGTCAGGAGTCGCGGGCGGCCTACGACAGGGCCATCGAACTGGCGGGCAACACGGCGGAGACCGCCTACCTGACCCGTCGCCGGGACCAGCTGCGGTAGCGGGCCCTCGCGTCCCGACGAGCACGGGCACGGTCGCAGATGGCGTCACGGGTGCTGATCCCGGACCGGGACGTCGTCATCGACTCCACCGGCAACGAAAAGCCGTCCAGGACGGGCTCGGACGGGTCGCGAAGAGGCGGCACGTCTCCGGTTGACGCTGCTCACGATCACGCGTCCGGCACCGACTCCACCTCACGTCACGGTAGGGTTCGTCCGGTCGCGCCGGAGAAGCCGCGGCCCCGTGCCTGCCCCGGAGCAGGCCCTTTCCAGCCGCACGTCCTGCACCGTCAGGCGCCGTGCCCATCTCCCGAGGTGCCGATGTCGTCGTCCCCGGCCGCCGTGCGGCCGTCCCTGCTTCAGCGCGCCCGCACCACGTGGTTCGCGAACCCGCGCGCGGACCTGTTGTCCGGCCTGGTGGTCGCGCTCGCGCTGATCCCGGAGGCGTTGTCGTTCTCGGTGATCGCCGGCGTCGACCCGAAGGTCGGCCTCTACGCGTCGTTCACCATCGCGATCATCATCGCGTTCGCGGGTGGCCGCCCTGCCATGATCTCCGCCGCGACCGGGGCCATGGCGTTGGTGCTCGTGGGGCTCGTGCGCGACCATGGTGTCGAGTACATGTTCGCCGCCACCGTGCTCACCGGCGTGTTCCAGATCCTCTTCGGACTGCTGGGCGTGCACAAGCTCATGCGGTTCGTGCCGCGCACGGTGATGGTGGGCTTCGTCAACGCGCTGGCGATCCTGTTGTTCGCCGCGCAGGTCCCGCACATCACCCGAGGCGGCTGGCCGGTGATCGCGCTCGCGGTGCTCGGTCTCGCGATCATCTACCTGCTCCCCCGGCTCACCAGGGTCGTGCCGGCGCCGCTCGTCGCGATCGTCGTGGTCACCGCGCTCACGGTGTTCCTGCACATCACCGTGCCCACCGTCGGCGACCAGGGCGAACTGCCCACCGCACTGCCCGGCTTCGGCCTGCCGGTGGTGCCGTTCACCGTGGACACGCTCGTCATCATCGCGCCCTACGCGGTGACGCTGGCCGCCGTCGGCATGATCGAGTCGCTGCTCACCGCGCAACTGCTCGACGACATCACCGACACCGGCTCGGACAAGGGCAGGGAGGTCCGCGGCCAGGGCGTCGCCAACATCGCCACCGGTTTCCTCGGTGGCATGGCGGGCTGCGCGATGATCGGCCAGTCGATGATCAACGTGAGGTCCGGTGGCCGCACCCGGTTGTCCACGCTCGCGGCCGGCGTGTTCCTGCTGGTCCTCGTCTTCGTGCTCGGCCCGGTCGTGTCGCTGATCCCGATGGCCGCGCTCGTGGCGGTCATGGTCTTCGTGTCGGTCAGCACGTTCGACTGGACCAGCATCAAGGTCGCGACGCTGCGCCGCACCCCGAAGAGCGAGACCGCGGTGATGGTCGTGACCGTCGTCACCGTCGTCACCACCCACAACCTGGCTCTCGGCGTCCTGGCCGGCGCCCTGCTGTCCGCGATCTTCTTCGCCCGCCGCGTCGCCCACCTCGTCGACGTCTCCAGCGTCCTCGACCCCGACGGCGACCTCCGCGTCTACGCCGTCACCGGCGAGCTGTTCTTCGCCTCCACCACCGAGCTCATGCACGCCTTCGACTACACCGGCACGGTGTCCAAGGTGGTCATCGACCTCTCCGGCGCCCACGTCTGGGACAGCTCCGCCGTCGCCACGCTCGACGCCGTCACCGCCAAGTTCGCCTCCCGCGGCGTCAAGGCGGAGATCATCGGCCTCAACCCGGACAGCGAACACCTGCACACCAAGCTGTCCGGCCGGCTCAGCTAGCCGGACAACGCGGCGTCGAGAGGATGCTTCGCACACACGCTCGCCGCGCGGACGAGACGCTGTTCGCCCTCGTCCACGTCGCCGCGGCTCTCGACGAGCCCGTCGGTGTAGAGCAGGGCGGGCGGGTGGCCGCCACCGGCCAGCCGCAGCACACCGGTGCGTGGGTCGAGCCGGGCGAGCAGCACGGTGGCCATGAGGCCTGCGTCGATCTCGGCGGCGCGGCGCACCAGGTGTTCGAACGGGTGGCTCTCGCGGGTCAGCGTGCGGATGGTGTGGGTGACGGTGAGGGCGTTGCGGGTGCAGCCCGGCGACAGGCTGGTGTTCGTGAGCGACGGCGTCTACGACGTGGCCTCGCCCGCGGGTGAGCTCTACGGAGCGCGGTCGCTGGCCCGCGCGATCAACCTGACCCGGCTGCTGCCCGCCGCCCCAGGTCCCCAGGGGAAGTCCTCCAGCAGCTGGCCGGGCACCGCACCACCGGCACCACCACCGCCGCCGCCGCGATGGTCCTGTGCCTCGACTGGCACGGTCCGGCCACGACCGGCTGACCTGACCGTCCACTGAGGACTCCGTCCTTCCCGGCCGAACCGGTGGTGTCGGAGAGCTGCCGTCTGGGCACCCTTCTCGCAACCACTATCCGAGGAGGCGTTGATGCAGGGCGATGTCGAGACCTACCACGAGAACGACACGTGGAAGAACAAGGTGGAAGGCAACTCGCAGGCATCCAGCACGCACGGCACCAAGGACGAGGCCGTCGCGAAGGGGCGCGAGATGGCCATCGAACGCGGCGTCGAGCACATCATCCGCAACCTGGACGGCACGATCAGCGAGAAGAACACCTACCCGCGCAGCAGCGATCCGCGCGACATCCCCGGCTGATCAGCCGGCCGCGGGGCGAGGCGTCCGGGTGCCGGCCGGAATCCCGAACCTGGCCCGCACTCCGGGCGAGTGCAGGACGCTCATCGGCGCACCGTCGACCGATATCCCAGCCGTGGCAACGAGGTTGTCGTCGCAGCGGACGACCGTGGCGCGGTGGAGTTCCCACGGGGCGTGGTGGTTCGGCAGGTAGGTGGTCCGGCCGAACCACGAAGTGTGCAGACCCCACCGTGCCGTCAGGAACTCCTCCAGCGGACTCGGCTGGGTGATCCTCTCCCCCGGCCGCACGATGAGCGTGCTCGTAGCGCCGGGACTGCGCGGCCACTTGCGCCTGCAGGTGTAGCCGATCTCGTCGCCGTCCCGGCGCACGGCCATGTCCGACCACGTGTAGGGCAGCTTCGTCGCGGCCCGTGCGCCCGCCACGAACATCAGGTCGGCGGCGTCCATCGACAGGAACACGACACCACGTCGTCCCCACCGGTCGACGGTGTACAGACGGACGTTGGTCTCCGGGAAGCTCCACCGCCCGGTCAGCGCGGGCCAGCCCAACGGGGACAGGCGAAAGGCGACGAGCCCGACGAACGTGTCGCCGCCGACCACGTCCGGTTCCGCGCCCGCAGGCAGCAGGTGCCGCACCGACGCGGGAGGAACGCGCCAGTGGAGGAAAGTCACGTCGCTCCACCACTGCGTCAACACCGACCGGTCGATGCGGCGCGGTGAGTCGTAGGCCATGCTCATGATTCAAGCGCAGATGACAGGATTTTTGCGCAGGTTGACAGTCTCGTCACGGCCGTTCGCCCGTCTGCGCTGCGACAGTGGCGTCATGTCACACACCGAGCGAGGGCCGCAGAAGGTCGACCTGGCGGCACAGGCGGCCACCCTGACGGAGTTCTGGTCGCAGCGGGAGGTCGCCAGCGCCAACGGGAACCTGTTCAAGGTGGCCAAGGGCATCGGGTCCACGAACTGGCACACCCACGACGACCAGGACGAGACGTTCCTCGTCCTTTCCGGACGGATCACGATCCAGCTCAGGGACCGCGACGTCGAGCTCGGGCCCGGTGAGCTGTTCGTCATCCCACGCGGCACGGAGCACTGCCCGGTGGCCGAGGAGGAGGCGCGCTTCCTCCTCGTCGGCCCGGAGATCACGTCGAACGCGGCGGGCGGGAAGCCCGAGTGGAGCTACTCGACACCGCAGGCGGAAACCCCGTCACCCCAAGAGGAGTAGCCGCCATTGGTCCGATCAGCCCGGCTTTTTCAGCGCTTGCGGTAGTGCACGACCAGGCCGGCGCCGAACAGCAGCGCCAGCACGCCGAAGGCGATGCCGACGACCGTGCTGATGCCCGTGGTCTGCACGACCGCGTTGATGAGGGCGCTCAGCACGAGGCCGGTCCACAGGAGAGCGCGGGTGCGGGTGTTGGTGGCTGCGATGTTGTTCGTCATGGCCGAAACGCTAATGAACGGACGCCGCGATGAAGATCCCCTCCACTGCCGGATGCGGGGTGGAGCAGGCTCCACCCCGGCGGCCGACCTGGTCGCACGGCCAGATCTGTCCGGGTGGTTTCCCTCCGCCTCACTAGAAGTTCAGTTGGTTGGTCGTTGACAGAACCAGCGCGGACTCGACAGGCTGCACCTCCCTGCGACCGAAAGGTGCACCTGTCGTGAAACTCCGCTTCCTCTTACCGGCGCTCGCCCTGTTCGCCGGCGTCGTCGTCACACCTGCCGCGGCCCAGGCGGACCCCGTGACCGCGGCCGACGCCTGCTACACCTGGGGACGCACCCTCTCGGAGGGAGCATCCGGTGAGGACGTGCGCCAGCTGCAGATCCGCGTGGCCGGCTACCCCGGCTACGGCGCCGTGCTCGGCATCGACGGGCAGTTCGGGCCCGCCACGAAGGCGGCCGTGACCCGTTTCCAGCAGGCCTACGGCCTGGGCGCGGACGGCATCGCCGGTTCCGCGACGTTCTCGAAGCTCTACGCGTTGCAGGACAACGACTGCACGCCGGTCAACTTCAGCTACGACGAGCTGAACAACTGCAACTCCGACTGGTCCGGCGGCAACGTCTCCGCGGCCACCGCGCGCGCCAACGCCCTGGTGTCCATGTGGAAGCTGCAGGCCATGCGGCACGCCATGGGCGACAGGCCGATCGACGTCAACGGCGGCTTCCGCAGCGTCTCCTGCAACAACGCCGTCGGCGGCGCGTCCGGCAGCCGTCACCTCTACGGCGACGCGGTCGACCTGGGCGCGGGGGCGCAGGGCTTCTGCGCGCTGGCCAAGCAGGCCCGCAACCACGGCTTCAACGAGATCCTCGGCCCGGGCTACACCGGCCACAACGACCACGTGCACGTCGCGCACAAGTCCAGCCGCTTCTGGTCCGCACCGAGCTGCGGCGTTTCCTAGTCACCCCAACGGATCGTGGTGGTCGACGCGTCGACCACCACGATCCGTCTGGCAGACTGCCCGCAAGTGGGCGTTCTGCTGCTGAAGCTCTTCTTGGCCCCCGCGCTGATCGTGGTCTCCGCCCTGGCGGGCCGTCGCTGGGGTCCCGCGGTCGCCGGTGTGCTCGTCGGGCTTCCGATCGTGGCCGGGCCGATCCTGTTCATCACCTACCGCCAGCACGGCGCGGACTTCGCAGCGCGGGCAGCCGGTTCCTCACTGCTCGGGCTCGTCTCGCTGGCGGTGTTCGCCGTGGTGTTCGCCCACGTCGGCCGTCAGGCGGGCTGGGTCGTCACGACGGCCACGACGTGGATCGCCGTGCTGGGCGTGGACTTCGCGCTGTCGTTCGCCCACGTCCCGGCGCTCGGCGCGTTCGCGTGCAGCCTGGCCGCGACCACGCTCGCCATGCTGTCCATGCCGAAGCCCGAACCGGAAAGAGAACTCAAGCGATCACCGACGTGGGACCTGCCGGCCCGCGCCGTGGCCACCGGTGTCCTGGTGCTCGTCATCACCACGGCGTCCAGCGCGCTCGGTCCCGGCTGGACCGGTCTGCTCGCGCCGTTCCCGATCGCGACGACGGTCCTGGCGGGCTTCGTCCACGCCCAGCAGGGATCGGCGGTGGCCACGCGAGCGCTGGTCGGCGTGCTGACGGGCCTGCCGGGGTTCGCGGCCTTCTGCTTCGTGCTCGCCGTGGTTCCGCTCGGCATCGCGGCGTTCGCGCTCGGCATCGCGGCGGCGGCCGTCGTTCAGCTGCTGGTCACGCGTCTCGGGTTCAGACCGCCTGCCTGGCCAGCCGGCTCAGGGTCCGCGCGGAGGGCGACCCCGCGTCGGCCGTGATCAGCACGACCTCCTGGTCGTCCTCGGGCACGAGGAGCACGTCGCAGTTCAACCGCAGCTCGCCGAACTCGGGGTGCTGGATGGTCTTGGTGCGGTGACCGGGCGCGTGCACCGGTCGCGTCTGCCAGATCCGCCGGAACTCCTCGCTGCCGGCGTGCAACTCGTCCAGCAGGGCCCTCAGTTGCGGGTCGTGCGGGTAGCGGTCCGCCGCGCGGCTCAGCCTGGCGACCACCACGCGCCCGAACTCCTCGGCGCTGGAACTCTCGTACCCCTGCCCCAGGAAGTGTCGCCTGGCGAGGTTGGTCGTCCCGTCCCGCAAACCGAGCAGCACCTCGGCCAGCGGACTCCAGGCGACCACGCCGTAGGACGCGTCCGTCACGATGGCAGCGGTCTCCGGCAACCGCTCCAGCATCCGCGCCACGTGCGGGCGAACCCTCCGCACGGCACTCGCGCCGGGCGGCGTGCTCGACCCCGCCAGGCGGAACAGGTGGCTGCGCTCGGCCGGCGTGAGCAGCAACGCCTGCGCCAGCCCGTCCAGGATCCGCGCCGACGGGCGCGGGCCGCGGGCCTGCTCCAGGCGCGTGTAGTAGTCGACCGACATGTGGGCGAGGTCCGCGACCTCCTCGCGGCGCAGCCCCGGCGTGCGGCGGTCGGCACCCGTCACCGTCAGGCCGACGTCGTGCGGACGCAGGGCCGTCCGGCGGTCCCGCAGGAAGCGGGCCAGCTCCTGCCGTGCCATGCGGCCTCCTCCCCTGCCTGGTACAGGTTATCCCTGGCAGCGCCCCTGCCGCCGGAGCACCGTGGTCGACATGAACGATCGCACCGCTCTGGTCACCGGCGCCAACAAGGGCATCGGCCACCACATCGCCCGCCTGCTCGTCGCCGAAGGATTCACCGTCCACGTGGGTTCGCGCGACCCGCAGCTCGGGAAGAAGGCCGCCGAGGAGATCGGCGGCCACCTCCTGGTCCTCGACGTGACGGACCCCGACGGCATCGCACGAGCCGCGGCACAGGTGGACCGCCTGGACGTGCTGGTCAACAACGCCGGCATCGCACCGTCCCTCGCCACACCGGCCGACACCGACCTCGACGAGATGCGCCGGACGTTCGAGACCAACGTCTTCGGCGTGGTGGCGGTGACCAACGCCTTCCTGCCCGCCCTGCGCCGGTCCCCGCACCCGCGCATCGTGAACGTCTCCAGCGGCACCGCGTCGCTGACCTGGAGCACCAACCCCAACCCGCAGTTCGCCCCCGGCAATGGAGGCGCCGCCGCCTACCGCTCCTCCAAAGCCGCCCTCAACGCCCTCACCGTCCTCTACGCCCAGACGCTCGACGGGTTCAAGGTCAACGCCCTCGCCCCCGGCCTCCGCGCCACCGACCTGACCGCCCGAGCCGCAGCCGGCGGCGATCCGGCGGAAGCCGCCGCGGGAGCCGTCCATCTCGCCCTACTGCCGGACGACGGCCCTACCGGTGGCTTCTTCTCCTGGGACGGCACGGCTGTACCCTGGTAGCGGTTAGGATGTTGTCATCATCCGAATGATGGCAACATGATGGGGGCGCGGATGGCGACTCGGCACCTGTACGTGGTCCGGCACGGCGCGGCGAGCCCGTTCGGCGAACTGACCGACGTCGGACACCAGCAGGCGCACCTGCTCGGAGAGCGCCTGGCCAGGCTGCCGGTCGACGCCGTGTGGCACTCCCCTCTGCCGCGCGCCGCCGGCACCGCGCGGATCCTCGGCGAACACCTGCCGGGCGTCGCCGTCGGTGCGGCGGCGGAGCTGGTGGACCACGTGCCGCACGTGCCGGAAGACGTGCCACCCGCCTGGGCGGGGTTCTTCGACGGCTACGACGCCGGGGAGGCAGCCGCCGGCGCAAGGCTCGCGGAGTCGTTGACCGCACGGTTCGCGCGACCCGCCGAGACCGAGACGCACGAGGTGCTGGTCACGCACGCCTACCAGGTGGCCTGGTTGGTGCGGGACGCCCTCGGCGCCCCGCCCGCCCGGTGGCTCGCGATGAGCTGCGGCAACACGGCACTTACGGTGATCCAGCACCGCGACGGCACGCCACCGGCTCTGGTGCTCTACAACGACATGGGCCACCTGCCACCCGAGCTGCGCTGGACGGGCTTCGGACCAGGCGTGCGGCCGTGAGCCGTACGGCCACCTCGATAATGACGGAGTGAAGCTGCTGCGAGTCACCCCGTCCGGCGCCCATGCCGCCTACCTCGACGTCGGCGCCACCGGCGGCCGCACGAGCGTCTACCTCGGTGGCCTCGGGCTGGCGAGCACCGTGACGTTCGCGCCGGTCATCGGCCACCCCGAGGTCGCGGGCCGGGGCCGGCACGTGCTGGTCGACCTGGTGGGCAGCGGTTGGAGCGACCACGACGACACGTTCGCGCACACGATCGAGGAGCACGCATCCGTTGTCGCAGCGGTGATCGACGCACTCGAACTCCGCGCGATCACTCTCGTCGGGCACTCGCTCGGTGGTTCGATCGCGATCAGCCTGGCCTCGCAGCGCCCGGATCTCGTCGGTGAGCTGATCGTGGCCGAGCCGAACCTCGACCCCGGCGTCGGGACGATGTCGGCGCAGATCGCGAGCTTCGACGAGGACACCTTCGTCTCGACCGGAATGCGGAGCATCATCGACGCGGAGGACACGGCGGTGGGCCTGCGCACGCTGCGCCGGTGGTCACCACACGGGTTGCACCGCACCGCCGTGTCGTTGCTGGCCGAGCGACCGGTCACCTTCCGCGAACAGCTGACCGCGCTGTCCATGCCGAAGCGCCACATCTCGGGCGAACTGAGCGGCGAAGACCTCGACGCCCTGCGCGCGACCGGCTGCGACGTGCGCGTCGTGCCCGATGCCGGGCACTTGATGATGGACGACGACCTGGACGGGTTCGTGAGGCTGCTGGCCGACCCGCTCAAGATCACCTCGGCTTGATCCGCACGACTTCGAGATCGTTCAACGCGGGCTCAGCCCATCACCGTGCCCGAGTTCGCGGTGTTCCGGTCGCGCTTGCGGGAGAACGCGCCGAGGTCGATCTCCAAGCCGGTGCGCGGGGCCCGGAACCGGACGGGCGACGCGTCGTGGTCGGCGCCGTTCTCCACCTGGTTGATCAGTTCCGTCATCAGCTGCCCCACGACCGGCGCGTTCTTGAACTGGTTGCCGCTCGTCCCGATCGCGACGTAGTAGCCGTCGAGCTCGGTGCGGTCGTAGATCGGAGTCCAGTCGTCGGCGACGTCGTAGACGCCCACCACGCCGCGCGCCCGGTTGGGCACCGCCAGGTCCGGCAACCGCCGCGCGGCCCGCGTCACCTGGGCCTCGAAGACCGCGGCTGTCGGATGGATGCCGACGGCGTCCGGGTCGTCGGTCCACTGCATCGGATCGCACTCCGGTTCCGTTCCGCCGACGAGCAGACCCCCTCCTACCTCACCTCGGAAGTAGGTGCCCAGGTCCATGTCCGCCACCGCCGGTCCCCCATAGCCCTCCGGGACCGGCACGTGCGCCACTTCCTGCCTCATCGGGCGCACGCCGACCGTGAAGCCGGAACCCACGCCGGCCAACCGGTTCAACGCGCCCGACCACGGACCGGCCGCGTTGACCACGACGGCACAGGAGATCCGGGTGCCGTCCGACAGTCGCACCGACGTCACGCGCCCACCGGCCTTCTCCACCGCTGTCACCGTGCTGCGGAAGCGGAACTCCGCTCCACACGCCGAGGCCGCGGAGGCGAGGTTCACGGCGGCGAGGCTCGGGTCTGAGACGTAACCGGCGTCCGGGGTGTACACGCCACCGAGCGAGAGTTCCGCGTCCTCCCAGAACTGCTCGTCGTCGAGCCGCTTCGGCGGCCAGTAGCGGCCGACGTCGACACCGGGAACGCGCTCGGCCAAAGTCGCGCTGTCCCACTCCTCGTAGGGAACACCGATCTCGTCGAACAACGGGAGCCACGACGTACGCGGAGCCGCCTCGACGTCCAGCACGACCAGCCCGCTCTTGCGGAACACCGCGAGGTCGCCGACGTCGTGCCCGAGGTGGCCGGCCCAGTCGAGCCAGCCGAAATGCGACTCCCAGGCCGTCGCCACCCCGGCGGTGGTGGAGAAGTTGAACCGGACGATCGCGCTCGATGCCGAGGTCGATCCCTGTCCGGCACCCGGTGCCCGATCGAGCACGATCACCCGGTGCCCCGCCCGTGCGAGTTCGAGGGCGATCGACGATCCGATCACACCTGCCCCGATCACGACCACATCGGTGTTCACACGTCACCCTCTTTCCTCACAGAGCACGGCAGGTCCTGAGGTAGCTGAGGAACGAGGCCTGCAGACCGGTCACGTGCGTCTCGCGCAGCACCTCGCTGGTGACGGCCGCGCCGCGGGAGGTGAGGCGGTGCAGGACGGTGGCCGCGTTCTTCGTGAGGTTCTGGTAGATGGGCACGTTCCCGAGGATCTCCCGGTCGTTGAAGGTCAGGTGGAGCTTGGCCGGCTGGTCGCCCAGGTCCTGGATCTGCGCGAAGACCTGGCTGTCCTCGCTGGCGACGCCGGGGCTGCCCGCTCCGATGCTCTCGAAGAGAGTGGTGCCGGTGAGCCAGGCGTAGAGGCTGAAGAGTCCGCCGTAGGAGTAGCCGAAAAGGCCGTGACCGCTCGCGGCCGTGCCGTAGTCGCGTTCGATCCGGGGGTGCAGTTCGTCGGTGATGAAGCGCAGGAACGCGTCGCCCTGCGTGTCCCGCAGTTCGTCGATGTAGGCATCGGCTTGCTCACGGGTCATCGAGCCCGCCTGGACTCCCATCTCCACGGCGTCGAGGAACTCCTGGGCGACGGGCTCGCCGGGTGGCACGAGGTCCCTGTTGCGCAGCCTCGCCCAGTGCTCCGCTTCCTCACCCGCGTAGCCCACGCTGACCTGGACGTACGGCTTGATCTTCTGCATGGGGTCGTGCTGGGTGACGATGAGCGGGGCCGTCAGGCCCACCGCCCAGTTGCCGTCGAGCACGTACACGACGGGCGCCTGCGCTGTGGCGGGGTCGTAGCGCGGCGGCGTGGTGACCCAGACGCCGTAGTCGTGCCCACCGCTGGAACGCAGCTCGAAGTAGTCGGTGTCGGCCAGGCAGCCGTGCCACATGGTGTTCATCGGAGGTCCTTCACAACACGTCCGGATTGGACGACGAGTACGGCGTTGCCGGGGTCGGCGAAAATGTTCGGGTCTTCGAGCGGGTTGCCGTTCCAGAGCACGAGATCCGCCCGCTTGCCGGGAGCGATGACGCCCACCTCGGGCAGACCGATGATCTCGGCGTTGGTCTTCGTGGCCGCCACGAGAGCCTCCATCGGCGTCTCGAGCTGCGCGCGCAATGCGAGTTCCTCGCCGCGGCGGTCCTGATCCGGGCCGATGAGGTCGGAACCCAGCCCGATCCGCACCCCGGCCTCCTTGGCGACGGCGAGCGCCCCGGCCATCCGCTCCCGCGCCCCCGCCACGCGATCGCGGACCGATTCGTCCAGGCCGGCTGCGGCAGGATCGTGCAGCAGCCGCTCGACGACGGCGAACGTGGGCACGAGAGCAACCCCGCGAGCGGCCATCAGAGCGGCCGTCGGCTCGTCGAGATCCGTGCCGTGCTCGACACAGCGCGCCCCGGCCTCGACCGCGTTCCGGATGCCTTCGTTGTTGTGGGCGTGCACCGTCACGTAGGTGCCCCGCGCCGCGGCTTCCTGCACGGCGACGGCGATCTCCTCGACGGTGAACTGGGTGTCGGTCAGCCGGTCCTTGCCGCCCACCACCCCGCCGGTCACGCAGAGCTTCAGGAACGACGCCCCGCGCCGGAACGCCTCGCGCACGTTGCGCCGCAGCTCATCCGCGTTGCCCGCCATCATGGACAGGGCGCACAGGCCAGGAACGTGATGGCTGCTCCACAGCTCGGTGGGCTCCCACTCGGCCCCGTAGTAGCCGTGGCCGCCCGTCTGGCACTGGACAGGTCCGCACGACACGACGCGCGGCCCCCTGACCTTGCCCTTCGCGATCGCGGTGACGACACCGCCGTCGATCCCGCCGGTGTCCCGGACGGTCGTGAAGCCGGCGTCGAGCGCCGCGCCGGCCGTGGCGAAGATGTCCGCCGCGATCTCGGCGGCACTGATCCGGAACGAGAACTGAGGCTGGATGAGGCTCGACAACCCCAGGTGGACGTGGGCGTCGATCAGGCCGGGCGTCATCGTCAGCCCACCGGCGTCGAGCCGTTCACCGTCCGAGCCGGAGGCACCGAGCCCGGTGATGCGGCCGTCCTCGACCGCGACGGCGACGTCGGCCGGATCGCGACCCGACCCGTCCACGACCGTCGCGCCCACCACCTGGAACCGTCCCACGAGCCCTCCGGGGTTTTTCCAATGGATAAATTGCTTTTCCAATGGATAAACTACGGAGGTGGTCCTGTCAAGCACGGCACGCAACGGCGATGCACGCGAGCGCCTCCTGGCGCGCCTCCTCGACGTCTTCGACGACGGCCTCCCACCACCGGAGACCTCACTCCGCGAGATCGCGGCCCGCACCGAGACCAGCCACGCGCTCCTGCGGTACCACTTCGGGTCGCTCACGGGCGTCCTGGCGGCCGTGCTCGCGGCACAGCGGACCCGGGACAACGAGGCGCTGTTCCGGGACGCCGGCCACGGCACCTTCGACGACCTCGTCCTGGCGATCTGGCGGGCCTACACCCGCCAGGACCAGCTGTCGCGCATCCGCGGGTTCTTCCACGTCGTGGGGCTGGCCGCGTACAGCCCGGACGAGTTCCGCGAGTTCATCTCGTCGCTCGACGACCTCACCAGGATGCTGGCCTCGCTGGCGGAACGCGAAGGACTCCCCTCCGAGGCGGCACTGACCAGGGCCACCGTCACCGTCGCCGCGATCCGCGGCCTGCTGCTGCAGGAGGTCCTGACGCCGGGGGCGTGCTCGGAGGACGCGGTCGCGCTGATCCTGGGCATGAGCGGGGCGTAGCCCACCGGCCGGATCGACACCCGGATCCGGCCTCCGGTTCACGGCAGGTTCGCCGCCACCTTCGCGTAGAACTCGGCCGGATCCGCGGCGAGACCAGCCTTGACGGTGCGGCTCCACTCGTCGACGAGGACTTCGACGGCACCGTCGGTCAGGCCGTCGAAGGCCGCCTTCACCACGTCGCTCGCCTTGAGCAGGGGACCCTCGTAACCGGCCATCATGTCGGTGTCGGCGGCGCCGAGGTGCAGCCCGAGCACCTGCGTGCCCTGGCCGGCGAGCTCGGCGCGCGTGCCGGCGGTCAGGCTCCACTCCGCCGCCTTCGCGGCCGAGTACGACGTGGCGCCGTTCCAGGAGAACCAGGACAGGGCCGACAGGACGTTGATGATGGCCCCACCGCCGTTGTGGCCGAGGATGTCGGCGAAGGCGCGGGTGACGCCGAGCGTGCCGAAGAAGTGGGTCTCCATCTCCCGGCGGACCTGGGCCAGGTCACCGCGCACGAGGTTCTGGCCGGTGGAGATCCCGGCGTTGTTGACGAGCAGGGTCACGTCCCCGGCCTGCTGCGCCGCCAGTTCGATGCTTGCCGGGTCGAGCAGGTCCAGGGCCAGGGGCACGACGCCCGGCGTGGTGATGGTGCTGACGTCACGGGCAGTGGCGTACACCTTCTTCGCGCCGCGCTCGACCAGCTGGCTGACGAACTCCTTGCCGAGGCCGCGATTGGCCCCGGTGACCAAGGCGACCGATCCTTCGATGTCCATGGCGCTGTCCTTTTCCGTTGAGGTTCCGACCGAAGGGTAAAATCTGACATCAATGTCAGGTTCAACCCGAAGTGGCGGAGGTTACAGTGACCACAAAGGACACTCTGATGCGCATCGGCGAGCTGGCCGCCCGCACAGGAGTGAGCGTCCGGTCGCTGCGCTACTACGAACAGCAGGGCCTGCTGACGTCGACCCGGACAACGGGAGCGCACCGGCTGTACACCGAAACCGCGGTGCACCGGGTGCACTGGCTGCGCCGGCTGTACGACGCCGGTCTGTCGAGCGAGACGATCGCCACACTCCTGCCCTGTGTGGACACTCCCGCGGCGTGCGTCACAGTCGAGACGCTGCACGTGATGCGGCGTGAGCGGGAGCGGATCGACGGGCAGATCTCGGCCATGCTCACCACTCGCAGCCACCTCGACGGGCTGATCGAGGCGGCTGCCGGCCACCTCGACGGGCAACATCGTTCGCACGACCGCACCGGCCGGCGATGATCAATAGATTCGCCGCGGACGACCAAAGCGGACCGGAGCTCAACCCCACAGAGGCCGGCATCAAAAATCACGTGGAGAAATCAATACCAACCGAAGGGAAGGTATGCCGGTCCGTGCGGTGGTGACACAGGTCGGGAAAACTTCGTCGACGGCGAGGCCGAGGTCACCGACAAAGCGACCGTCGACGCCCCGCGCGGGCCGCCGCCGAACTCGGTGTGTGCTGCTGAGGATCAGACGCAGAGCCTGATGGGCGCGGCACGAGCGCCGGCGTCTTCAGCCGCCCGTGCCGCACGACCACACAGCGCGGCGGCTGGCTGCTCAACGCACCGCACGTCAAGCCCGGCCAGACCACGTGCGCGGTCTCCACCGAGTCCGGCGAGCCAGCCTCGGCACCCAGCGCAACATCGTCTGCACCGGCGATTTCACCGACTGGTTCGCCTACGCCCGTGCAGGTTCACTGAACAGGCTTCTGCTGCGACTCCCGTTCCTCTCGGATCGACTTCACGGCCTCGTCCACCGACTGGGTCAACGGCAGCACCTGGCCCAGGGCGCTGGCCATCAGGGGACGTACCGCCGCAACCTGCGCAGCCACGATCGCCAGCTCCACTCCGGCACGTTGTGACCGCCCGTGGAGCTCCAGCAGCATCGACAACGCGGATGAGCCCATGAAGTCCACGGCCAACTCGACGACCAACCCGTCCGGTTGCTTGTCCAAGTGGTCGAACAGGGCTGTCCCGATCGCATCAACGCTGCTCATGTCGAGTTCGCCGCTGATCACTGCCACGAGCACGCCGTCGTGGTCACTGGTCTGCATGCTGGCCGTCGACGCCGTCTCGTCTGAAGTCACCGAACACCTCGCTCCGAAATCTGCACTCGTCTGTTCTCAATGTTACGAAGCGCAACGCGTCACGGCAGATCACCGTGTGCCCAGCGTCCTGACGCGACGTTGGGCATTGCGGATGGGCGGTAGGGCAGGCGACGCTGTGACCAGCGTCAACACACCCCTGGCCACCGTCGGCGACGTACGGGCTTGCCCCTCGTTCGGTCGATGACCGACCCGGTGCCCTCCACAAGGGCGAGCGCGGTCGGTTCCGCTGTGCCGCGCACACCGGCCACACCGACGGGTGAGCTGAACCTCTTGCGGCTACCCGTTCCGCGGCGCACGGAGCGTTCCGGGCCGCACATCGATTCGCTACTGCACCGCGACGACGACTTCCGCCCTATCGCGCGGTTGCGTCTGCCGATGATGCCATCGACCATCAATCTATTACGGAAATGCCGTTCTGAACATTTCCTGAGATGCCATTCACGCCAGACCCGTTCGGGTGGCCGAGATGTACAAGCGACTTCCGGGAGAAGAGGGTGAATTTATTGCCCAAAACCTCTGTAGCGCGTTGGACGCGCACCGGGTTTTTTTCGCACAACAATCTTGCTCCAGGAATAGAAGCAGTCACGCGTAAATTCAACACGACCATCCATGCCCTGATCGGGGCCGTCGCACCCGTGCGCGATCAGCCGAGACGACCTGGGTCCTTTCCTCGGCGACGACGGCGTTGGCGCGCAACTCGTCGGCGGGTTTCGCGCCGAGCCGGCGGGCAATCTCCGCGACCAGCATGCTTTGCCAGCCTTGGGTTTTCTCCCACCGGCGGGTCATCAAGGCACAGGCGTCGCTGAGCAGCTGCATCAGGTTCGGGGACGCCGGGAGGTGGTGCGCGACAGCCCGGCCTCGGCGGTGATCTGCTCGACGGTCGTGTTGCCGAAGCCCTGCTCGGCGAAGAGCCGGAACGCGACCTCGGTGACTTCGACGGGCCGAGCTGTCCGCTGAGGCCAAGGCCGCCCACACCGCGCAGCGAGTCCTGGTGGGCAGCCGACTCAGACCTCCGGCCCGGTGGCAGTCAGCGGACAATCGCTGAACGTCGCCGGGCTGGTCCATGCCACCGCCTCGAACGAGAGCGTCACGACTTCTCCGCAAGCTGGCCGGGTTGGACGGACAGGGTCGCCCGCACCGCGGCGGACACTTCCCCGCGCAGGGCCGCGAACCGCGGCGAGCCGCGCAGTTCGTCGGCCGGCAGGCCGTGGCGGGGCAGGTCGACGGGCAGGCTCAACGCGATCCGGCCCGGCCGGTCGGTGAGCACGATGACGCGGCTGCCGAGGAACACCGCCTCGTCCACGCTGTGCGTCACGAACACGACCGACCTGCCGTCGCCCGCGAGCGAGCGCACGTCCTCCTGCAGCCGCTCCCTGGTCAGGGCGTCCAGCGCGGCGAACGGCTCGTCCATCAGCAACAACCGGGGACGCGCTGCCAGTGCGCGGGCGATGGCGACGCGTTGCTGCTGGCCGCCGGAGATCTCCCAGGTGCGTCTCGGGCCGAGGCCGTCGAGACCGACCAGCGACAGCAGTTCCGCCGTCCGCGCCGGTCGGTCCGGCTTCGGCACCTTGGCCCATTTCAACGCCGTGCTGATGTTGCCGCCGACGGTGCGCCACGGGAACAGCCGGGGTTGCTGGAACACCACCCCCACCTCGCGGCCCGGCACCGGTGGGTGGCCGAGCAGCGCCACCTCCCCTGTGGACGGACGCTCGAAGCCGGCCAGCATGCGCAGCAACGTGCTCTTGCCCGACCCGGACGGGCCCACGACGACCAGGAACTCCCCCGGGGCCACCGCCAGGTCCAGCGGGCCGAGCGCCGGCACCGGACCTGCCTTCGTCTGGTAGGCGTGTTCGACTCCGTGCAGCTCGGCGACGTCAGCCACGCCCGACCCCCGGCGCCCGCAGCGCGGCCTGGATGGTCGTCAGGTCCGGCACCTGTTCGACCTTCTTCTGCGCGCGCAGGAACTCCGCCGTGTCGCGCAGGCGGTTCGCAAGCTGTCCTGGCGCCTGCGCGGTGCCGAAGTAGTCGGGTCCGCGCTGCTCGTCGTGGTCGAGGTAGATGTTCTGCTTCAGCTGGGCCAGGGCATCGGGCTCGCCGATGCCGATCTGCCGGCTGACCGCGGCCGCGACCGCCGCGGGGTCGGTCTTGATCAGCTTGATCGCGTCGTTCGTCGCGGCCAGCCACTTGTCGACCACGTCGGGGTTGGTGTCGGTGAACTCCTTGCGTGCCACGGTGAACGTGAGCGTCGGCTTGCCGGCGGCCGCGAGCTTGGCGCTGTCGGTGAGCGTCACGCCGTCCTGCTGCAGGACGCTCAGCACCGGTGTCCAGACGTAGGCGCCGTCGATGTCGCCGCGCTGCCACGCCGCCTGGATGTTCTGCGGCTCGAGGTCGACCAGCGTGACCGAACCCGCGTCCACCCCGGCCAGTTCCAGCGCGGCGAGCAGGCTGTAGTGGGCCGTCGAGCTGAACGGTGCGGCGATCTTGCGGCCGGCCAGCTCCGAGATCTTCGTGATCCCGGTGGCCTTGCGCACCACGAGTGCCTCGCTGTCACCGATGACGTTCAGCAGCTCGATCACCTGGTAGGGGATGTTCAGCGGCGGGCAGAGACCGGCGGCGGCAGGGCTGCTGCCGATGACCGCGAGGTCGATCGCACCGCCCAGGAACGCGGTGTTGATGCTCGCACCGGAGTCGAAGGCGGTCCAGGTGATCTCATGGTCCGGTAACGCCTTCTCCAGCGTCTTCTGGTCCTTCACCAGCAGCGTGCTGTCAGCGAAGTTCTGGAACGCGACCCGCACCTTCTTCCCGCCGGTCGCCGACGAGCCGCCCACGCCGCACGACGCGAGCACCGGCGTGGAAGCGAGCAGGGCGAGCATGGTTCTGCGCGAGATCGGCATGAACGACTCCTCGATATCAGGCGCGTCCGCGCCACGGGGACAACGCGCGTTGGGCTGCCACGATCAGCGAGTCGATGACCAGGCCGGTGATGCCGATGACGAAGAGACCGAGGATGACCACCGCGGTCTGGTTGAAGCGCTGGGCGTTGAGCACCATGCCGCCGATCCCGTCCGCGCCGTTCACGGTCTCCGCCGCCACCACGGAGCTGTAGGCGATGCCGACGGCCAGCCGGACACCCGTCAGGATCTCCGGCCCCGACGCGGGGAGGATCACCGCGCGGATGACGTCGAACGCGTTGGCGCCCAACGCCTGCGCCGCCTCGACGTACTGCCGGTTGACCCCGCTCACCGCGGCCGCGGCGGCCACGGCCACCGGCGGGAACGCGGCGATCATCAGCAGGTAGACCTTGGGTTCCTCGTCGATGCCGAACCAGATCACCAGCAGGCTCAGGTAGGCCAGCGGCGGAAGGGCGCGCAGGAACGCCACGGCGGGTTCGGTGACCGCCCGGACGACCGGGATCAGCCCCATCGCCAGGCCGAGCACGAGGCCCAGCAGCACGCCGTAGAAGCACCCGTAGCCGACCCGCCGCAGGCTGACGCCGAGCCGTTCGGCCAGCGTCGAGCCGGCATAGCCGCCCTGACCGTTCGTGAAGTCCGATGTGGACAGCAGCTGCTGCCACACCTGGCCGGGGCTCGGCAGCACGGCGGCAGGCCAGATCTGGGCCAGCGCGACCAACTGCCACACCAGGAACAACGCCGCGACGGCGCTCAGCCGCACCAGCAGCCACCGTGACGCCAGGATCTTGGACACCCCGGTGAATGTACTGACGTACACATCTCCGGTCAGGACCGTTCCGCATCGTGGTCCACGGCGAGAACGGCTCTTGCGCGAAGGCCCACCGGACCACTAAAGGAAGGGAAAGATGGCACGGCGGCACGATCCTCACCGCCGGAAGCGGATCATCGAGGCCGCGGGCGCCGATCTGAGCACCGAGCTCGCGAGCTTCATCGTCCTGCCGGCGGGCGCGCACCGGCAGACCAGCGTGCTCGCCCACGAGTTGTACGGCAACGCCCTGCGACAGCGGCTCTCCGGGCCGCCGGCACGTCGTGGGACGAGACGCTCACCGAGTTCTGCGAGTCCGAAGTAGACCGGAAACAGCACGCGCGCTCACCACGGTGTTCACCCCAGCGCTCGCCTGGCGTACGCGCGCACGGCCGCCTGCCGGACCTCCAGGTCGTCGTCGGTGAGACCGGCACGACCTCCACCAGTTCGCGCAGACCTGCCGCCGCGACGGCGCGCGTCTCGTTGTCCGCCATGGCTTGGACGAGGGCGAACTCGAACCCCTGCGGCACCGCCTCGGTCAGTGCCGACACCGCCGCCCGGCGCACCACCGGATCCGGGTCGGCGAGGTAGAGCTCCAGGTCCGCGAGCGCCGGCTGCGAGTCGGCCAGGGCCAGCACCTCCAGCACCCGTGCCGACTCGACCACGGCTTCGCCGTCGGCCACCTGTGCGACCTCGGAGGTGACGCTGACCGACCGCACGCCGAGGAACTCCTCCACGCCGGTGCGGTGGAACCCCGCGTAACAGGCCGATACCTCTGAATACGAGGTATAGCACGGAGTTCGTCCTCTCGACAGGCAGTGGCCGGGATCGGCAGGCTGCGCACCGGCCCGCGACTCGTCGCAGCACTGGCGCTGCACGGCCTGGTGTTCCAGGGCGCCATGCCGCCTTCGCTTGTGGCGAAGGGATGAGTCCAGGCGTTGTCGGACGTTACGGTCGAGCCGTGCCGGAACCACTTGACCCGACCACCACGACGCTGACGTACCGCCGAGTTCTGCGCGAGCCGCACGTCGCGCCGCTGCTCGGCGCGGCGCTGTTCTCCCGTCTGGCCGAGCAGATGTTCGTCCTCGTGCTGGTGTTGCACGTGCTCGACCGGTTCGGCTCACCCGCGCTGGCCGGACTGGCGGTGTTCGCCGCGGCGGGGCCCGGTCTTTTGGTCAGCCCGCTGGCGGGCGCGTTGCTCGACCGGGTCGGGGCCGGGCGGTCGGTGGTGATCGACCTGTTCGTCAGCGCCGTGCTGGTGGGCGCGCTCGCGTTCGCGCCCGGCGGGATCGTGCCGATCGTGGTGCTGGCCGCGCTGTACTCGCTGACCAGCCCGCTGAACATCGCCGGTGTGCGGGCGTTGCTGCCGCGGCTGGTGCCCGGCCGGGCGCTGGAACGGGTGAACGCGCTGGACATCGGCGTGTTCAACGTGGTCGAGGTGCTCGGGCCGGTGCTCGCGGGCACGCTGTTCGCGCTGGCCGGCGGACCGGTCGCGCTGGTGGTCGTCGCCGTGCTCTACGCGGTGGCCTTCGCGTTCATGGTGGTGCTGCCCGCCGGGCGGCCCGAGCACATCGACCGCGGTCCGTTGCTGCGGTCCACGGTCGCGGGTGTGCGGTACGTGCTGACGCATCCGGTGCTGCGCGCACTCGTCGTGTCCTACGGGCTCTACGAGGTGGCGTGGGGTGTGCTGGTGATCGTGGTGCCGACGGTGGTGGGCGACACCGGGGCCGGGCTGCTGTGGGGCGCGGCCGGTGTCGCGGGCGTCGTCGGCGCGCTGATCGCGGGGAACGTCCTGCGCGAGGGCCGCGAACGCGCGGCCATGGTCGCGGGCATCGCGATCACGGCGGTCGCGGCCGTGGTCGCCGCCGCGGGCATCGGCGGGCTGATCGCGGGCCTGGTGGTGATCGGCCTGGCGTCCGGTCTGGTCAACGTGGGTCTGCTGACGTTGCGCCAGCGCCGCACCGATCCGGTGATGCTGGGCCGGGTGCTGGCGGTGTCGATCAGCCTCAACGTGGCGGGCATGCCGATCGGGTCCGCGGTGGGCGGGTTCCTGGTCGAGGTCTCGGCCACGCTCGCGTTCGTGGTGGCCGGTGCCGCCGCGGCGCTCGGCGTGGTGGCGGTGCGGCTGATGCTGCCGCAGCGCGACGAGCCGGATCGGAGCCAGCAGACGGGGGTGTGACGAACGCGCTGCGGGCGATCACCGACTTTCTGGTTTCTGACCAGCGTTCAGGCCGGATCCGCCGTCGAACGGCGATGTGGTCCTGGACGCAGGAACAACGCCGGCCGGCACGATCGGGAATCTGCCTGATCGTGCCGGCTGTAAGCGCGGGCCGAGTCTCAGGAGCACCCGACCCTCGACGCCGCCATCACGACGTCGTCGAACCACAGCGTGTCGTCACCGTTGCCGTAACTCTCCCAGCCGAGCCGGAAGTCGCTCAGGGCAGGCCGCCACCCGCTCCGGCGGAGCCACTGCGCGTCCACGTCCGGCGTGGACACCCCGTCCGCGCGCAGACCCGGCACCTCGTTGCCGTTGACCCAGGTCCGCAGTTCCGAGCCGGTGATCCCGAACTCCACGCAGGTCCACTGGTTCACCGGCAGCGGGGTGCTCTGGGCCACCCCGGCGGGGCTCTGCTCCGGCAGCGTGGCGTCGTCGGACTCGCGGTTCCACTGCAGGGCGCGGTTCTGGCCGCCCATCCGCAGGTCCTTGCCGCCGTCGGCGGTGTCCTTCATGGCCGCGAAGGTCACGTGCGCCTCCGGCAGCGCGGTGGTGTGCCGCACGTAGAACCGTGTGTACAGACCGGATCCGCCCGTCCCCTTGGACGTCGCGAGGAACACGTGGTTGCAGTAGCCGGCCCGACCGTTGATCCGGACCGATTTGGTGCCGCTGTGCGCCGTCGAACTGTCGACGGTCGCGGTGCCGGATCCCTGGCAGTTCGGGAACACCAACGACCAGTCGCCTGCCGGCGTCGTCCCGGTCTGGTTCTCGAAGCCGTCGCAGAACGCGCCAGTCGGGCAACCTGCTGGTGGCAGTTGAGGTGTCGTTGTCGTGGTTGTTGTCGTTGTCGTGGTTGTTGTCGTCGGCGGGTTAGTGTCGTTGCACCGCACGCCGTTGAGGGCGAAGTCCGCCGGTGTGTCGTTGGTTCCCTGGAAGGTCGCCTGGAACCCGAACTGGACGGACGCGCCGGTGGCGATGCCGCGGTTGAACGCCTGGTTCCGCGCGGTCACGACCTTTCCGGACTGGCTGAGGTCGGCGCTCCAGCCGGAGGTGACGTGCTGGTCACCGGCGAAGGTCCACGTCAGCGTCCAGCCGTCGACGGGGTCGCTGTTGTTGGTCACCTTGACCTGTGCGACGAAGCCGTTGCTCCACTGGTCGACCTGGTACCCGACCGTGCACGCGGGCGCGTCGACCGCCTGCACTGACACGGGATCGGTGATGATCGCGGCCGCCACCGTGGCCGCCACCGCGGTCACGATCAAGACACCGCTCGTTCTCCGGCGCATGTGCTCTCCTGTCATGGTCAACCGATGGCGGCGGAAGAAGACGGTGTGAGGCTCGTTGGCGCAGTCCACCGTCGCGGTACCCGACGGGCTGCTGTGGTCACCGGTGCCGATCAGGCCGAGGAGTGCCGGCGTCCGGACGGACGGGTCGCTCGCTCGCGGTCTGAGTTGTGCGGCGGGCACCACGCGTGCCGCTGCCACACCCGCCCATCCACACCGACGGCCGGTGAGGACATGAGTACCTCCGACATCACAGGCGGCGGCTCTTGTCGTTTCGGCGCCAGTGGGCGGAGAACGCTGGCGCGAACCACAGAATTCGCCTCTCTTGAACGCTGAAGCAAGGTCCATCCGGGTCTGGCCGCCGTCACTCAACGTCAGAGTCGGCCGAACTGCCCTGCTGTCGTGACCGAATGCCGCGCCCCGTGCCCGCTGTACGGCCGACACCCGATCCGCCGGTCACCCCGCGCGGCCTGGGCAGGGTGCGAATCCTGAGGCGCCGGCCGAGGCGCGGCGGCCGGGTGGCAGGCACAGCCGTCGGCCGCAGGGCCGCCTGACCGCCTGACCGCCCTGGACCATCGCGACGCCCGGACGAGCCCCGCGGCCGGCCACGTCACAGCTGTCCGCTGGCCTCGTCGAGGTCGTCGAGCTGCCGCCGAACGCGTGCGGTGTCGGCGTCGCGACCTGCTGCCGGTACAGCTCCAGGGCTTCCCGCCACACCGCGCGGGTCTGGTCGTGCTGACCGAGGGCGAGGTGGGGGTGGCCGAGGCTGTGCAGGACGCCGAGCTCGAGCACCCCGGCCGCGACATCCGGTGGCTCGCCCTGCTCGCTCTCCCCCGTCACCGCTCCTGTCCATCGGAGGTGACCTGGCGATTCGACGCGGATCGGGCGGGCTTCGAACCCCGGGACGCGATGGTGGGCGCACGGCCGGCCCGGTCAGGGCGGCCGGAGGCGGTCTGCTGACCGGAAGCGTCACCGTCAGCGACTCCTAGCCCGTGCACCTCTGCGCGAGGTAGCCGAGCCGGGACGGACAGGTCATGTCCTGTCCGTCCCTCGGTTCAGGCGGAACTCCGTCGCTCGGACTCCGAAACATCGCAATTGGCAACCCTTGAGGGACGCTCGATCGGGCGACACGAGGAGCCGCGGAAACCGGGTGGCAATAGTTTCCGGTGCGACAGCAAGCGGTCCACCGGCATCCGACGCAGAGGGAGTCCTTGCGTGTTCAGAGGTATCGGCCGGTTCGTCACCGGGCATGCACGTGCTGTCCTCCTGGCCGGCGTGGCGGTGGTGATCGGTGCCGGACTGCTCGGTGCCACTGCCTCCGGCGCTCTGACGACGTCCGGTTTCGGTGATCCGAGCTCGGAGTCCTGGAAGGCGCAGACCCTCATCGAGGAGCGGTTCGGCGGCCGCGTCAACGCCCTGATCCTGATCACCGCCCGCACGGGCACGGTCGACGACGCGGCGGTCAGGCAGGCGGGCGGCGAGCTGACCGCGCGCCTGGCGGCCGACCCGGTGCTGTCCGACGTGACCTCCTACTTCGCCACCGGGACGCCGCAGCTGCGCTCCGGCGACGGCCGGCACGCGCTCGCCCTCGGGCAGTTCTCCGGTGCCTTCGCGAGCAGCGAGAACACCGTCGAGCGGCTGCGTGAGCGCTATGCCGGCGATCGAGGCGCGATCACCGTCCACATCGGAGGCAGGGCGGCGGTGGAGCTGGACGCCGACCGGCAGCTCGCCACCGATCTGCTGCTGGCCGAGCTGATCGCCGTTCCGGTGATCCTGCTGCTGCTCGTGCTCGCCTTTCGCACGATCGTGGCCGCGATGCTGCCTTTGCTCATGGGCGGTATCGCGATCGTGTGCACCGTCGCCGGGTTGTCGGTCATCGGGTCGCTGACCGACGTGTCGATCTACTCGGTCAACATGGCCGTCGGGATGGGCCTCGGCCTGGCCGTCGACTACGCGCTGCTGACGACGAGCCGGTTCCGCGAGGAGCTGGCCGCCGGGCTCGACACGTCCGCCGCAGTGATCCGCACCGTGCAGACCGCCGGCCGGACGATCGTGTTCAGCGCCGTCACGGTGGCCGTCTCGCTCGCCGTGCTGCTGTTGTTCCCGATGTACTTCCTGCGTTCGTTCGCCTACGCCGGGATCGGGGTGGTCATCGCTTCCACGCTCAGCGCGGTGCTCGTGCTGCCCGCGCTGCTGACCGTGCTCGGACCGAAGGTCGACGCCGGCCGCCTGCCGTGGGCGCACCGGTACCCCCTCGGCGCCGGGTCGGCCTTCTGGGGAAGGCTCGCCGGCACGGCCATGCGGCGACCGCTGCTCGCCGGGGCGCCGGTGGTCGTCCTGCTGCTGCTGGCAGCCGTGCCGCTGCTGAGGGCGGAGCTCGGCATGCCCGACGACCGGATGCTCCCGAGCTCGGCCCACAGCCGGGTGGTGGGCGACGTGGTGCGCGACCAGTTCCGGAACGGGGACAGCAGGGCGATCCAGATCGTCATCCAGGGCACTGCCCAGCAGGCCGCGGTCGCGGACCACGCGCGCTGGATCTCCGAGCTTCCCGGCGTGCTGCGCGTGACGTCCAGCGCGGGAGCGTTCGTCCGCGGTCACGACAGCGGACCGGCTCCCGCCGGCGCCACGCTCGTCCACGCCGACAGCCAGCGCCTCCTGGTGGCGGCCGAACCCGAACCCAGCTCCGCGCGGGCGCGCGAACTGATCGGCGCGATCCGCGCGCTGCCGGAGCCGACCGGCACAACGGTCCTGGTCGGCGGCGAGGCAGCGCTCCTGGCCGACAGCCAGGACGCGATCGGGAGCCGGCTGCCACTGGCGATCGCGTTGATCGCGATCACCACGTTCACCCTGCTGTTCCTGTTCACCGGGAGCCTTCTCCAGCCGTTGCGCGCGTTGGCGTTCAACGTCCTCGGCCTGTCGGCCACGCTCGGCGTGCTGGTGCTGGTCTTCCAGGAGGGATGGCTGTCGCAGGTTCTCGGCTTCACCCCGTGGCCGCTCAACATCTGCATGCTGGTGCTGATGTTCACCATCATCCTCGGACTGTCCATGGACTACGAGCTGTTCGTGGTGAGCAGGATCAAGGAGGCCCACGACCAGGGCGCCGACCACCACGCGGCGGTGATCCTCGGGATGTCCCGCACCGGCCGGCTCGTGTCCACCGCCGCGACGTTGATCGCGGTCAGCCTCATCGCTTTCGCCATCAGCGGCGTGAGCTTCGTCCAGATGTTCGGCCTCGGAGCGGGGCTGGCCGTCCTGCTGGACGCCACACTCATCCGCGGCGTGCTGATGCCGGTCGGCATGCGGATGCTCGGGCGCCACGCGTGGTGGGCTCCCGCACCGATGCGCCGCCTGCACCGACGCATCGGTCTTCGCGAGATGCCGCCCGTCCGCAAGACTCGAACACTTCATCCCGTACCCGAGACCGCCCGGTAGCGCACCCCGATACCGCTAGCGGTACCAGGCGCGAACGCCCATCCGTCCCGTGCTGCCGAGGTCGATGTGGATGCTCCGCTGCGGCGACACGGCGATCAACGGTTGCTGAACGGCGCCTGGAGCGGTCACCAGTTCGATGTGCTCGGCGACCTGCGGCGGCTCCAGCAACGTGGTGGTGTTCCGCCACACGAACGCACTGCCGGCAGTCTCCCCCGGCTGCACGGTGATCGGCTGCGGCGGATCGTTGAAACCGTCGAGGATCGTGATGCCGCCGGTGCCTTCGAGGATCGCGACGTCCAGCGGCCGCCGCTCCACGTCGAACAGGCTCACCTGCGGATACCCGTTGAGCTGCAACGCTTCCGCACCGCAGTTGGCGACCTCGACGGACATCACGCGCAACCCCGACGCCGCCTCGGTGTAGTTCGAGGTGAACCGCGCTCCCGCGGCGCAGTCCGGATCCTCCGACGCCTGCACTGCCGGGCCGCTCACGACCAGGCCGGCCAGAACGGCTGTTGCGGCAAGGACCTTGCCCCCATGTCTCATGCACCCGAGGATGCCACCGGCAGGGGTGGTGGGGGCGAAACCTTCACAAGACCTCCACGAGGACGACCGAGTCCGTTGTGGAGTGATCGATCAGGCCGGCGGGTGTTCGCCGGCGGAACGTCTCACTTCCTGCCCGCAGCCCACTTCCTGCCCCGAACTCGTCCGGGCGGAGGTCAGTCGGCCGGATCAGGACCGAGCGCGAGGTCCAGCAGATCACCGAGCTGGTCGAGCTGCTCGGCCGAGAGGTTCTGGAAGGAGACGTCCACGACTCCGTCAGCCAGCTCCTGACCGGCCACCCGCAGCCTCTCCCCCTCTTCGGTGAGCCGGTGCCTCACCGCTCGGCCCGGTCCAGGGACTCGCTCGATCAGACCGCGGTCCACCATCCGCGTCGCGAGCGACCCGAACGACTGGTCGGTCTGGAAGGTCAGCACCGCGAGTGCGTGCAGCGAGGCCTCCGGGTTGCTGTGGAGGTGGCGCAGCGTGTCCCACTGCACCAGGGAAAGCCCCAACGGCGCCAGCGCCCGGCTGAGCGCCCGGTGGTGGCGGTGCTGCAAGCGCTTGACGGCAAGGCCGACTTCGGCCGGACGGTGTCGCATGCGACTCAGGTTACCTGATCGAAGACAGGTTGCTTATATAGAAAACCTGATCTAAGGTTCCTTAGGTAAGCAACCTGATGTTCTTGGAGCTGCACATGTCTTCCACCCCCGCGGCCGGCAGTCTTCGGCCCGCCCGCACCGGCACCCACACCCTCGAGACCGGCGTTGGAACGGTCGAGATCGCCGTGCAGGACCACGACCGCACCCGGCCGTTCCTCCTCTTGCACGGCGGTGGCGGCGTGGCGACGATGACCGGTTTCGCCGGCCTGCTCACCGAGCGCACCCACTCGCGGGTCCTGCTGCCCACGCACCCCGGTTTCAGCGGCACGCCGAAACCCGCGGGACTCACCGGCGTCGCCGCACTGGCCCAGGCCTACGTCGCGTTGCTCGACCAGCTCGACCTCTCCGACGTCACCGTGGTCGGCAACTCCTTCGGCGGCTGGCTCGCCGCCGAGATCGCCCTGCTGGGCAGTCCGCGCGTCAGCGGCGCGGTGATCATCGACGCGGTCGGCATCGAGGTCGACGGCCACCCGCAGGCCGACCTCAGGGGGATGTCCCTGCCCGAGATCCAGAAGCTCTCGTTCCACGACCCGCGCAAGGCGCCGCAACCGCCGGCCACCGGCGCCCCCGGCCCCAGCCCGGACCTGCAGGCCCTGATCGGGTACACCGGCCCCGCCATGTCCGACCCCACGCTCATCGAGCGCCTCAACCAGGTGGCGATCCCCGTGCAGGTCGTGTGGGGCGAGAGCGACCGCATCGTCACCCCGGACTACGGCAAGGCCTTCGCCGCGGCGATCCCGCTCTCCACGTTCACCGTGCTCCCCCGCAGCGGACACCTCCCCCAGGTCGAGACGCCCGAGGAACTGCTCGGCGCGCTGCTCGACCTCGGCAACCGCTGAAAACACCCCACAGCAAGGAGAACTCCCGGTGACCACCACCCAGACCACCACCCTGAGCGCGACCCGGATCGGACACGCCTGCCAGCTGATCGAGTTCGGCGACTTCCGGGTCCTCACCGACCCGTGGTTCACCCAGAAGGCGACCTACTACCCCGGTGAGCCCGTTGCCGCCTCGGTCGCCACCCTCGGCCGGATCGACGCCCTCGTCATCAGCCACGAGCACTACGACCACTGCGACCTCGACGCGCTCGTGTCAGGCGGTTTCGACCTCACCACCCCGGTGATCGGCCCCGGAACCGTCGCGGACATCGCCCGCGCCAAGGGGTTCAGCGACGTCCGGGTGGTCGAGGCCTGGGAGTCCGCCACCGTCGGCGATCTCACCGTGACGGCGACGCCGGGCAAGCACGGTGTCCACGAGGTCACCTTCGTGCTGCAGTCCGGCGGGCGCACGGTCTTCTTCGGAGGCGACTCCCTGCGCGTACCCGAGCTGGACCAGATCCCCGACCGGTTCGGGAAGATCGACCTCGCCATCCTTCCGACGAACGGCCTGTGCATCCGGCCGATGAACTACGAGCAGGTCGTCATGGACGCCGAGCAGGCCGCGGCGCTCACCGCCGTGCTGAAGCCCGCGATGGCCGTGCCGCACCACTACGCCTTCCACAGTGGACAGCTGGCCGACCGCATGCTGACCCTGGGAGACCAGGACCCCCGCCACTACGCCGACGAGGTCGCCCGCCTCGCCCCCGAGGTCGAGGTCCGGCTCGTGCTGCCGGGAACGCGAGTGGTGGTCCCCTGAGAACTCCTGACAACATCGATCCCGGAACAGGCTGATCATCTTCCGCGGACACGCGGGTTCCCCGCTGAGGCCGGGAACCCGCATCGCCCTGGATCAACAGTGGTTGTCGAGACTCATTCCGGTGATCAGGCTGAACTTGACAGGGTCGAACCTGCCGTGGCCCATCCACCGGTACCACTGCCTGTGGTCGGGCATGTTCAGGATGAACTTGTTGCCGTCCGCGCTCTGGTTGTCGGCATTGCTGATCAAGCCCATATCGTGGCCGGCCGCGTCCTTCATGTGCGCCCACATCAGCCAGGCGTCGTCGTCGCTCGAACTCTTGAAGACCCCGTCGAACGAGGCCACCCCGTCCGAGTTCAAGGTCCACGTCAGGCTGGACCGCGTGCAGTCTCCCTCGCTGCGCTGGGCCCACGTGAAGGACTTCGACACGATCGGCGCCGCAGAGGCGGGACCGACCGACGCGAAGCCGCCCAGCAACACCACCAGCACCGCGAGCAAGGACAGTTTTCGGCTCATCAGGAACCTCCTGGAGTGACCGGTTTGGACCGTCACGTGGATGAGGCGGCCACTGTCGCGTCCAAATACCGACGCCTGGTCTCGTTCCAGTCACGTAGTCCGCTCGTGGTCAGTCGTCGATCTCGTAGGCGAAGTTGTGCAGTGTGCCGTTGGCGCCCTCGGGCGGATGTTGCTGGGGCTCGACGGACGATGACCACCCGCGTAACTGCGGGCTCGTCGGACCAGGCCGTGACGGCACCGGGTCGCACTTGCGCACGGGGAGCCGTCGGAGGTCGGTAGTACCATCCGGTGATGGGGTCGAACCAGGCTGAGCGCGCGCTGGCAGGTGCTCCTCCGGCCCGAGATGGCACGCCGCCTCGGAGCCGATCCGGCCGACGACTCCGACCCGCGTGCCCAGGCCGTCATCGCCGCCGCACCGGGATGCGTCGAGGCGGCCCTGACCACGTGGACCTCGACCGCCCGGCCGCAGGCGCTCTCCAAGGTCCTGGACCTGGTCATGGAGGCCATGTCCACCCTGGTGGCGCCCACCCCGGTGACCAGGCCGTCCAGCAGGCGCACGACCCGGAAGGGAAACGCATGAGCACGACTCTGCGCCGCGGCGGCCGGCAGGACCTCGACCTGCTGCTCGCCTTCTTCGACGAGGCCGTCGAATGGATGGTCGCGCGGGGCCAGCCCACCCAGTGGGGCACCGAACCGTGGTCGACCGACCCGCGGCGCGTGTCCCGCGTCGGCGACCTGATGGGTTCGGGGCAGGTGTGGATCGCCGAGCACGACGGCGTGCCCGCCGGCGCGTTGATCGTCAGCGACCACCCTGACCCGCACGTGCCGCCGGTGGACGAGCCGGAGCGCTACGTCCGGCTGCTGATCACCTCGCGGAAGCGCGCGGGCAACGGCATCGGCTCGGTGCTGCTGGACAAGGCCAGGGACATCGCCCGCACCGACGGCGTCGAGCTGCTGCGCGTGGACTGCTGGGCGGGCGGCGGCGGCAAGCTGGTCGCGTACTACGAGCGCAACGGCTTCACCAAGTCGGACACCTTCACCGTCCGCGACTGGCCGGGCCAGGTCCTGTCCCAGCGGGTCTGACCGGGGACACGGCCGGATCCCTCCACCGGAGCGGTCATCGCGGAAGATCGACGTCTTCCCGGCAAAGGCGCGGTCGCCGCACACATCGGCCTGCGGCGCGCGGACGAGATGATGCGCGAGGAACCGAACGACTTCGCGGCGACGTTCGAGTTCTTCCAGAGCCGCGACGTCGTCGGCCTCGACAAGAACCTGCCCGCGTTGCGGGCAATGCACCCCGATCTGCTCGACTTCGAGGCGTGACCTGCGATGGCGCGGTCGCGACCGCGGCGCCGCACGGTCGAGCTCGCCCACGCCGAAACCGACGAGATCACCACCCGCGCCCGGACCGCCGCCGAGCAGCACTGGACGGACGCCCGCCAGGCCGCCGACCGGCTGCGCCGTCACCGCAAGCACCTCGCCGAAGATTTCCGTGCCGCGGAAGCACTTCTGGCCGACATCGAACCGCTGCTGCAACCGCTGTCGGAGAAAACCCCGGAGAACGCCCTGGTGACGGTGGAGGTCATCCACCAGGTTCAGCGCCCCCGCGAACCAATTCACAGCTGACAGGGGTGACGCGTCGCCTCAGAGAGCTCTGAGATCCGGTCGCTAGCGTGAACCGAATCGTGTTCGCGCCAGTCTCGGGAGGGATTCAGTGAGAGTGATGTTCCGGGTCGCCAGATCGGTGCTCGTCCTGGCCTCAGTGCTCCTGTTGGCCCTGGCCGGCACATCCGTCGCCGCGTCGGCGCAGACGGAATCGCAGACCAGGACGTGGCACCTGGAGCAGTTCGACAGGACCAGCCGGATGTGCGTTCAGCAAGGTCCCGACGGGAGGATCCACGCCTCCTACTTCATCTTCGTGGTGAGCGGGAAGTGGACCACCGATCTCAAGTACGGGATGCGCGAGCTGCCTCCCGGATGGACCGCCACCGAGCACTACCTCCCACCGGGCTCCAACTTCCACGACCCCGACGGCTCGATCACCGTCAACGGGTTCGTCGGCGTGCAAGGACCCGCGACAGTGCCGCTGGCGACCTACCACGCGCACATCTGGGTGTCGGACGGGATCGTGACCGAGACCCTCCCGACCGACATCATCGTCACCACCGAGTCCTGGGTGGACTGCATGAACCGGCCGTGAATCCCGGGCACCCGCAGCGCGGCAGCACCGACCCGCCAGGACCGGCGCCCCAACCGGCGTGGTCCACGCAGGACGGTGCTGCCGCACTGAGCCGTGCGGGCCGGCGAGAAGGTCCCGCAGCGATGCGAGGCCGGGAGGCATCTTCGGGGCAGGGCGTTCATCCGCTGACCGCCACCACTGCTCACGGGGAGGTCTGGTGCCGGTCGCGGGAAGCCCGGTAGCGGCCAGGAGTCTGACCGCGTGCGCGCACGAACGCGCGGCTGAAGGCGGGAACCGAGTTGTAGCCGACGGCGGCCGCGACGGCCTCGACCGGATCGCGGGTGTCGCGCAGCCTGGCGGCCGCCAGGTCCATCCGCCACCGCGTCAGGTAGGCGCCAGGACTCTGCCCGATGGCGGCGGGAAAGCGCCGGGACAACGTCGCACGGGACACCGCGATCGCGGACGCGAGCGTGGCAGTCGTCCACGAACGCCCGGGATCGGCGTGGATCTGTTCCAGTGCCTCGCGGACGATCGGGTCGTCGAGCACGCCCAGCCAGGTGCCGCGCCGATCCGCGGGCCGGGTGGGCAGCCAGGCGCGCATCAACTGGATCAGCATGATGTCGACCAGGCTGTTGAGCACGGCGGTCGTCGCGATCTGCGGGTGCGCCAGTTCGCGGCCGAGCAGCCGCACGGTGTCGTCGAAACCGGCCGCCCCCGCGTCGGCACCGACGTGCAGGAGGTCCGGCAGTTCGTTGAGGACCTGCGTGCCGGCCGCGTGATCGCAGTCGTAGTGGATGGTGACGATCCGCGTGCGCGCCGGCGGCGAACCGAGCCGCAGCGCCTCCCCGATCGACCGGACGCGAGCCGCCTCCGCCGGATCACACGGCCTGGCCTCGGCATCAGGCGCGCTGCTCAGGCCGTGCCGCGTGCCGGCCGAGAGCAGCACAACGTCCCCCGCGGTCAGCTCCAGCGGCTCCCCGCCCGCGACGGTGAGCCAGGCGCCGCCTGCGACGACGGCGTGCAGGGCCGCGCCGGGGTAGTCGTCCAACAGGACCGACCAGCTACCACCAGCCTCGATCCGGACACCAAGACTGCCTCGAACTCCGGACACCCGGAGCACGTCACCGACCAGGTCCACTGGGCGATCGTAGCGCCACATCCCAATGACCTGAGGCAATCAGCTAACTATCAGCGTCAAAATGGTATCGACTGACGCAGGAGGTGATTCATATGGTGCTGTGGACTCGATCGAGAGGAACGATCCATTGCGCGCGTTGGTGGTCAATCACGGCGAGAACGGCCCGGTCCGGTTCGCCGATGTGGAAGAACCGGAGCCGTCAGCAGGTGAGGCGCTGGTCGAGATCCGGCACATCGGCCTCAACTTCGGAGAACTGAAATACGCCGCCCAGTGGCCGGAGGGGGCCATCCACGGGCACGACGCGTCCGGCGTCGTGGTGCGCGCCGCAGCCGATGGCTCGGGTCCACCGGTCGGCGCACGGGTCGCACTCGGGATGGCCCCGTACGCCTGGGCGCAGCGGGTCGCGGTCGGTCCCGCCTGGCTCGGCGTCGTTCCCGACAACGTCGCACTGACCGAAGCCGCCGCCCTCGGCATCGCCGGTGTCACCGCGCTGCGCGTGTTGCGCACCCGCGCACTGCTGGCCCGCGAAGTGCTGATCACCGGCGCCAGCGGCGGTGTGGGCCACTTCGCCGTCCAACTGGCCGCCCTGGCCGGAGCTCGGGTGACCGCACTCGTCGGCTCCCCCGCGCGCTCCGCGGGTCTCACCGAACTCGGCGCCGACGACGTCGTGACCGATCTGTCCACTGTGGACACTCGATTCGATCTGGTCCTGGACACCGTCGGCGGCCCGACACTCGTCGACACCTGGAACCTGCTCGCCGAAGGCGGCGCCGTCCACCTCGTCGGCATCAGCTCGGGTCAGGAAGCCGCGTTCCCGGCAGGGTCCCTGTTCGGCTTCGGCGCGCCCCGCACCATCGCCACCTTCGGCGACACTTCCCCGCCCCACCAGGAGCTGACCGATCTCCTGCGCCTGCTGGCCGCCGGAACCCTGTCCGCGCCCATCGGTCGCCGCGGCGAGTGGACCGAGGTCAACGACGCCGCCAACGACCTGTTCGCCCGCCGGATCCATGGCAAGATCGTCCTCGACGTGTCCTGATCCACGCCGAGCGCGAGCGTCCAGCGCGTCAACGACTCCAGGTCCACCGGCGAGAGCTTCCACCGTGACCAGGAGGAGCGACCGGCTGCTGCCGCGCGTCGTGGACGACGGCCGGGATGGTGCGAACGAGAGCGGCGGGTCGACACCATTCTCCACAACCTCGAATAGTTCGACCGAAAGGACTATTCGAACACCACCGAAAAGCAATCGGCAAGAACACGTATGTGAACCGGTTCTCATACGTGACGCGACGTTGACACGCCGGAAACACAGGTCTTATTGTCCGAATCAGGAAAGTGATTTCCCAGCGCCGTCACCGTTACGCGAGCTGCATTCCTGAAAGGACCACCCAAATGCGGACGCACGTCGGGTACGAACGCGCCCTCACACGGGTCGCGGTAGTGGTGGCCGTGGTGGCCGCCACGGTCGGGGCACCGCCCGCCACGGCGGCCGGGCCCGCCGCCGACGGGTTCGCCGGGGTGACCGCGCTGGGGCAGGGCGGCACCACCGGCGGGGCGGGGGGCGCGGTGGTCACGGCGACGACGACCGCCCAGTTCCTGGACTACATCGCTCGACCGGAACCACTGGTGGTGCAGGTCCGCGGCACGATCGCGCTGCCCACCGGCACCCGCGACGGGATGCACGACGTCGCTTCCGACAAGACGATCGTCGGCCTCGGCGGTGACGCGCGGCTGGTCGGCGGCGGGCTGAACATCGGGCTCCCTGTGGACGACGACGTGGTGTCGCCGCCCGCGAACGCGGTGCACAACGTGATCATCCGGAACCTGTCGATCACCGGCGCCACCGACGACCTGATCAACGTGCAGATGTTCAGCCACCACGTCTGGATCGACCACAACGACTTCTCCAACGGTGATGACGGAGCCGTCGACATCAAACGCGGGTCCGATTTCATCACCGTTTCCTGGAACAGGTTCCACGACCACGACAAGACGTTGTTGCTCGGGCACGACGACGACAACGCGGCGCAGGACGTGGGGCGCCTGAGGGTGACCTACCACCACAACTACTTCGACGGATCCGATCAACGCAACCCGCGAGTCCGCTTCGGCGAGTCGGTGCACGTCTACAACAACTACTACCGGGACAACAGCTACGGCGTCGCGTCGGCGATGAACGCGGGCGTGGTGCTGGAGGGCAACTACTTCTTCAGCGTCAACAACCCCGGCCGGGTCGACTTCAGCGGTGACCTCGGCCGGATGGTCGCCAGGGACAACGTCCTCGTCGAGTGCAACCACGAGATCGAGGTGCGCGGGTCCGTCGTCGAGCCGCGCACCTACTACGCCTACACACCGCACCGGGCCGTCGAGGTCCCGACCGTCGTGCCCGCCGGTGCGGGTGTCGGCCGAGTCTGAGGAGGACGGGCACATGAGCAGCATCAGCAGGCGGGCGCTCCTCGCGGGCGCCGCCGCGACCGCGCTGGCCACGACCACCAGGCCCGCGTGGGCAGCACCGCTCGCCACCGCCGACGGCTTCGCCGGGGTGAACTCGCTCGGCCAGAACGGCACCACCGGCGGCGCGGGCGGCCCGGTCGTCACGGTGCGGGACGCGGACGCGTTCCTGGACTACTGCGACCGCAACGAGCCGTACGTCATCCAGGTCGACGGGGTGATGCGGATCAGCAGCAAGCAGGGCGTGCGGTCGAACAAGACGATCATCGGGCTGGGGTCGACCGCCGAGATCACCGGCGGCGGCCTCGACCTGTACCGCAGGCAGAACGTGATCATCCGCAACCTCCGGTTCACCGGCGCGGACGACGACGCGATCAGCATCCAGCAGTCCTCGCACCACGTCTGGATCGACCACTGCGACCTCAGCGGCGGCGCCGACGGGCTGATCGACATCGTCCGCGGCGCGGACTACATCACCGTCTCGTGGAACCACTTCCACGACCACAGCAAGACGGCGCTGCTGGGCCACTCCGACTCCAACGCGGGCCAGGACACCGGCAAGCTCCGGGTGACGTTCCACCACAACTTCTTCGACGGCACCGCGCAACGGCACCCGAGGGTCCGCTTCGGCGAGCCGATCCACGTCTACAACAACTACTTCCGCAACAACACCCTCTACGGCGTCGCGTCGACCGAGAACGCGGGAGTCCTGGTCGAGGCCAACTACTTCGAGAACGTCGCCCACCCGATCTACTCCGGCTACGACGAGAGCGGGCCGGGGCGCGTGGTCGAGCGCGGCAACGTCTACGTCCGCTCCGGCACCCCCGAGACGCTCGGAACCGTGGTGGAGCCGCGCACCTACTACCCCTACACCCCCGACAGCGCCGCCGGCCTGCCCGGCACCGTTCCGGCGGGCGTCGGCGTCGGCCGGATCTGACAGGACGCGGAGGACCACCATGAGCCCCATCAACCGACGACGGCTGCTCGCGGGCGCGGCGCTGACCGCCTTCGCCACCACCGCGCCGCGCGCCGCGTGGGCCGGCCCGGCCGCCGACGCCGTGGCCGACGGCTTCGCGGGCGTGACCGCGCTGGGCCAGAACGGGACCACCGGCGGCGCGGGCGGCCAAGCCGTCACCGTGACGACCGCGGAGGCGCTGCGGGACTACGTCGGGCGCAAGGAGCCCTACGTCATCTCGGTGTCCGGCCGCATCGAGGTCGACGACATGCTGACCGTCGTCGCGAACAAGACGATCTTCGGGATCGGCTCCACCGCCGAGATCACCGGCGGCGGGCTGCAACTGGGCTCGACCACCCGCCCCGGCAACAACGTGATCATCCGCAACCTGCGCTTCACCGACGCCTCGGACGACTCCATCAGCGTCACCAACTCCGCGCACCACGTGTGGATCGACCACTGCGACCTGTCGCGCGGCTTCGACGGCCTGCTCGACATCAAGCGGCAGTCCGACTACGTCACGGTGTCGTGGAACCACTTCCACGACCACAGCAAGACCGCGCTGCTGGGCCACTCCGACACCTACACCGCCGACCGCGGCAAGCTGCGCGTCACCTACCACCACAACTTCTTCGACCGCACCGACCAGCGGCACCCGCGCGTGCGGTTCGGCGAGCCCGTCCACGTCTACAACAACTACTACCGAGGCAACTCCCTCTACGGCGTCGCGTCCACAGAGGACGCCGGGGTGCTGGTCGAGGCCAACTACTTCGAGAACGTCGCCCACCCGGTCCTGTCCGGCTACGACAAGAGCGGACCGGGGCGCGTCGTGGAGCGCGGCAACGTCTACGTCGGCTCCGGTACCCCGCAGACCCTCGGCACCGTCGTCGAACCCCGCACCTACTACGCCTACTCGCTCGACAACGCCGCCGACGTACCAGCGCTCGTCACCGCGGGCGCGGGCGTCGGCCGAGTCCAACGGAGGACTTCATGAGGAGGACAAGCGCTCTCGCGCTCGCCGCGGTGCTCGTCGGCGGTGCCACGTCGGTGGCCACCGCGTCCGCCGCCGAGACCGCGCCCATCGGGTTCGCCTCGGTGACGGCGCTCGGCCAGAGCGGGACCACCGGCGGCGCCGGGGGTCCGGAGGTCACGGTCTCCACGGCGGCCGACTTCACCGCCGCCATCAAGGCCGACGGACCGCGCGTGGTCCGCGTGCAGGGCATGATCACGTTGGCGGCGGGCATGTACGACGTCTCCTCGGACAAGACGGTCATCGGCGTCGGCGCGAGCTCCGGCATCACCGGCGGCGGCCTGAACATCGGCCTGCCGATCAGCTCGGTGACCACTCCCCCGGCGAACGCCGTGCACAACGTGATCATCCGAAACCTGGTGTTCCGCAACGCCAACGACGACTCGATCAACGTGCAGATGTTCTCCCACCACGTCTGGATCGACCACAACGACCTGTCCGCGGGCAAGGACGGCCTGATCGACATCAAGCGCGGGTCCAGCTACGTGACCGTGTCGTGGAACCACACCCACCACCACACCAAGAACATGCTGCTCGGCCACGACGACGGCAACGCCGCGCAGGACACCGGGTACCTCAAGGTGACCTACCACCACAACTTCTTCGACCGGACGCCGCAGCGCAACCCGCGCACCCGCTTCGGCAACCCGGTGCACGTGTTCAACAACTACTACGTCGCCAACAGCGACACGGGCGTCGCCTGCCAGAACAAGTCCGGCTGCTGGGTCGAGGGCAACTACTTCGAGAACGTCGAGGAGCCGATGACGAACAGCTACGCGGGCCCGAAGGGCAGCATCGTCGAGCGGGACAACGTCTACGTGAACAGCGGCAAACCGGTGGTGGGTGGCAGCGTGGAGGACCCGCGCGGTTACTACTCCTACACCCTGGACACGCCGTCGAACGTGAAAACGCTGGTGACCCAGGGTGCGGGTACCGGCAAGATCTGAGCCTGACGACGTGCGGGCGGCCCAGCCGGTCGGACCTGCGCTTCTCCTACCAAAGAATGATTCACAAGCGTCTGAAGTATGAGGTGTCACGGGCCGGGATCGGCCAGACTGGGCCCGTGCACCGCTATCCGCGCAAGGCCGACTGGTCGTGACCGTTCCTCCCGAAGTGCTGGTGGGCAGGCGCTGGCTCGTGCTGGCGATCTTGTGCGCCAGTCTGCTGCTGGTGTCGGTGGACGCGACCGTGCTGCACATGGCCTTGCCCGCGTTGGCGGAGGACCTGCGGCCCACCGCCACCAGCCAGCTGTGGATCATCGCGGTCTACTCGCTGGTCGCGGCACCCCTGCTGCTCGCCTTCGGCACGCTGGGCGATCGTTACGGCCGGCGCCGGGTTCTGGTGCTCGGATACGTGGTGTTCGGCCTGGCCTCACTCGCCTGCGCGTGGGCGCCCGACGTCGCGGTGCTGATCGCCGCGCGGGCCGTGCTCGGCGTCGGCGGCGCGATGATCATGCCGGCCACGCTGTCGCTGTTGCGCCAGGCGTTTCCCGACCGCGCCGAACGCCAGACGGCCATCGGCATCTGGAGTGGGGTGGCCGGCTCGGGGGCGGTGCTCGGGCCGCTGCTCGGCGGCTTCCTGGTGGAGACGTTCTCCTGGCACGCCGCGTTCCTGATCAACGTGCCGGTGATGGTCGTGGCGATTCCGTTGACCTACTGGCTGATCCCGGAGTCCGCTGACCCGCCGGACGGGCCGTGGGACGCGCTCAGCGCGGTGTTGGCCGGGCTGGGCATCATCGGTGTTGCCTTCGCGATCAAGCAGACCTCGCACGGCGGACCGATGTACGTGCTCGGCCCGGTCGCCGGGCTGCTCGGGTGCCTGTTGCTCGTGGCATTCGTCCGGAGGCAACGAAAACTGCCTGTTCCGCTGCTCGACGTGACGCTGTTCCGTGACCGCGCGTTCAGCGTCGCGGTCAGCAGCGTCCTGCTGGTCCTGACCTCGTTGGTCGGCCTGGGCCTGTTGTTCGCCCAGTACCTCCAGCTCGTGCTCGCACTGCAACCCATGCCCGCCGCGTTGCGACTGATGTTCGTCATGGTCTCGGCGGTCGTCGGCAGCATCGTCGCCGGGCCGTTGTTGCAGCGCTTCGGGAATCGCCGGATGACGGTCGCCGGGTTCGCCGTCAGCGCGGTGGCCTTGGCGGCCGCCGCCGCAGGTCTGACGGTGACCGAGAACCTGTGGCTGCTCGGGCCGGTGCTGGCGGCGACCGGGTTCGGCGTCTCGATCTCGCTCACCGCCGCCTCCGACGCCTTGCTCGCCGCCGCACCGGCCGAGCAGGCGGGCGCGGCGGGCGCTGTCGAGGAGACCGCCTACGAGCTCGGTGCCGGGCTCGGTGTCACGGTCCTGGGCAGCATCGCCACCCTGGTCTACTCTGCCAGCCTTCCCGGCGCGGCGGCACAAGCGCGCGACGGCCTGACCGAGGCGACGGCCGCTGCCGCCGGACTCCCGCCCGAAGCGGGCTCCCAGCTGCTCGAACTGGCCCGTGCCGCGTTCGTGACCGGCCTGCGGGCCGCGCTGGTGGTCGGCGTCGTCCTGTTCGTCCTCGCCACGATCGCCGCGGCACGTGCCCTGCCCAAACCGAAGGAATCACACCACGATGACCGAGCTTGACCTCAAGACCAGCACGACAGCGCCGGCCCAGCCGGGTGTCAGCGGCGGCTGGCGCACACCCGACCGCCTGTACCGGTTGATCAGCAGCCCGGTCCTGCGCATGATCCTCGGGTGGGACCTGCCCCGCTACGACCTGCGGGTGATCAAGCGCCGCTCCGGCACGGTGTGCATGGAAGTCGGTAGCGGAGGCGGCTTCTACACAACGGCACTGAAAGCCCACCTGGGCCTTGAGAGCACTTTGATCGCCCTCGACCCGTCACCGTCGGCCATGCGATCACTGCAGCACCGGCTGAACGGCGTGCCCGGTGCGCGAATGTCCTATGTGGCCGGTGACGGCTGCAAGCTCCCCCTGGCCGACGACCAGGCCGACACCCTGTTCTACGGCTACAGCCTCGAGGAGATGCCCGACCCGCTGGCGGCCATTCGCGAAGCACACCGGGTGCTTCGACCAGGCGGAGAACTCGTGCTGTTCCTCTGGCGGCCCGTGTTCACCCGGCATCGCCGCCGCCCGGTCGTCGCACTGCTGGACGATCTCTTCGAACGCCATCGCGCCTCGGCCGGCCCGCAGAACATCCGGCTGGTCTACCGAAAGCCCGCTGTGTGACAGCGTTCAGGCCACCGCACTGGCGTTGGAGAAGCGCACCCTGCTCCATGCCGACGACCGAGGCGCCGGAGTTCTTCGGCGGGCTGTCGGCCGTGACCGAGACGGTCTGCGGAGCTTTGCTGCTGGCACGCCTGCTCACTCGTCTGGCCGCGCTGCCGATGCTGGTCAACGTGGCGCTGGCGCTGGCGCCTCCGCCCGCATCCGTTCCATGGCGAATTCCCTTGCCGTGGGCGAAGTCGGCGTGCGGAGGTCGACGATCATGACCACGACAGGTCCGGCGGCGGGCGGGCTCCGGCGCGATGGGCAACGCGCTGCTGGACCGGCTGGTGAGCGGGTCTGTCGTTTCACCTCTGTCCTGATCGGAGCGCGTTAGGGTGGCCCGCATGGGCGTCTCCCTCTACTACACGGCTCGCCGCGCGACTCCGCTGACCGAAGCCGAGCTCACGGCGGTCGGCCAGGTCGTCGACACCTACAACGCGAACGCGCCGTTCTCCCTGGAAGAGGAGGGGCTGTACCTCTACGACCGGCTGGAGCCGGGAACGGTGCTCGACGGGTCGACCAAGCTGCCCGCCGCGGATGACCGGGCGGTCCCGTCGCTGGTGCACTGGCTGGCTGCGGTCACCGCGCTGCGCAGCGCGGTGCCGCACGCGGACTGGACGTTCACCCTCGACGACTACGAGATCGACTGGGACGACCACACCGGCTACCACCTGCCTGGCCTCGCCGACTGATCCGCGAGGCCGGTTCGGTGGCCGTCCGGCGCCGGCCCGGCGTTGAAGGACCTGGCCACGAGCGCGGACCTCCAGCTGTACGAGACCGAGCTGCCCTGGCCCACCGCCGCCGTGCGATGGGCACGGGTGGGCACGGGTGGGCAGTTGACGGACGCCATGGCGGAACTGCCCCTGGCCTGACATGAGCCGTGGTCCCCGGAAGACTTCCGGGGACCTGCGGACCAACGCGCTCGTCGCGGCGGGCGCGACCCTGTTCGTGCTGCTGTCGGCGCACGGCTTCACCGGCGACATCGCGGACCCCACGAGGGTCGCCGCTCAGATCGTGTCCGGTATCGGCTTCCTCGGCGGCGGGGTCGTCCTCCGCGAAGGCCTCACCGTGCGTGGCCTGAACACCGCCGCCACTCTCTGGTGTTCCGCCGCCGCCGGGGCGCTGGCGGGCGCCGGTCTCTACCTCGAAGCCGCCGCGGGAACCATCGGTCACCAGCGTGCGGTGGCGAGTGCACACGCCGAACGAACGCCACGACGACGAGGACAGCTGAGCGGCGACGTGCTCGATCTCGCATCGCCGCCCTGTGCCCCGGAGTGCTCGATGCCCGTTCCCGTTGTTTGGGTCGCGCAACCCATTCGACTAGGCTGGCGACGTGACGTTGACCCGCAAAGGCCAGGCGACCAGGGAACGCATCCTCGAAGCGGCGACCGCGCTCATCGCCCAGAACGGCGTGGCCGGCACCAGCACGGAGGACGTGCGCAAAGCGGCCGGCATCAGCGGCTCGCAGCTCTACCACTACTTCGACAGCAAACAGGCCCTGATCAGAGCTGTCATCACACGCCAGGCCGAAGCGCCCCCCATCCCCGGCCAGCCGCTGATGGGAGCACTCGACAGCTTCGACGCCCTGCGCGCCTGGGCCGATGCCGCCATCGAGAGCCAGGAGCACAACAACGGCCGCGGCGACTGCACCCTGGCCACCCTGGCAGGCGAGCTCAACCCCGCCGACGACCAGACCCGCGAAGACCTCTGCAACGTCTTCCAACGCTGGCAAGCCCTGCTCCACGACGGTCTCGAGGCCATGCGCGAACGAGGCGAACTGCGCTCGACGGCAGACCTCGACGAGCTCGCCCTCGCCCTGCTCACCGCACTGCAGGGCGGCACCCTGCTCAGTCAGACCCTCCGCACCACCCAGCCCATGCGCGCCGCGATGAACGCCGCCCTCGCCTACATCCAGACCTTCGCCACCTGACCTCACCTTCACAAGTCCGTCAGCTGTGGTGCGCCGCCCGGCGACCAAACGTGTCGACGGAGCCAATCCATCAGCAGCGGAACCGGCGAGCCGTCGATCCGGGGTCAGCGTGATGGCCCACCGATCTCACCGAGGAGGTCGAGGTGCCGCGGTTTCCAGCCGAGCACGCGACGTGCCTTGTCGCTCGACGACTGGCTGTTCGAGGCCCAGCACTCCCCCCACGAACGGGAAACCGATGGCCGCCTCCAGTTCTAACCCCGTCGACTCCCTTGACCACGTCCGCGAGCCTGTCGGTGTCGCTGATCTCACCGCGAACGGACTCGGCGCCCTGCTCCCCGAGCTTGTCGGCTGAGGCATCAGAGCGGGCGAGTCCCACGACGTCGTGTCCGGCCCGCAGCGACTTCTCGGCGATGACACTGCCGATGTAGTCAGTGGCACCGGTCAGGAAGACCTTCATGCCACCATCCCTTCGCGTATCGCCGGAGTAGCTTTTGGACGGTGGGTGAGGTCGCTAGCCCGGCACGCCGGCTTCGTCGTTGAGCGCAAGCGGCGGGTAGTCGATGTAGCCCTCGTCGCCGCCGCCGAAGAAGGTGCGGCGGTCGCCATCCGCGAGCGGGGCGCCGGTGGCGAGCCGGTGCGGCAGGTCGGGGTTGGCGATGAAGTGAGCGCCGAAAGCGAGCAGGTCGGTGGTGCCGTCCTCGATGAGCTGCAGCTCGCCGGGGCCTGTCGGAGTGGAACCCGTGTCGGGGTTGAGGATGAGCGTGGTCGGCCACGCCGCGCGGAAGCGCTTGGTCAGGTCGCGGCCGGCTCGCTCGGCCAGGTGCAGGTAGGCGAGGTCGAGAACTCCAAGCTCCCGCAGCAGCGGCAGGAACGTGGTGTCGTGGTCGGGGTCGTCGTTGATGTCGTTCACGACGGTGCCGGGTGAGATGCGGATTCCGACCCTGTCTGCGCCGATGGCCTCGCTCGCCGCCCTGGCCACCTCGACGGCGAACCGGATCCTGCCCTCCACCGAGCCACCCCACCGGTCGTCACGCCGGTTCGTGTGCGTCGAGAGGAACTGGTTGATGAGGTAGCCGTTCGCACCGTGCAGCTCGACGCCGTCGAAACCGGCCGCGACGGCGTTGCGCGCGGCCGAGGCGTAGTCCTCGATGGTGGCGAGGATGTCGTCCTCGGTGAGCTCCTTCGGTACGACGAAGTCCTGCATTCCGGTGTGGGTGAACAGCTGTCCCCCGGCCCGCACGGGCGACGGCGCGACGGGGACCAGGCCGTCGGGCAGCAGGTCCGGGTGTCCGATGCGGCCGGAGTGCATGAGCTGCGCGAAGATCACGCCGCCCTCGGCGTGCACGGCGTCGGTGACGGTTCGCCAGGCGTCGACCTGCTCGGGCGAGTGCAGGCCGGGGGTGTCGGTGTAGCCCTGCCCCTGCACGGACGGCTGGGTGCCCTCGGTGATGATGAGGCCGGCTCCGGCGCGCTGCGCGTAGTAGGTGGCCATCGACCGGGTCGGCGTCCCACCGGGGGCACGGCTCCTGGTCATGGGAGCCATGACGATGCGGTTCTTCAGCGTCTTCCCGGCGAGCTGATACGGCTCAAAAGCCTTGGCGGGCATTGTGGTTCCTTTGATCGATCTGGTTTCGGGGATGGTTGTTCCCGGCGCCGGAGACGGTGAGCAGTGCCCTGGTCCGCGGGATCGGCGGCGACGAGTGATCGTCACGCACTCCGCCGTTTTTTGGGTCGATCAACCCATTAATACCGGACGAATATGGGTTGCGCAACCCATTCATGGGTGCGCGAGCGTCTAGGTCGTGATGCGGCCGACGAGCCGGTCGACGAAGTTCCCGGTCGACGTAACGGCTCCGGCGAGGGTCTCCCGCAGGACCGCGTCCAGCGGTGTCGGCCGCACACCGAGGACGGACTCGGTCTGGCTGGAGTCGATGACGTGCGGGTTCTCGTTGCTGTACAACAACTCGACGAGCTCTCCGAACAGCGGCTGCTGTCGTGCCAGGGTGAGCAGCTCGTCGCGGTCGATGCGGCGCAGCTCGGGCGCGGGCATCCCGGCCAGCTCGGCCACCCGCTCGGCCAGCGCGCGCACCGGCAGGGACGACGTGACCGGCACGTGCCAGGCCCGGCCCCACGCGCGGTCGTCCAGGCTCGCGGCCACGAGCGTGCGGGCGATGTCCTCCGTGTAGCTCCAGCTGTGCGGTACGTCGAGGTCACCCGGATAGGACGCGACCTCGCCCGCCAGTGCGGGACCGAGCACGAACACGGCGAAGGCGCCTGCCAGGCCCGGCCCGAGGAACCCGCTGGCGCGCACCTCGGTGACCCGCGCACGGCCCGCTTCGTGCGAGGCCAGCGCGTCGAGCCACATCCGTGCCCGGACACGGCCTTTGACCGTGGTGGCGGCCATCGGCAGGTCCTCGGTCATCGGCCCGTCGACGGGGCCGTACCCGTAGGTGTTGCCCAGCATCACGTAGCCGGCCCCGGTCCGTTCCACGGCGGTCAGCAGAGCCTGCGCCATCGGCGGCACGTCGACGGCCCAGCGGTCGTACGCGGGGATGGCGCAGTTGACCACGACGCGCGCCCCGTCGACGAGCTCGGTGAGCCGGTCGGTGTCGGTGATGTCGGCGGCGACGCGCTCGACGAGCGGATGCTCGGCACCGCGTCCGCTGCGGGTGATCTGGCGGACTCGCTCGCCGCTCTCCGCGAACTGACGTGCGGTGGGGAGGCCGGCCGCGCCGGCCCCGGTGACAACCACGAATGACATGCCCCCACCCTGCCGAGCCGCGCGGGGTTACAGTAGTGGCTGGAACGCCACATATCCGGAGGTTCGGGCCATGCACAGCATCGTCGTCGTCGCGGTGCCCCCGGTCACCGCCTTCGACCTGTCCATTCCGGAGCTGATCTTCACCCCGGTCGAGGCCGACGGGCGGCCTGCGTACGACATCCGGGTCTGCACGGCGGAGCCCGGGGTCCTGCGCTCCGGCGGCGCGTTCGACGTGTCCGTCCACAGGGGACTGGAGGCCGTGGCGGAAGCCGACACGGTGATGGTGACCGGTGGAGCCGGTCGCGAGGACGTCCCGCCGGCCGTCCTGACCGCACTGCGCGAGGCGGCCGCGGCCGGCAAGCGCATCGCGTCGATCTGCACCGGCGCCTTCGTGCTGGCCGAGGCGGGCCTGCTGGAAGGCAGGCGCGCGACCACGTACTGGGCCAAGTCCGACGTGTTCCGGCGCCGCTACCCCGCCGTGCGGCTCGAACCGGACGTCCTGTTCGTGGAGGACGGTCCGGTTCTCACCTCGGCCGGGCTGGCCGCCGGCATCGACCTGTGCCTGCACATGATCCGGTCCGACCACGGCGCGGCGGCGGCCAACGAGGTGGCCCGGCTGGCCGTCGTGGCTCCCGTGCGCCCCGGTGGCCAGGCACAGTTCATCGAGACTCCGCTGCCCGCCGAGACCGGCGTCTCACTCGCTGAAACCCGAGCCTGGGCCCTGCAGCGGCTCGACCAGCAGCTCACGCTCACCGACCTGGCCCGGCACGCCAGCAACAGCGTCCGGACGCTGACCCGCCGGTTCCGCGACGAGACGGGGCTGAGCCCGCTGCAATGGTTGCTGCACCAGCGAATCATCCGAGCCAGGGAACTGCTGGAGTCCACCGATCTACCGATGGACGTCGTCGCCGCGCGCAGCGGGCTGGGCAGCGCGGACTCGTTGCGCCAGCACCTGGTCCGGCGGGTCGGGCTGACCCCGACGGCCTACCGCCGTTCCTTCACCCGCCTGTCAGAACACCGGTAGCCGTCGTTCGGCGAGTTCAGCTCGTGGGCCGGCCCAGTTCGTCGAGGACGTCGAGGTGCCGCGGTGCCCATCCGAGCACGCGACGCGCCTTCTCCCCCGAGATCTGGCTGTTGATGGACCAGTAGTCCGCGAGCGGCGGTGCGCCGAGAGCTTCGGCGAGCTCGTCCCTGTCCAGCGCGACGGTCTTGCCTCCGAGCCCTGCGCCACGACTGATCGCGGCGGCGACGTCCTGGGTGCGAAGCCCACCGCGGGAGGCAGCGTGGAACAACTCGCCGCCAGGCGCTTTCTCCACGGCCAGAACGTAGAGGTCCGCCAGGTCGTCGACGTGGACCAGCGACCACAGGTTGTCGGCCGCCTCCGCCGGGTAGGGAACGGCACCCAGCTTCCGACCCGCCGCTCCGATCAGCCACAGGACCGAGCGGCCGCCACCACGCCCGAAGACGTTCGGTGGCCGCAGCGCGATGCCACGCGGACCAGTCGCACCGGTCACGGCCTTCTCTGTCTCAAAGCGCAGCTGAAGTGCTTGTACGGTGGGAGATTCCGATGTGGCGATGGGTGTTTCCTCGTCGTAGACGAGGGAGCCGGTGTCTCCCAGGCCTCCCGTGCCGCTGGTGTAGACGAGTGGCTTGTCACTGCCCCGCAGTGCGGTGATCAAGGCGTGGACGGCCTTCGCTTCCTCAGCTGTGGCCGTCGCGAAGTCGGCGCCGAGGTCGAAGGCGTTCTGGATGACTCCGTCGGCGGCCTGAGCCGCGCCGGTCAGGAGCTGGGTGTCACGGAGGCTTCCGCGCAGGGGCTCGGCGCCGAGATCCTGAAGGGCTCGAGCGGAGGCATCGGTGCGGGCGAGTCCCACGACCTGGTGTCCGGCTTGCAGCAACTTCTCGGTGATGACACTGCCGATGTAACCGGTGGCACCGGTCATGAAGATCTTCATGAGCTTTCCTCGTCGTGGTTGGTTGAGCAGGCGGGGCTCGTCGTGTTCGTCCGGCCTGTCCGATGGCCGGAGCGCACATGCGCCCGAAGCAACGGTCAGGCCCAGAAGGCCTTGACCTCTGCCGCGGTTCTTCGGCCCTGGTCGTACCCGGCTCGTGCGCAGATCGCGCGGGAGTCCGGGGCGAGGAGGTTCCGCAGCCCGGCCTGGGAAGCCTCGTCGGGCGTGATGGTGAACAGCGGCGCGGAAACCGGTTCCACGTCACCGGTCTCCGGAAATCCGATCACGTCGAGGACCAGCACCTTGCCGCAGTCCTTGGCGACGTCGGCATTGGTCCCGCTGCGCATGCCGCCGTCGAAGAGACGGCGGCCGTGATGGCGAGGCGTCGCGCGGGCCACTCGTGATCCGGGAGCCGGGCCTCGATGAGTGCGCGACGCTCCGAAACCGGAACGCGGTCCTGCGCCAGCGACATGGCGCCGATGCGCCGGCGGATGGCCTGCGGGTCGTCTCCACTGCGCAGGATCTCGCGGACCTCAGCCAGCAGCGAGCCAGTCCCGCGGGGATCCCGGTCTCCCAGGCGATACCCGCGGCACCGCCACCACCGAGCACGAGGGCTTTCGCGTCCTTGTCCGTCATCGCTCTCCCATCCGCGCATCGGCGCTCACATCCGAGCCACCCATCCAGCCGGGATTTTTGGGTTTGCCAACCCATTCCTATCCGACTTTTCTGGGTTGTGCAACCCAGTGCGCGCGTACTGGTGCAGGATCAGCCGGTGTCGTTGTCGCGAAACGTCCTGGTGAGCACCGGTTCGTTCGATCGTGCAGCAGGCAGGTGGTGGAGGCGGCCACCAGGGTGAGCACGGCGGCTCGCGAGGTGAGGCCCCGTTGGTGTACAGTGGTGTCATCAGTCATGGTTCCGAAGTACCGGTCGCCCGTGATCACAGGTCACGGGCGTTTTGCTGTTCAACGTCTCCGTGAGCCATGACTGATCACATCCGGCTCCCGCGCGGTGCGGGTGCCACCTCATGCTTGGAGAAAGACATGGCCACCGGAACCGTCAAGTGGTTCAACGCCGAAAAGGGCTTCGGCTTCATCGAACAGGACGGGGGCGGCGCAGACGTCTTCGCCCACTACTCGAACATCGCCGCCCAGGGCTTCCGTGAGCTCCAGGAAGGCCAGAAGGTCTCCTTCGACATCACGCAGGGCCAGAAGGGCCCGCAGGCGGAGAACATCGTCCCCGCCTAGTCCTGTCGCCGCTGCTGACTCAGCAGCGGCACGCGCGGACCACACCAGAGCCCGGCCGGATGACCCATCTGGCCGGGCTTTGGCCTATGTGGACGTTCCACCGCGGGCATCCGCGGGACGCACGCTTCGCAGCGGTGGGTACGGCTCGTCGGGTGTGCGTGGGACCGGCGTCTGGGTGTTGTGACTTCTGGCTTCGTCGAGCTGGTCTTCCAGGGTGACGATGCGGCAGGCGGCATCCAGGCCGATGCCCTCGTCGAGCAGGGTGCGCACGCGGGCGGCCAGGCGCAGTTGGTAGCGGGAGTACCGGCGATGCCCGCCGGCGGAGCGCTGGGGCTCGATCAGCTTCTGCTCGTCGAGACTGCGCAGGAAAGCCGCTGTGGTGCCGAGCATGTCCGCGGCCCGGCCCATGGTGTAGGCGGGGTAGTGGTCGTCGTCGAGGTTCTCGACCGCGGTCCGCGGTCCGGCGAGTTCCGGTCGGGATGTCCCTGATGTCATCGCGCCTCCACATCACGAGGGGCCCCGATGCATAGCAGCACCAGGGCCCCAAGGGTGTATGGGTTTCACTTCCATCAATCGACCGTGAGGTCGTCTCACCTTTTCCGCGTGATCCGCACCAGAGGCGGGAACTGCGGGGATCGTTGCTTGTGCTTAACCGAAGACCACCCGCCAATCTCGATGGAACCGCGGTACCCACCCGGCGAACCTCAGCCGGAGATGGGCGATCCGATGGTGTGCAACCCTTCCCTTCTCCTCTGCTACCTGACTTCTGTTCCTCGCATGACCGTCGGCACCGGACCTCGTGCTCATGCCGGTTGAACTTCGCCGACCGGTTTCGGTGTCCGCCGGAGCCCGTTCTGCTGATCGGCTCCGGCATACGACCGTCGTGCACTTGCTTCCGTACTGCGTCTTGCACTTGCTGCTTCATGTGACTGTCAGCGCCGGGTCGTTGCGTACTGCGGTCGTGCTCCCGGCCTTGCCGACTGTCCTGCATGACTCACGGGTAGTTCGTTATCTCCCGCGTCGGTATGACGTTCTCTCTCTCGCGACCTGAGGAACAGTACACACAGCCAGAGGCGAATGTCTACCTCAGCCACTACAGGTTTACTCGATCTGACGACATAGGCCTGCTGGCCTGCCTGTCCATGTCGCCCGCATGCACGTCGCAGCCACATCCGCAGAAGGCGTCGGCCACCACGGTTTCGATGAGCACGTGGCAGCTGCGGTCGACTTCATGGGCAGCCACGATGCGTCGACATCCTCGCGGCTCACGAAGCGCGCATCGACGAACGCAGTGCACGGGCGGCGTTGATCGCGTCGGCGCCGTGCCGGCAGACCCGTGGTCAGCGCTTCGAAGCCGACTTCGTCAGCGATTTCCGTATCAGCCGCGATGACGGTGGCCGGAACGAGGCCCGCCCTGGACACGGGCGCTCGCCCTGAGAGGCACTGGACGCACGGCGGCCCCGCGCCCTCGATCATCTCAGGATCATCCCGACCCGGCGTGCGCACGACAGTTGACACGGCTGGCTAATGGCATTAGCTTATAACTAATGGCATTAGCCTTTGTTTCGGAGGACGGCATGACCGAGTACCTGAACATCGCCGGCAACACCATCGCCTACGACGTGAGCGGACAGGGGCCGCTCGTCGTCCTGGCCCACGGCATCGGCGACAGCCGCCACTCCTACCGCTTCCTCGCCCCGGCTCTGGCCGCGAAGGGCTACCGCGTCGCGAACGTCGACATCCGCGGATGCGGTGACTCCAGCGCGGACTGGGACGACTACAGCCGCACCGCCATCGCGGGTGACCTGGTCGCCGTCGCCCGCCACCTCGGCGGTCCGGCCGTGATCATCGGCCAGTCGATCAGCGGCGGCGCCGCGACCATCGCCGCTGCCACCGCACCCGACGTGGTCACCGGCGTCATCGAGCTCGCGCCGTTCACCCGCGCGCAGTCCCTCGACCTCGGAGGCCTGTTGCGCGTCAAGCGTTTCCGTGCGGGCTACACGCAGCTCGCGAAGGTCATGTTCGGGGGAAGCCTGGAGAGCTGGAAGAAGTACCTCGACCTGGCAATGCCGACCAAGCCCGCCGACTGGGACGCCGAACTCGGACGCATCGACTCCAAGCTGCGTGAACCCGGCCGGATGAAGGTCCTGCAGGCCATGTGCAAGACCAGCCCGGCGGACGCCGGTGTGCAGCTGGCCAACGTCACCTGTCCGGTCCTGGTCATCGAGGGCAGCGCCGATCCCGACTGGGCCGACCCCCGCGCCGAGGGCGAGAAGATCATCGCCGACCTGCCCCGAGGACGCGGTGAACTGGCGGTCATCGAGGGAGCCGGGCACTACCCGCACGCGCAGACACCCGACGAGGTCCTCGCGCTCTCCTTGCCGTTCCTGACCAAGACACTGGCCCATGTCTAGAGGGCGACTGGCTGCCTCGTCGGTGACGGAGGCTGCCGCGGTGCTGGTCGACGAGATCGGCTTCGAACGTTTGACCATGGGCCTGCTGGCCCAGCGCCTCCAGGTCAAGACCCCCTCGCTCTACAAACACGTCACCAGCCAGGCCGACCTCGCTCACCGGATCGCCGTCCTGGCCGCGACCGAACTCGGCGACACCCTCCGCGACGCGACGCAAGGCGTGGCCGGTGGCGATGCCCTCGCCGCCGCGGCACGAGCTCTGCGGACGTACGTGAGAGAGCATCCCGGCCGCTACGCGGCGGTCAGCGGCGCACGCCCGGACGGATCCGACGACCCGCTCATCCCCGCCAGGAGCCGGCTGCTCAGCTCCTTCACGGCAGTGCTGCGCGGGTACCGACTGGACCCCCGACAGGAGATTCACGCACTGCGGATGTTGCGCAGCGTGATGCCGGGGATCGCGATGGCGGAAGCGGCAGGCGGGTTCCAGATCGACGTGGACGTCGACGACAGTGTCACCTGGATGATCACCTTCATCGACAACGGCCTGCGTGCCATCACCTCCCCTTCTGGCATGCGGTGCCCCGCACACTGAACGGACGACAGGCGGCCATTGCTGTGAACGACAAGAAGCAACCAGGACACGACCTCCTCAGCGCGGGTCCGCGGTTTCTCACCGAAGTGGTCGCATGGGTGGTGGTTCCCCTGGCTCTGTGGCCGCACTCGGCACTCCTGGCAATCGGCGCCGTCGTCCTGCTGATCGGGCTGCCGGCGGTCTTCAGCACACCAGGCGACAGGCCCAGCGGCGTCGCACCCGTCCCGGTACCAGGCTTCGTCACGATCCTGCTGGTGCTGATCCAGCTCGCGGCGGCGGCAGCGGCGGCATGGGCGCTGGGGCCGAGATGGTTCGCACTCGGAGTGACCGCGCTCTGCTTGATGGTGACGATCACCGAACAACCACGGTGGCGGTGGCTGATGAACGCATCAGGCGGAATTCACGCCCGAACACGATGAACAACCCGCGCCGTCGGCAAGTCCCGCGCGATCTGCGGCAACACCGGAGGTCGTGCGAAGTGCGGCCGCCGGGACCAGTCGCGTGTGGACCGATCAAAGCCCGGCACCCGTCCGGCTGATCGCATCCCTCCGGAGCGGCCGGCCCTCACGGTTCCCAGAGCAATCCGCTGTGCGAGAAGCAAGAACGAGTTCCGGGCGAGTGACACTCGCTGGTTCAACGAACATTCCATCGGAGACAAGGAAACCATGATCAACTATGCGTCCGCACTTCGGGCTCATACGTTCGCGCTCCGTGAAGCCGTGACAGACATCGGCCCTGCGATGCCGGTAACGACCTGTCCGGGTTGGACGGTTCACGAACTCACCGAGCACATCGCTCTCGGACATGGCATGGCCCTGGCCGGTCTGCGAGGTGACGCCGAGATCCGCTGGCCGCCGTCACCGTGGAACGACCTCCTGATCTGGTGGAACGCTCAATCGGAAGCACTGATCGAGCACATCGCCGCCGACGACCCTGAGCGCACGTGCACGACGCTACCCGGCGCCCCGCAGACCGTCGGCTTCTGGCAACGGCGTATTGCTCACGAGACCGCGATGCATCACTTCGACGCAGTGGTCGCGGCCCACCGGGTGATCGATGGCCTCTGGGACGCCGAGTTCGCCGAGGACGGAATCGACGAGATGCTCACGGTCCTGGTCACGTCCCTGCGTCCCCCCGAGCAGCGGACTCCGGTGTTGCTCGCTGTGCGCGACACGATGATTCGCTGGTCTGGCGATGACATCGAGCTGGAGACTCGATCCGACCAGCAGCCAGACGCCACGCTCGACGGCAGCGCGGATGCGATCTACCGCGCGTTGTGGGGGCGTCCTTCGGATGCGGTGTGGACTGGAGACACGAATCTGTTCACGCAGATCACCGTCGGCCCGGTGTCGGGCGCCGCCCTGCCGGCACGGTGACATGCGATGTCGTCGCGCGGTCCGAGCGCGTGACCACATCTCCACAGAGCGAGCAGCGATGAAATCGCCTGCCCCAGGCCACATGAAGCCTGGATCCCGTCGGGTACGCGACGTGCCCGATGGACCGTGCGGTGGAAGGCCGACGCCTTCGCCATCCGCCTCGGCGGTGTTCTCGGTGTCGACCAAGGCTCGGCAGGCCGAGGCAACCGGAGGGTTGCGTCCGGCGTTCCTCCCACTGCTCAACGGCCTTGTCGTACTGCGTGCCGACACGGATCCGGCTGGAGATCTTCTCGGAGAACACCCGTTCGTGCCGCGCGGAAGACCTCATGGCCATCATTCCTCCAGTGGAGTGCGGATGGCATGCAGGTTCCGTCCCGACGCGTCATCCCGGCTGGGCAACGACGTGCGCCGTCGGCCAAGCCCCGCTTCCGACCAATCGGCGCATCACCCGGACCACTTCGACGGCCACGACTTCGACGGCGGGTGACACCCGGATTCCTCGCTGCAGGGCGAGCACGATGGTGCGGGAGACCTCGGGACCGGTGAGACGACCGCCGGCGAGTCGTCCGGTTGCCACGTCCTCGGCGATGCTCGCGGCCGGTAGGACGCTCCACACGCCGGTGGTGGCGACCAGCTTCTTCTGCACGAGCATCGAGTTGGTCTGGCACGTGATCGTGGGCTCGACACCGGCGGTGTGGAGTGCTTGGTCGATGAGGGTGCGCAGGCCGTGCCCCTCAACGGGAAGGACGAGCCGCTGCCGCCCGAGGGAGCCCCAAGGCACGGCGCCGTCGTCGGCGACGACCGTGCCGGGTGGCGCGACCGCCCACAGCGACTCCCGCAACACGGGCGTTGTGGAGATCGACGGCGGCGACGCCAGGTCGTACAGCAGGCTCATGTCGGCCACACCGTCGAGCAGCCACTGCTGCAGGTGGCCGGAGAACGCGCTCAGCACGCGCAGATCTATGCCGGGGTGCTGACGTCCCACTGATTCCAGCAACGGTCCGGCGAGGAGCTCGGCGGCGCTCTCGAGCAGGCCCAGCGTCACGATCCCCTGGACGTGCTGCCGGTCCGGCCGGATCTCGGCCCTGGCCCGTTCCAGTTCGAGCAGAGCGCGTCGTGCCCGTTCGACCAGGATCTCCCCCGCCGGAGTGAGCGTCATGCCCTGCGGGGTGCGCTCGAACAACAGAACACCGACCTCGTCCTCCAGTGCGCGGATGTACCGGCTGACCGCGGGCTGGACCACGCGGAGCAGGCGGGCCGCCTTGGTGACGCTGCCGGTCTCGCTCACCGTCACCAGCGCCGTCAGGTGTTTCAGGTCCATCCGCGCTCCCGGTGTGCGGTCATGCCACTCTCGGCTGGGGGCATCACTAAACAGCATTTCACATGGCGTCCTATAACGAAGCAGGATGAGGTGTCCCGTTCTTCGCTTCGAGAGGCTGACCATGTACGAGCTCAGTGCGGAGGAGACAGCGATCGTCGAGGTCGTGGCCGACTGGGTTGACCGCGAGGTCAAGCCCGTGGTGCGCGAGCTCGAACACGCCGGCACCTATCCCGAGGCGCTCGTCGAACACATGAAGCGGCTGGGCATGTTCGGGCTCGCCATCCCCGAGCCGTGGAACGACGCCGGTGTCTCCACTCCCTGCTACGCCGCGGTGACCGAGGAGCTCGCCCGCGGGTGGATGAGTCTCGCCGGAGCCGTGGGCGGGCACAGCGTTGTCGCGAAACTCCTGCTGGACCACGGAACACAGGAGCAGAAGGACCACTACCTGCCGAAGATGGCCACCGGTGAGGTCCGGGCGACGATGGCGCTCACCGAGCCCGGCGGCGGGTCGGATCTCCAGGCGATGCGGACGGTGGCGCGCAAGGAGGACGCCGACTACGTGGTCAACGGCTCCAAGACGTGGATCACGAACGCCCGCCGCTCCGACCTCGTGGCGTTGCTGTGTCTCACCGATCCCGCGGCTGAGCCCAGGCACAGGGGCATGAGCATCCTGCTCGTCGGGAAGGGGCCTGGTTTCGAGGTGTCCCGCGATCTGCCGAAGCTCGGGTACAAGGGCGTGGAGAGCTGCGAACTGTCCTTCAGCGACTTCCGCGTGCCCCGCACGGCGTTGCTGGGCACGGAGGAGGGCCTGGGCTTCGCCCAGATGATGCGCGGGCTCGAGGTCGGTCGCATCCAGGTGGCGGCGCGGGCGCTGGGAGTCGGTGCGGCCGCGCTGGCGGACGCGGTGCGCTACAGCCAGGAGCGCGAGAGCTTCGGCCAGCCGATCTGGAAGCACCAGTCGATCGGCAACCACCTGGCCGACATGGTGACCCAGCTGACGGCCGCGCGGCAGCTGGTGCAGTACGCCGCTCGCCGCTACGACTCGGGTGCACGGGCCGACATGGAAGCGGGCATGGCGAAGCTGTTCGCGTCCGAGACGGCCATGAAGATCGCGCTCGACGCGATCCGCGTCCACGGTGGATACGGCTACTCGACCGAGTTCGACGTGGAGAGGTACTTCCGCGACGCGCCACTGATGATCGTCGGTGAGGGCACCAACGAGATCCAGAAGAACGTCATCGCGCGCCAGCTCGTCAAGCGGAACCCGCTGCGGTGATGGCCGGCATCGACGCGGTCACGTGGCTGTTCGTGCCCGGCAACACCCCGCACCGCTTCGCCAGGGCAGCGGCCTCGGGTGCCGACGCGGTCATCGTCGACCTGGAGGACGCGGTGCGCCAGGAGGACAAGCCTGCGGCTCGCGCGGAAACGGTGCGGTGGCTGGGAAGCGGCGGCGAGGCGTGGGTCCGCGTCAACGCCGCCGGCACCGACTGGTTCGCCGAGGACGTCGCCGCCGTCACCGGGGCGGCCGGGCTCCTGGGCGTGGTCGTGCCCAAAGCCGAGAACCCCGAATCGTTGGCGGTGCTGGCCACGCAGCTGGACGTACCGCTGCTGGCGCTGATCGAGACCGCGGCCGGGCTGCACCGGGTGCACGAGATCGCGGCCGCCCGCGGTGTGGGCCGGCTGGCGTTCGGTTCGCTGGACATGGCCGCCGACCTCCGAGCCGACGACACCCACGACGCGATGTTGCCGGCTCGCACCACGATCGTGCTCGCGTCCCGCGTCGCGGGCCTGCCACCGCCCGTCGACGGCCCCTCGACGGTGATCCACGACGCCGTCGGGATGGAGGATCTCGCGCGCCGGTCGAGGACCCTCGGCTTCCGCGGCAAGCTCTGCGTCCACCCGGCACAGGTCGCCGCGACGGCGCGCGGTCTCAGCCACAGCGCGGACGAGGTCGAGTGGGCGCGGAACGTGCTCCGCGCCGCCGAGGGGTCCTCAGGAGCGGTCACCGGTCCCGACGGACGGATGATCGACAAGCCCGTGATCGACCGCGCCCGAGCGATCCTGCAGCTCTGAGCACCAGTTGTGAAAGGCCTTCCATGCTTCCTCTCGAAGGAACCACCGTCGTCGCGCTCGAACAAGCCGTCGCCGCACCGTTCGCCACGCGGCAACTGGCCGATCTCGGCGCCCGTGTCATCAAGGTCGAACGGCCTGGCGAGGGCGACTTCTCCCGCGGCTACGACCGCGCGGTTCACGGGGATTCCAGCTATTTCGTGTGGCTGAACCGCGGCAAGGAGTCGATCGAACTGGACATCAAGGACCCCGCGGACCGGAGGGTGCTCGACGCCATGATCAGCACGGCCGACGTGGTGGTGCAGAACCTCGTCCCCGGCGCGGTCGAGCGGCTCGGGCTCGACGCCGCGACGCTCAGAGCGGCGCGCCCGGAACTCGTCCACTGTTCGATCTCGGGGTACGGGACCGACGGCCCCTATCGGGCGAAGAAGGCGTACGACCTCCTCGTCCAGTGCGAGACCGGGCTCGTCACCGCCACGGGCACGCCGGACGAGCCGTGCAAGGTCGGCATCTCGGTCGCCGACATCGCGACCGGCATGTACGCCTACTCGGGCATCCTCACCGCGTTGCTCGATCGAGCCAGGCACGGGAACGGCGCGACGGTCGAGGTCGCGATGATCGACGCGGTGGCGGAGTGGATGGTCCAGCCCGCCTATTACGCCACCTACGGAGGCTTGGAGACGCGCCGGACCGGTGCGAAACACGCGTCGATCGCTCCCTACGGCCCTTACGAGACGGGTGACGGGAACCAGGTCTTCCTCGGAATCCAGAGCGACCGGGAGTGGGTGCGGCTGTGCCACGAGGTGCTGCGGCGCCCTGATCTGGCCGGCGATCGTCGTTTCGCCCGCAATCCCGAACGGGTCGCCAACGACCACCTGATCACCCCGCTGATCGAGTCGGCCTTCGCGACTTCCGACGCCGACAGCGTCGTCCGGCTGCTCGACGCGGCGGGGATCGCCTGCGCCCGCCTGCGCAGGCCGGTGGAGCTGGTGACGCACCCGCAGCTGGTCGCGCGCGACCGCTGGCGGCAGGTGCACGCTGCAGGCGGCGTCGTCCAGGCGTTGCTGCCACCCGTCGTGATCGCGGGTCAGGAGCCGGCGATGAAGCCCGTGCCGGCGCTCGGGGAGCACAGCGACGCACTGCGCGCGGAGTTCGCGTCATGACCCCGCCGCCCGAGGTCGTCGAGTGCACCGAGGTGCTGCGGCCAGAACCCGCCGCTGCCCTGGCCGGGCTGCTCGGGGTCGACCTGCCGGACCTGGAGGCCGACGGGCTACCACTGCTGTGGCACTGGGTCTACCTGCTGGCGAGGCCACCTCGGCAGGACCTCGGCGCCGACGGTCATCCCGTCCGCGGTGTGCTCCCTGCTCCGCCAGGGCCGGGTCGTCGTCGCATGGCCGCCGGCGGCCGGGTCACGCGCGTCGCGCCGCTGATCTTGGGCCGAGAAGCGACCCGGCGCACCGAAACCGTGTCCGCGGAAGAAAAGGAAGGACGTTCCGGACGACTGTCCTTCGTGGTGGTGCGGCACACCATCAGCCAGGACGGAGAGCTGAAGGTCGTGGAGGACCAGGATGTCGTCTACCGCGACGCCGCGACCACTCCCACCGAGGTCGCAAGTGCCGCCCCCGTGCCTCCCGGAGAAGGGGAATGGTCGATCCCGGTGGACCCGGTGCTGTTGTTCCGGTTCTCCGCCTTGACCTACAACGCCCACCGCATCCACTACGACCGCGACTACGCCCGTGACGTCGAAGGCTACCCCGGCCTGGTGACCCATGGCCCGCTGCAGGCGCTGGCCATGGCGGAGTCCGTGCGCCGCACCGGCGCGACCGCGACGGCGATCGACTACCGGGTCGTCTCGCCGCTGTTCGACCACCAGGGCCTGGTGGTGAGCAGCACCAGATCCAGCTCCCGGCGTGAGGCGTCCGTACGCGACCTCTCCGGTCGTGTCACGGCGAACGCGCGCATCGAGCTGAGCCAGAGCAACGACCGGCATGAGCCGGTGAAGGGAATCGAATGACCATGAAGGCTGGCATCGTGCGGCGTTTCGGCGTCGTCGAGATCGACGACGTGCCACGGCCCGCGGTCGGCGAGGGCGAGGTGCTGGTCCGGCTGCGGGCCGCCGGTCTCAACCGCGCCGACGTGATCGTGCGCGACGGCAGGTTCCCCGAGCAGCCACCACTTCCGATCATCCTCGGCGTCGAGGGCGCCGGCGAGATCGCCGAGGTGGGTTCCGGAGTCAGGAACCTGGAGGTGGGCCAACGGGTCGTGCTGCTGCCGACCCTGGTGTGCGGATCGTGCGAGGCGTGTCAGTCCGGAGTGGACAGCAGGTGCCGCGCGCTGCGGTTCCTCGGCGAGCACACCGACGGCACCTACGCCGAGTACCTCAACGTCCCCGCTCGCAACGCGATTCCCGCTCCGGACTCGTTGAGCCACACCGAGCTGGCCGCGAGCATCCTGCCGTACACGACCGCCTGGCACATGCTCGTGACGCGCGCTCGACTGCGGCGCGGCGAGACCGTCCTGGTCGTCGGAGCGGGTAGCGGTGTGGGTAGCGCCGCTGTGCAGCTGGCCAACGTCCTCGGTGCGCGGGTGATCGCCACCACCGGGACCGACGGGAAGCGCGCGAAGCTCGTCGAGCTCGGTGCCCACGAAGTCGTGAACTACCGGCGGGAGCCCGAGTTCAGCGGCGCCGTGCGGGCGTTGACGGACGGGCTGGGCGTCGACGTCGTCCACAACTCGGCCGGCGGCACGACGATCCAGGAGTCCATCCACGCGCTGCGCCGCGGTGGGCGGCTGATCGGGATGGGGTCGCATTCCGGTGCCCGTGCCGAGATCGACCTGTACAGCCTGTACCGCAACGAGATCGAGTTCCTCGGAGCGCACGCCGCGGATTCCCGCGAGCTGGGCGACCTCCTTCCGCTGCTGGCGGATGGAACGCTGCGCCCGGTCATCGACTCGACGTTCGCCCTGGACGACGTCGCGGCGGCTCAGGTACGGCTCGTCAGCCCCGATCGCTTCGGCAAGGTCGTGCTGTCGATCGACTGACACCGTCGGCTGCCAGGTCATCCGCGAGCGGACGACCTGGCAGCCGAGGATCTAGTCGATCGTCCTGTCCTTCGTCTCGGGCATGGTCAGGTAGATGACCAGGCCGATGGCGGCGGCGATCGCGCAGTACAGCCAGACCCACCCGCCGAGCCCGTTGGTGGTCATCCACGTGGTGAGGTAGGGCACGGTTCCGCCGAAGATGGCGACGGACAGGGCGTACGGCAGGCCGATGCCCGTGGCGCGCACCTCTGGGGGGAACTGCTCGGCCATGACGGCCGCGACGTTCGCCGAGTACCCCAGCAGCAGGACCAGACCGGTGAGCTGCACGAGCAACAGCTGCCAGAAGCCGCCGGTGATCAGCTGGAACGCGGGCCAGGCGAAGACCAGGAAGCCGCCGGCGAACACCACCATGGTCGGCCTGCGCCCCACCCGGTCGGACAGCAGGCCCGCGAACGGCAGCAGCACGACGAACACGACGAGCCCGATGACGTTGGCGAGCAGGGCCTTGTTCAACGGGATGCCGGTGGAGACGGCCGCGTAGGTGGGCAGGTACGTCAGCCACATGTTGTAGAGCACCACTCCGGCGATGTTCAGACCGAACACCCGCAGCGCCGCCTTCGGGTGTTCCCGCAGCATTCTCGTGAACACATGCCGTCGTTCGCCGGAGTCCGCGGTACGCGTTCCACCGCGGTGGAACGAGTCGGTCTCCTCCACCGAGCGCCGCAACCACAGGCCGACGAGCCCGAGCGCCGATGCCACCACGAACGCCAGTCGCCAGCCCCAGCTGTCCACCGCGTCTTTCGGAAGCGCGGAGGTGACGACCGCGCCCATTCCCGACGCGATGAGCAGGCCGACGCCCACGGAGACCTGCTGCCACGAGCCGGCGAACGCACGGCGTCGCGGAGCCGCCGACTCGACCAGGAACGCCGACGCCGACCCGAACTCACCTCCCGCGGCGAAACCCTGGGTCATCCTGGCGAGCACCAGGATGATCGGCGCCAGCAGTCCCACCTGGGAGTACGAAGGCGCTACGCCGATGACGAACGTCGCTCCCGCCATCAGACCGATCGTGAGCACGAGCCCCTTCTTGCGGCCGTACCGGTCGGCGTACGCACCCATGACCGCCGCGCCGACGGGCCGGACGACGAAGCCGACGGCGAAGATCGCCAAGGTGGACAGCAAGGCCGCGCGGTCGTCGCCCGGCGGGAAGAAGTGACGCGCGAAGATGGACGAGAAGGTCGTGTAGACGGCCCAGTCGACGAACTCGACGGCGTTGCCGATGCTTCCGGCGAGGATCGCCTTGCGGCCCTTCCGGTCCAGCTTCGTCGAGTGGACGGCGTCGGAGCGTGTTGTGGTCATGCGCGTCTCCTCAGGTGCCGGGTGTCATGAGCCGGGTGCGGATCTTCTCCGTCCGCGCGACTTCCGCGATCGTGAGCGCCATCGCCAGGCCGCCGTCGCGCACGAACCGGTCGCCCTCCCGACCTCCGGCGGCGGCCGCGAAAGCGGCGGTGTGGTTGCCGTCCTCAGCCGGCAGGTCGAACGACAGCATGGGGTGCAGCGCGGGGACCACCTGCGAGACGTTGCCCATGTCGGTCGAGCCGAACAGCTTGTCCGGGTAGTCGGGGAAGGTCCGGCCCAGCTCCTCCGCGTGGCGCTGGAAGAGGGCGGCCAGGTCCTGGTCGTGGCGGAACTCCCGGTACAGCGATGGCAGCGTGGTGAGGTCCACGGTGGTTCCTGTAGCGAGCGCTCCGGCCTCGAAGCACCGCCGGACCCGCTCCCACACGTCGTCGACCTCGTCGATCGTGTCGCAGCGGATCATGCACTCCATCTCGGCGCGATCCGCGATGACGTTGACGGCTGACCCGATTTCCTTGACGACGTGGTGCACCCTGATGCCGTCGCGCAACTGCTGGCGCAGCAACCCGATCGCGGTCTGGGCGAGCACAGTCGCGTCAGCGGCGTTGAGCGCGCTCCACGGCCGTGACGCGTGGCCGCCACGTCCTGTGTAGACGATCCGCCAGGACCGCGAGGCGCGGAACTGCGGGGCGACGACGTCCTTCAGGGACGGGTGCACCATCATGGCCGCGTGCGTCCCGGCGAAGACGCCGCGGTTGACCATGATCTCCTTGCCGGTCCCCCGCTCCTCCGCCGGCGTGCCGAACACCTTGACCGTCAGGCCGAGCTCGCCGGCGACCGGCGCCAGTGCGAGTGCCGCGCCCACGGCCGCCGCGGCGATCGTGTTGTGGCCGCACCCGTGCCCGATGCCGGGCAGCGCGTCCATCTCCGCGCAGATGCCCACCACCAGGTCACCGGATCCCGCGGTCGCCACGAACGCCGTGGGCAGGTCCGCCACCGGCTCTTCCACCGAGAACCCGTGTTCCCGCAGCATCGCGGTGATCGCGGCGGACGTCCGGTGTTCCTCGAAGGCGAGCTCCGGGTCGGCGTTGATCTTGTGGGAGAGTTCCAGCACCGGACCCAGGAGCCGGTCGAACTCCTCTCCGATACGGCTGTCGATGTCGGTCATCGCCACACCTCGTTCAGCAGACGGAGGATGTTGCCGCCGAGCACCGCGGTGATGTCGCTGTCGCTGTAACCGTGCTCGACCAGCCAGCCGGTGATGTTGCGGAAGTTCTCGGTCGGGTTCTCCAGCCCGTCGACGTGGGTGACGGGCTCCGGCCGGAGGTCCCCCGAGTCGAACACCGCGGACGCGCCGACGACGTCGCTGATGGCTTTTTGGAAGCCCGCGTGGTCGCCGTAGAGGGTGTCTGGGCCGAACGCGACGTGCTCGATGCCCATCAGGTCGACGGCGTAGGTGAAGTGGTCCATCACCGACTCGATGGACTGGGCGCGGTGGTCGTGGGAGACGGTCGTGTGCGGTGCCGCCTCGATGCCCAGCACGCCACCGCGTTCGGCGCAGGCTTTCAGGACCTCGTCGGGTTTCATCCGCGGGATCGGCCAGACCGACCGCGCACCGGCGTGGGTGATGGCGACGGGCTTGGACGACAGTGCGATGGCGTCCAGGCACGTCCGGTCGCTCGCGTGGGAGACGTCGACGAGGACACCCAGGGCGTTCATGCGTCGTACGGCCTGCCGCCCGAAGGCCGTCAGTCCACCGTCGCGCTGTTCCTTCTGGCCGCTGCCCAGCGTGTTCGACTCGGAGTAGACCAGGCCCATCTGCCGGATGCCCAGTCCGTAGAGGACGTCGACGCGGTCCAGCTCGTTCTCGATCATCCCAGCCGACTCGGTGCCCATGACGAACGCGATGTGGCCGTTCCGCTTGGCGTCGAGGATGTCCTGGACGGAACGGGCGGCCACGACACCGTCCTGGTGAGCGAGGTCCGCCAGGCGCAGGCCCAGTGTCATGACCAGGTCGTCCCACTTCCACCCCGACCGGCGGGTACCGCCGATGACGCCGAACCAGTTGTCGAACACGGCGGTCAGACCGGACCGGCGCAGCTCGCTGAAGGCGGTGAACTCGTGCCTGGACCGCAGGAACGCGGTCGTGTCCGACATGTCCACCGGGAGCAGTTGCGGATGGTCGTGGAAACTGATCACCACGTTCTCCGCCAGCAGGCGGTCGACCCGCTGCGCGCCGTCCTGGTCCAGCGGCCCGGCGAACCGGCTTCGACGGCTGCTCGGGTCCGCCAGTTCGACAGCGGGGAAGTCGGCTCCGCGGCGTGCGTAGGGGAAGGACTCGTAGTCGGACGGTTTCGCGGCTGGGCTGTACATCGACGTCGGCCTTTCGCTCGGGGTCATCGGTGGCGCCGCACGGTGCCGTCGTCATCGACCACAATGGACGGATCAAGCGCCTTCGACATCGCCGCGACCTGCGCGAGGATCGACGCCGCGGCTTCCGGCCTCGGCATGATCGGCTGGCTGTCGGAGTCGAGCTCGATCGGGTCCAGGCGCAGTTCGGGTCCGTCGGCACCGCCCAGCCGCACGCGGAACACTGCGCTCTCGAACCAGGGACCCTGCACCAACGCGGGTGCGTAGGGCGCGTACGCACCCGCCCGCGGGACCATCGACTCCGCGTTCCACCCGTCGCACCAGTCGAAGACGAAGTTGCCCGTGGAGTACAGGATCAGCCCGTTGCCGTAGAACTCGACAGGGTGCAGGCAGTGCGGGTGGTGTCCGATGACGAGGTCGGCGCCGGCGTCGACCAGACGCCGGGCCAGGGGCTGCTGGTACCGAGCGAGCGGCCCCTGTGCCGCCGGCAGGTAGCAGTGCGGCACGCCCCAGTGCAGTGCGACGGCGACGTGGTCGTTGGCGCGCCTGGCTTCCCGGATCAGTTCCTCAGCCAACCGGACGTCGGGCTCGTAGGCGCTGGAGTGCACGAACGGCGGGGTGCCCGGTGTTTCGGCCAGGAAGCCGCTGTCGTACTCGAAGCTCTGGCGCACCCGGATCGGGGCGATGCCCGGACGGTCGGCGGTCGCGTCGAACCCAGACGGGAGCGCGGAGCAGAAGCTGAAGAACGCGAGCGTGTCGCCGCCGACCGGCACGACTCGGGCACGGGTGGCCTCGGTGATCGACTCGCCGAAGCCCGCGTGCAGGACTCCCGCGGCGTCCAGCGCCTCGACGGTGTCGCGCATGCCGTCGGCACCGAAGTCCAGCGCGTGGTTCATGGCGAGCGACACCAGGTCGAACCCGAGCGCCGCCAGTTCCTCTGCGCCCGAGAGGGGCGCGCGCATGGCGACCAGCTTCTCCGCGCGTTGTCCACGCCCGGTGAACGGGACCTCGAGGTTGCCGATGGTCAGGTCGCCGCCCCGCAACAGCCCGAACGCCGAGTCGCCCGGCATCGGAGGATCCCCGGCCGGGCGCCGGGTCCATCCCGAGACGACGACATCTCCCACCACGATCAAGTCCACAGGGATACCTCGTTCCATATAGCGGCACGACGTGCCGCAGAGTAGTCCAGCACTGTGGCGTTTGTGAAGGACCGCCGTGCCGACATGAGGCACAGCCGTGCGTCGTAGTGGTACGTTTCGCCGCGATGGACACCGACGAGCGGGCCGGCGACGCGGCCGACAAGGACAGGCAGAACAGCGGCATCCGCTCGATGAACAGCGTGCTCAGCACGCTTCGCGTGTTCGAGGAAGTCGCGGCGCGCCAACCGATCGGCGTCTCGGAGCTGTCGCGGGCGACCGGCATCCCGAAGAGCTCCGTGCAGCGGTGCCTCGTCACGCTCCAGCAGGCCGGCTGGCTCAGGGTCGTGGACGTCGAACACGCGCGGTGGGGCCTGACGATGAAGGCGCTCATGCTGGGGTTGCGCGGCGCGGGCGAGAAGGACCTGCGGGAGGCCGCGGGGCCGGTGACCAAGCGCCTTGCCGCCGAGACGGGCGAAACCGTCCTGCTCGGCCTGCGCGACCACGCCGAGTACCTGATCATCGCGCAAGAGGAGAGCAACCAGGTTGTCCGCGTTTTCATGGACATCGGCACGCGCATACCGCTCGCCGCGAGCACCGGTGGCGTCTCGATCCTGGCGAGGCTGGACGCCGACGAGGCCGACGAACTGCTGCGCTCGGACCTGAAGTCGTTCGCCGACAAGCCCTTGCTCGCCCCGGACGAGATGCGGCAGGAGATCGCCAGGACCGCCGAGCGCGGTTACGCGCTGGACATGTCGTCGTGGTTCCGCCCGCACGTCGCGTCGATCGGCGCGGCGATCAGCAACGCGACCGGGCGGCCCATCGCGGCGGTGACACTGGCGATCCCCACGATGCGCTACGACCGCAAGCGGGAGAAGTCGTTGGCACGGCTGGTCGTCGCGGCGGCGGACGAGATCAGCGAACTGGTCTCCTCCGCCTGACCGCGCCCGCCGTCACACGTTCACGACGCCCGCGACGAGCTCGGCCGTCGCCTTCGGCGACTCCACGTGGAAGTGGTGGCTGCCGAGGTCGACGAGCACGAGTTCGACCCGGCTCCCGAGGCGTTCGACGGCCTCCCGCGTGACGAGCGAACGCACACCGAACACCGTGATCGGCTGCTTGACGTCGTTCAGCGCCTCGCCCATGTCCCACGCGACGAGCCCCTCGAACGCGCGCACACCCGCCGGCTGCCGCACGGCCACCATCTTCTCGAAGTGCGCGTTCTTCAGGGCCTCGTCGGTGCCCGCCGGCGAGCCCGCCTCGACCATGCCGCGCACCAGCCCGGCGAAGTCCTCACGAGCCGGGCGCAGCAAACCCTCGGCCTGCTCCTCGTCCAGAGCCTCGAAGAGGAAGAGGTAGTGCAGGGCGTCGAGGGCGACGATGCGCGTGACGACGTCGGGACACAACCGGCCGACCTCCACGGCGACCGCGCCACCGAGTGAATGGCCGACGACGACGCACTCGCGCACCGCTTCGGCGTCGAGCACCGCCACCACGTCGCGGCCGAACTCCTCGATCGTCCAGACATCACGCGTCGAGCGCGACTCACCGTGCTCGGCGAGGTCGACCGCGATCACGCGGAACTCGCCCGGCAGGTGTCCGGTCACCGCCTCGTAGTCCTTGCGATGACACGCCCAGCCGTGCACGAAGACCACCGTCGGCCCTTCACCGGAGCCGCTGACCGTGTACCGGATGGTCGTGTCCCCTGAGCGCCGCACCTCGCGGTCGACCGTGCCGCTCACTCTCGCCATGAACGCTCCCTGTGCCACTATGCGGTACACCGTGTTGATGGGTAGCATGAAGCTAGACATGCACGCGTCACCTGTCAACGCATACCGCGGCTCGGCTCAAGCCCGCTGATCGAAGGAACGGCCGAATGACACCACACCTCTTCAGTCCACTCCAGATCCGTGAAGTGCGACTGAAAAACCGGATAGTCGTCTCGCCGATGTGGCAGTACAGCGGTGTGGACGGACGACCCACGTCCACCCACGTCGTCCACTACGGACGGCTCGCGGAAGGCGGTGCGGGGCTGGTCATCCAAGAAGGCACCACGGTGAGCAGGGTCGGCCGGGGAACAGTGGGCGACCTTGGTCTCTGGGACGACAGCCTGGTCCCGCACCACGCACGACTCGTGGAGGTCGTGGAGTCCGGCGGCGCCGTTCCGGGGATCCAGCTCATCCACGCCGGCCGCAAAGGACGCAGAACACCACCGTGGGCAGCGCACGAGCACGAGCCGCCCGCGAGCGCGGACTGGCAGCTCCTGGGCCCCAGCGCACTGCCCATCACGGCGAACGGATCCGGTGTGCCCGCCGAGATGTCGATCCGCGACATCGAGGACACCGTGACCGCGTTCGCGAACGCGGCCCGGCGAGCGGACGAGGCCGGCTACGAGGTGCTCGAACTGCAGGCAGCACACGGCTACCTGATCCACACCTTCCTGTCGCCGCTGTCGAACCGGCGCACGGACCGCTATGGCGGCTCGACGGCGAACCGGCTCCGCTTCCTGGTCGAGATCGTCGACCGGGTGCGGGCGGTCTGGCCGGCCGGCAAGGCACTGTTCGTCCGCCTCTCCTGCGTGGACGTCGAGTGGACGATCGACCAGACCGTCGAGCTGGTGCGAGAACTCCAGCAACACGGCGTGGACGTCATCGACTGCAGCTCGGGAGGCTTGACCGGCGTGCCGGCACCCGGCACGAAGACCGACTACGGCTACCAAGTGCCTCATGCGGAAGAAATCCGCACGCGGACGGGCCTCACCACGATGGCGGTCGGGTACATCGTCCACGCCGCGCACGCCCAGGCCATCGTCGAGAACGGGCAAGCCGACCTCGTCGCCCTGGGCCGCGAACTGCTGCACAACCCGCACTGGCCCATCGACGCCGCCCGCAAGCTCGGCTTGACCGATCCTTACGCCCAAGCTCCTGGACGCATTTCCCACTGGCTCAGGAAACGCGACGAGAGCTTCCCGGACCTCGTGCCGTCGACAGAGGGAAGCCGGCAGCTGTAGCGGGACATCGAGAAGAGTGAGAACGGCCGGTCGACAGGACGACCTGGTGCCGGTTCAGCACCGCAAGACCGTGAAAGGGCCACGATCAGCGGTGGTCGTCAGCCGTCGATCTTCTCGGCGGACAACAGGATCTTCGTGTTGCAGTCGACGACCTCGCCGGCCGCCACATTCTGCTTCGTGGTCCTCCAGTTGCGGTCGTTGATGAGCAGCCTGCCCTGGCCGCTCGCGTCTTCTTCGGTCAGGAGGAACAGACCAGCCTTCTGCATGGTGTCCTGCGCTGTCTGATGGATCATGCCGACAACGTTGGGCACCGTGCAGGTCTTCACGGCCGGCGCAGGCGGGGCCGTGGTCGCCGCAGGTGCCGTCTGGACGGGCGTGGCAGTGGTCGGCGCGGACGTGCCCGCCGCGGTGGTGGCGGGCGGCGTGCTCGAGCACGCGGCGGTCAGCAACAGCAAAGTGGCGGCTACGGCGATGCGCATGCCCGGCCTGTCGCGACACGTCCTGATATGCGTTACACGTGTCACCTGATTCGGGTAACAACGAAAGCACAGCAACGCCTTCGACGACAACCACCTTCTGCCACGTGCAGGTTCTGCTCTGGGAGCCCGGCCGATGGCCTGCCCGCTGTCCGGCGAGAAATGACCGGACGGCGGGCCACCTGGTTTCAGCAACCCGGCACGTCGTCCGCCCAGTCGAGCAGGCGAGCCAGATGAGGATCCGCGGCGCCGGTGACGACGCGGGGGCTGCCCAGCGCGACTTCACCGCTGGTTCCGTCGATGGTGACCACCGTGCCCGTGCTCAGCTCGAGTTCGCCGAACGTCGCCGTGCCGGCACCTACGACGAGATCAGCGACTCCCACCACGGCGGGCTTTCCCATCGAGCGCGCTACCACCGCGGCGTGGCTGGCCGGTCCGCCGCGCGCGGTCACTACGCCGGTGGCGGCGGCCAGGCCTCGGATGTCCTCCGGTGACGTCTCCGGCCGTACCAGGACTACCGGTCCGTCGACGGCCATGCGCACGGCGGAGTCCGCGGTCAGCGCCACCCTGCCGGTGGCCACGCCGGGGCAGACGCCCAGCCCTCGTGCCACCACCTCGGCGTCCGCGATGCGGGGTGTGCGGGCGTGGTGGAGGTCGTGTGGTGAGACCCGTCGCAGCGCCTCGGCGCGGTTGATCAGGCCTTCGTCTACCAGGTCGGTGGCCAGGCGGACCGCGGCGGCGCCGGTGAACCCGCCCGGTCGCACCTGCAGCAGCCACAGCGCCCCCGACTCGAAGGTGAACTCGACGTAGCAGGCGTCCCGGTGGTGCTGTTCGATTCGGGCCAGCGCGTCCGACAGGTCCTGCCACACCTCGGGTTCGCGGGTGGCCAGGTCGCTCAGGGGCCGGGTCAGCGAGCGGCCGGAGACGACGGCGTCGCCCTGGTGTCCGAAGAGGACTTCGCCGAACGGCGCGTTCTCGCCGGTGTCCGGGTTGCGGCTGAACGCTACGCCGGAGCCGCTGCGGGCGTCGCGGTCGCCGAACACCATGTCCTGCACGATGACGGCCGTGCCGAGGTCGTGCGAGATGTCGTGCAGCGTGCGGTATGTCCGTGCGCGGGGTGTGTTCCACGACGAGAACACCGACTCCACCGCTGCTTCCAGCTCTTCGGGAGAAGAAAGCGCGAGGTTGAGGATCGTGTTCATCATGCCGGGCATCGACACGGCTGCCCCGGAACGCACTGAGACCACCGACGGCGGCAGAGCGCGGAGTTCGTCGCGGAGGCCGGACGGGAGGCGGTTGTCGCGCAAGAAGGCACGGCAGGCGTCTGTGGTGATGACGTGCCCGGCGGGCACCGGGAGGCCCAGGCGGTGCAGGAGGGCCAGGCCGTGCGCCTTGCCGCCGATCACCTCCGGCGGGTCGTCGAGTCCGGCGTGCAGCCGCTTCACCCATGCCATCGCGAGATCCCCTGGGTGGCCAGCAGGTCTTCGTGCAGTTCGGCCCAGACGGTGTGGAACGACGCCATGTTGTCGGCCAGGTAGTCGAGTTCGCCCGCCTTCGCGCGGGCCAGGGCGTCGGCCAGGCGGGACTCGTAGCGGCCGAATCGGGGAACCACTGCGGCCAGCCCGGCGATCACTGCGACAGCGCGGTGGTGGAAGTCGGTGAACAGGCCCAGTACTCGTTGGTCGTAGGCGGTGTCGGTGTGGTCGTTGATGGTCGTGGTGCCGTTGACGGTGCGGACCTGCCATGCCGTGCACAGGTCCAGCAGTTCCGGGTTGAGGACCAGGAAGTCCTTGAACGGCCCGGCCAGCGCGGTGGGGCCACCGGCCGCGTCCAGTTCGGCGGTGGTCCGCTCGGCGTCGGCGGCCTTGCCCGGCTCCGTCAGGGCCCAGCCGCCGAAGTCCCTGTGGTGCGTGACCAGACCGGCTACCGCGAGGTCGATCAGCTCGGATTCCACATCGGACTCGGGCAGGCCGGTGAACGCGGCCACGCGGGTCAGTCCGGTGGTTCCCACGCAACGCAAGGCGTGCAGCACCTGGCTCACGACTTCGCCTCCTTTTGTGCTGCTCCGGCTGCATGGCCGGCGCCGCGGCCGTGTGCTCGTGCGACGATCACGCCGTCACGTGTGCGTACGGCCGCTTCGGTTTCGTCGTCTGGGTCGTCGAGCCCGATCGCTGACGCCACCAGCGCGTCGTCGTCGAGCACCAAGCGAACGTGCTGCCACGGGTCGGGCTTGAACACCTTTCGCAGGCAGTCGACGAAGTCGGTCACGCGGAGCCGGACGAGCCGTCCGGTCTCCTCCGGGTCTCCCGTCACCACGATGATCGCGACCTGTTCGCCGGGGGTCGCCGACCGGACGGCCTCCTCGGCCGCGCCGAGCCTGCGCGCGCCCAGCACCACTACCAGGCCGTCGGTGAGGCCGACCGGTGCGCCGCTGATCTGATCCACGAGGCCTTCGGGTGCGGTCCAGGCGTCCGCGCACGTTCGCGCCGGGGCGACGTACGGCAGGTGCGGAGGAGCCCAGGCGTCCGCGAGGTCGATGCCGGCCAGGTGTTGGCACGCGTGCGCCACGTCGAACGGGTCGCCGAAGCCCGGCGCCGTTTCCGCGCGGTGGCCGGCGCCGTCGAGCAGGGTCAGCACCAGCTCGGCCAGGCGTACCTGCCGCGGTCCGCCGCGTTCGAGGGCGGTGGCCAGCAGCACTGCCTCCAGCCTGGCCACCTGCGCGAGCACGTGCCCGTCGTCGAGGACGCCGTCGAGCGACCTCAGCTGCAGCCGCCCGCCCGAGGCCGAGTCGCCTGCCAGCGGCAGCCGTTCCAGCCAGGCCCTGGCGAACACGCCCAGCGCGCCGGCCGTCGACTGCGCCTCGGCCGGCGGTTCTTCCCCGCGGGCGTTCTCGACCAGGTCGATCAGCACCGCCAGGTACAGGGCCCGCTTGCTCGGGAAGTTCGAGTAGACGGCGCCACGGGTCAGGTCCGCCCGCTCGGCTATCCGGTCGACCTTCGCCGCCGCGTAGCCGTGCTCGGTGAACTCGTCCTTCGCCGCTGCCAGCACCGACGCCCGTGTGCGCGCCTGTTGCTGCACCCGAGTCAGACGAACCATCAGCACTCCATTCGGATGTTGTGAACATCCAGATTACGCCATCGTCCGAAAAAGACGAATCTTGGCTTTTTGCGACAAGCTGTCGTAATGTTTGCGACAGTTCGTCGCAAAACCAGAGGAGTGCACCCATGACCACGCTCGAAGACCGTGCTGAACTCATCGAGCTCATCAGCCGGTACGCCGACATCGCGGATCTGAAGGAGTTCACGACCCTGCCCGGCCGGGTCTTCACCGACGCGCTCACGCTCGACTTCGAGTCCGTGACGGGCATGCCGGAGATGACGATCCCGCTGGCCGACTACGTCCAGGTGCTCAGCGCGAGCTTCGCGCCGTTCAAGGCGACGCACCACGCCATCACCGGTCACGTGGTGGAGATCGACGGCGACACCGCGAAGATCCACGCCCACGTGCGCGCGGAACACTGGCTGCCGGGCGCCGATCGCTGGCTGGTCGTCGGCTTCTACGACAACGAGGCGGTCCGCACGCCGGACGGCTGGCGCCTCACGCGTGTCAAGCTGACCGCGACCCACCAGGAGAACCAGCCGGAACTCGCCACCGCCGCGAACTGAGGAGAACAGCACGATGCCGCGGATCCGCGCCGCCACCATCGAGGAGCACCACGAGATGGTGTGGGCCGACCTCACCGAGGCGGTGCGGCGGCTGCTGCTCGAACGCGACTACGACTCGATCACCATGGGCCACATCGCGACCGCGGCCGGTCTCGCGCGCAACACGCTCTACAACTACGCCGCCGACAAGAAGACGCTGGTCCTGGAGCTCGCCCGCCGGGCGAGCCTTCCCCTGGCACAGCAGGTGTCCGCGATCGCCGCGCGATCGTCGGACATGGCGGCGGAGAGGGTGCGGGAGATCATCGAGGTGATCCTGTCCGAGTCGACGAACCACGCGATGCGGCTGATGTTCCTCCCGAACTCCAGCCCTCTGGTCGCCGATCTGCCGGACGGACGGGACAACCCGTTCACCGCGCTCGTCGCCGAGGTGGAGAAGGTCGTCGGGGACGGCGTCGCCTCCGGTGAGTTCCACGGCGTCGACGACGTCCAGCTCACCGTGGAACTGCTGTCCGGTGCCATGCGCGCGGGATGCGACCGCATCAGCCGGGACCCGGCCTCCTTGCCCGCCACCGTCCAGGCTGCTCAGCGCATCACGCTCGCGGCGCTCACTTCGCCAGCACCGTGAGCACCCTGGCCACCTCGTCGCGGACCGCGTCCCGGCCGGGCGCCAGGTAGCGGCGCGGGTCGGTCAGCTGCTCGCGTTCCCCGAGCACCGCGCGGACCGCCTCGGTCAGCACCTGATTGAGCCGCGTCCCGATGTTGACCTTGACGATGCCGGCGGCGACCGCTCCTCGCAGTCCGCCGTCGGTCACGCCGGACGAGCCGTGCAGCACTAGCGGAACCGGAACCGCCTGGGCGAGCGCGGCGATCAGGGTCTCGTCGAGCACCGCGCTCCGGTCCGTCATGGCGTGGGACGACCCGACGGCCACCGCGAGAGAGTCGACGCCGGTCGCCGCGACGAACTCCGCTGCCTCGCCGGGGTCGGTGCGCACGCCGGGCGCGTGGGCGCCGTCCTTGCCACCGACCTCGCCGAGTTCGGCCTCCACGAGGCACCCGGTGGCGTGGCAGCGGTCGACGACCTCGCGGGTCCTCGCCACGTTGTCCGCGTAGCTCAGCTTGGAGGCGTCGAACATGACCGAGGTGATGCCGAGGCCGAGGCCTTCGTCGATGAGCTTCTCGTCCTCGACGTGGTCGAGGTGGACGAGAACGGGCACGGTCGCGTCGGCGGCGAGCTGCAGGCACGCGCGGGCGAACGGCGCCAGCGATCCGTGGTAGCGCACGGCGTTCTGCGAGATCTGCAGGATCACCGGCAGCCCGCTCAGCTCGGCACCGGCGACGATGGCCTCCGCGTGCTCGATCATGATCGCGTTGAAGGCACCCACCGCACGTCGTTCCGCCCGCATCTCGCGCAGCAGCGTCATCCACTCCGCGGTCATCGCGTCTCCTCCACAGTCGTCACAGGGATCCAGCGGGTCCTGGCCCCGAGGTCGATCTCGCCGGCGACCGGGCACAGCACCGCGGCGGCCGACGTCGCCACGACGTCGGCCAGCGCGGCGGGCCAGTCCACGGCGTGCCCGGCTCGGGCGAGGTGGAGCGCCAGGGCGGCGGCGGCCGCGTCACCGGCACCCGTCGGGTTGCCGACGACCACCTCGGCCGGGCGGGCGTGCCAGGAACCCGTTGCGGTCACGGCGATCGCGCCGTCCGGCCCGGCGGTGGCGACCACGGCGGCCGCTCCCCCGGCCACCAGGTCGTCGACGGCTCCGTCACCGACGAGCTCCGCCAGCTCGTCGGCGTTCGGCATCAGCACCGCACCGCTGGACGCGGCGGCGCGGAGAGCCGCACCGGACACGTCCGCGATGACCGGCACATGGAACTCGGCGCACAACCGCGCGAGCCGTGCGGGCACTTCCGGGTCCAGGCCGACGGGCACGCTGCCGGAGATCACGACGGCGCCCGCACCGGCTTCGAGCTCACTCCGCAGCGCCGCGGTGATCTCCGCCTCCGCGCGCTCGTCGGCCGGAAAGCCGTTCTCCTGCAACATGGTCGTGCTGCCGTCGTCGGCCACGACCGCGATGGTGCGGCGCACCGACGAGAGCGCGGGCACGAGCCGATGCGCGAGTCCCAGCTCTCGCAGGCCTTCGGAGAACTCGTCCGGTGCCGCGGTCGTGGTCAGCGCCAGCACGAGGCTGTCCTCGCCCAGCGCGGTCACCACGGCCGCGACGTTCACGCCCTTGCCGCCCGCCCGCGACCGCACCTCCGGGACGCGAACGGTTTCCCCTACACGCAGGGCTTTCACGCGGTAGGTCACGTCGATGGCGGGGTTGAGCGTGACGGTGACGATCCGGCTCGTCACGGCGCCGCCTCGGCGGTGGGGACCGCCTCGCTGCTCTTCTCGGCGCGGTAGACCATCAGCGTGGAGCCGATGAGGGCCAGCACGATGCCCGCGACCTGGAAGACGCCGGGCTGGGCGCCGAACACCAGCAGCGACAGCACGATGGTCAGCACGGGCGCCAGGGCGTTGGTGACCGGTGCGACGATCGAGGCCTTGCCGCGGCTCATGGCCATCACGAGGAACAGGGCGCCGACGGCGTTCAGCAGCTGCGTGCCGGCGGTGAGGGCCGGTGCCTGCCACGGGAAGCCGAGCGGCAGCCCGCCCATCATCAGCAGCGCCACCGGGATCAGCACCAGGCCGCTGATGGTCATCCAGCCGAACGTCGTCGGGTCGTCGACCCCGGCGAGCGCCGCCTTGCGCATGTAGAACGCCTGCACGCCCCACGCCACGCAGACCCCGATCGCGAGCAGCAGGTAGAGCCAGCCGCTGTCGGCGGAGTCCCCTGTGGACACGGAGAAGAGCACGACGGCGGCGAGCGCGAGCACCACACCGGTCCAGGACAGGACTCCGAGCCGTTCGCGCAGCAGGCCGAACGCCATCAGCACGGTGATCGCCGGGGACAGTGCGACGATCGGGAAGATGACGTACGCGGGTCCGATGGTGAGCGCCTTGAACAGCAGCAGCTGTCCGCCGGCACCGGTGAGGCCGATCAGCAACCCGTATCCGGCGGCGGTGCGGCTGCGGTCGAACTTCCTGCCGCGCAACGAGACCCACGCGGGGATGAGCATCGTCAGCGACCACACGACGTAGACCATCGGGTCGGGGTAGGCGTAGAGCTTGGTGGGCAACGCGGAGAACGCTCCCCACACGCCCCAGAACAGCACCAGCAGTCCCGCGTACGGAACCCAGTTGTTCGCGCGGAAGAACGAGGGGGACACGCCGGATCCGGTCATTTCGACTCCTCAGAGGGAGAGCGCCGCGGGTAAGATGTGCTCTGCACGCAACGGGTGTCCGTGCAGGCGTGCCGCGTGGAGTGCGGCACCGATGTGCGGTTCGAGCAGGGGTGCGCGCAGGTCGAAGTCGTGGGTGAGCGACTCGTGGAACGACGTCAGCACGTGCGCCGAGCTGAACATGCCGCCGGAGTACGACACCGGGACCCGTTCAGCGGCGGGGAACCCGAGGGCCTCGCGGCCGATGTTCACGAGCAGCGCGAGCTCCTGGCCCGCCTGGCGCAGGACTTCCGCTGCCGCCGCGTCTCCGGCGTCGGCCGCCGCGACCACGACCTTGCTCAGGTTCGCGATCTTGCCGCGGTCGCCGTGCCACTGGTTCACCACGACGTCGATGGCGTCGAAGTCCGCCACCAGTCCGAGTGCCGTGCGCATCTCGTCCACGAGCGGTCCCGCGGGCAGGCGTCCGTCGACCATGCGGCTGAACGCGTTGAGCCCGTTGATCGCGACCCAGTAGCCGGATCCCTCGTCACCGAACAGCTCGCTCCAGCCGCCGCCACGCCACTGCCTGCCGCGGTTCTCGCCGTAGGCGATCGAACCGGTGCCCGCGACGACGTTGATGCCGTCGACCGCGCCGAGCGAACCGGCCCAGCCGCAGATCATGTCGTTGCCGCACCGGTAGTTGCCGCCGCCGAGGATCTTCGCGGGCAACGCGTCGAGCACCGGGACGTCGCCGCTGATCTCGCCGTAGGCGGGCAGTCCGAAGAACGCGTAGGTGATGTCCGGGACCGAGATCCCGGCGGTGGCGCAGACCTCGGTGATCCCCTGGCGCAGCAGGGGTTCCACGATCTGGAGGCCGTCGCCGAGGTAGTACACGCTGGCGGTGCGGGCCTCCGCGACCACGCGGCCGTCCGAGTCCACCAGGCAGAACGCGGTCTTCGTACCGCCGCCGTCGACACCGAGGAACATCAGCTCACTCCGTCCGGGAACTCGTGGATGACCACGCCCTGCACCACGCGGTTGACCTCGCCGCCGGGAAACGGGTTGTCCGGCGTCATGTCCAGCGCGAGCGAGCACGCGAGCGCCGTCGTCTGGGCTGTGATCACGGCGACCAGCGCCCACACGGAAGGCGAGGTGAACGAGCCGCGGACCGGCCACACCTGGGCTCCCCCGCACTCGCCGGAGTCCGCATCCCCCACCACGACAACGCGATCGGCGCCGAGCGACTGCACGAGCTCTCGCGCGATGTCGACGTCGTAGGAACGCGCGTACGGGTCGGTGGAGAGGAAGACGAACGCGATCGTGCGGTCGTCGAGCACCGACTTCGGGCCGTGCCGGAAGCCCAGCGACGACTCGGCGATCCCGACCACCTCGCCGCGGGTCAGCTCCAGGCTCTTGAGCGCGGCTTCCCTCGCCAGGCCTCGCAACGCCCCGGAGCCCAGGTACACCAGGCGGGCCGGCTTGGCCCCGGCGATCGCCGACGCCCGTTCCGCGGCCTCGCCGAGCACCGCGGTTCCTTCCCGTGCCACCGCGTCGACGTCGACGTCCAGCCCGAAGGCCAGCAGCGCCGCCAACGCCATGCCGGTGAACGACGACGTCATCGCGAAACCGCGGTCGTTCGTCTCCTCCGGGAGCGCGACCACGACGGCGTCGTCCGCACCGGCCCACCGGCGGCCCAGCTCCCCCTGCGGGTCGCACGTGATCACGAGGTGCCGCAGGCCCGGCGTGAGCCGGTGCAGGAGTTCGGCCGCCGCAAGGGATTCGGGGCTGTTGCCGCTCCTAGCGAACGACACCAGCAGCACCGGCCGGTCGTCCACGGCAGCGGCGAGCGGGTCGGCGACGACCTCCGTGGTGGGCAGGGTCTCCACCGGCCTGCCGAGGTGCCGTGCCAGAGCCGGGGCGACGACCTCGCCGATGAACGCCGACGTGCCCGCACCCGTCAGGACGACACGGGTCCTGGCGTCGGCCAGCGCCGCGCCGACCAAGCCCTCGACCCGCGGGCGGACCTGCTCCACGGCGGCCGCCACGCGCGGCCAGGTGGCCGGCTGCTGCCAGATCTCCTCCGCGGTCCAGCTGGTGCCGAGCCCACGCTCACCCATGGTGTCGCCTTCCGATTACCGGGACACTTCCCAGACGCATTCGGACGCTTTCCCCGAATGCCGTTGATCGCCCTGAGTCCCCGGCTCCCGCACCGGTTCGACGAGTGGTGCATTCGTACGTCCGGCGCTGCGCGAGTGGCAAGGTTCGCCGCTCAAGTGAGCATTTCAAATGAGCGTTTCGCCGCGTCTCCCCTGTTCAGGACTGACGCTGGCCGATGCAGCCCGTGCACAATCGCTCACCGGGAAGAGTTGTCGTAGGCTCCGATCCATGGCCGACCCGACGGATTCCGCCGCACCCGAAATGCGCGCGCGGAAAAGGCGCACCACGCGAGCAGAACGCATGTCCGAAATACTGCGAGTGCTCAGGGAAACAGGTTCGCTGCAGGTCGGCGACCTCTGCACACGACTCGGCGTCTCCTCCGCGACACTGCGCCGCGACCTGGCTCAGCTGGAGGAGCAGCGGCTGCTGACGAGGACGCACGGAGGGGCGAAGCCGCAGGGCGCCGGGAACGAGGTGCCGGTGCGCTATCGCGGCGGCCGCTCCCGTGACGCGAAGCGCGCCATCGTGCGCCAGGCGGTCCGGATGTTGCCGTCGGGGTCGCACGTCATCGCGCTCACCGGAGGGTCCACCACCAGCGAGCTCGCGAAGCAGCTGCCGGGCCGCGCCGATCTGACGGTCGTGACCAACGCGTTGAACATCGCGATGGAGATGGCGTTGCACCCCCGGCACAAGCTCGTCGTGGTCGGCGGCGTCGCCAGACCGCAGTCCTACGAGCTCGTCGGCCCGTGGGCGGAGCACGTGCTGGCGTCGATCAGCATCGGCACGGCGTTCATCGGTGTCGACGGCATCGATGCCGTCGCGGGCATCACGACGCACGACGAGAACGAGGCGCGCACCAACCGCGCGATGCTCAGCCGCGCCAAGCGGGTGATCGTGATGGCGGACGGCAGCAAGCTCGGCAAGGCCACGCTCGCCCGCATCGCCGACATCCACGACGTGCACGAAGTCGTCACGGACCTGTCGGCCGACCCCGCGGCGGTGGCGGCGATCCGGGCGGCCGGGGTCCGGGTCACCGTCGTCGAGGTCGCGACCACGAAGGACGGGTGAGCCGCGGGAAGTCGTTCGTCGAACGCCGCACCACATTCGTACGTCGAAAGTTTGACGACCGTCACGAAAGTGAATAGCTTCGCGCTCCGGGGGGATTCGGAAGCCCTGACCGGAGGTCGGTTGTGTTCACGCGCAGAACAACCCTCATGGCCATCGTCATCGCCGTGCTGACCCTCGCCGGCGTCGTGCCGGCGACACCGGCGTCCGCCGCGTCCCTGGTGGAGGTGACCGGCTTCGGCGACAACCCCGGCGGGATGCGCATGCACGTCTACGTGCCGGACACCCGCCCGGCGAAGCCCGCGATCGTCGTCGCCATGCACGGCTGCGGCGGCTCGGGACCCGGCTTCTACTCGGGCAGCGAGTTCGCCTCGCTCGCCGACCGGTACGGCTTCGTCGTGATCTACCCGAGCGCGCAGCAGGAAGCCGGGTTCGGCAAGTGCTTCGACACGTGGTCGGACGCCGCCAAGCGCCGCGGCGGCGGCAGCGACCCGGTGTCGATCGTGTCGATGGTGACCTACGTCCAGCAGCGCTACGGCGGTGACCCGGACCGCGTCTTCGCCACCGGGTCGTCCTCCGGCGGCATGATGACCAACGAGATGCTCGCCCTCTACCCGGACGTCTTCAAGGCGGGCGCGGCGTTCATGGGCGTGCCGTTCCACTGCTTCGCCAGCGCCGCCGACTTCCCGCCCGGCAGCAGCAGGTGCACCGGTGGCGGCGGGCTGAACCGCACCCCGCAGGAGTGGGGCGACCTCGTCCGGCGGGCCTACCCCGGCTACACCGGCCCGCGGCCGCGGATGCAGCTGTGGCACGGCACCGCGGACACGCTCGTGCCGTACTCGTTGCTGCAGGAGGAGGTCGAGCAGTGGACGAACGTGTTCGGCCTGAGCCAGACGCCGACGTCCACCGACACCCCGCGTCCCGGCTGGAACCGCAGCCGCTACGGCGACAAGGTCGAGGCCTACAGCATCCAGGGCGCCGGGCACAGCCTGCCGTCGTCGGGCATGGCGGCCGTCGCGCTCGAGTTCTTCGGCATCACCGGGGGCGGTAATCCGAACCCGACGCCGGGCACGTGCTCCGTCAAGGCCGCCGTCACCGCCTGGAACAACGGCCTGACCGCGAGCATCTCCATCACCAACACCGGCACCGCCGCGATCGCCGGCTGGTCCCTCGCCTTCACCCTGGCGGGCGGGCAGAGCATCACCTCCGGCTGGAACGCCACCTACTCGCCGTCCTCCGGGCAGGTCACCGCGCGCAACGCCGGTCACAACGCCACGATCGCGGCGGGCAGGTCCGTCGACATCGGATTCCAGGCGGCCCACAGCGGGAACACAGCCGCACCGTCCTCGTTCACCCTCAACGGCACGACCTGCGCCACCGGCTGACCGCACGGGCATGTGAGACGCCGCACTTGCTCCACAAGGGACACTGGCGTCATGGCGTTGCGGGATCTCGGCGCGGAGGTGCGCCGGTTGCGGGAGACCACGGACCCCGCCGCGATCGGGTTGCGACCCGGTGCGCGGCGGGCTCGCGGGGTGCGACGGGAGGAGCTGGCCGAGCTGGCCGGGGTGTCCGCGGACCACGTGCGGCGGCTGGAACAGGGCCGCCGCCACCCGTCCGCCGCCGTCGTGAACGCCATCGCCCGCGCGTTGCGGGTGGGACCGGCGGAGTACGAACGGCTCTGCGCACTGGCCGGGTACGCCGCGGCGGACGGACAGGTGCCGCGCGCGGCCGGGCCGGTGGCGATGCGGTTGCTGGAGCGGTTCGCCGGCACGCCCGTGTTCCTGACGGACGCGGCGTGGAACGTGGTCGCCGTGAACGGCGCATGGATGGCTCTCGGCGCGGGAGCGTCGAACCGGCAACCCCGGGACTGGAACGTCGCGTGGCGCACGTTCTCGAACGCCCACCGCGAGATCAGCCGCGATGACGACGACGCGGCCGCGTTCCGGGCCACGCTCGTCAACCGGTTGCACAGCACGTACCTCCGCTACCCCTCCGACGAGCAGCTCACCGAACTCGTCGACGAGCTGCGGACCACGAGCCGCTCGTTCGACACCTTGTGGCGTGCGCCGACATCCTTTGCCGGGTACGAGAACCGGGCCGTGTTCCGTCATCCGGGCGTGGGAGACATCGCGCTCGACGGCAACCTGCTGGACGTGCCCGGCGACAACCTCCAGGCCGTGGTGCTCACCCCGGCGCCGGGCTCGGCCGACGCGGGACGGCTCGGCGAGGTCGTCGGCGCCTCCACCGGGCCGGCCATCATCAGGGTGGGACAACCTGGCCCAGGTTGAACGTTCGCCTGGCAGCGATCCTGGGTGACGTGTTGATCAACGCCTCGCTCCGGGACGTGGGCCTGGCAGGCAGGACCGCGGAACTGGCGGTGCTCGACCGGGTGCTGTCCGGTGCGGTGGACGCCCCGCACGTGGTGCACCTCCACGGCCCCGGCGGCATCGGCAAGTCCGCACTCCTGCGCCACACCGCCCGGCAGGCACGGCTCGACGGACGCGAGGTGGCGCACGTCGACGCGCGGTTCCTGAACGCCGATCCGCGCCGCCTGGAAGAGGCCGCCGCGCCCGCGTGCGTCGAACCCGGTGCCGTGGTCCTGGTCGACGCCTTCGAACGCTGCCGGCAGCTCGAGCCGTGGCTGCGCGACACGTTCCTGCCGCGGCTCGCGGCGGGCGCGGTCGTGGTGCTCGCGAGCAGGACCGCTCCCGACGCGGAGTGGTCGCTCGATCCCGAGTGGACACGACGCTTCACCAGGCTGGACGTGCGCCCGCTCGACGCCGCCGCGTCCGATGCCCTGCTCGCGGCACGAGGAGTCACCCCGGACCAGCGCGGCGCCATCGTCTCCTTCGCCGGGGGCAGTCCGCTCGTCCTCACCCTCGCCGCCTCGGCACCGGCCGCGCACTGGAAGCCCACCGGCGACCTGCTCACCACCCTGGTCGAACGGCTGGTGGGTGATCTCCCGAGCCCTGTCCACCGGCGCGGCCTCGACGTCCTCGCGCAGGCCCGCGTCACGCGCGAGTCGCTGCTGCGCGCGGTGCTGGGCGACGAGGACGCCTCGACGGTGTTCGCCTGGCTGCGCCGGCAGCCCTACGTCGAGGCCACCCCCGACGGGTTGCTCCCCCACGACGCGGTGCGGTCGGTGCTCGACGCCGATCTGCGCTGGCGGGACCCCGAACGCCACGAGGACGTCCGCACCCGCATCTCGGTCACGTGCCTGGACGCGGTGCGCCGTGCCACCGAGGACGACGCACTTCGACGCGTCGCGGAGTGGATGTTCCTCTTCCGCGACCAGGACGGTTCGCACGACCCGCACTCCGACATCGTGGACACGCGGCTCGAACCCGGTGACGTGCCCGAGGTCCTGCGCATGGCGGAGGGACCCGCGGTCGCGCATTGGATCCGGCATCAGCCTCAGGGCTTTCGCGTCTACCGGTCCGCGGGCGCACTCGTGGGGTTCATGGCGATCCTGCGGCTGGATGCGCCGTCGCCGGAGGACCTGGCCGCGGACCCGGTGATCGCGGCTTTGTGGGAGCAGGTCGAGGCGGTCGCTCCCCTGCGCCGGGGCGAGCACCTGGGCATCCGCCGCTTCGCGGTGCAGTCCGGCGGGCACCAGCGGCCGTCGCCCCTGATGGACCTCATCGACCGCCGGACCGTCGCGGCCGAGATGCGGGCCAGCGGACGGGCGATGACGTTCACCGTCTTCCAGGACGCCGGACGGCGGCGGCACCACCTCACCGCCGGGATGCACGAGGTAGTGGTGGTGGACCGGCAGCACGTCTTCGGCCGGGACTGGCGGCGCCAGCCCGTGGAGCAGTGGGTGGAGCACCGGGCTCGTGCCGCCGCGCCCGCGGTCGCGTGGGCACCCGGACCGCCCAACCGCTTGCCGCGCAACGCGTTCGAGGAGGGAGTGCTCGAAGCGCTGCGCACGTGGCGCGCTCCCCGCGAGTTCGCGACCAGCGTCCTGCTGCGCTCACACCTGGTGCCACCGGGTTCGGCCGATCCCGTGACGGACCTGCGCGACGCGATCACGGCCGCTCTCGACGCGTTGCGGGTCGACCCCGCGGGCGTCAAGGCGCACGACGCGCTCACCGCCACGTACGTCTCGGGTTCCGGCACCCACAAGGCGACCGCACGACGGCTGGGCGTTCCCTACGGCACCTACCGGCGTCACCTCGCCCTCGCCAGGGAGCGGCTCGTCGAGCACCTCCTGGCCCGGTGACGTCAGCTCTTGCGACGGCGTGGCGCCGCTGACCGGGGCGGCGTGGACCGCATGTGGTCGCGCACCGGGGCCAGCAGGCCGGCGAGGGCGGTGACGTCGTCGCGGGAGAGCGGTTCGAAGAGCAGGCCGCTGACGACCTCGACGTGGCCGGGCAGCACCGCCGCGAGCCGCGTGCGCCCGGCGTCGGTGATGGTGACCGTGACGCTGCGCTCGTCGTCGGCCGAGGGTGTGCGTTCGACGAGGCCCGCCTTCTCCAGCAGCCCCACCTGGTAGGTCAGGCCGCTGCGGCTGTAGACGACGCCGTCGGCCAGGTCGGTCATGCGGTGGCTGCCGGTCGGCGGGTCCCCGAGCCGCGCCAGCAGCTGGAACTGCACGTAGCTGAGGTCACCGGCGTCCTTGAGCTGCTGCTCGACCGCGTGGCGCAGCAGGCTGGTCACCTCGACGAGGGCGAAGTAGGCGCCGAGCTGGACGGGGTCGAGCGACGGCGGTGAGTCGGCCATGACGCCAGCTTACTGCTTCGAATTCGAAGGAGCAGGTGAGCAGCGCTGGACACCGGTGGGCACCGCGGGACGTGGCGGCCGGGCAGCGCGGCGGGTCAGGGTCTCCAGCAGGGGGACGGCGCCGCCGTCCCACCGGCTCCGAGGACGGCCTTGAGCATTCCCCACCTCGCCCAGAGGGAAGACCAGCAACAGCTCGAATGGATCGGCGGGAGCATCTTCAGCGTCCTGCTCGACGCGGAGGCGACCGGCGGGCAGCTGACCGTCGGACGCTTCGACGCCGGTCTCGGCGAGGCGCCGCCGTGGCACATGCACAACAACGAGGACGAGGTCTTCCTCCTGCTGGCCGGCACCGCGCTGGTGTGGGCGGGCGACGAGGAGCACGAGCTGCGCGAGGGCGGGATCGTCTTCCTGCCCCGCCGGATCCCGCACTCCTACCGCATCACCTCCGAGAGGGCCGACCTGCTGCTCATCTCGACGCCGGGCGGGCTGGAGAAGATGTTCCGGCACGCCGGTCGCGACCTGCGCGAACCGCGTCCCGACGGGTTCGAGATCCCGCTGTCGCTGCTCGCAGAGGCCGCCGAGATCTCCGGCAACGTCCTGCTCGGTCCTCCCCGCTGACACGTGCCGCGCATCACTTTGCTTCGAATTCGAAGCAGGGCTAGTCTCAGTTCCAGATGCTTCGAGTTCGAAGCAAACAACGAGGGAGAGTTGCCATGAAGGCAGTGCGTTTCCACGAGTTCGGTGGCCCCGAGGTCCTGCGCTACGAGGACGTGGAGCAGCCGGTCCCCGCGGCCGGTGAGGTCCTGGTCCGCGTGGCGGCCACGACGTTCAACCCGGTCGAGGGCAACATCCGCCTCGGCGTCATGCAGGGCCCGATCCCGGTCGAGCTGCCGCACACCCCCGGTCTCGACGTCGCCGGCACGGTCGACGCGCTGGGAGAGGGCGTCGAGGGCCTCGCGGTCGGTGACGAGGTCGTCGGCTTCCTGCCGATGACCAAGCCCGGCGCCGCGGCCGAGTACGTCCTCGCACCGGCGGCCGCCCTGACCCCGGCGCCCAAGGGCATCCCGCTGGCCGACGCCGCCGCGTTGCCGCTGGTCGGCCTCACCGCCTACCAGGCCCTCTTCGACCACGGTCAGCTGAAGGCCGGGCAGCGCGTGCTGGTCAACGGCGCGGGTGGACCGGTCGGCGGCTACGCCGTCCAGCTGGCCAAAGAGGCCGGTGCCCACGTGATCGCCACGGCCAGCCCGCGCAGCGCCGAGGCCGTGCGGACCGCCGGCGCCGACGAGGTCGTCGACCACACCGCCACCAGCGTGCTCGCGGCGGTGACCGAGCAGGTCGACCTCGTGCTGAACCTCGCGCCGGTCGACCCGGCGGTCCTGGCCGAGCTGGTCACGCTGGTCCGCCCCGGCGGGGCCGTCGTCAACACGACGATCTGGATGCCCGCGCCGTCCGACGAGGAACGCGACGTGCGCGGCGTCAACCTCTACGTCCGCAGCGACGCGGAGCAGCTCGCGAAGCTCGTGGCTCTGGTCGACTCCGGTGACCTGCGGGTCGACGTCGCCCAGCGGGTGCCGCTGACCGAGCTGCCGGCGATCCACGTCCAGGCCGCGTCGGGCGCGGTCCGCGGCAAGGTCGTCTTCCTCGTCTCCGGCGTCTGACACCCCCCACCTCGAAGGAGAAGACCATGTCACTCGGGCTGGATCCCGAGATCGCCACCGCGCTGGCCCCGATGGCCGGCGCGATGGCGGACGCCACCCCTCCGGCCGTCGGCGACGTCGAGGCGCGCAGGGCCATGTGGGAACCGATCATCGGCGCCGCCGGGACGGCCCAGCCGATCCCCGCCGACGTGACCACGACCGACCACCACGCCACCGCGGACGACGGCACGCGGATCACGATGCGCTGGTACACCAAGGAAGGCGCGACGCCCGGCTCCGCCGTGCTGTTCTTCCACGGCGGCGGCTACATCTTCGGCCACATCGACCTGTTCGACGGGCCGGTCTCGCGCTACGTGTCCGCGAGCGGCGTGCCGATGCTGTCCGTCGAGTACCGCCGCGCCCCCGAGCACCCCTTCCCCACCCCGCTCGAGGACGCGTACACGGCACTGCGCTGGCTGCACGAGCACGCCGCCGGACTGGGCGTGGACCCGGCGCGGATCGGCGTGATGGGCGACAGCGCCGGGGGCGGCCTGGCGGCGGCGTTGGCGATCCTCGCCCGCGACCGCGGCGGCCCGGCCATCGCCCGTCAGGTCCTGATCATGCCGATGCTCGACGACCGCACCACCGAGGTCGACGCGCACATCGCGCCGTACCTGCTGTGGTCCTACGAGGACAGCCTCACCGCGTGGCCCGCGCTGCTCGGTGACGCGGCAGGAGGGCCCGATGTCCCGGCCACCGCGGCTCCGGCCCGGCTGGAGGACGCGACCGGCCTGCCACCGGCCTACGTCGAGGTCGGTCAGCTCGACGTGTTCCGCGACGAGGACATGGCCTACGCGACGAAGCTCAGCCGGGCCGGGGTGCCGGTCGAGTTCCACCTGCACCCCGGGGCGCCGCACGAGTTCGACTCCATCGCCTTCGACTCCGATGTGGCCCGGCGGGCGATCGCCGACCGAGTCCGGGTCCTCAGGTCGATCTAGCGCCGCGGAGCACGTCGTCGCGCAGTGCGCGCAACCTGTCGAGAACCGAGACGAGGTCCCGCGGAGATCGGGCCAGGGACGCCAGCGCGTCGCCGGCCCGGTCCGCGTAGCCCGCCGGGGCCGGGGCGAACCCGTCCGCCAGGGCGACCGACCCCTTCTCGTTGGTGAGGTACCGGCGTTCGGCGGCGAACAGGACCTGGGTCGGGCACGAGACCGTCCGGAAGGCACACCCCGTCACGTACGCGACGTCGCCGCGTTCAGCCGCGGAGGTCGCGGTGGTCACCGAGGAGCCGGACTCCCAGCCGAACTTCTCGATCACCGCGGCGCGCATCCGCTCCGGGTACGGGTCGACGCGGGTGCGCAGATCGGCCGGCACGCCGTCGGGGTCGTGGAACGACACGTCGTGGAACACCTCCCCCGCGTAGATCGTGGTGCTGAACCCGCACGCCGCAGGCGGACACACCGCGGCAGAACCCGGCCATCCCGTACCGGTGGGCGGGTCAGCGCAGGTACGAGGCCCCGTTGAGGTCCAGGACCGTCCCGGACGACCAGACCGCCCCCGGTGAGGCCAGGTGGACGATGGCGGCGGCGATCTCCTCCGGCGTGCCGACCCGGCCGAACGGGCTCTGGTCCCGCACCGCGTCGCCTTCGGCACCGGCGAGCTTCGCCTCCTGGCGTTCGGTGGCGATGAACCCCGGCGCGACCGACGTGACCGAGATGCGGTGGGGAGCCAGCGCGATCGCGGCCGACTGCCCGAAAGCGTGCAGCGCCGCCTTGCTCGCTCCGTAGGCCGGGTGGTCGGGTTCGCCGCGGAAGGCGCCCCGCGACCCCACGTTGACGATGCTGCCCGGCGCGCCGCGATCGATGAGGTGCTGCGCCACCGCCCGGGTGACGTTGACCGCGCCCAGGAGGTTGACGTCCAGCATGGACCGCCACGCGTCCGTCCACGTGTCCCACGAGGTCTCGCCGATCCGGTGCCGGTTGGCGGCGGTCGGCGCGACCGCCGCGTTGTTGACCAGCACGTCCACCGCGCCGAGCCGGTCCACCGCCTCCGCGACCAGGGCACGGGCGGTGCCGGCGTCGGCGAGGTCGCCGCCGATCACCGCGTGCCCGTCTCCGGCCAGCTGGGCGAGGGTCTCCTCGGCGTCGTCACGGCGGCTGCTGTAGTGCACCGCCACCCGGAAACCCCGCTCCGCGAACGCCACGGCCGTCGCGCGGCCTATCCCCCGCGACGCCCCGGTGACGAGCACACCCGACCTGCGATCCGACATGGACCGCAGCGTAAGCCACGCCTCGTCGTCATCGCGGCGACAACCCGTGGCCGAACGGGAAGAGCGGATCCTCGTAGCCCGCGACGTCCTCGTGGTGGCGGCGCACCTGCTCCATCGACCGCGGCAGGTCGAACGGGAGCCTGCCCGCCTCGACGACCGCGCGGAACGGCGCGAGGTGGTCTGCGAAGCGGCCGCCGGGGTAGACCTGTTCGCGCCCGTACGGGAAGTGCGCGTCCTCGCCGTCCTTCTGCGGGCCGCCACCGGGGAAGTGCTCGCTGGTGCAGGCCACCGACACCGGTCCGAGCGACGGGCCCTGGAAGCCGCGCACGTACGCGACGGCCAGTTCGGCCGTCAAGGCGCTGTCCTGCCCGAACGTCCCGGCCTGCCGGCACGAGAGGTGCTCACGGTCGCCACCCGAGGGCAGCGCGGACAAAGCGCAGGTCAAAGCGCCTGTCCGACGGACGCGACCTCGTTCCGCAAGTCCGCCGTGACACGAGGATTAACGACACACCGAGGCGGGTATTTCGCGCTTCGTCAGAGGTGTTCGGAAGATGAGGTGTACGGTTGACCCATCGGGTCGTTGCGCTCCGCAACCCCGCCTTCCCACGCAGTGCGCTCTCTCCCGGCGATCACAGCCGGCCACGGCCTCGCACGCGGACCCCGAACACGTTCTGAAGTCCCCACCTTGCTCTTGTCACGAGATCGGAAACACCCACATGAACCTGCACCCGGCAGACGACCTGTTCAGCCACCCCGAGACGCACCAGACGCACGTGGACGCGGGCTCGGCGCAGTCGGGCCAGCCGTCCTGGACGAACCTGTTCCAGGAGCCGCTCCCCTCCCAGCGGACGTCCTCGGAGAGCTGACCGAACGCCTGGCCCTCGCGGCGACCTGCCTGTGCGGCGCGCAAGCGCGAAAACACTTGCGCACCCCT
>NZ_DATLEC010000244.1:0-53605 GCF_035525475.1 Lentzea sp. | reverse complement strand
GCACGTGGTGAGCCGAAGGGTCGGGTGGTCACCGGAGTGGAACAGCACCGACGCCGCAACCGGCTCACCGAGACGGTCCAGGAGCTTGACGTCGGTGAGCGCGTTATCGCTGTTCGGGAGCGCGTCGGGAACGACGTCACCGATACGGATCGTCGATCCATCCGCGGCACGGATGTGACTCTCCGCTGTCACGCAGTAACGCATTGCGGCTGCAGGGTCGTTTCCTGGTGACCCAAAGTTACCGTTGCCGTCGATCAGCGGATACCGCAGCGACCACGGCTGGGCGAGCCGCACAAGTGTGTCGTAGATGGCCGAGTCGCCGTGCGGGTGGTAGTTGCCCATCACGTCGCCGACGACGCGGGCGCACTTGTTGAAGCCGCGGTCGGGACGGAAGCCGGAGTCGAACATCGAGTACAGCACCCGCACGTGCACGGGCTTCAACCCGTCGCGCACGTCGGGCAGCGCACGACCCACGATGACGGACATCGCGTAGTTGATGTACGAGTTCTGCATCTCCTGCTGGATCTCGACCGGCTCGATGCGGTCGTGCTGCGGGGGCAGAGTCGTATCGGTCACTGTTCTCTTTCCTTCTCGCCGGAAACGCCAGGGTGCCCAGAAACCAAGACCGGACTAGATGTCCAGGAACTTGATGCTCTTGGCGTTGCGGGTGATGAACGAACGGCGTGCCTCGACGTCCTCGCCCATGAGCACGCTGAACAGCTCGTCGGCGGTGGCCGCGTCGTCCATGGTGACCTGTCGCAGGATCCGGTTGGCCGGGTCCATCGTGGTCTCCCACAGCTCCTCGGCGTTCATCTCACCGAGACCCTTGTACCGCTGGATGTTGTCTTCCTTGCCGAGGCGCTTGCCGCCGGCGAGGCCGTCCTTGATCACGGCGTCGCGCTCGCGGTCGGAGTAGGCGTACTCCGGCTCCGCGCGCTGCCACTTGATCTTGTAGAGCGGCGGCTGCGCGAGGTAGACGTGGTTGTGCTCGATGAGCGGCTGCATGAAGCGGAACAGCAGCGTGAGCAGCAGGGTGCGGATGTGCTGGCCGTCGACGTCGGCGTCGGCCATCAGCACGATCTTGTGGTAGCGCAGCTTCGAGAGGTCGAACTCGTCGTGGATGCCGGTGCCCAGCGCCGTGATGAGCGACTGGACCTCGGTGTTCTTGAGGACGCGGTCGATTCGGGCCTTCTCGACGTTGATGATCTTGCCGCGGATCGGCAGGATCGCCTGGTACATCGAGTCGCGCCCCTCCTTGGCCGAGCCGCCCGCGGAGTCGCCCTCGACGATGTAGAGCTCGCAGCGCTCCGGTTCGGTCGAGCGGCAGTCCTTGAGCTTGCCGGGCAGGCCGCCGATGTCGAGCGCGCCCTTGCGGCGCACCAGCTCGCGGGCCTTGCGGGCGGCGATGCGGGCCTGGGCGGACGACACCGACTTGGTGACGATCGTCCTCGCCTCGTTGGGGTGCCGCTCGAACCAGTCGGCGAGGTGCTCGTTCGTCGACTTCTGCACGAACGACTTGGCCTCGCTGTTGCCCAGCTTGGTCTTCGTCTGGCCCTCGAACTGGGGCTCCTTGAGCTTCACCGAGATGATCGCGGCGAGGCCCTCGCGGATGTCGTCACCGGTGAGGTTGGTGTCCTTCTCCTTGAGGAGCTTCTTCTCGCGCGCGTACTCGTTGACGACGCGCGTCAACGCGGCGCGGAAGCCCTCCTCGTGGGTGCCGCCCTCGTGCGTGTTGATCGTGTTCGCGAAGGTGTAGACCGACGGCGTGTAGCCCGTGTTCCACTGCATCGCGACCTCGACCTGGAGGTCCTCGCCCAGCGCCTCGAAGCCGATGACCTTCTGGTGCACGGCCTCGCGCGTGTGGTTGATGTGGCGGACGAAGTCCTCCAGCCCACCGGGGTAGTGGTAGACGCGTTCCTTCACCGCGGCCTTGTGGCCCTCGGCGTCGGCCTCCTCGTCCGCCTCCGAGACGCGCTCGTCGCGCAGGACGATCGTGATCCCCTTGTTGAGGAACGCCATCTCCTGCAGGCGGCGGGCGATCGTCTCGACGTTGTACTCGGTGGTCTCGAAGATGTCCGGGTCGGCCCAGAAGGTGATCGTGGTGCCGGTCTCGTCGGTGGCCTCGCCCTGGCGCAGCTCGTACGCGGGCTTGGAGTTCTCGAAGCGCTGGGTCCAGACGTACCCCTGGCGCTTGATCTCGACGTCGACGGCGGTGGACAGCGCGTTCACCACGGAGATGCCGACGCCGTGCAGACCGCCGGACACCGCGTAGGAGTCGCTGTCGAACTTGCCGCCCGCGTGCAGCGTGGTGAGCACGACCTCGACGGTGGGCTTGCCCTCGACCGGGTGGACGTCGATCGGGATGCCGCGACCGTCGTCGATCACGCGGACGCCACCGTTGGCCAGCAGAGTGACGTCGACTGTCGTCGCGTAACCGGCCATCGCCTCGTCGACCGAGTTGTCCACGACCTCCTGGACCAGGTGGTGCAGACCGCGCTCGCCGGTCGAGCCGATGTACATGCCCGGCCTCTTGCGCACTGCCTCGAGGCCTTCGAGGACGGTGATCGAGGACGCGCCGTACTCATTCTTCTTAGCTGACACGGGCCTGGAGTCTCCTCGCTGATGCGGGCGGGGCCCGCACGGTGATGGGTGACGCTCCCTGTGATTCTACCGGCCCACCCCGACAGAACGGGGTCAAGGACACCTTTGATTCGGTCACAGAAGCCCTCAAGAACCCCAGGACGGGTCAGGACGGCCGAAACGGGGGTTCAAATCCGCAGGTGAACGCTCATTGAGCCACAGAACGGCCGCTGAGCCCTTGCCAGGACCTCACCCGTAGGTGTCACGCGGACCGCGCCCAGGCGCGTGCCTGGGGCCGTGTCGCCAGCTGGGAGCGTCCGGACCCTTGATCTTGAGCTTCTTGACGACGCCGTTGCCGACGCCCGCGGCGATGCGCTTGATCAGCTCGCGCTGCAGGAGGCGCAGCTGGGTGGCCCACGCCGTCGACGACGCCTGGACCGTCAGTTCCCCGTCACTGAGCGCGATCGGTTTCGCGTGCTCGGCGACTTCCTCTCCCACCAGTTTCGCCCACCGGCCGAAGACCTGGCCACCCTGGAGCTGCTCGACCCAGCCGCGGTCCGCCGCGAGCCTGGACGCGATCCGCCCGAGCGGCTGGGGGTCGCGGTCGTCGGGGCCGGGGCCGGACCAGCGGCGACGCCGGCGGTTGACCGGACGGCCCTTCGACCTGCTCCCCGGCACCCGTCCGCGGGCCTTCGCGCTGGCCTTCGCGGCCTCCAGCGCTGCTCGCGCGAGGTCGGAACCACGGAGTTGTTCACCCTCGGGTGTGAACGAACCTGTGGACAAGTCCGCATTTGTGACGGAGTTATCCACACCATCCACAGACTTGTCCCCAGATGTGTGGGCGGACACACCCGATCGAGCTACATGTGGGGGCTTCGAACCCTCAGCGTCAGGCGTCGAGTCAGACACGCCGCACCTCCCCGCCGTGCACCTCGAACCGGGCACCGCTCAGCTCGTCGGGAACGTCCTCCGCCACCGCCGCGGTGACGAAGACCTGCTCGGCACCAGCCGCCACCTTCGCCAGCTGCTGCCGCCGGCCGCGGTCGAGCTCCGCGAAGACATCGTCCAGCACGAGCACCGGTTCGATGCCGTCGACACGCATCAGTTCGTACCCGCCGAGCCGCAGGGCGAGAGCGAAAGACCATGACTCTCCGTGACTGGCGTAGCCCTTCGCGGGGAGTCGGCCGAGCGTGAGCTCCAGGTCGTCGCGGTGGGGACCGACGAGGCACACGCCACGTTCGATCTCCTGCCGCCGCACCCGGTCGAGCTCGGCCAGCAGCAGGTCCTCGATGCTCTCCCTGTCCTCCGGCAGCTCGCCGACGCTCGACCGGTACGAGATGACCGCCGGGCGCGACTCCGGAGCGACCTCCGCGTACGCCGACGTCACGTGGTCCGCCATGTCGCGGACCAGCTTCATCCGCGCGGCCAGCAGCTCCGCGCCGTGCTGGGCCAGGTGCCCGTCCCAGACGTCGAGCGTTGACAGGTCCGCCGACCGTGAGTGCTTCACCGTCTTCAACAACGCGCTGCGCTGCTTGAGCACGCGGTCGTAGTCGCTGCGTACACCCGCATAACGCGGTGCACGCAACACGAGCATCTCGTCGAGGAACCTCCGCCGGTCGCTCGGATCGCCCCTCACGAGAGAGAGGTCCTCCGGTGCGAACAACACGGTGCGCAGGATCCCGAGCACGTCACGTGGACGGGGCACCGGGCCGCGGTTGATCCGCGCCCGGTTCGCCTTGCCCGCCGTGATCTCGAGCTCCACGAGCAGCTCGCGGTCGTCGTTGACGACGACGGTCCGCACCACGGCGCGCTGGGCGCCGTGGCGGATCAGCGGTGCGTCCGTGGCGACGCGGTGCGATCCCAGCGTCGCCACGTACCCGATCGCCTCGACCAGGTTCGTCTTGCCCTGGCCGTTGCGCCCGACGAGCACCGACACGCCAGGGTCGAACGCCAGGTCGGCGAGCTCCCACGAGCGGAAGTCGCTGACCTGGAGGTGCCTGACGTGCACTCGGACTAGCCCTGGGTGCTGCCGGAACCGGACGACGGACCGGCGAGGTGCACGGAGTGGCCACCGAACTGGTTGCGCAGCGCGGCGACGGCGCGCATCGCGGGCGAGTCCTCCTGGCGCGACTGGAACCGGGCGAAGAGCGCGGCGGAGATGACCGGGAGCGGCACCGCGTTGTTGATGCCCTCCTCGACGGTCCACCGGCCCTCGCCCGAGTCCTCGACGTACCCGCGCAGGTCGTCGAGCTCGGGGTCGGACTGCAGCGCGCGCACCAGCAGGTCGAGCAGCCACGACCGCACGACGGTCCCGCGCTGCCAGGCCGAGATCACGGCGGGCACGTTGTCCACGACGTCGGTCTTGTCGAGTAGCTCGAAGCCCTCGGCGTAGGCCTGCATGAGGCCGTACTCGATGCCGTTGTGGACCATCTTCGAGTAGTGGCCGGCGCCGACCTTGCCCGCGTGCGCGAAGCCTTCTTCGCGCGGGCCCTCGGGACGCAGCGCGTCGAAGATCGGCATCGCCTGCTCGACGTGCCCGGCGTCGCCGCCGACCATCAGCGCGTAGCCGTTCTCGAGGCCCCACACGCCACCGGACACACCGGCGTCGACGTAGCCGATCTCCTTCTGCGCCAACAGGTCCGCGTGGATGCGGTCGTCGGTGAACTTGGAGTTGCCGCCGTCGATCACGAGGTCGCCGGGCGACAGCAGCTCGGACAGCTCCTTCACCGTGTCACGGGTGATGTCGCCCGCGGGCACCATGACCCACACGACGCGCGGCGCTTCGAGCTTGGACACCATGTCCGCCAACGACTCCGAGTCGCTGACCTCCGGGTTGCGGTCGTAGCCGATCACCTCGTGACCGGCGCGACGCACCCGCTCGCGCATGTTGAACCCCATCTTGCCGAGGCCGACGAGTCCGAGCTGCACGGTGTTCTCCCCTAGACGTTTCTCGTTACCCGGTAAGAGGTTTAGCCGGGCAGGCGCACGGGCATCAGCAGGTACAGGTAGCCCGGCGCCACGTTCCCATCCTCGTCCACGGGCTTGAGCAGCGCCGGTCGGCTGGGTGTGGTGAAGGACAAGTGGACACGGGGCGTGCGGACCGCCCCGAGACCGTCGAGGAGATAGCCCGGGTTGAACGCGATCGTGACGGCGTCGCCGGTGTACTCGACGGGGAGCTCTTCCTCGGCCGAGCCCTCGTCGTCGCCACCGGCGGACAGGCGCAGGCCGCCGTCGACGAACTCGAGGCGGACCTGGGTGCCGCGCTCGGCGACGAGCGAGACGCGCTTGATCGCCTGGACGAGCGTGTCGACCTCGATGATCGCGGCGGCCGAGTGCTCGCTGGGCAGGAGCTGGCGGTACTTCGGGAAGTCGGCGTCGAGCAGGCGGGTCGTCGTGCGCTTGCCGGTGCCGGAGAGGCCGAGCAGGCCGTCGTTGGCGGCGAGCGACATCTCGACCTTGCTGCCGGCCCCGCCGAGCGTCTTGGCGGCGTCGCCGAGGGTGCGGGCGGGGACGAGGACGGCGACCTCGCCGAGGGACGCGTCCGGCTCCCACGGGAACTCGCGCATCGCGAGGCGGAAGCGGTCGGTGGCGACGAGGGTCAGCTTGCCCTCGCCGATCTCGACCCGCACGCCGGTGAGCATCGGGAGCGTGTCGTCCTTGCCGGCCGCGACGGCGACCTGGCCGACTGCCTCGCCGAAGACCTCCCCCGGGAGCTCACCGATCAGCTGCGGCATCGACGGCAGGGCCGGGTAGTCCTCGACCGGCATCGTCGGGAGGCTGAACCTGGCGCTGCCACAGGTGATCATCATGCGGGCGCCGTCGACCGCGATCTCGACGGGGTGGTTCGGCAGCGCCTTGGTGATGTCGGCGAGCAGACGGCCGGAGACCAGGGCGCGGCCGCCGTCGGCGATCGTCGCCGGGACACCGACCTGGGCGGAGACCTCGTAGTCGAACCCCGAGACCGTCAGCGAGTCGTCCGACTCCGCGTCGAGCAGCACGCCGCCCAGCACGGGAACCGGCGGACGGGACGGGAGGCTGCGGGCGACCCAGGCGACAGCGTCGGCCAAGCCGTCGCGTTCGACGCGGATCTTCATGAGGCGTCCTTTCCTCGACAGTCGGCAAGCCCCACCACGACAACGTGCCAGTGGGGGTTCAGGGAGCCTCGACCCTCGGCTGACCGAGGTGCGGAGCAACCACGTTAGAGCGTCCTGGCCCTTCCCGTCACTTCGGGGTTCGGGCACCGGTCCCCGGGAACCATCCACCGCTGTTTTGCTTTTGAGTTCTTCATGAGAAGAGAACAAAAGCAGTAACAGTAGGGGCTGTGGATACTGGGGACAGGCCTTGAACCCGCAGGTCAGGGGGTCACCCACCATGGGGACAAAGGGGGGATGGCACCCGGGGACAGATCGGCGCACCCGGGGACAACCAGTTGTGCACAGTTCTCGATCCACAGATCGTCCACAGTTGTCCCCGGGTGCGTCCCCGGGTGCGGGGCAGTTGTACCCGGGTGTTCAACAGGCTTCTGTGGCCGGATCGTGGCCTGGGCCACACACTTTTCCAGTTGTCCCCACCCCTTCGAGTGCGGGGGGCGAACAAAAACCTTCGCCGCGCGGCCGGAACCCCTCGACTCCACCCGGGTTCGAGCGCGCGCGTACGCGCCGTGTGCTGGTCGTATGTCGGTACATCTCTATGCGCGGCCGTCGGGCACCTACGGCGACCCGTTGCGAGCGAACGAAAAAGGGGCCCTCCTGGCAGGAGGACCCCTTCGTTGCCACCCGGGCGGGATCAGGGCATGTGGCGAGCGCGCTGCTTGATCCGCGACGTCAGTTCCTGCACCTGGTCGTAGATCCGCCGGCGCTCCGCCATCTCCTTGCGGATCTTCTTGTCCGCGTGCATGACCGTCGTGTGGTCGCGGCCGCCGAACGTCTGACCGATCTTCGGCAGCGACAGGTCCGTCAGCTCGCGGCACAGGTACATCGAGATCTGCCTCGCCTGTGCGAGCGCCTTCGTCTTACCGGGGCCGCAGAGGTCGTCGATCGACACCCCGAAGAACTCCGCGGTGACCGCCATGATCGTCGGGGCGGTGATCTCCGGCGCGTGCGAGTCGGGGATCAGGTCGCGCAGCACGATCTCGGCGAGCTGGATGTCGACGGGCTGGCGGTTGAGCGACGCGAACGCCGTGACGCGGATGAGCGCGCCCTCGAGCTCGCGGATGTTCCGCTCGATGCGGGACGCGATGAACTCCAGCACGTCGGCCGGGGCCGCGAGCCGGTCCTGCGCCGCCTTCTTGCGGAGGATCGCGATCCGGGTCTCGAGCTCCGGCGGCTGGATGTCCGTGATCAGACCCCACTCGAACCGCGTGCGCAGGCGGTCTTCCAGCGTCTCCAGCCGCTTGGGCGGCCGGTCGCTCGACACCACGATCTGCTTGTTCGTGTTGTGGAGCGTGTTGAACGTGTGGAAGAACTCCTCCTGCGTGCCTTCCTTGCCCTCCAGGAACTGGATGTCGTCGACGAGGAGCACGTCGATGTCCCGGTAGCGGCGCTGGAAGGCGACCTTGCGGTCGTCGCGCAGCGAGTTGATGAAGTCGTTGGTGAACTCCTCGGTCGACACGTACCGCACGCGCATGCCGGGGAACAGGCGCTGGGCGTAGTGCCCGACGGCGTGCAGCAGGTGCGTCTTGCCGAGGCCGCTCTCGCCCCAGATGAAGAGCGGGTTGTACGCCCTGGCGGGAGCCTCGGCCACCGCGACGGCCGCGGCGTGCGCGAACCGGTTCGAGGCGCCGATGACGAACGTGTCGAAGTTGTACTTCTCGTTCAGCCGGGTCTGCGACGGCGAGGGGTTCGCGGGCCGCGTGTACGGCATGTTCGTGTTCGGCGCCGCGGCCGCGGCGGTGTTCGCCGTGTTGAAGGTCGGCCAGATCTCGGTGACGGCGGCGAGCGCGTCGCCGGCCTCGTCGACCTCTTCCTCTCCCCCGTCGGCGCCCGTGCCCTCGTCCGCGAGGCCGGGCGTGTCGCCGTGGGGGATGCCCGGCGACAGGGACGGGCCGGCCGCCTGGATCGCGTGGACCGGGATCGGCGTGGTGGGCGGGCTCACGACGGGGCTCACCGGTTCCGGCGAGTCGACCTTCACCGCGAGCGAGACCGTGCGGCCGAGCCTGCGGGACAGTGCGGCGGTGATCGGGTCGCGCAGCGCGCGTTCGATCGCCTCTTTCGCGAAGTCGCTGGGGGCCGCGAGCAGGGCCGTTCCGTCCAGAAGACCGATGGGACGGGTGACCCGCATCCACGCGCGCTGTTGAGGGGACAGGTGGCTGGTCGCCAGTTCCTGCACCACCTCGGCCCACACGAGACCAAGGTCGACCTGCTGGTTGGACACCTCCGCGCTCCCCTCCCCTCCGCCGGAGCCGATGACTCCACATGTGGACACGGAGAATAGAGGTATCCACAGAGTTATCCACAACTGTGCACTAAAAGGTGCGTTGTGATGCCGGTCCGGTGGCGGCTCCCACGCCAGCTCCGACACGCGCGAAGGACGAACGGTAACAAGGCCCGGCACGCGTCACAAGACGTGGCATCTGCCACCCCGATTTGGTTGCCGCACCCGGGCATGCGTACTCTCGTAGGAGTCTCCCGCTTGCGACGGGCGCCTTTCGCGCGCCTACGTCCACTGCCATCGGGGGCAACCACAGAGGCTTTGTCAGCAGTGAAGCACCGGGAGAACCGACCGTGAGCAAGGGTAAGCGCACCTTCCAGCCCAACAACCGTCGCCGCGCCAAGACGCACGGCTTCCGGCTGCGCATGCGGACCCGCGCCGGCCGCGCCATTCTGGCCGCGCGCCGCAGCAAGGGCCGTGCCACTCTGTCCGCCTGACAGCGCTGGCAAGCGCAGCGTCGTCGTGCTCCCACCGGCCGCCCGGCTCACCCGCAGCCAGGACTTCGGCCTTGTGGTCCGCCGAGGCCGCCGCGCCGGACGACCCCGGCTGGTCGTCCACGTCCTGAAGCCCGACGTGCCCACCTTGGATTCGTCCAAGGTGGGCTTCGTCGTGAGCAAGGCAGTTGGCAACTCGGTGGTGCGCCACCGCGTGTACCGGCGTCTGCGCCACGTCGTCCGACCGTGCCTGGCGGATCTTCCGCCGGGAACTCTCGTCGTGGTCAGGGCGTTGGCACCAGCAGCCGAGGCGTCGAGCGCCGAGCTCGCCGCTGATTTCTCCTCCGCCCTGCGCAAGGTGCTGCGATGACCACGTTGCCCGCGAAGGTCGCGCTGCTTCCGGTGCACTTCTACCGGAAGTTCGTCTCACCGCTGCTGCCGCCGACCTGTCGCTTCTACCCGAGCTGCAGCGCGTACGCGGTGGAGGCGCTGACCGTCCACGGTGCGCTGCGCGGAACCTGGCTGACGATCCGCCGGTTGCTGCGCTGCGGACCCTGGCACCCTGGAGGCCTGGACCCCGTTCCGCCGAGGCGGCAGGTCCCCGACGTATCCACCGAGGAGTAGTCCGTGCTCAACTTCATCTACTACCCGGTGTCCTTCATCTTGTGGTGTTGGCACTGGGTGTTCGGCAAGGTCTTCGGTGAAGCGAGCGGGTTCGCCTGGGCGCTGGCCGTGATCTTCCTGGTCTTCACCCTCCGCGCCATCCTCTTCAAGCCGTTCGTCGGCCAGGTGCGCTCCATGCGGCGAATGCAGGAGTTCGCCCCGGAGATGCAGAAGATCAAGAAGAAGTACCCGAACGACCGCCAGCGCCAGGCCCAGGAGATGCAGAAGCTCCAGTCCGAGCACGGCGTGAACCCGCTCGGCGGCTGCCTGCCGATGCTGGTGCAGATCCCGGTGTTCATCGGTCTGTTCCACGTGCTGCGCTCGTTCAAGCCCGGCTGGGGCGAGGTCTACTTCTTCGACAAGCAGGGCGTCGACTCGTTCGTCAACGCCAAGCTCTTCGGCACCAACCTCTCGACGTTCATCACGATGCCGGCCGACCAGCTCGCGCAGTACGGCACCGAGCGCCTGAACGTCATCCTGGTGTCCGTGCCGCTGATGATCGTGGCGTCCATCGCGACCCACTTCACGGCCCGCCACTCGGTGGCCCGCCAGAACCAGGCCGCGCTGGACAACCCCCAGACGGCCATCATGAACAAGCTGACGCTCTACATCGTCCCGCTGGGCGTCCTGGCCGGTGGCTTCTTCTTCCCCGTCGCGATCCTGCTGTACTGGCTGTCCAACAACGCGTGGACCCTCGGCCAGCAGCACTTCGTCTACAAGCGCATCGACGCGGAGGAAGAGGAGAAGAAGGCCACCGTGGTGGAGACCCGCCAGGCCCTCGCTCCCAAGCCGGGCGTGAAGCCGGTCAACCCGAAGAAGCCGGCCCCCGGAGCGAAGCCCGCGAACGGCGCCAAGCGCATGCCGACCGCAGGCCCGAGCGGCGCCCCCAAGGCGACGTCGCCGGACGCCACCAACGGCAACTCCAACACCGAGATTCCCGGCCTGACTCCAGGTCGATCCACCAGCAAGAAGCCGGGCAGCAAGAAGCGCCGCTGATTTCGGGCGTTGCCCCGGAGAGGAGACATCGTGTCGGAGACCTTGCAGGCGACCGACGACGTGGAGGCGTCGACGCCGGCTGAGGCCGGGACCGAGGCCGAACCGCAGTCGCAGAGCAAGACCGAGGACCTGCTCGTCCAGGAAGGCGACATCGCAGGCGACTACCTCGAACGCCTGCTGGACCTGCTCGACTACGACGGCGACATCGACCTGGACGTGGAAGGCGGCCGCGCGGTCGTCAGCATCGACGGCGGCGAGGACCTGTCCAAGCTGGTGGGCCCCCGGGGCAACGTTCTCGAATCACTGCAGGAACTCACCCGCCTGGCAGTGCAGCAGGAAACCGGCGTCCGCTCCCGCCTGATGCTGGACATCGCCCAGTGGCGAGCGGGCCGCCGAGCAGAACTGGCAGAGCTGGGCCGCACCACCGCGGAAAAGGTGGTCGCCTCAGGCGAACGCGCCCGCCTGCACCCGATGACCCCGTTCGAGCGCAAGGTCGTCCACGACGCGGTAGCCGCAGTCGCCGGCGTCCACAGCGAGAGCGAAGGCGAAGAGCCGCAGCGCCGGGTCATCATCTTCCCCAAGCCCTGACAGGCACCCCGCTCCACCAACGGCCCCTGGTTCCCACCGGAACCAGGGGCCGTTTTCTGTGCGTGCCCACTCCGACGCCGAGGCGCCTCCGCGAGGGCGGGGTGCACCGAGGGCGGCGGTCAGGCCGCGCAACAGGCAAGGGGCTGAGGTGGGTTGCCGTGCCGAGACGAGATTCTGGCGGCACCGGTGGCGGCGCTGGAATGAGGGACGGACGGGTCGCGCTCGGCGGGCTCCCGGTGGCGTCGCACCGGACTGGCGCGCTGGCTGAGGAGAGCTTGGTGTTGCGGGTCTTCAACTCGGTCGACGTCAGGGATAGGTCAGGACGCACGGAGTGCGGGTGGGGTGCGGCCGGGCGCTGTCCAGGTGGGATGCCGAGCTGGTTCGGAGCACGCATCGGGTGGAGCGAGGCAACTGGAAGCTCAAGTGGGACGCCCAGGTAGGAGCCGAGGCGCCGAGAGTCGCCAGCCGAGGCGATGTCCGAAGTGGGAGGCGTTGACCAACGATCAGGCGCCGGACAGTGCAACCGCACGGGAAATCGCCGTCGACCCACTCCCCCGATGGCGATGCGAAGCGAGCCGTCCTCCTCATGAACCGCCGGGAGCCGGTCAAGCCCCAATCGCGATCGTCGCGCAGCGGCGATGAACACCCGCTCGTCGGCACTGCCCGAGGGGCCACCCGGCAAGGCGACCCAACGCAGCGAGGCGACAAACTCCGCTGGAACGCAACCACCGCCAACCAACCGTTCCACGTGAAACAACGACAAGAACCGCCCGCGCGCAACCTTCCCGCAAAGTTTCACGTGAAACGGCGCTCAGGATTTGGCGCACCACACGGTCGATCCGTCATGATGGCCACCTGGCATTCGCCAGCTTTCCACCCGGCCGCCGGATCGCCGCCGCCGTGTGGTTTCACGTGAAACGCTCACGGACGGAGAACATGGCCGGGGAGTTGCCCGACAACGCGAAGCTCGTCTTCGGTGAGCACGTTGACCGTGCCGCCGAGTTCGTCAGGCTCCTGGAGGAGCACGGCGTCGAGCGTGGACTCATCGGTCCCCGCGAGGTCGACAAGATTTGGGATCGCCACGTGCTCAATTCGGCGGTGATCGAGGAGCTGTTCGACAAGCACGAGCGCGTCGTCGACGTCGGTTCGGGTGCGGGGTTGCCGGGTGTGCCGCTCGCCATCGCGCGGCCGGACCTGAGGATCACGCTGCTGGAACCGATGGCTCGGCGGGTCGCGTGGCTCGAGGAAGTGAAGGAACTGCTGAGCCTCGACAACGTGACGGTCATGCGGGGGCGCGCTGAGGAAGGGCCGGTCCGGAAGCAGTTGATGAACTGCGACTCGGTGACGGCTCGGGCGGTGGCTCCGCTGGAGAAGCTGACGAAGTGGTGCCTTCCGCTCCTCCGGGGTGGTGGGCGGATGGTGGCGCTCAAGGGCGAGCGCGCGCAGGAAGAGCTCGATCGCGACGGCGATGCGGTCCTGAAGGCCGGGGGCGGCAACGCGCAGGTCGTCGTCGTGGGAGCGGACGTACTCGAAGTGCCTACGACGGTGCTCATCGTCGAGCGCCAAACGCGGAGGGATCGGTGAGCGTGTACCCGGAGTTCCACTCCGCCGATGTTCCACGTGAAACCGCGACCCCCAAACACCAAGCCAAGCCGACCAACAACGGAGATGACAGCGCCGTGGTGTGGACCCCGATTGCAGAAGAGGCGGCTCGTGCGGCAAGCGTGCTGCACCCCGACGAGTCACTGCTCCCCCGCCCGACTCACCGCCGGGTGATCACCGTCGCCAACCAGAAGGGTGGCGTCGGCAAGACGACGAGCACGGTGAACCTCGCCGCGGCGCTCGCGATCCACGGGCTCAAGGTGCTCGTGATCGACCTCGACCCGCAGGGCAACGCGAGCACGGCGCTCTCCGTCGAGCACCGGAGCGGCACGCCGTCCGTCTACGAGGTGCTGATCGGTGAGATCTCCATCGCCGAGGCGGCTCAGGTCAGCCCGACGTCGCCGAACCTCTTCTGCGTGCCCGCGACGATCGACCTCGCCGGCGCCGAGATCGAGCTCGTCTCGATGGTGTCCCGCGAGTCGCGGCTGAAGGAGGCCCTCTCCCCCGAGGCGCTCGACCAGCTGCAGCCCGACTACGTCTTCATCGACTGCCCGCCGAGCCTCGGCCTGCTGACCGTCAACGCGATGGTCGCCGCGCGGGAGGTGCTGATCCCCATCCAGTGCGAGTACTACGCGCTGGAAGGTCTGAGCCAGCTGCTGCGCAACATCGAGCTGGTGCAGCAGCACCTGAACCCGGACCTCTCGATCTCCACGATCCTGCTCACGATGTACGACGGCCGCACCAAGCTCGCCGACCAGGTGACCAACGAGGTGCGCAGCCACTTCGGCGACGTGGCGCTCAGGACCGTCATCCCCCGCAGCGTGAAGGTCTCCGAGGCGCCGGGGTTCGGGCAGACGGTGCTGACGTACGACCCGGGCTCGCGCGGGTCGATGAGCTATCTCGACGCCGCCAAGGAGATCGCGGTGCGCGGGGCCAGGAGGGGTGGCGCGTGACGGAGCAGCGCAAGGGCGGACTCGGGCGCGGTCTGGCCGCACTCATCCCGCAGGGGCCTCCGGCGGGGGCGCCCGCCCTCAGCCGGCCGGTCATGGCGGGCAACGGGACGAAGACGGCGGCACCGGTCAGCGAGGTCGCCGGAGCGGTCTACCGGGAGGTCCCGGTCACCGCGATCAAGACCAACCCCAAGCAGCCGCGCCAGGTGTTCGACCCTGACGCGATCAACGAGCTCTCGTTCTCCATCAAGGAGTTCGGGCTCATGCAGCCGATCGTGGTCCGCGAGCTCACCGCGGACACCTACGAGCTCGTCATGGGCGAGCGCCGGTGGCGGGCGTCCCAGCAGGCCGGGCTCAAGACCATCCCGGCGATCGTGCGGCAGACCGCCGACGACGTGATGCTGCGCGACGCGCTGCTGGAGAACATCCACCGCGTCCAGCTCAACCCGCTCGAAGAAGCGTCGGCCTACCAGCAGCTGCTGGAGGAGTTCGGTGTCACGCACGAGGAGCTCGCGGACCGCATCGGCCGCAGCCGCCCCGTCGTCACGAACACCATCCGGCTGCTGAAGCTCCCCCTCGCCGTCCAGCGACGGGTCGCGGCGGGCGTGCTGAGCGCCGGCCACGCGCGGGCACTCCTCGGTCTGGACGACGCCGGGTCGCAGGAGGACCTCGCGGCACGGATCGTCGCGGAGGGCATGTCGGTCCGCGCGACCGAAGAAGCGGTGACGATCGCCAAGAACGAGAAGCCCGCGAAGGCCAAGCCCGCTCCCCGCAAGCAGATGCACGCACCCGGTCTGCAGGAGCTCGCCGAACGCCTCTCGGACAACTTCGACACCCGCGTGAAGGTCGAACTCGGGCAGCGGAAGGGCCGGATCGTCGTCGAGTTCGGGTCAGTTGACGATCTTGAACGCATCATCGGCATGATGAGCCCAGAAACGACAATTCGGACATCGGAGTAGGCCCATAGGATCACCCACGGCTCTTATGTCACGGTGACGATGACGCCCCGCAGCTGAAAAGCTACGGGGCGTCACCTGTGAAAGAAGATCAACGAGCGACAGCGCGCTCGATCAAACCGGCGTAGATCTCGCCCAGCGACTGCCCCGCCGCCTCGACGGCCATCGGCAGGAGCGACGTCTCGGTCAGTCCCGGCGACACGTTCACTTCGAGGAAGTAGACGGTGCCGTCCTCGGCCACCACCGCGTCGGTCCGCGACACGTCCCGCAGCCCGAGCAACCGGTGCGCCGCGACGGCGAGCTCCCCCACCGCCTTGGCGGCAGCGGCGTCGAGCCGAGCCGGCGCGTGGAAGTCGGTCAGCCCCGCCGTGTACCGAGCGGTGTAGTCGTACACACCGGTCTCCGGAACGATCTCGACCGCGGGTAGCGCGAAAGGACCTTCCGGTCCGTCGACCACCGCGACCGCCACCTCCACTCCGGAGATGAACTGCTCGGCCAGCACGGTGTCGCCGTACGCGAGGCACCCGACCATCGCCGGCGGCAGCTCCGCGGCGTCGCGAACCACCTGGGCGCCCAGCGCCGAGCCGCCGTGGTCCGGCTTCAGCATCATCGGCAGCCCCAGCGTCGACACCATCGCGTCGAGCACCGGCTTGGCCCCCAGCTCCCGGAACGTCGCGTGCGGCAGCACGACCCACTCCGGCGTCGCGAGCCCGGCACGGGCCAGCTCGGCCTTGGCGGTGGGCTTGTCCCACGCCCGGCGGCACGCCCGCGAGTCGGTGCCCACGTACGGCACCCCGAACATCTCGAGGACCGCCTGCACCGACCCGTTCTCGCCCTCGCCGCCGTGCAGCGCGACGACGACGGCGTCCGGCCGGTCGTCACGCAACCGCGTCAGCAACGACGCGTCCGCGTCCCACTCCTCCACCGTCACGCCCACCGACCGCAACGCGGCCGACAGACGACGTCCCGAGCGGATCGAGACCTCACGTTCGTGGGAGAGCCCACCGGACAGCACAGCGACCATGCGGTCAGCCACAGCACAACTCCAAGGATCAGGCGGTGTCAGGCGACGGGGTCTGCGGACCGGACAGCTGACGGCCCGGCGTCGCCCCGAAGGTCACTGCCAGCTGCATCTCCTCCTCGATGACGTTCGCCAGGCGGCGGACGCCCTCGCGGATGCGTTCCGGGGTCGGATAGCAGTACGAGATGCGCAACTGCCGGGAGCCGAACCCGTCCGCGTAGAACCCGGTGCCGGACGCGTAGGCCACGCGGGCCGTCACGGCACGGGGAAGCATCGCCTTCGTGTCGATGCCCTCCGGCACCGTCACCCAGACGTAGAAACCGCCGTCGGGAATGTTCCACGTGGAACCTTGCGGCATGTGCTGTTCCAGCGCGGAGATCGCCGCGTCCCGGCGTTCCCGGTACGCCTCGCGGTAGGTCTTGATCTGACCCTTCCAGTCCTGGGTCGACAGGTACCGGGACACGACCATCTGGTTCAGGGTCGGCGGGCACAGCGTGGCCGACTCGGCGGCCAGCACGAGCTTCTCGCGCACCGCGTGCGGCGCCAGCACCCAGCCGACCCGCAGACCGGCCGCGAACGTCTTGGAGAACGACCCGAGGTACACGACGTTGTCCGGGTCCATCGACCGCAGCGCCGGGTACGTCTGGCCGTCGAAGCCGAGCAGTCCGTACGGGTTGTCCTCGACCACCAGGACGCCGTACGAGCGGCAGATCTCCAGGATCTCGGCCCGCCGGGACACCGCCAGCGTCACGCCGGCCGGGTTGTGGAAGTTCGGGATCGTGTAGAGGAACTTCACCCGCTGCCCGGCGCGCTCGCAGGCCTCCAGGGCCTCGCGCAGCAACGACGGCACGAGCCCGTCGGCGTCCATCGCGACGTGCACGACCTGCGCCTGGTAGGCGGTGAACGAGCCGAGGGCCCCCACGTACGACGGACCTTCGGCGATCACCACGTCACCGGGGTCGCAGAAGATCCGGGTGACCATGTCGAGGCCCATCTGAGAGCCGACGGTCACGACCACGTCGTCCGGGTGGCCGTTGATGCCCTCCAGCGCCATCACATCGCAGATCTGCTCGCGCAGCATCGGAACGCCGTGCGCCGAGCCGTACTGCAGCGCCACCAGACCCTCGGTGGCGACGAGCTGGCCGATCTCCGCGGACAGCGACTCCAGGGGCAGCGCGGCCAGGTGCGGCATGCCGCCCGCCAGCGAGACGACCTCGGGGCGGGACGCGACTGCGAAAAGTGCCCGGATCTCCGACGCCGTCATCCCTGCCGTGCGCGCTGCGTAGCGGCGGAGGTGGGGGTCAAGGCTTCTGGGGCCCTGCTTCGCGGGCTGTCCGGGCACAGTCATGTGGGACTCCTGAATAGGAAATGTCCCGAGCGAGTGTAACCGTCGTCCCGTTCAGGGCATGCGCCTTCCCGGTTCCGTCACATTCGCCTACCCTCATATGGGTTCACTGTGTGTGTTAACGGGTGGAGGTCGGGGTGTCCCGTCGCGTCGTGGGCGTCACGCTGGACAACCTGGAGCATCTTTCCAAGCACAGCAGGACGTGCGTCTTCTGGGAACTGGCTCCTCACCTGCGCGAGCAGGCGGAGGAGTACGGGGACACGGAGTTCGAGAAGGAAGCCTGGGTCTCCAGCGTCCTGCTCGAATGGGGTTCGTGCGGCCGGATGATCTACTGCGACGGCATCCCCGCCGGGTCGGTGTTCTACGCACCTCCTGCCGCGGTTCCGCGCGGCTCCGCCTTCCCCACGTCCCCGGTGAGCCCGGACGCGGTCCTCATGACGTCGCTGGACGTCCTTCCCGAGTTCCGAGGGGGAGGACTCGCGCGTGTGCTGGTGCAGGCCGTGGCGAAGGACCTGACCCGTCGTGGCGTGAAGGCCATCGAGGCGTTCGGCGACATGCGCCCGGACGACGAGGACGCCAGTTGCGTCACGCCCGCCGAGTTCCTCACGAGCGTCGGCTTCAAGACCGTGCGGCCGCACCCCCGCTGGCCCCGGTTGCGCATGGATCTCCGCAGCTCCATCACCTGGAAGGAAGACGTCGAGGCAGCGCTCGAACGCCTTCTCAACAGCGTCACCGTCTCCACGGCGGAACCGAGCTTCCGGCCGGTCTGAAGCGGAGAAAAGGCCCCTCGCCTGCAGGCGAGGGGCCTTTTCGTCAGCGGAACGCGGATCAGCCCTTGGCCATCTCGTAGCGCAGCAGGTCGTTGAACGTGAACGTGCCCGTCGGCTGGTCGTCCTTGCCGAGCAGGTACAGGCGCTTCACGGCCACGAGGATGCCCTCGGCCACGATGTCGCGGAAACCGGGCGTGGACAGGCGAGCGCGGTCCTCGGCGTTCGTCAGGTAGCCCACCTCGACGCGGACAGCCGTGCAGCGGGTGAGCCGCAGCAGGTCCCACGTCTTCGGGTGCGAACCGCAGTTCGACATCGTCGTGCGGGCGGTGACCTCGCGCTGGATGAACCCGGCCAGCGCCTCACCGACCGTGGACGACGGGCCGTTGCCCGTGCCGTAGTGGAACGTGGCCACGCCCTGCGCGTTCGGCGACGAGTTGCCGTCGCTGTGCAGCGACAGGATCAGGTCGGCGCCCGCCTCGTTCGCGAACCGGGCGCGCTCCGCCTCGTCCGGGCAGTTGTCCGGCCCGCGGGTGAGCAGCGCCTCCATGCCGGTGGCGGCCATCTTGCCCTCGAGCCTGCGCGCGAGGTCCAGCATCAGCTCGGCCTCGGACACCGCGCCGACCACGACACCGCGGTCCTGGCCGCCGTGACCGGGGTCGATGACGATCCGCTTGCCAGCCAGGCGCGACCCGGCACCGCGCAGCCGCTCCTGCTCGCGCAGCAGCTGCGGGCGGCCACCGCGGACCTTCGGCTGGAGCTGGCGCAACGCGCGCACCGTGTCCGGCCCGCACATGCCGTCCACGATCAGGCCGTAGTCGCGCTGGAAGTTCCTCAGCGCGTGCTCGGTCTGCTGGCCGAACACGCCGTTGGCGCGACCGGCGTCGTAGCCGAGCTCCAGCAGGCGTTCCTGCAACATCAGGACGTCGTCGCCGGTGGTCGGCTGCGACATCAGGAACGCGAGCGGCCGGTCCCCCAACCGGAACGTCGCGTCACGCAGCGCACGGTAGGTCGCCGGTCCGACGACACCGTCGATGATCAGCCCCCGCTGCTGCTGGAACGCGCGCACGGCGTGCTCGACCTGCTGGTCGAACACCGGCGGCGCCTGTGGGTCGGCCGGCGGAAGCAGTCCGAGCCTGGTCAGGGTCGACCGGATCTCGGCAACATCACTTCCGACGTCCCCGCGGCGGAGCAGCTGCATGCACCCTCGCTCGACTAGGGCGCCGAACCTGGTCGGCGCGTCAGTTGGGAAGTCCTCATTGTGCCCTGCTGCGCACAGTGATCGATGCAGGGCTGCTCGCAGTCGTACCCGGTTCACCGTCCCGGCACGAAACGAACGTGACCCGCTCGTCTTATCGATAGACGGGCGGGTCACGTTGCGCGTTGCAAAGGACTTGGTGTCCGTTGCGTCATCTTTCTCAGGCGAGAACGTCCCGCAGGTCGTTCAGCAGCGCGGCCTTGGGCTTCGCGCCGACGATCTGCTTCACCGGGCGGCCGCCCTGGAACAGGATCAGCGTCGGCACGGACATGATCTGGTAGTCGCGGGCGATCGACGGGTTGGCGTCGATGTCGACCTTGGCGACGGTGATCTTCTCGCCGTGCTCGGCCGCGATCTCCTCCAGCACCGGCGCGACCATCTTGCACGGGCCGCACCAGGTCGCCCAGAAGTCGACCAGGACGGGCTTCTCGCTGGTCAGCACGTCGTCTGCGAACGACTTGTCGGTCACCGTGACGGTGGCGCCTGCCATGTTGATCTCCCTAAAGGTCTCGCGGAAGGACTTCAGTTGCTCTTGCCGTAGCCGCCGCCGACGGCCTCGGCGGCGATCTCGGCGTGCTCCTCGCCGTGCTCGGCGAGCCACCGCTCCGCGTCGATCGCGGCGCTGCAGCCGGAGCCGGCGGCGGTGATCGCCTGACGGTATTCGTGGTCGACCAGGTCGCCGGCGGCGAACACGCCGTCCAGGTTCGTGTAGGAGGACTTGCCCTTGGTCAGGACGTAACCCTCCGCGTCCAGGTCGACCTGGCCCTTCACCAGCGCCGAGCGCGGGTCGTGGCCGATCGCCAGGAAGAAGCCGGTCACGGGCAGCTCGGACTCGGCACCGGTCACGGTGTCCCTGACCTTGATCGCCGACACCGTGCCGTCACCGAGCACGTCGGTGACCTGCGTGTTCAGCTGCCACCTGATCTTCTCGTTGGCGCGGGCGCGCTCGAGCATGACCTTGGAGGCGCGGAACTCCTCGCGGCGGTGGATGACCGTCACGGACTTGGCGAAGCGGGTGAGGAACGTCGCCTCCTCCATCGCCGTGTCGCCGCCGCCGACCACCGCGATGTCGTGGTCGCGGAAGAAGAAGCCGTCGCACGTCGCGCAGGCCGACACACCGCGGCCGAGCAGCTCCTGCTCACCGGGGATGTCGAGGTAGCGGGCCGCGGCGCCCATCGCGAGGATGACCGCGCGGGCGGAGTACTCCACGCCGTTCGCGACGACCTTCTTGACCTCGCCGGTGAGCTCGACGGACTCGACGTCCTCCGCGCGCAGCTCGGCGCCGAAGCGCTGGGCCTGCTCCCGCATCTGCTCCATGAGCTCGGGCCCCATGATGCCCTCGCGGAAGCCGGGGTAGTTCTCGACCTCGGTCGTCGTCATCAGGGCACCGCCGTACTGCGAACCCTCGAAGACCAGGGGCTCCAGCTGCGCACGGGCGGCGTACACCGCCGCGGTGTAGCCCGCGGGCCCCGATCCGATGATGATCACGTTGCGCACGCTCACGGCCCCAGCAACTCCTCGATCTCGTCGTCTGTCTGGCTCAACGGATCGTAGGTGCAGCTAATTCCGTGACATGAACGACTACCTCGGCTTGATGGTCTCGTCCTCGAGGACGCCCTCCGGCTTGTCCGGTCCGCACGTGGCCGGGTCCAGCACGACCAGCCGGTACTGGCCGAGACCGGCGGGCAGGATCGCCATCACCGCGTCCTTGCCCTCGAGCTTGATCGGGCTGATGCCGAGCGGCTTGCCGGAGCTCGTGATGCCGCCGCCCTGCAGGCAGCCGGCGAGGCGGTCGGGCGTCTCGAGCGGTCCGTAGTTCTGCGCCTTGAGCACCTCTCCGACCGCGGCGCCCAGCTCGGACTCCTTCACCGCGAGCGGCGGCTCCGCCGGGACGTTCGAGTTCGTGGTGGGCGACTGCTGCGCGGCGGGCGGGGTCTTCGCCTGGTCCCCGCCGGGGGCGACCGCGAACACGATGCCGAACGCGGCGGCGGCCGCGACCAGCACGCCACCACCGAGGCCGAGCCTGCGGTTGCGGCGCCTGCGGGCGTCGTCGAGCGACACGACCGGGGCGACCGGACGGGCCTCCGCCGCGAGGGCGGCGTCGATCCGGGCGGCCACGTGGTCGGGCATGGGGATCGGGGGCAACGCCTCCAGGTCCGCCAGCGTCGCGTCCAGCGCCTGGAGGATCTCCCGGGCCTCGGCATCCGCCTCGACCCTCGGGCGCAGCTGTGCGGCGACCTCAGGGGGCAGCACGCCCGCGTGCAGATCCGCGATGAGGTCGACAGACCACGGCGGACCCATCGGCACGCGCTCCATGCCGGTCATCGGCCCTCCCACTGACGTTGCTCTTGCACATTCACACCGTCAGCTGGGACGTTCGCATCTGCGATTCGGTTCCTGAGGTGCCCGAGAACTTTGGCTAGCTTGGCGCGGCCTCGCGCACACCTGCTCTTGACCGTGCCTTCGGCGATTCCGAGGAGTTTCGCCGTCTCCGCAACGGAATAGCCCTCGACGTCGACCAGCACGATCGGCGCCCGCTGCTCCTCCGGCAGCTCCATCAACGCCTGCTGCACCATCAGGCTGGTCTCGCGGTCGCTCATCGCGTCACGCGGGGCTACGGGCTCGCCGGGACCGGCCTCGGGCAGCGGCACTGTCGGTCTTGTTTGTCGGCGTCTCATCCGGTCGAGGCACGCGTTGACCACGATCCGGTGAAGCCAGGTGGTGACCTGTGACTCCGCGCGGAACGACGACGCCGCCCGGAAGGCCGAGATGAACGCCTCCTGGAGGGCGTCCGCGGCTTCTTCCGGGTCGCGCAGCGTGCGCAACGCCACCGCCCACATCCGGTCGCGGTGCCGTTTCACCAGCTCCGAGAACGCGTAGGGGTCACCTGCGGCGTGGGCCGAGATGAGATCGGCGTCCGAGCTGGCTGCGGCGGTCACGGAACGCACTTTAGCGAGCGTGATCACAGATCACCCGGACAGGGCTGCTCAGACCGCCCGGGTAGTTCTACTGGGCCCGCGTGTAGACGATTTCCCGGATTTCCGACTGGTTCTTGCCGCCGTCCACGCTCGACAGCTGCGTGATCCAGATCAGCACGTGCCCGGTCGGCTCGTGCTCGTTCAGCTGGATCTGCGTCTGCCCGTCCGACAGGTCCGCGACGCCGATGACCTTGGTCTCCTCGAGCGGCGAGTTCTGCGCGGACGCCACCCGGATCTCGACGTGCGTGCCCTTGCTGGGCGAGGTGATCGTGACCGAGGCCAGCTTCACCGGCTCGGCGAACGACGCCATCAGGCCGATGCCGGGCTTGAGCGACGGGAACTGCTGGAAGTAGTTGTCGGTGCGCCAGAACGTGGTCGCGTTGGTGTCGACCGCCCTGCTCGCCTGGTTGGCGTTGTCGGGCTGGTTCGTGACGTCGTAGACGCCGATCTGTCCCGGCTGCACGGGACCGGCGGCCACGGGGGCCGGCGCGGTCTGGCCGTTCGACCCCGGCTGGTTGATCACCACGGTCGGGCCGCCGCCCTTGGACGGCTCGTCGCTGAAGAAGCCGACGATCTGCACACTCAGCCAGACGATCACGGCGACCGTCGCCAAGGCGAGCACGCCGACGCTGATCCACAGCTTCTTCTTCTGCTGCTTGTCCTCGCGGGGGCGCTGCGTCGTCCACACGACCTGGTCGTCGTCGTTGCGCGACGACGACACGGCCGGGATCAGCGCGGTCTGGGCTTCCTCGGCCGCGATCTGGTCGAGGACCTGCAGGATCGCCGCGGACGTGCGGATGCCGCCCACCGACGTGTCCTCCAGCGACCGCACCGCGACGGACGACAGGTCGTGCGGCAGGTACGGGTGCAACGCGTTCGGCGCGACGACTGTCCCGTCCGGGCCGGTCGGGGCAGCGGGCACGCCCTGGGGACCGCCCGGCAGCGCCCACCGGCCGGTGAGCAGCAGGTACAGGATCGCGCCGAGACCCTTGACGTCGTCGCGCGCGATCGCGTCCGGCCGGGGGCCGGGGAACGCGAGGCGCAGGCGGCCGTCCGAGGTGACCCGGATGCGCTGCGGGTGGTCGGCGCCCAGCACGAGACCGGCGTGGTGCGCGCCCTCGATGGCGGCGCCCAGCGGTTCGAGCAGGCGGGTCGCGGCGCCCGCCGGCAGCGGGCCGTCCGCGATGAGGTCCATCAGGTCGGTGCCCTGGGTCCACTCGGCGACGACCATGCCGAGGATGCCCTCGTCCGGGCGGATGCCGGTGCCGGGCGTCAGCACGTCGATCACCCTGGACACGCCGGGGTGCGTGAACGACGACGCGTGCATCGCGCGCTCGACCGTCCGGCGGGCTCTGGCGGCGGCCTCGTTGTCCGCGAGGTCTCCCAGCAGGATGGTCAGCGCCACGTCCCGGTTGAGCTGACCGTCTCGCGCACGCCACAGCTCCGCGTTCGACCTCGCGTCCGCTCCGGACGTCGCGAGCAGCCGGTAGCGGCCATTGCCTATGACACCGCCGGGAACAAGGGCGGCGTGGACTCCGCTACTCACGGGCACCAGGCTACGGTAAGTCGGTCACGGCCTGGAGTCATCGGCGCCGCACCAAACGGTTGATCTTGTTGATCGCCGGCTTCATCTCGGGTACGCGGAACGCGGCCAGGAGGCCGAACGCGAGCGGCAACCCGATCAAAGTCACCAGAACGACCTCGAACCAGGCGGCTACGACCGGGTTGGAGAAGTCGATCAGGTCGAGAAGCAGCATGTTCGCGCCCTTGGCGACGGCGAAGGCGACCGCGGAAGCCACCACCGTGAGGCACACGGTCCAGATGGTGAAGCCGGTGCGCAGGCGGCCCAGGCGGATGCGCAGCCAGACCTGGCCGACCACCGCGCCGAACACGAAGCTCAGCGACATCGCGAGCGACACCCCGACGGCGAGCTGCTCGGGCTCGGCCACGGCGAGGAAGAAGTAGAGCAACCCGATGCGGACCGCCACGATCAGCGCCTGGATCAACGTCGGCGTGCGCGCGTCCTTCATCGCGTAGAAGACGCGCAGCTGCAGCAGCGTGACCGCGTAGGGCACCAGGCCGAACGCCGACAGCGCGAGCGCCAGGCCGACCGCCGTGCCGCCCTCCACACCCGACTTGCCGAACCCGAAGGCGGCGAGACCGATGGCCACGCCGGACACGGTCATGAGCACGCTGAACGGCATCAGCAGGATCGACGACATGCGGTTGCCGAACAGCAGGTCGCGCACGATCTCTTCGTTGTCGTCGTTCGCGGCCGCCCGGCTCATCTTCGGCATCAGCGCGGTCAGCAGCGAGACGCCGAGCACGCCGTAGGGCACCTGCGCGATCAGCCACTGGAAGTTGAACGCCGTCAGCGCGCCGTCGCCGTGGGTCGCGACCTTGGTCAGCACCGTCATGCTGGCGAAGCCGAGACCGACGTAGAGCAGCACCCAGAACGCGAGGCTGCCGAACTCGGCGAGCCGGGAGTCCCAGCCGAACCGCCACTTGAACCGGAAGCCGGTCTTGCGCAGGGCCGGGATCAGCACCAACGCCTGCACGGCGACACCGAGCGCGGTGCCGAGGCCGAGCACCAGCACGTGGCTGTCGGTCATGGAGACCGGGTTGAGCGTGATGTCGCCGGGGAGCATCCAGTAGACGCCGAGGACCAGCATCACGACGACGTTGTTGAGCACCGGGGCCCAGGTGGGCAGGCCGAACACGTGCCGCGCGTTGAGCACGGCACTGATCAGCGCTGTCAGGCCGTAGAACACGATGCCCGGCAGCACCAGGTAGGCGAACGCGGTGACCAGGTCGCGGTTCGCGTTCTCCGAGTCGGCGATGAACAGCGAGGTGAGCAGCGGCGCGCAGGCCACCGCGATCACGGTGCCGACGGCGAGGATCGCCGTGCCCATGCTGATCAGCCATTGGGCGTACGACTCACCGCCGTCGCCGTCCTCCTTCTCGGCGCGGACCAGCAACGGGATCGCGACGCTGGTCAGGATGCCGCCGAGGAGCAGCTCGTTGATCATCGTCGGCAGCGTCGAGGCCGCCTGGTACGAGTCGTTGAGGGTGCCGATGCCGAGTGCGGCCACCAGCAGGACCTTCGACAGCAGTCCTGTGGCGCGGCTGACGATCGTGGCGATCGCCATCGAGCCGCTCGCCCTGGCGACCGACGGTGCCTGGTTCTGCTGCCCTGGTTCGGTGGTCGTGGCTGTCTCGCTCACGCGCTCGACTTCTCCGGTGTCACGTTCTCGATGGACGGTGCGCCGCCGCTCTCGCCGTTGCGAGCGCGAACCCGCTTGTAGATGCGCCGCCCGGAAAGCAGGACGAGCGCGATCCCGGCGATCACGGTGACGATCACCGTGATCGTGCCGTAGGCGGACGACGACACCTCCAGCTTGACACTGTCACCGAGAGCGACGCCCTCGGGAGTGGTCAGCCGGACGTTGACGGGGAACCGGCCGGAGCGCAGCACCTCGACGGGGACCCGCACGACGCGTTCGCCGCGGGCGGGAAGCACCTGGTCGGCGAGGTCGAGCTTGCGGATGCCGGGGGTGTCGGCCAGCGCGATCCGCACGGTCACGCGCACGTCGAGCTTGTTCGTGATCGTGACCGGGATCGGGCTGTCGCCGGAACCCAGCAGGATCGGGCTGCTCGGCTGCGTCACGCCGACCATGCCGGTCAGGCCGTTGATCTCGCTCTGGCTGATGTCCGCGGCGGACCGGGCGCCCTGGTCGTTCGACCGCCACGCGCCCGACATCGCGCGCAGCAGGCCGAGCCACAGCGGGTCGGCCAGGTCGGCGGGCGAGGCGTGCTCGCTGTCCTCCTGCTGCATCGCCGCGACCAGGCCGTTGAGCTGCACGCTCTGGTTCGTGACGGCGTCGGAGACGAGCGGGGAGATCTCCCGCGCGCCGGCCTCGGCGGGGTAGGCGATCTTGGCGTTCGTCACCGGCGGGGCCGCCTTGGTGAGCTCCTCGAGCCCGGTCTGGGCCGCGTAGCCGCCGCCGACCAGCTTCTGGGCGGTGGTCAGGAACTCGGTCATCTCCGAGATCGGGGCGTTCCACCGGCGCGGCGGCGTGACCAGCACGTTGCGGCCGTCGCCCTGCCACCCGGCGCGGTAGACCAGCACGGCCAGCGCGTTCTGCACGGACACCGGCTGGCTCTCGACCGGCGAGGTCACGCCGGACAGCGTGCGCGGGCGCGACTCGCTGCCCTGCAGCGCGTCGGAGACCATCGAGTCGATCTTCACCGCGGTCACCGGGTGCTGACCGCCGATGACGACCGGCGCGGTGCCGGGAGCGTCGGCGACACCGGTCGGGTCGAGCAGCAGCGACTTCACGCCGGCGTAGCGCTTGTCCGGCTGCGGGGTGACCAGCTCGTCGAACGTCGACTGGTCCAGCACGCCGTCCTCCGGCCACACCAGGTCGGGCAGCGGCTGCACGCCCAGGACGTCCTGGACGAGCTCGGGTCCGCCGGTCACCGCGAGCGTGCGCATGGTGCCGAGCTTCGCCCTGTTCAACGCCACGAGGTCGGCGTCGGCGTACGGCAGCGCCACGACGCAACGGCCCGTGACGGCGAGCTTGAGCCGGTCGAGCCACAGCTTGGCCTCGACCTTGCCCTTGCCCTCCGTGCCACCGCGCACCGTGTAGCCGGTGCTCATGGCCTGGACGGTGTGCAGCAGGTCGGGGTCGATGGCGAGGCACATGCCCGTGCTCATGGACGAGATCGCCTGCTCGTAGGCCTGCAGCAGGCCGTACAGCCTGCCGTTGACCGAGAGGGACGTGGTGAGCTCGTCGTCGATCAGCTCCGACTGCCCGGCGGCGCCGAGGCGGACCAGGCGCGGGCGGTCGGCGATCGGCCACAGGACGGTGAGCTTCGCGGGCGTGCCCGGCTTGCCCTTGGTCTCGCCACCGGGCACCCCGAGCACGGGCAGCAGCGTCGACAGCGCCGCGAGCCGCGCCTGGCCGCCGTAGTCGGGCCTGCCGTTGACGTTGGCGAGGATCGGGTAGATGCCGGGCTGCTCGACCTGCAGCGACGTCGGGTCGTCACCGCGCAGCGGCACCTGCAGCGTGAAGTCCTTCTGCTGACCGGCCTCCAGCGCGTCGGCGATCTGCGTGAACTTCGGCTGCACGGCCTCGGCCGCCGCCGGTTCCCGCAACGCCTTGCGCAGGTCGTCCTCGCTGTCGAGCGAGTCGCCGCGCTCCAGGCGCAGCACGATGTCGGAGACCTTGCGGTCACCGACGTTGACGATCGAGCCGGTGATCGTGACGGAGCCGGGTGAGTCGCTCGTCACGAACCGGGGGGTGAGCTGGGCGATGTCGAGCCGCAGGAACTGCGGCTGCTGCTGGCCCGGCTGCGCGGAGAGGGACCTGGTCGCCCACACCTGGGTGGCGGGGGCGGGCAGGAAGGGCAGCGCGTCGATCTCGTCCGGCTGCGACTCCTCGACGGCGCCCGCGGGAGGCGTGGCTGTCAGCAGGAACGCGGCGACGGCGACTGTGCAGAAGAACTTCCTCACGCTCACGCCGACTCCGCCCCGTTCCGGCAGCGGCCGGAGAGCAGTTCGGCTGCTCGGCGGACCAGACGGCGCTCATCGGCATACGCGAGTCGCTCGTCCAGCTCGCCGAGTGGCACCCACGCCACCTCGGTGACCTCCACGTCTTCGTCGGAAAGCTCTCCCCCCAGCGCTTCGAGGAGGAAGTGGTGAACCGTCTTGTGCACCCGGCGGTCGTCCGCGACGAACCAGTAGTCGATCGACCCCAGCGGACGCAGCACCCTGCTATGAATACCGGTCTCCTCGGCGACCTCGCGCACCGCGGTCTGTTCCGCGGTCTCGCCTGCCTCGATGTGACCCTTGGGCAAAGACCACAGCAACCTGCCCCGCCGGTCAAGTCTCCCGATCACCGCGGCCCGCCGCTCCCCGTCGAGCACCAGGCCACCCGCCGACGTCTCGTCGACGGTCTTCAGCTTCCGGCCCCGCCGCTTCTTCCGGCGCCCCGGCTTGGGGCTCCCGGAACGTGAGGCTGACGGAGACATACGGCCGATCGTACTTACGAACCTTGAGTACGCTGGTTTCTCGTGTCTCGATAGCTCCAGCAGAATGCGGTGGTGGAAACGCCCGCCATCACACCAGTCGTCGCCGAGCTCGCCGCCCGGTTCGCCGCCGGCGGCAAGCGCCTCTACCTCGTGGGTGGAAGTGTGCGCGACGCCGTGCTGGGGCGCCAGACGAACGACTTCGACTTCACCACCGACGCGCGACCTGCGGAGATCCAGAAGCTGCTGAGCGGCTGGGCCGACGCGCAGTGGGACACCGGCATCGCGTTCGGGACGGTCGGCGCGTCCAAGAAGGGCGAGATCATCGAGATCACGACCTTCCGCGCGGACGTCTACGACGGCGTCACCCGCAACCCCGAGGTGACCTTCGGCGACTCGATCGACGGCGACCTCGTCCGGCGCGACTTCACGGTCAACGCCATGGCGTTCGACATCGCCGCCGCCGAGTTCGTGGACCCGACCGGAGGCCTCCTGGCCGCCCGCGACGGCGTGCTGGACACACCGGCGACCCCGCAGGAGTCGTTCGGCGACGACCCGCTGCGGATGCTGCGCGCCGCCCGGTTCGTCTCGCAGCTCGGCTTCACCGCGGCGCCGCGGGTGGTCGAGGCGATGCGGTCGATGGCAGGCCAGCTCACCCGCATCACGCCGGAGCGCGTGCAGGTCGAGCTCTCCAAGCTCCTGTGCGGGGCGCACCCCCGCCGCGGCATCGAGCTCATGGTGGAGACCGGGCTGGCCGACGTCGTGCTGCCCGAGCTCACGGCCATGAAGCTGGAAATCGACGAACACCATCAGCACAAGGACGTCTTCGACCACTCGCTGGTTGTGCTGGAACAAGCAATTGATCTTGAAGATGCCGATCAGTCACCCGATCTGGTGCTGAGGATCGCGGCGCTGCTGCACGACATCGGCAAACCGCCCACCCGGAAGTTCGAGCCTGGCGGTGGCGTCTCGTTCCACCACCACGAGGTCGTGGGCGCGAAGATGGTCCGCAAGCGCTTGCGGGCGTTGCGGTTCTCGAAGGAGATCACCGAGGACGTCGCCAAGCTCGTGTACCTGCACCTGCGGTTCCACGGCTACGGCAACGGCGAGTGGACCGACTCGGCGGTGCGCCGGTACGTGACGGACGCCGGTGACCTGCTGACGCGGTTGCACAAGCTCGTCCGTGCCGACTGCACGACGCGCAACAAGCGCAAGGCGAACCTGCTGCGGCGGACCTACGACTCGCTTGAGGAACGCATCGCGCGCATCGCGGCCGAGGAGGACCTGGCGCGCGTGCGCCCGGACCTCGACGGCAACGAGATCATGAAGCTGCTCGGCCTGCCGCCGGGCCCGCAGGTCGGCGCCGCGTGGAAGTTCCTCAAGGAACTCCGGCTCGACAGGGGTCCGCTGGACCGCGACGAGGCCGAGGCCGCTCTCCTCGGCTGGGCGCGCGAGCAGGGCATCACGCCGTCCCCGTGACGCCTGGTGATGGCATGACATCCCCGCGTTAGCGATGTGTCAGCGCGGGGATGCACCATGGAGTCTGCTCATGGGGGTGATGCAGATGTTCTCTTGGGGACTTTCCACGAGTCCTGCCGCACACGACCTGGACGTGCTGACCGACGGGCAACGGGTCGTGCTGCGGTGTCTGGCCCGTGGTCACGAGGACCACGAGATCGCTCGCGTGCTCGGCCTCGGGCTGCAGCAGGTGACCGACGAGGTCGCCGACATCCTGCGGCGGCTGGAACTACCCGATCGGGTGGCCGCCGTCGTCTTCGCTCACGAGGCCGGGATGCTGCACCTGCCGTTTCCGCGCTAGCAGGAGCAGGTAGGCGGCGAGGCCGACCAGGTAGAGGCCGGCGGCGGTGAGCAGGAGGCCGGGCGAGCGCCCGTCCAGGGGGACCACCGTCGCGGTGATGGTCACCGCGGTGACCTGCGTGACGTTGAAGAGGGTGTCGTACAGCGCGAACACGCGCCCGCGCACCTCGTCGCCGACGTCGTGCTGCACCGCGGTGTCCACGCACAGCTTGACGACCTGACCGGCGAAGATGACGAAGAACCCGGCCGCGAGGATGGTCGGCAGCGTCATCGGCAGCCCGAGCCCGACCTGCGCCGCGGCGGTCAGCAGCAACGCGCCGCAGATCGTGCGCTTCGTGCCGAACCTGTCCACGATCCGGTCGGTGAGCACGCCGGCGAGCAGGATGCCCGCACCGCCCGCGACGGCGATCTCGCCGAGGCCGCCGATGCCGGCCTTGAGGATGCCGACGTCCTCCAGGCTGTAGCGCATCAGCAGCAGCGTGATCATCAGGCTGATGGCGAACCCGGCGCGGTGCGCGAGCAACGCCGCGAGACCCGCCGTGACGCTCGGCGTCTGCAACGTGGCCCTGCCGCCGTCCACCAGCCCGCGCGCGACGGCCCTCATCGCGGTGTGCGGCTCGTCGACCTCGTCCGGCCCGAGCACGCCCGGCTTGAACCGGCTGGCGATGAACGCGCCGAGCAGCAGCCCGACGACGGCGATGCTGGTCGTCCAGCCCGATCCGCCGTCCCCCGCGCCGAGCACCGTCCTGAACCCGATCGCGCAGGCGGCGCCGATCACGGCCATGATCGCCCCGGCCGTCGTGGCCAGCGCGTTCGCCTCGACGAGGTGGTCCTCGGGGACGAGGTGCGGCAGCGAGGCGCTCAGCCCGGAACCGACGAACCGGCCGATGCCCATGACGACGAGCGCGGAGACGTAGAGCGGCAGCCCGCTCAGCCCCGCTCCCACGGCCAGGGCCGTGAACAACACGAACGTGGCCCGCAGGACGTTCGCGACGACGATGACCTTCTTGCGGTCCCACCGGTCGAGCAAGGCGCCCGTGAACGGTCCGACCAGCGAGTACGGCAGCAGCAGAACCGCGAACCCTGCCGCGATCGCCGCCGGGTCGGCCTGCCGTTCGGGGTTGAAGAGCACGGCGCCGGCCAGACCGGCCTGGAAGAGCCCGTCACCCCACTGAGAGGCGAGGCGGGTGGCGAGGAGCCTGCGGTACGCGGGGATGCCGAGGAGCCGGCGCGATCCCCAGTGGTGCTTCTCCACCGCGAGCGTTGTCACTTCTGCACCCTATGCGCGCTGGGTGAAAACCACGAAAGCCGGACCTCGCGGTCCGGCTCCCGTGGATCGGATGCCAGGTCGCCTCACGGCGCGTTGCACTACGCGGCTCCAGCCGAACGGTATTCCGCGAAGGCAGTTGTCTGTTGAGCCCGGGGGACACAAAGACATCCGACAGTTGAGTCTAACGGGGCGCGGCCCTGAGTTGTTCCGGCGATCACGGGTGATTTCATGGTGACGTGCGTCCCGATGCCGAAGTTGAAGTCGAGCCAGGCTCCCTCTTGGTTGCCGCTCCGAGCCTGAACGACCCGAACTTCTCGCGCACCGTCGTGTACATCATCGATCAACGCCCCGAGGGAACCCTCGGGGTCGTGCTGAACCGCCCGTCCGAGGTAGCGGTGCACGACGTGCTGCCGCCGTGGGGGCAGCACGTCAGCAAGCCGCGGTGCATCCACATCGGCGGCCCGGTCGAGCAGAAGACGGCGTTGTGCCTGGCGGCTCTGAAGGCGGGCACCGACCCGTCCACCGTGGAGGGTCTGGTCGGCGTGCAGGGTCCCGTGGCGCTGATCGACCTGGACGCCGAGCCGGACGACCTGGTGCCGCTGGTCCGGGGCCTGCGGGTCTTCGCGGGCTACAGCGGCTGGGGCGAGGGCCAGCTGGCGGCCGAGATCGACCGCGGCGACTGGATCGTCGTGACGGGCCTGGCCGACGACGTGCTCGCGGGGCCGAACGTCGACCTGTGGGGCCGGGTGCTGCGCCGTCAGGGGATGCCGCTGGCGCTGCTGTCGACCTACCCGAAGGACGTCCGCGACAACTGATTCACGTGAAACGTTCGGATCACAGCCCGGCGAGCGGGGAACAACCGCCGCCACCGCAGGCGCAACCACCGCAGCCCTTGGGCTTGACCGGCTCCGGCACCAGCGCCGCCGCCCGGCTCCCCACGATCCCGCCGGCGAACGCGATGACCAGCGCGCCGACCAGTCCGATGATCCCGGCGGTGACGGCCAGGTCGGCCATGACGAACGCCATGGCGCCCGACACGATCGCCACGACACCGGCGGCGACGTTCGGCACGCCCGCGACCCGGTTGGCCAGCGCGAACGTCTCCTCGTCGCGGACAGCCGCCGCCGTGCGCACGCCGACGAACCGGTTGCGCCGCAGCTTGCCCTGCAGACCCAGCAGACCGACCGCGCCGAGAGCGACGCCGAGCACACCCAGGACGACCGACAGCACGATGTTCACCCCATGAGGGTAAGACGGATCCGCGCCGCGCCTCGCGGTCACCCCGGTTTGGTGTGCCGCACGCCACCGCCCTGTGCAGGTGGCTTGCGGTGCGCTGATACCGTTGAGGGCATGAGCACGGCCCGCCTGCTCCTTATCTAGCCGCGACGACCTGTTCGGAAGACGGTCGGCGCGGCCACCCTCCATGCCCGTCTGGGCTGGGGGGTTTCGTCATGTCAGGGGCAGGATCGATGTGAGAGGGACGTTGAGATGAGCACGGACGCGGCGGAGATCCCCGCCTACCGCTACACCGCCGAGCTGGCGAACCAGATCGAGGAGCGGTGGCAGCGGTACTGGGAGGACCACGGCACCTACCACGCGCCCAACCCCGTGGGGGCGCTCAAGGGTGACGTGCCCGCGGACAAGCTGTTCGTGCAGGACATGTTCCCGTACCCGAGCGGCGCCGGCCTGCACGTCGGCCACCCGCTGGGCTTCATCGGCACGGACGTGTTCGCGCGGTACCACCGCATGAACGGCCGCAACGTGCTGCACACGATGGGCTTCGACGCGTTCGGCCTGCCCGCGGAGCAGTACGCGGTGCAGACCGGGCAGCACCCGCGCAAGACCACCGAGGACAACATCAACACCTACCTGCGCCAGATCCGCAGGCTGGGGCTGGGTCACGACGAGCGCCGCCGCATCTCGACGATCGACCCCGAGTACTACAGGTGGACCCAGTGGATCTTCCTGCAGATCTTCAACTCCTGGTACGACGCCGACGCGCGCAAGGCCCGGCCGATCGCCGAGCTGATCTCGCAGTTCGAGTCCGGCGAGCGGGACGTTCCCGGTGGTGGCGCGTGGTCTGAGCTGTCTTTTGCCGACCAGCAAAGGATCTTGGGCGAATTCCGGCTGGCCTACATGTCGGAGGCGCCCGTCAACTGGTGTCCGGGACTGGGTACTGTGCTGGCGAACGAAGAGGTCACCGCGGACGGTCGCAGTGAGCGTGGCAACTTCCCGGTGTTCAGGAAAAACCTGCGCCAGTGGATGATGCGCATCACCGCGTACTCGGACCGGCTGATCGACGACTTGGACCGGCTGGACTGGCCGGACAAGGTCAAGGCCATGCAGCGCAACTGGATCGGGCGCTCGCATGGCGCCCGAGTCCGATTCGCGGTGGGAGACGAGAACATTGAGGTCTTCACGACCCGTCCGGACACACTGTTCGGTGCGACCTACATCGTCCTGGCACCGGAACACGAGCTGGTGGACCAGGTTGCGACGCCCGATCGCGTGGCAGACATCACCGCGTACCGGCGCGCGTCGTCCCTGAAGTCCGAACTGGACCGGCAGGAGAACAAGGAGAAGACCGGCGTCTTCACCGGGGCGTACGCCACGAACCCGGTGAACGGTCAGCAGATCCCCGTCTACATCGCCGACTACGTCCTGATGGGCTACGGCACCGGCGCGATCATGGCCGTCCCCGGCCAGGACCAGCGCGACTGGGACTTCGCGACGAAGTTCGACCTGCCGATCATCCGCACGGTCCAGCCGTCGGAGGGCTTCGAGGGCGAGGCCTACACCGGTGACGGACCCGCCATCAACAGCGGGTTCCTGGACGGGATGACGATCGACGACGCCAAGAAGACGATCATCGGCTGGCTGGAGGAGAACGGCCACGGCCACGGCACCGTCCAGTTCAAGCTGCGCGACTGGCTGTTCAGCCGCCAGCGCTACTGGGGCGAGCCGTTCCCGGTCGTCTACGACGAGGACGGCACCGCCATCGCGCTGCCCGAGTCGATGCTGCCGGTCGAGCTGCCGGAGGTGGACGACTACTCCCCCCGCACGTTCGCCCCGGACGACGCGGACACCGAGCCGTCGCCGCCGCTGTCGCGCGCGACGGAGTGGACGACGATCGAGCTGGACCTGGGCGACGGTCAGAAGACCTACCGCCGCGACACGAACACCATGCCCAACTGGGCGGGTTCGTGCTGGTACCAGCTGCGCTACGTCGACCCGGTCGAGACCGAGCGGTTCGTCGACCCGGAGAACGAGAAGTACTGGCTGGGCCCGCGCACGGCCGAGCACGGCCCGACCGACCCCGGCGGCGTCGACCTGTACATCGGCGGCGTCGAGCACGCGGTGCTGCACCTGCTGTACTCGCGCTTCTGGCAGAAGGTCCTGTTCGACCTGGGCCACCTGTCCGGCGACGAGCCGTACCGCCGCCTGTTCAACCAGGGCTACATCCAGGCGTACGCGTACGTCGACCCGCGCGGCGTCTACGTCCCGGCGGACGAGGTCGTCGAGGAGAACGGCAAGTACTTCCACAACGGCGAGGAAGTCCGCCGTGAGTACGGGAAGATGGGCAAGAGCCTGAAGAACGTCGTCACGCCCGACGAGATGTGCGAGCGGTACGGCGCCGACACCTTCCGGTTCTACGAGATGTCCATGGGCCCGATGGACGTGTCACGGCCGTGGGCGACCAAGGACGTAGTAGGCGCACAACGCTTCCTGCAGCGCCTGTGGCGCAACCTGGTCGACGAGACCGACGGCTCCCTGCGCGTCACGGACGAAGAGCCGTCAGTCGAGGCGTTGCGGCTGCTGCACAAGACGATCGCCGGCGTCCACGACGACTACGCCAACCTGCGCTACAACACGGCGGGCGCGAAGCTGATCGAGCTGAACAACTACGTCACCAAGCACTACACCGCCGGCACGCCCCGCGCGCTGGCGGAGCCCCTGGTGCTGATGCTGGCTCCGCAGGCCCCGCACGTGGCCGAGGAGCTGTGGACGAAGCTGGGCAAGACCGGCTCGCTGGCGCACGGCCCGTTCCCGGCCGCCGACGAGCAGTACCTGGTCGAGGACACCGTCGAGTACCCGATCCAGGTCAACGGCAAGGTCCGCTCGCGGGTCGTCGTGTCGGCGTCCGCGTCGCAGGACGAGATCAAGGCGGCGGCGCTGGCCGAGGAGAAGATCGCCGAGCTGGTCGCCGGTGGCGAGCCGCGCAAGGTGATCGTGGTGCCCGGCCGCCTGGTGAACGTCGTCCTGTAGCCCGTCCGGGAGCTGGTGCGGCTACGGCCGCGCCAGCTCCGGCCACGACTCCGGGGCCGGGCCGAACGCACGCCGGGCTGCCCGGACGGCCAAGGCGGCCATGGCGGCGTTCGCGCCGCCACCGATCAGCGCGCCGATGCCGAACGGGACCGCCCGGCCGAGCACGACGATTCCCTGCTTGGTGCCGTACTTGGTGACGAAGTTCTTGCCGAGGACTTTGTTGATCTGCTTCAGCGTTGCCATGGGCACGGCGTTGACGAGCTGGCGAGCCCAGTGCTGGCCGGTGCGCTCGGCGACCTTGCCGATGGTCTTGGAGCCGGACTCGCCGAGCAGGATCCCCAGGACGAGCGTCCGGCGGCGTTCGACCTCGTCGAGCGGGACGCCGTGGACCTCGGCGATCGAGAGCACGAACAGCGCGCTCAGTTCGAGTGACGAGAAGGCTTCGCCCGCCGACAACGCCAGCGCGATCCCGGTGCCGACTCCGGGCGCGGCCGCGGCGCCGCCCACCGCGGCTCCGGTGCCGGCCAGGGCGCTGACGTACATCTTCTCCAGGGTGCCGACGACCTCCGCCGGTGTCGCCTCCGGGTTGCGCTGGCGGGCGCGCGCGATGTTCTTGCGGACCAGCGGTGTCTGCAGGCCTATGGCCTTGTCCAGCAGGTCGAGGATGGCCTGACCCGGCCCGCTCGACGTCGGCACCGGTCCTTCGAGGGCCGCAGGTTCAGGGGAATCTGCTGGGTTCGTGGCGTCGACCATGCGTCGTATGTCGCCGAACCCCCGATCGGCGCTACATCAGCGACCGGCTGAGTCCGTCGTCTCCGCGAACCCGATGTCCATCAGCATCTGGTCCAGCATGCTGTCGAACATCGGCTCCGGGTTGGTCACCGCGAACGGGAACCGCCCGAACACCTCCAGCGCCACGTGCCCGTACAGCCGCACCCACGACTGCACCACGTGGTAGATCTTGCCCAGGTTGAGGACGTCGTCCCCCACCCGCACGCCGTGCGCCGACGCCGCGTCCATCAGCACCTGCTGGAACCGGACCAGGTCCTCGTGCAGCGCCTCGGGCACCTCCTCGTCCGCGTGGTTCGCCACCTGGTTGGACGCGATCAGCCCGCCCGCCAGGCGCAGGAACACCGAGCCGAACTGGTCGGCGCCCAGCGGGTCGCGGGGTGAGGCGAACACCAGCGCGAACTCCTGCGGGTGGGCCAGCGCCCAGCGGCGGAAGGCGTGGCACACGGCCCTGACCTGGCATCCCACCTGGCCTGACGTCTCCGCGGCCAGGTCGGTGTGCAGGGCCGTCGCCATGTCGTCGCAGATGTCGTCGCACAGCTGCCGCAGCAGGGCGTCGTGGGAGTCGTAGTAGCGGTACAGGGCCGGCGCGGTGATGCCGAGTTTGCGTGCAATCGCACGGAGGGTAACCGCGTCACGGCCGCTCTCCACCAAAAGAGTGCGGGCCGCCTGCCGAATTTCACGCTCGGTCTCAGCGCGGAGTCGTTCTCGGCGAGTGGCCTCGGTCATATGTCACTCCATCGGGTTGTAGACCCTGTCCACGGCCCCGTACGGTTTCAGTGAACGGTGTTTACGCAAGTTCACGGGATTGCAGAACGGTAACCCAGGAGGCCGTCGCCGATGTTCGCGAAGTGGGGCTCGATCGCATATCGCCGCCGGTGGGTGGTGCTGGTCGCGACGGTGCTCCTCGCCGTTGTCGGCGGCGTGTGGGGTCTGGGGGTGTTCGACAAGCTCAGCCAGGGCGGGTACGAGGCTCCTTCCAGTGAGGCGGCGCGGGCCGACAAGGTAGCCGAGGAGGCGTTCGGGCGGCAGAACGGTGACGTCATCGTCATCTACCGCGGCGACTTCACCAACCCGCTCGAGCTCAAGAAGGTCGCCGACCACATCAGCGGCTTCCCCAAGGACGACGTGCTCAAGACCGTCGGACCGGTGCCGTCCGACGACAAGCAGCAGGCGCTCGTCGCGATCACGCTCACCAGCGGTGACTCGAACGAGCAGATCAAGCAGTTCCAGGACGTCGAGAGCCAGCTCGCGATCGACGGCTTCACCCAGCAGGTCGGTGGGCTCGTGCCCACCCAGAAGGCCATCAACGACATGTCGCAGGACGACCTGACGCGCGCCGAGATGTTCTCGTTGCCGCTGGTCCTGCTCCTGCTCGTGGTCATCTTCGGCGGTCTGGTCGCCGCGTCGCTCCCCGTCGTCGTCGGCGGTCTCGCGATCATGGGCGCGCTCGGCGTGCTGCACGCCGTCGCGATCTTCACCGAGGTCAACTCGTTCGCCGTCAACGTCGCGTCGCTGCTCGGCCTCGGCATGGCGATCGACTACGGGCTGTTCATGGTCGGCCGGTTCCGCGAGGAGCTCGCGCAGGGACGCACGACCGAACAGGCCGTCGGCCGGACGGTCGCGTCCGCCGGTCGCACCGTCGTGTTCAGCGCGACGCTGCTGGTCATCGCGCTGGCCGGCCTGCTGCTCTTCCCGCACGGCTTCCTGAGGTCCCTCGCGTACGGCGGCGTGGCGTCGGTGGCGATCGCGGCGCTGGTCTCGCTGACGTTGCTGCCCGCGCTGCTCGGCGTGCTGGGCGAGCGGGTCGACAAGCTCGCCATGCCGTGGCGCAAGAAGGAGCCCGGCGAACGCGGCTGGCGCAAGCTCAGCGGCGCGGTCATGAAGCGGCCCGTGCTGATCGCCCTGCCGATCATCGGCGTGCTGGTCGCGCTCGGCTCGCCGTTCCTCGGCGTCCAGTTCGGCCAGGTCACCGAGAAGGTGCTGCCCGAGGGCAACACCGTGCGCGTCGCCACCGAGAACATCAACCAGAACTTCTCCGCGCTCTCCGCCACCGGCTTCCGGATCGTCGTCAAGGGTGGCGACCAGGCCGCGGTGCAGGAGTACCTGGGCAAGGTCGAGGACGTCCCCGGTGTCGGCGAGGCCCAGCCGACCGGTTCCGGCAACGGCGTCACGTCCGCGTCCGCCGGCCTGGAGAACGACGCGCTGAGCGAGCAGTCGAAGCAGGCGTTGAAGGACGTCCGCGCGCTCACCCCGCCGAGCGGCGCCGAGGTGCTGGTCGGCGGCAACACCGCCACGGTCGGCGACTCGCTCGACGCCATCGCGGCGGGCCTGCCGTTGATGATCGCGCTGCTCGTCGGCGCCACGCTGGTCCTGATGTTCCTGGCGTTCGGCTCGGTCGTGCTGCCGATCAAGGCCGTGCTGATGAGCGCGTTGTCGCTGTCGGCGACGTTCGGCGTGCTGGTGTGGATCTTCCAGGAGGGCCACGGGGCCGGCTGGCTCGGCGTCACGCCGGGGCCGCTCGAGTCCGGCATCGTCGTGCTGATGGCGGCGATCGTGTTCGGCCTGTCGACGGACTACGAGGTCTTCCTGCTGAGCAGGATGGTCGAGGCGCGCGGCCAGGGCGCGACGACCGAGGAGGCCGTGACCACCGGTCTGGCCAAGACCGGCAGGGTCATCACCTCGGCCGCGCTGCTGCTGATCGTCGTGACGGGCGCGTTCGCGTTCTCGCAGGTCGCGATGATGCGGTTCGTCGGCGTCGGCATGATCCTCGCGCTGGCGCTCGACGCCACCGTGGTCCGGATGCTGCTCGTGCCCGCCGTGCTCAAGCTCCTCGGCAACGCCGCGTGGTGGTCACCCGGTCCGCTCAAGCGGATCCAGGAACGCCTCGCGCTTCACGACGAGCCGGTGGACGACCCGTTCGACGACGAGGTCCGCGAGCGGGTCTCGGTCGGCTGAGCGGCGAAGGCGATCATGGCCGCGTCGAACTGGCGCGGCCTCGCCTCCTCCAGTTCGCCCGTCTTCATCCGGTACGTGGCGAGCACGGCGTTCGAGCTGTCCAGCACAGTCGTCGTCGCTCCGGTCGCGAGGAAAACCCTCGAGTCACCCGGAGCGATGGCGACACCCGGCGAGTCGATGGGCAGACGTTCGCGCACCGTCATGGTGGCCGCGTCGACGACCACGACCTCGCTCTCCTTCGGCAGCGTCAGGTAGACCGTGGCGCCGTCCGGCGTGACCGCCATGCTGCCCGCTCCCCTGCCCACGTCCGCAGAGCCGACGACCTGGTTCGTGGTCGTGTCGATCACCGACACCGTGCCGGGCGTCTTCTCGCCGAGGCGCATGGTGCTCACGTAGAGGCGCTTGCCGTCGGGTGAGATCGCGAGGAACTGCGGCAGGCCGCCGACCTGGATCGTCGAGGTCTGGAACGCCGCCGCGGTGTCGACCAGGCTGACGGTGCCGTCCTGCGCGTTCGCGACGTAGAGGACCTTGTTGTCCGGGTGGACGGCGAGGCCCTGCGGCTGGCCGCCGACCTTGATCGCCGCGACCAGCCGGAAGTTCGCGGGGTCCACCACCGCGACGCCGCCGGCGGCCGAGACGTAGAGCCGCTGCCCGTCCGGGCGCATCGCCGCGTGCGAGAGCTGGACCTGCGTGAAGATCCTGTCGAGGATCGCACCGGAGTGCGGGTCGACCACGGTGATCGCGCCGGTCCAGCCGCTGACCACGTAGAGCCGCTGACCGTCCGGCGACACGGCGATCCCCGTGGCACGGCCCCCGGTGTCGGCCTTCGCGAGAACGGCACCGTTCCTGGTGTCGACGATCTGCACGAGACCGGTCCTGCCGACCACGTAGGCGAGCGGTGCCACCGACGCGGTGGAGGTGGTCGTGTAGTCGTGCCGTTGCTGAACACCCATCGCCGCGAAGGCCGCTGAGAGCGTCAGAACCGCGGCCACGAGGCGTGGCTTTGCCATGCGGCCGATGGGACCACTTCCGGGTGCTTTCGATCCACTTCGGTCACTCGGCCGAGCGAAATCTTCGCCTCGTCGTAGTACTCAGTTCGGGGTGTTGGCCGAGGCCACCAGCTTGGCGTACCGGGTGCCCGCGGTGAGCAGGACCAGACCGGCGCCGAGGAAAGCCAGCACGCGGGCGATGCCGTCGAGCGCGGAGAGGTCGAACAGCACCAGCTTCACCACCGCGGCACCGACCAGGATCAGGCCGCAGATCCGCAGCGCCTTGTTGCCGATCCCCTTGACCAGCAGGAACAACGCGGCGATCGTCCACGACACGGTGACCACGGAGTGTCCGAAGAGGAACCCGGACTCGTCCGGCGACACGAGCAGCGCCGCGCACAGCACCGCACCCGCCGCGCCGTAGAGCAGCACCAGGCCGGAGACGATCCACGGGAACGGGTGCCTCGCCGGCTCGCGCAGCACCTGCATCTTCAGCGCGGCCCACGGCGCGACGGCCGCGTAGATCCCCAGCACCACGGCGGTGACGAGGCCGGCCGCGTAGTCGCCGGGCGAGACGTCGTTGAAGAAACGGGGTTCCTCGACCAGCCACGTGATCGGCACGGCCAGTCCGACGGCCATGAAGAACCCGACGACGCCGAACGCGATCGACCCGACCAGCGCGCTCTTCTTGTTCAGCCGCGCCGCGAGGAACGCCAGCAGCACCGCCTCGGCCAGCACGATCGCCGTGCGCACGTTGCCGTCGAGCGCGATGACCGTGGTCTGGAACAACGCGAGCATGCCCGTCGCACCGGCCGCCGTCGTGAACGCGCGCGGCAGGTCCGGGATCATCCAGATCGCGAGCAGCACGGCGGCCACCGCACCGGCGAGCGCCGAAGCGGAAGCCCTGTCCAGCAAAGTCGTCGCGAACAACGCCGGCAGCGCGGAACCCGCGACCAGTGCGATCGCCACGACGTCGTCGCGCCGCTTCCTGATGGTCAGCAGCGCCACCACGATGCCGACGACGGTCGTCGCCGCGGCGACACCGACCACGGTCCACTCGTAGCTGCGCGGGATCGCGCCCGCGGTCGTGACCACCGAGGCGATGATCGCCGGGAAGCTGCCGGCGATCGCGAGACCGGGCCAGCTGCGCTGGATCTGCACCGGCGTGGCGGCCATCTTCAGCACCAGCAGGAACCCGACCAGCAGGACCGTGAAGCCCTCGGTCAGCACCGGCGAGCAGACGGCGCAGGCGGTGACGACGGCGACCGCGAGCGCCTGCGAGTCCCAGCGCAGCGCGAGCACGACACCCGTCGCGGCGACGGCGAGACCGACGACGAGTCCCACGCCGGCGGGGAGGTAGTGGTAGAGGCTCGTGGCGGCGATGACGTCGAGGTAGAGACCCGCGAAACCGGTGAAGGCCAGGGCGAACGCCCCCACGCGCCCGGCCGGGGTGCGGTGCAGCCAGAGGCCGATGGCGACCAGCGCGCCGCTGAACACCGCGCCGCCGATGACACGCGGCACCGGGCCGAGCCAGCCGCGCTGGACGGCGAGGACCAGCAGCAGCACGAAGCCGAGCACGGTGATCGCGCCACCGACCCAGGCCAGCAGCTTCGCCCCGGCGCCGTCCTTGCCGAGCTTCTCGAACAACGTCTCGCGCGGCTGGGGCGCGGGCCACGGCTGCTGCCGCGGAGGGTGCGGCCACTGCGCCCGGGGAGGCGGCCCCTGCGGGAACGACTGCTGGGGGAACGACTGCTGGGGGAACGCCTGCTGCGGGAACGGCTGCTGGCCGTGCTGCGACCACGGGTTGGGTGGCCCGGACTGCACGGGCGGCGGCGCCTGCTGCGGGATCGGACCTGGGACCGGAGCCTGAGGAGCCGGCGCCTGGGGTGCGGGTGGAGGCGTGACCACCTCGGCCACGGCGGTCGCCGCGGCCGCCACCGGGCCCGAAGAGTGCTCCCGCATCTGGGAGCTGATCGTCACCAGCCGCTGCCCGATGGCCGCGAGCTCCAGCGCGAGGCGCTGCTCGTCCCCGAGGCGATCCTGTCCGTCCATGTGATCAGGGTGAGGCAGCGCACGTCCGGTGACATCCGTACACCTACTCATCCACCGGTCCCAGCTTGACTACATAGATGTGTAATCGATTAACTAGGCCCTCGTGACGACCATGAAGGACGTCGCGCAGCACGCAGGCGTCTCCACGGCCACCGTGTCGCGCGTGCTCAGCGGCCATGCCGCGCCGACTCCCGAGACCCGTGTGCGGGTGCTCGCCGCGGTCGAGGAGCTCGGCTACCGGCCCAACGCCCTGGCGCGATCCCTCAGGACCACCAGCACGCAGACCCTCGGTCTGGTCATCAGCGATCTGCTGAACCCGTTCTTCGCCGAGATCGCGCGAGCGGTCGAGGACGAAGCCCGGTCACACGGCTACTGCGTCGTGATCGGGAACGCCGACGAGAGCGCCGAGCAGGAGGCCACGTACGTGCGCACCCTGCTCGACCGCCGGGTGGACGGCCTCCTGCTGTGCCCCGCGACCGACGACCCCGGTCTGGTTCGCGAAGTGAGCGCAGGCGGCGTTCCGCTAGTCCTGCTCGACCGGACGGTCAGGGGCGCCACATGCCCCGTCGTCCGCGCTGACGGCAGCGAGGCATTGACCTCGCTCGCCCGGCGGCTCGTCGGCGCCGGCCACACCCGCATCGGAGTGATCGCGGGTCCGCCGAACACGTCCACCGGAAGAGAGCGGACCGACGTGCTCACGGGGTCGCTCGGCGGCCTCGCGCAGGTCGTCCACGGCGACTTCCGCCGGGAGAGCGGCAGCCAGGCCGCCTCGAAGCTGATCGACGACGGCGCCACGGCGCTGATCGCCATGGACAACCTGATGGGCCTCGGCGCGCTGGGCGAGATCCGGGCCCGCGGCCTGCAGATCCCGCACGACGTCGCGCTCGCGGTGTTCGACGACCAGCCGTGGTTCCCGCTGCTCGACCCGCCGATCACGGTCGTCGCGCAGCCGACCGTGGAGATGGGCAAGGCCGCCGCCCGCAGCCTGCTCGCCCTGATCGACGGCCGCCAGCCCGACGACGTCCGCCTGACCGCGAAGCTCGTGCTGCGCGGCTCGCTCGGGGAGGCCGAGCTGTGAAGACCCTCATCACCGCCCGCGGCATCACCAAGCACTTCGGTGCCACCAAGGCACTCGACGGCGTCGACCTCGACATCAACTCCGGTGAGGTCCACGTCCTGCTCGGCGAGAACGGCGCGGGCAAGTCCACGCTGGTCAAGGTCCTCGCGGGCATCCACGGCCACGACTCCGGCACGATCGAGGGCAGCGCCAGCCTCGCCGTGATCCACCAGGAGCTGGCACTCGTGCCGGAGCTCAGCGTCGCGGAGAACCTGTTCCTGAACCGGCTCCCGCGCAGGTTCGGCTTCGTCGACCGCGCCGCGATGCGCCGCAGGGCACCGGAGCTGTTGCGGAGGGTCGGCCTGGACGTCGACCCGGACGCCAAGGTCCGCGACCTCGGCATCGCCCAGCAGCAGATGATCGAGATCGCCCGCGCGCTCGACAAGGACACGGGCGTGCTGATCCTCGACGAGCCGACCGCGGTCCTCACCGACACCGAGACCGACCGGTTGCTGCAGATCATGGCCCAGCTGCGGGACAACGGCGTCGGGCTCGTCTTCATCACCCACCACCTCGACGAGATCCAGCGCGTCGCCGACCGGATCACCGTCCTGCGCGACGGGCGCAGCGTCGGCGTGCTCGGACCGCGCGCCACCACGCAGCACATGATCGAGCTGATGGTCGGCCGCCCGATCGACGAGCAGTACCCGCGCACGCGCCAACGCGCCGGTCAGCCGTTGCTGCGCATCTCGGGCCTGACGAAGAACGGCGTGTTCCGAGACATCAGCATCGAGGTCCACGCGGGGGAGGTCGTCGGCATCGCCGGACTGGTCGGCGCCGGACGCACCGAGGTCGCGCGAGCGGCGTTCGGCGTGGACGGCTACGACCACGGCACGGTCGAGGTCGACGGCACACCGTTGCGCCGCCACGACGTCCAGGCCGCCATCAAGGCAGGTCTCGGGCTCGTGCCGGAGGACCGCAAGGGCCAGGGCCTCGTGCTCACCGCGACCGTCGGCCAGAACCTCGAGCTGGTGACGCTGGAGAACCGCGACCGGGAGCGCCTGCACGACATCGCGGGCAAGCTCCGGATCAAGGGCCGCGTCGAGCAGCCAGTGAAGGAGCTCTCCGGCGGCAACCAGCAGAAGGTCGTCATCGGCAAGTGGCTGCTGGCGGACCCGAAGGTGCTGATCCTCGACGAACCGACCAGGGGCGTCGACGTCGGCGCCAAGGTCGAGATCTACGAGCTGATCAACCGCATGACCGCGCAGGGCCGGGCCGTGCTGCTCGTGTCCAGCGACCTGCCCGAGGTGATCGGGATGAGCGACCGCGTCGTCGTCATGGCGCACGGCCGCGTGGCCGGTGAGCTGCCCGGGGGCGCGACCCAAGACCAGGTGATGGCACTCGCCGTGCAGGAGATCTCCGCATGACCACGATCAGCATCCGCAAGTACGCCGGCGAGAACGGCGCCCTCGCAGGGCTCCTGATCCTCGCGCTGGCCCTCGCCGTCTCGAACCCGGCGTTCCTCACCGCCCAGAACCTGGTCAACGTCGGCGTGCAGGCCGCGGCGATCGCGATCCTGGCGTTCGGCATGACGTTCGTGGTCGTCGCGGGCGGCATCGACCTGTCGGTGGGCAGCATCGCCGCGCTGGCCGCGATGGTCGGCGCGCTCACCGCCGGACCGGTCGGCCTGGTCGTCGGCGCGCTGTGCGGTCTCGTCAACGGCGCGATGATCAGCTACGGCAAGCTGCCGCCGTTCATCGCGACGCTGGCCATGCTGAGCGTCGCCCGCGGCCTCACGCTGGTGGTCTCGGGCGGCCAGCCGCACAACACCGACGAGCTGGTGACGTTCCTCGGCTCGAACCTCGCGCCGATGCTCCCGTTGCCGCTGCTGCTGATGCTCGCGTTCTTCGGCATCACCGGGTTGATCCTCACGCGCACCAACCTCGGCCGCCGCATGTACGCGATCGGCGGCAACGAGGAGGCCGCGAAGCTCAGCGGCATCGACGTCCGCAGGCAGAAGCTGTGGATCTACGCCCTGTCCGGTCTGTTCGCCGCCGCCGCGGGTCTCGTGCTCGCGGGACGGCTCTCCTCCGCCGGTCCGCAGGCCGCGGCCGGCTACGAGCTCGACGCCATCGCCGCCGTCGTCATCGGCGGTGCGTCGCTGTCCGGTGGCGTCGGCCGCGCCACCGGGACGCTGGTCGGCGCGCTCGTGCTCGCCGTCCTGCGCAACGGACTCAACCTGCTGCAGGTGCACCCGTTCTGGCAGCAGGTCGTCATCGGTGTGGTGATCGCTCTCGCCGCGCTGCTCGACTCACTTCGCCGTCGCTGAGTACAACCCGCAACAGGTAAGGAAAACGCTGATGAAGGTGACCCGACGGATCGCGCTCACCCTGGGAGCCGCGGCATTGGTCGCGACCGGGTGCGGTGGCACGGGGGCGTCCGGGGGGAGCGACATCACCATCGGGCTCGCGGTGTCCACCCTGAACAACCCGTTCTTCGTGCAGCTGCAGCAGGGCGCGCAGGAGATGGCGGACCAGCTCGGCGCCAAGCTGACCGTGGTCGACGCGCAGAACGACGCGACGAACCAGGTCAACCAGGTGCAGACGCTGGTGACCCAGGGCGTCAAGGCGATCATCCTCAACCCGGTCGACTCCAAGCAGTCCGCGCCCGCCGCGAGGGCCGCCGAGATGGCGAACATCCCGCTGATCTCCGTCGACCGCTCGGTCGAGGGCAAGGTCGCGTCCGAGGTCGCGTCGAACAACGTGCAGGGCGGCAGCCTCGCGGCCATCGAGCTCGGCCGCGCCACGTCCGGCGAGGTCGGTCACCTCAAGGGCATCCAGGGCGCGTCGGCGTCCCGCGACCGCGGCCAGGGCTTCGAGCAGGGCCTGAACAGCGGCAACATCAAGGTCGCCGCCACGGCCGTCGCGGACTTCGACCGCGCCAAGGGCCTCAACGAGACCACGAACCTCCTGCAGGGCCATCCGGAGCTCAAGGGCATCTTCGCCGAGAACGACGAGATGGCGCTCGGCGCGATCAAGGCCCTCGGCGCCCGTGCCGGCAAGGACGTCGTGGTCGTCGGCTTCGACGGCACGCCCGACGGTCTGAAGGCGATCCAGGAGGGCACGCTCACCGCGTCCGTCGCGCAGCAGCCGAAGCTCCTCGGTGGAAAGGCCGTCGAGCAGGCGGTGCACGCCGCGAAGGGCGAGGCCGTCCAGCAGGTCGTGGACGTCGAGGTCAAGGTCGTCACGAAGCAGAACGTGGCAGAGTTCATCAAGTGACGAAGCCTCTTCTCGTTCTCGGGTCCGCCAACGCCGACCTCGTGGTCGAGGTCGGCAGGCGGCCCGCCGGCGGTGAGACCGTGCTCGGCGGTGACACCGTCGTGCTGCCCGGCGGCAAGGGCGCGAACACCGCCGTCGCCGCCGCTCGCGTCGGTGCCTCCGTCGCACTGGTCGGCGCCGTCGGTGACGACGGGTACGGCGCGCTGCTGCGCGAGTCGCTGGAGTCGTCCGGCGTCGACACGTCGCTGGTGAAGACCTCCGCGCGGCCGACCGGCATCGCGTACATCACCGTGACGCCGGACGGCGAGAACTCGATCGTCGTCTCCCCCGGCGCCAACGCCGACGTGTCGTCGTCCGATGTGGACGGTCTGTCGTTCGGCGGCGCCCGGATCCTGACGTGCTCGCTGGAAGTGCCGCTGGAGACCGTCGTCCACGCGATCGGCGTCGCGTCCGCGGCCGGTGTGCGGACCGTGCTCAACCTGTCGCCGGTGGCCGGGCTGCCGGCGGAGACCCTGCGGCAGCTCACCGTCCTGATCGTGAACGAGCACGAGGCCGCGCAGCTCGCGGCGGACTGGCGCGGTCTCCTCGACCTCGGTCCCGCGTCGGCGATCGTCACGCTCGGCTCGCGCGGTGCGGCCGTGGTGGAGAGGACGGGAGTCGTCGAGGTTCCGGCGGTCGAGGTGGCCGAGGTCGTCGACACGACGGGCGCCGGTGACGCGTTCGCCGGTGCGGTGTCCGCGCGACTGGCCAACGGGGACGACATCGTCCAAGCTGCTCGTTACGCGGTGAAGGTCGCCGCGCTGTCCGTCACGAAGCCGGGCGCGCAGCCGTCCTACCCGACCGCGGCCGAGGTCGGCTCACCGAATTGACACGGCGAGCTGTCGGCCCGTCACCGCTGAAGGGTATGGTCTAGACCATGTCGAGCGCGCGGCTGAGCGGTGTCGGTGTGAGCAGCGGCCGGGCAACCGGTCCCGTGGTGAGGGTCGCCGAGGCCCTGCCCGAACCCCCGGTGGGCCCGCGACCTGCGGACACAGCCGAGGAGGCCGCCCGCATCCGCCCGGCGACCGAGGCCGTGGCGCAGCGCCTGATGGAGCGCGCGAAGACCGTCGACGGCGACGCCCGCGCCGTTCTGGAGACGACCGCCGCGATGGCGGGCGACCCGTCCCTGATCAAGTCCGCCGAGAAGCTCGTCGCCGACGAGTCGCTGCCCGCGGCCCGTGCCGTGCACCAGGCGGCGCAGAAGTTCATCGCCGCACTGCAGGCCGCCGGTGGCTACATGGCCGAACGCGCCCGCGACGTCCAGGACGTCCGCGACCGCGTGGTGGCCGAGCTGCTCGGCATGCCCGCCCCCGGCGTTCCCGACCTGGCCTCGCCGTCCGTGCTGGTGGCACGCGACCTGGCGCCCGCCGACACCGCGGGCCTCGACCCGGCGAAGGTCCTCGCCCTGGTCACGGAGGAGGGCGGCCCCACCTCCCACACCGCGATCCTCGCGCGTTCGCTCGGAATCCCGGCCGTCGTCGCGTGCCGCGGTATCCTGGCGTTCGAGGGCACCTCTCTCGACGTGGACGGCGACACCGGCCAGGTCCGCGAGTCGGACGGCAAGGTCCGCGCGGCCGGCGCCGGCAAGAAGGTCACGTGGAACGGCGTGGGTGTCCTCAAGGACGGCCACCGCGTGAAGGTCCTCGGCAACGTCGGCTCACCTGCTGACGCCGCCGCCGCTGCCGCCGCGGGTGCGGAGGGCGTCGGCCTCTTCCGCACGGAGTTCTGCTTCCTCGACGCCGCGGAGGAACCGACCGTCGCCGAGCAGACCGCCGCGTACGAGGCCGTGCTGGCGCCGTTCGCGGGCAAGCCGGTCGTGGTGCGCACCCTCGACGCGGGCGCGGACAAGCCGCTGGCGTTCCTGAGCCCTGAGCCCGAGCCCAACCCGGCACTGGGCGTCCGCGGCCTGCGCGTCGCCTTCGACCGCCCCGAGGTCCTGGACCGCCAGCTCGAAGCCATCGCCGCGGCGGCGAAGTCGTCCGGCGCCGACGTCTCGGTCATGGCCCCGATGGTCGCGACCGCCGCCGAAGCCGCCTGGTTCGTCGAACGCGCCCGTGCCGCCGGCATCGCCCGCGCGGGCGTCATGGTCGAGGTCCCGTCGGCCGCCCTGAGCGCCCGCGAGATCCTCCAGGTCGTCGACTTCATCTCCATCGGCACCAACGACCTGGCCCAGTACGTCTTCGCCGCCGACCGCCAGCTCGGCGGCGTGGCAGCGCTGAACGACCCGTGGCAGCCGGCGTTGCTGCGCCTGATCGCCCTGGTCGGCGAGGCCGCCACCGCCACCGGCAAGCCCGTCGGCGTGTGCGGCGAAGCGGCGGCCGACCCGCTGCTGGCGTGCGTGCTCATCGGCCTCGGCGTGACGTCGCTGTCGATGAACCACACGGCCCTGTCCAGCGTCGGCGCCCGCCTGGCCACGTCCAGCATGGACATCTGCCAGCTCGCGGCCCGCGGCGCACTCGCGGCAGCCGACCCGGCCTCGGCCAAGCTCGCCGCCCGCGCTCCTCACTAGTTCACCGCGGTCACGCGGATCTCGACGCGCATCTTCGGGTGACCGAGGGCGGTGACCCCGCTCTCGGTCCAGATGGGCCTGCGCTCACCCATCCGCGCGCGGAACTGCTCGACCATGACCCGGTTGTGGTCGTCGAACGAGTCGTCGCCGAGCACGTGGTACGAGTTGACGTGAACGACGTCGCCCCAGCTCGTGCCTGCTTCCCGCAGCGTCCGCTCGACGTTGTCGAAGGCCCGGACGATCTCGGCCTCCAGCGCCTCGGGGAACTCGAACGCGTCGTCCCAGCCGCCCTGCCCGGACGTCTCGACCCGGTCGCCGATCCGCACGGCCTGGCTGTAGTGCATGTCGTCCCGCTGCGTCTCGCCGTACCCCGGCGTCGCGAAGAACTCGACCATCTCTGCCTCCCGTGACTTCATGCTTGAAGTCAACCGTACACGACTTCAAGCGTGAAGTACGATCCGTGCCGTGGAGTGGCTGAACGCGGAGGAGAAGGAAGCCTGGACGGGGCTGGTCTCGTTGCTGCTGCTGATGCCGGGCCGGCTGGAGGCCCCGCTGCAGGAGTCGGGGCTGAGCCTCTTCGACTACCTGGTGCTCAGCCACGTCTCGGAGGCCCCTGACCGCCGCATCCGCATGAGCGAGCTGGCCCACCTGGCGAACGGCTCGCTGTCACGGCTGTCCAACGTGGTCAAGCGCTTCGAACAGCGAGGCTGGGTCGTCCGCTTCCCCGATCCCGACGACGGCCGGTACACGCTCGCCTCGCTGACCGACGAGGGCTTCGAGGTGGTCGAAGCCGCCGCGCCCACGCACCTGCGTTCGGTCCGGCAGTTCGTGCTCGACCCGCTCACGGACGAGGACCGCCAGGCGTTGACGCGGATCGCCGCGAAGCTGCGCGTGACGATCCCACCGCCGTAGCGCATCACTCGATCGTGTGATCAACGACAGCGTGGCGCACCCCGTTGTTGGTCACATGACGCGCTTCATCACCAAGGACGGCAGACGCATCCCGCTGAACAACAGCGGAGGGAAGAAGGGCGCCGGTGCGGTGGCGGCCGGAGTCCTGGCGCTGAGCGTGGCCGCGGGTACCGGCGGCGTGACGCTGCCCAGCGCTCCCGAGGTCGGTTCCGGCGGATCATCGTTGCGGCTCAGCGCGCGCAAGGCCGAAGGTCAGAAGGCCGCACGCAAAGGGGACACCGAGGGTGCCTGGCAACGCATGGGGATGCGACAGCTGAAGCGCACGGCCAGGCAGCAGGCCGAGTGCGTCGCGGTGTCGTTCGGCGAGGTCCGCGAGTTCTTCACCCGGAACCGGTGCACCTCGCTGGAACGCGCCCTGTTCGCGGTGACCGACGGCGCCGGCAACACCGCCGTGATCTCGGTGGTCTGGGTCGGCCTCGCCTCGACCGGCGACGCCCGCGACTTCCAGACCGTCATGAACAGGCACGGCAGCGGCGACGTCCACCCGCTCGGCAGCCACCTGCTCGGCCTGGCCGACATCCGCTTCACGGGCCTGCGCTACGGCAGCGACCGCGACGGCAGGTCCGTGACCATCGCGGAAGCCGAGACCGCCGGCGGCCAGGTGGGCCACGACACCCTGGACGCACTCGCCGAGGTCGCCGCCTACCTGCCCCGCGTCTAACGAGCCGCCCGCAGCTCGTCCAGAACCGCCCTGATCAGCGGATGCTCCTCCGACCCGCGCCGCACCGCCGCCACCACCCGCCGCAACGGCGCGACCCCGGACACCGGCACCCCGCGCACGGCGTTGCGCGGAGCCAAAGCCACCCCGGCGCCCGCCGCCACCAGAGCCTCGATCGCCCGGAAGTCGTCGGACGTGTGCCGGATCCGCGGCGTGAACCCGGCCTGCGCGCACGCCATCTCCACCACGTCCCGCAACGGGTTGCCGGGCAGCGTCACGACCCAGTCCTCGTCGGCCAGCGCCGCCAGGTCCACCGGCCCGGTCGACCCCCACCCCGGCGGCAGCACGGCGTCGAAGGGCTCCGTGTACAGCGGGAACCTGGTCAGGCGCTCGGTGGTCCGGTGTTCCTCGGTGATTGCCACGTCGATCTCGCCGTCCAGCAACAGCCGCACGCTCTCGTGCCCTTCGGCGTCGCGGACCGAGAGCTCCACCGACCGGGACTTCAACGCCGCCAGCGCGGGCGCCACCACCTGCGTGATCGCCGACGCGAACGCCGCGACCTCCACCCGGCCGGCGAAGCCCGAGGCCAGGGCGTCCAAAGTGGCCTGAGCGCGTTCCAGTTCGGCGGCGACGACGTGGGCGTGCGCGACCAACAGCGAGCCTGCCGGTGTCAGTGAGACACGGCGTCCTTTGCGCAGCAGCAACGGATGTCCGGCCTCGGACTCAAGGGCGGCCAGCTGCTGCGACACCGCTGACGGCGTGAGGTGCAGCGCTGCTGCTGCGGCCGTCACGGTGCCGTGGTCGGCGAGCGCGCGCAGCACGCGGAGCCGTCGTGGGTCGATCACCGCTCAATGATGGGGGATTCCACTTCGCCGTTCACCGGGATGTCCAGCGGCACGATCGGGTCGATGGTCGTCCTGTCCAGCAGCAGGTACTTCTCCTCGAAGATGGGCAGGCCCGCGGGCATGCCGTACCGGGGTGTGGTGCTCACGTCCCGCCTCAGGACCGGCAGACCGGTCTCCGGGTTGACCACCAGCTGGGTCTCGACGTCGGGGAACTGGAAGGTCGGAGGCGCCGTGATCGCCACGCCGAGGCCCCTGCCGGCCTCGCCCATCGGCACGTCGTCGCGGAACCGCACGCCGTCGAGCGTCTTGAGCAGGTCGAACACCGCTCGCCGCTGGTCGTCGCTCACGTTCGCGGCCATCAGGTCCATCGCGAGCGTCGCGATCCGGTACGCGTCCTTGGTGCCGACGAGGTTCTCCAGCATCTTCTTCAACTCGGCCGGGTCCGTGGGCACCGAGTCGAACGAGTCGAGCCGCACCTGGCTGTGCAGGGACATCTGGAACCCGGAGACGGCGGTCTTCTGCAGGGCGGGCTTCATCGGCCCGATCCGCACGGAGCGGCTCCCGCCGAGCTGCGGCACCGTCGCCGGCCTGCCCGCCATCTCCCACCTGTCGTTGCCGTCGATCGAGAAGGTCCGCACCTCGCCGTCCTTCTGGAGGACCGCGACCTCGGCGCTGAAGCTCAGCCACCGGTCGTTCTTCCAGTCCATGTCCACGAAGTACGGGTTCGCCGCGTCGCCGACGACCATCGTCATCCTGTGCTGCGTCAGCACGTGCCACCACTGCGGAGGAGCGGCCGGCTTCAGGGGTCCTGCCGGCCGGGGGAGCAGAACGACCACGAGCGCGATCACCGCGCCGACGACCAGCAAGGGGGCGAACCGCCGGAGGACCTGCGGCCTGGACCGCCTCGACCACGGCAGCGCGATGATGCGGACCAGGTCGCGTTCCATCCGCTCGGGGTCGACCTCGGGAGTCCGCGGCTTGGCCGCGGCCAGCTTCTTCATGAGGTCTTCCATGACTCCCTCGCACGGTCGTGGGTCTGCGTCGAGAGAGCGGCCTGCAACCGTCGTCGCGCACGGTGCAGCCGCACGTAGAAAGTCGCCGTGGTGCAGCCAAGCACCTTCGCGGCCTCAGTCGGCGCAAGTCCGTGCCACGCGATCAGCGTGAGCACTTCCTGGTCGACCTCGGACAACGACGACAACGCCGCCCGCAGCTCGACCACCGCGAAGTCGTCGTCCGCCGCGACGTCGTCCAGCTCGTCGTGCCAGACCTGCCGACGAGCCGTGCGCACCAGGTTGCGCGCGATGCCGAGCAGCCACGGCAACGCGTTCGGCGGCATCTGGTCGAGCTTGCGCCAGGCGATCGTGAAGGTCTCGCTGGTGATGTCCTCGGCGAGCCGAGCACCCGCGTGACTCGCCGCGTACGCGAGCACCCGTGGGTAACACTCGCGGTAGACGGCGGAGAAATCCTCCACGATCGCCCTCCCTCTTCACGAGGTAGTGCGCCGACCG
>NZ_DATLEC010000242.1:0-33613 GCF_035525475.1 Lentzea sp. | reverse complement strand
CGTGGGCGGCACGTTCACCGACGCCGTGGCGTCCGACGGAGCCGGGCGGATCGTGTCGGCCAAGACGCCGACGACCCCGCCGAACCGCGAAGTCGGTGTCATGAGGGCGATCGAGGACCTCGCGGCCGAGCTCGGCATCGACGTCGGCGAGCTGCTGGCGCAGACCGACTACATCGCCCACGGCACGACCGCGTCGATCAACGCCCTCGTCCAGGGCGAGGTGGCCGACGTCGGTCTCATCGCCACCAAGGGCCACCGCGACGCCATCTACATCATGAACGCCGAGGGCCGCACGCTCGGCCGCTCGGCGCACGAGATTCAGGACACCCTGCGGCAGCGCAAACCGGCGCCGCTGATCCCGAAGTACCGGGCGCTCGAGGTGACGGAGCGGATCGACTACGCCGGCGACGTGCTGGTGCCGCTGGACGAGGACGAGGTCCGGCGAGTCGCGCAGTTCCTCGTGGACCAAGGTGTCGAGGCGATCGCCGTGTGCCTGTTGTGGTCGTTCAAGAACCCCGCCCACGAGCAACGCGTCCGCGAGCTGGTCCACGAGATCGCGCCGCACCTGTACGTCACGCTCTCCTGCGAGGTGAGCCCGCGCATCCGCGAGTTCGCCCGCACCTCCACCACGATCATGAACGCCCAGGTGGGCCCGCGGCTGCGCACCTACCTGCTGCCGTTGCGGAAGCAGCTGGAGGAGGGCGGGCTCAAGGGACCGCTGCTGGTCATGCAGAGCGAAGGCGGCACGATCACCGCCGACCGGGCTCCCGAGCACGCCATCACGACGATCGGCTCGGTCCTGTCCGGCGGTGTCATCGGCGGGATGCGACTGGCCGGACAGCTGGGGCACCGCGATGTCATCACCACCGACGTCGGTGGCACGACGTTCCTCGCCGGGCTGATCGTCGACGGCGAACCGGTCATGGCGCCCGGTTCCATCGTGAACCAGTTCCCGATCAACGCGGCGACGATCCGCGTGCACACCATCGGTTCCGGTGGCGGGGCTCTCGCGTCGGTGGACGCGGGCGGCAACCTCCGCCTCGGCCCGCGGAGCGCCGAGGCCGTGCCGGGACCGGCCTGCTACGGCAACGGCGGCACGCGGCCCACCAACACCGACGCCAACCTGGTGCTGGGCATCCTCAGCGAACGCGGGCTGCTCGGCGGCCGCAAGCCGTTGCGGATGGACCTGGCGCGCGAGGCGATCCGCGAGCACGTGGCCGAACCGCTCGGGCTCACCGTCGAGGAGGCCGCGATCGCCATCCACGAGGTGCAGAACGCCCAGGCGGGCGACCTGCTTCGCCGCGCGGTCGTGCAGGCCGGGTACGACCCGCGGGACTTCGTCGTCTACGCCTTCGGTGGCGCGGGACCGGCGCACTGCGCGGGCTACTGCCAGGACCTGGGTGTGCGGGAAGTCGTCGTGCCGCTGGGTCCTGTCGCGTCGGCCTTCTCCGCGTACGGGCTGGCCGCGTCGGACGTCGCGCTGAGCGCGGAGCTGTCGGACCCGTCGTCGTTCCCCGTCGACCACGCGGTGCTGGAGTCGCACTACGACCGGCTCGAAGCCGACCTGCGGCGCGCGCTCGACCGGCAGAAGGTGGAGTTCCACGACGTGAAGCTGTACCGCGAGGTCGACCTGCGGTACTCCATGCAGGTCACGGAGCTCGCGACGGCGGTGCCGGACACGAGGTTCACCGAGCGCACCGGTGACGAGATCCTCGAACGGTTCGAGCAGCAGTACGAGCGCATCAACGGCAGCGGCGCCGGGTACCGCGAGGCCGGGGTGCAGGCGATCACCTACCGCGTGCGGGCCAAGGCGGGCCTCGGTTTCCCCGTCGCGCTGCCGGAGGTCGAGCAGGCCGCAAGTGCCGACCCGTCACCGGCTTTGGCGGGGGAGAGGCGCGTCTGCCTCGACTCGCGGCGCGGGTTCGTGACGACCCCCGTCTACGACTACGCTCGGCTGCGCGCGGGCCACGTGCTGGAAGGACCGGCGATCGTCGAGGTCCCGGCCACGGTCGTCGTGGTCCCGGACGGTGTCACCGGTCGCGTCGACCACCTCGGCAACCTCGTGCTGCGCTACCAGGGAGGACAGCCCTCATGACATCGAGAATCCCGGGCGCGGACGAGTTCACCAGCCGGCCCCTGTCCCGCGAGGAGCTGCTGCGGCAGATCTCCCCGGCGCTGCGGCTGCACCAGGCCGGGGACGAGCAGGTCGACGCGCTGACCTACGAGGTCGTGCGGCACCGGCTCTGGGCGATCACCCAGGAGATGGGGGAGACGCTGCGGCGGATGTCGGGCTCGCACGTCGTCACCGAGTCCAACGACTTCAACTTCTCCATCTGCGACGAGCTCGGCGAACAGGTCCAGGTCGGCACCTACAACATCGGCCTCATCGGGTCGATGGACCTCGCCATCACCTGGACGTTGCGCCACCGCGCCGACAACCCCGGCATCGCCGAGGGCGACATGTTCCTGTGCAACGACCCGTGGATCGGCGGCGGCCTGCACCAGAACGACGCCGCGATCCTCGCGCCGATCTTCCACGACGGCGAGCTGTTCGGCTGGACCACGGCGATCGCCCACCAGGTCGACCTCGGCGGGCCGCGCCCCGGTTCGTTCAGCCCGTCGGCGCAGGACGTCTTCGGCGAGGCCGTTCCGACGCCGCCGTTGAAGGTCGTCCGCGGTGGCGTGCTGCAACGCGACGTCGCCGACGCCTGGGTGCGGCGGTCGCGGCTGCCGCACCTGGTGGGGCTCGACCTGCGCGCCAAGGTCGCCGCCAACAAGAACGCGATCGACCAGGTCCTGCGGCTCGTCGCCAAGTACGGCGCCGGCACCGTCAAGGCCGTGATGCGCCGGATGATGGACGACGCAGAGCACCGGTTGCGGGCCAAGCTCGGGAACCTGCCGGACGGGACGTGGACCGCGGTCGGGTACCAGGAGCAGTCGGGCACCGGCGACCGGAACCTGCACGCGATCAAGGTCGCGATGACCAAGGAGGGCGACCGGCTGGTCTTCGACTTCCGCGGCACCGCCGGGCAGACCGGCATCATCAACTGCCCGTACCCCGGGCTGCGGGCGGGCATCGTCTTCACCGTGCTGCCGCTGCTCGCGGGCGACATCCCGTGGGCGGCCGGCGGGCTGATGCGGTGCTTCGAGATCATCACCGACGAGGACACCATCACCAACGCGTCGTTCCCCGCCGCGGTGGGCAAGGGGCCGTTCGGACCGGCGTGGGGAGCGGGCAACCTCGTCGCCGAGGTGCTCGCGAAGATGCTCGACGCCGAACCCGCGCACCGCGCCGACGTCCAGTCGATCTGCAACGGCACCACGGACCTCTGCGTCGTGTCCGGTGTGGACGTTCGCGGTGGGGCGGGAAAGCGGTTCGTGTCGCCCATCTTCGACGTCATGGCCGGTGGCTACGGCGCCCAGGTCCACCACGACGGCGTCGACACCGGCGGCCGGCTGATCATCCCGTCCGCGCGGGCACCCGACGTCGAGATGACCGAGTACCTGTACCCGCTGGTCGCGTTGTGGCGCCGCGAGCAGATCGACTCCGGCGGGCCGGGCAGGCAGCGGGGCGGGATGAGCGGCTCGGTCTGCTACGTGCAGCACCCCGACCAAAGTGGACGGATGTCGCTCGTCGTCTCCGGCAACGGCAAGGCGGCGAACCAGAACGTCGGCCTGGCGGGCGGCCATCCCGGCAACTCCCAGCTCGACCTCGTGGTGCGCGGCATCGACCTGCCGCGGCTCGCGGGGGCGAAGTCGATCCCCGCCGGCCTCGGCGAGCTGGGCGGCCGGGTCGAGGTGCTGCCCTGCGAGGGCGAGTCGGACCTCGGTCCCGGCGACGCGCTGTACCTGCACTGGCAGGCGGGCGGCGGCTACGGCGACCCGTTGCTGCGCCAGGCGGACAGCGTCGTCGAGGACGTGCGGCAGGCCCGCGTGTCGGCCGAGGCCGCACGGGACGTCTACGGCGTCGTGCTCGCGGAGGACGGTGAGGTGGACGCGACCGCCACCGGCGACGCACGCGCGGCACTCCGGCATCGGCGCGCGACCGGCGCGGGACTGACCGGCCCGGGACTCCAGGTGGTCAGCCCGGTGGACCTGACCGCGGCACGCCGCCTCGACGACAACCTCGCCGTGCTGGACTCGACGGTCGTGTGCGTCCACTGCGGCACGAAGATCGGTCCCTTGGAGGGCGGTGCGTTCGTCACCGGGCTGGCGCGGCGTGAGACGGCGCCGGCCGAAGCGGGACCGCACATCTGGCACGACCCGTCGGAGTACGTCGACGAGGAGATCGTGTTCCGCCAGCTGCTGTGCCCCGGCTGCCTGACCGCGGTCAGCTCACGGGTGGTCCCGGTCAGCCACCCGCTGCCGCACGACGACTACCGGAGTGCGCCGTGAGGTGGTCGGCCAGGCCGAGGGGGCTCGCGGGCGACAGAGGAGCGTCGCCCTCGGTCCCGAAGGACTGGAGCAGGTAGTCCAGGAGACGGCGGGACAGATCGCGGGCGTGCTCCGGCGGGGCGTTGCGCAGACCGGCGTTGGCCATCATGAGCATGACCAGGTCGCTGACCGCGAAGTCCCGCCGGAGCCTGCCGCTGTCCTGCGCGCGGCGGACCAGCGTGTCGAACGCCGACTCGGCGACCACGCGCTGCTGCCAGTGGGCGCTCCCGGTGGCGAACGACGCGAGGAACGCCTCGGTGAAGCCGCGGTCCTCGATCTGCTCGGCGCACATGAACTCGAGCAGCCGCCGGAACCCGTTCCACGGATCGGGGTCGGCGACGGCCTTCCGCAGCAGAGCCTCGCAGTGCGCCCGCTGTTCGGCGAACACCTCGGCCACCAGGGCCTCCCGGCTCGGGAACCGCCGGAACAACGTCGCCACGCCGACCCCGGCGCGCCGGGCGATCGTGCTCATCGGGACGTCGATGCCGCGCGTGCGGAAGAGGTCGCGGGCCGCCTCGACGATGCGGGTCCGGTTGCGCGCGGCGTCGGCGCGAAGGTCGGTCGGTTCGGCCATCTCTCCAGTGAACCCGACGTGGAAAAGAATCTCCAGTGGACGAAGTGAGTCGCTCGCGCGGGCGTTGATCTCACTTCCGGGCAAGCGGACTCCGTTTTCCAGTTACCGGGCTACGTTGGTGGTGAAGATCGGTTTCCACCAATTCCGAGGAGATTCCCCGTGGCTGAAACGCGCCCGGTTCCGCCTTTTGCGGACGTTCCGCTGCCCATGCGACGGGTGGGAATGGAGCCGGTGCCGGAGTTGCTCGCGCTGCGGGACCACGAGGGCATCGCGCGGATTCCCTGGCTGTTCGGGGAGTCCGCGTGGCTGGTGGCCCGGCACGCCGACGTCAAGGCCGTGCTGGCCGACACGACCCGGTTCAGCAACGCCATGTCGCCGCTGGCCGGCGGCGAGTCCACGGCGGGCAACCTGCTGGCCACCGACCCGCCGGACCACCACCGCCTGCGCCGGATGCTCACCGGTCAGTTCACCCACCGCCGGATGCGGCTCCTCGCCCCGCGCGTCGAGCGGATCGTCGAGGACCACCTCGGCGCGATGGAGCGGAAGGGCGCGCCGTCCGACCTCGTCGCCGACTTCGCGCTGCCCGTGCCGTCGCTGGTGATCTGCGAGCTGCTCGGGGTGCCGTGGGAGGAACGGGGCGAGTTCCAGGAGCGCAGCGCCCGCAACATGGACCTGTCGCGACCCGCGCACGAACGCGATGCCGCCATGGCCGAGCTGCACCGGTACCTGACCGGGCTCGTGGTGCGCACCAGGGAGAAGCCCGGTGAGGACCTGCTCGGGATGCTGGTGCGCGAGCACGGCGACGAGCTGACCACCGCCGAGCTGGCCGGGATGGCGTTGCTGCTGCTCGTCGCCGGGCACGAGACCACCGCCAACATGCTCGCCCTGGGCACGCTCGCGCTCCTGCGCCACCCCGATCAGCTCGCCGCGGTCCGCGACGACCCGGCCGCCGTGGAGCCGGCGGTCGAGGAGCTCATGCGATGGCTCTCGGTCGTCCACACCGGTGTGCAGCGCACCGCCACGACCGACGTGGAGATCGCCGGTGTCACCGTCCGCGCCGGTGACACCGTGGTGGTCACCCTGCCCGGCGCCAACCGCGACCCCGGGTTCATCGCCGACCCCGGCACGCTCGACATCCGCCGCGGCGAGGCCGGGCACCTCGGGTTCGGTCACGGCGTGCACCACTGCCTCGGCGCACCGCTGGCCCGGCTCGAGATGCGCGTCGCGTTCCCCGCGTTGTTCCGGCGTTTTCCCGCCCTTTCGCTCGCGGTTCCGGACGACGAGGTCGAGTTCCGCGTTTTCAATTCCGTTTACGGGGTGACCGCACTTCCCGTCACCTGGTGACCCATTTTGGAGAAAGCTCGATGAAGATTCTGATGTTCGGACGCGGCACGATCGCGGCGCTCTACGGCTGGGCGTTCGAGAAGGCGGGTCACGAGGTCGACTTCTACGTCCGGCCCGGCAGGGCCGCCCAGTTCGGCCCCGAGATCTCCCTGGAGATCAGGGACGGCAGGAAGAAGGGCGCGGCGGTGGCCGAACGGTGGCCGGTCACCCTGCGGGAGGAGCTCGACGCCGGGCACGACTACGACCTGATCCTGCTGAGCGTCAACCCCGGCCAGCTGGACGCCGCGGTCGAGTTCCTCGGCACCCGCGTCGGCGGCGCCACCGTGCTGATGTTCGGCAACATGTTCGAGGACCCCGCGGCCGTGGTCTCCGCGCTGCCGGCCGACCAGGTCGTCTGGGGATTCCCCGGCGGCGGCGGGGGATTCACCGGGTCCAGGCTCGCCGGTGGTGTCATGAAGGCCGTCTTCCTCGGGTTCTGCGACAGCTCGAACCGCGGCGCGAGGTACCGGGCGGTGCGCGGTCTGTTCCAGGACGCGGGGTTCTCGGTGACGCAGGCGCCCGACTTCCGCAGCTGGCTGTGGTTCCACTACATCCTGGACGCCGGGCTCCTGGCGAAGGTGCTGTCGGCCGGTGGCCTGGCCGGCTTCCTGGGGTCGCGGGCCGCCATCGGCGAGTCCGTCCTGCTCGTCCGGGAGATGGTCCCGTTGCTGGAGGCCAAGGGCGGGACCCCGCGCATCGGCGCCAAGCTGATGTCGCGCGTGCCCGTGGGGCTGCTGAGCTTCGTCCTGCAGAAGGCTCTCGGTGGCGACAACATGGCCGCGTTCCTGTTCGAACAGCTGGAACGCACCGGCCAGATGAGCCGTGAGCTCGCCGGTCTCTACGCCAGGGACGTGCTGGCGGAGGCGCGGCGGCTCGGGGTGCGGCTGCCCCGGCTCGAGGCGCTGGAGCCCGCGTTCGCCTGAGTCAGGCTTCCCTGGCGTGGGCTTGCAGGAGTCCGTCGACGCCGCGCAGGAACGTCTCGCAGACCAGGTCCGGGTCGTAGAGGCAGCCGGCGGCCATGGCGCCGTCGCGCAGCATCACGAAGTGGCGGGCGGCGGGCTCGGCGGGTCCTTCCCCGACCCGGTTCATCAGGTCCGTGACGACTTCCAGGAACCACTGCCGGTGGGAGAGAACGGCCCTGTGCACGGGATGCGCGGGGTCGGGGTACTCCGCGACGGCGTTGAGGAAGGCGCAGCCGCGGAAGTCCTCGCCGCGGATGCCCTGGGCGATCGACCTGCCGACGGCCAGGAGGGTGTCGGCCGCGGGAAGATCGGCGGTGTGGCCGACCAGGCCGCGGATGGTGTCGTCCGCCTCGGCCAGGTAGGCGAGGACCAGGTCCTCCTTGCCGGGGAAGTGCCGGTAGAGGGTCGCACGCGTCACCTGCGCCTCGGCGACGATGCGGTCGATGCCGACGGCGTGGATCCCCTCGGAGTAGAAGAGCCTGGCCGCCGTGCCGAGCAGGCGGGACCGCGCCTCGGACGGCCGCCCCTGGGAGTCGCTGCGCTGCATGGTGCCCACGCTAGCAGAGAGAACGTTCTGTCTTGACTTGTCGGCGGCGAGCCGACATGCTCCATTGCGATAGAACGTTCGTTCTCTCTGGCTTCGGAAGGACCACCATGACCACCGTCGACACGCCTGTCGGCCCGTCCGCCGTCCCGGTGGCGCACGCGCTGCGCCGGCTCTACCTGGTGAGGTTCGCCTTCGCCCTGGTCTGGGCCGGCCTCGTGTTCGCCACCGGGGCACGGCTCGGTGCGCCCGGCATCGCCCTGCTCGTGCTGTACCCGCTGTTCGACGTGGCCGCCGCCGTCGTCGACGTCCGCGCGTCGCGTGCCACCACGCCCTCGTACGGGCTGTACGTGAACATCGTGATCAGCCTGCTCGCCGCCGTCGGCCTGGGCGTCGCCGGAGCCTCCGGTGTGCCCGCCGTCCTGGTCGTGTGGGGCGCCTGGGCGATCGTCGCCGGGCTCGTCCAGCTGGTCGTGGGAGTCGTCCGCCGCCCGATGGGCGGGCAGTGGCCGATGATCCTCAGCGGCGGCCTCTCCGTGGCGGTCGGCACCACGTTCGTCCTCGGTGCCTCCGCACCCGACCCCTCCCTGACCACCGTGGCCGGGTACGCGGTCGTCGGCGGCGTGTTCTTCCTCGTCTCGGCACTGCGTCTCCGTCGCGTCACCGGGGAGCGCTGACATGGCCGCCGGAACGTACGACGTCGTGGTCATCGGCGCGGGACCGGTGGGCGAGAACGTCGCCGACCGCGTGGTGCAGGGCGGCTTGAGCGTCGCCGTCGTCGAACGGGAACTGGTCGGCGGCGAGTGCTCCTACTGGGCCTGCATGCCGACCAAGGCGTTGCTGCGCAGCGCCGCCGCACTCCGTGCCGCACAACGGGTTCCCGGTGCGCGGGAAGCGGTGACGGGCGAGCTGGACGTGGCGGCCGTGCTCGCCCGCCGCGACGCCTTCGCGTCGAACTGGAACGACGACGGGCAGGTGGCCTGGCTCGAGCAGGCCGGGATCCCGCTCCACCGCGGGCACGGGCGGATCACCTCGGACCGGGTAGTCGAGGTGACCGGCGACGACGGCACCACGACGACGCTGACCGCGCGGCACGCCGTCGTCGTCGCGACCGGCAGTGGCGCGCTGGTGCCCGACATCGACGGCCTGCGCGCCGCGGCGCCGTGGACGAGCCGCGAAACCGTTGCCGCCAAGGAGGTTCCCGGGCGTCTCGCGATCATCGGTGGTGGCGTGGTGGCGTCGGAGATGGCGACCGCGTTCGCGAGCTTGGGCGCGTCGGTCGAGATGCTGGCCCGTGACGGCGTGCTGCACCTCCAGGAGCCGTTCGCCGGAGAGCTCGTCACCGAGGCACTGCGGGCAGCCGGTGTGTCGGTGCGCGTCGGCGCCGAGGCCGCTTCGGTGCGCCGCGACGACGACGGCACGGTGCGCATCACCCTCACCAGCGGCGAGCGGATCGAGGCCGACGAGCTCCTCGTCGCGATCGGCCGCACGCCGAACACCGAGGACATCGGCCTCGACGCCGTCGGCCTGAAGCCGGGCGCCTGGCTGGCGGTCGACGACACCCTGCGGGTCGTGGGAGAGGACGGCACGCCGGTCGCCGACGGCCGGCTGTACGCGGTGGGCGACGTCAACCGCCGCGTTCTGCTGACGCACCAGGGCAAGTACCAGGCCCGCGCGGTCGGCGACGTCATCGTGGCGCGGGCCAGGGGCGAGCAGGTCGACGACGCCCGGTGGGGCCGGCACGTGGCCACCGCCGACGAACGCGCGGTGCCGCAGGTGGTCTTCACCGAGCCGGAGATCGCGTCGGTCGGCCTCACCGCGGCCGCTGCCGAGACCGCGGGCCTGCGCGTCCGGGTGGTCGACCACGACCTGGCCGCCACCGCCGGGTCGGCCCTGCACGCCGAGGGCTACCGGGGCCACGCCCGGATGGTGGTGGACGAGGACCGCCGGGTGGTCGTCGGCTTCACCCTGGTGGGCCCGGACGTGGCGGAGTTGCTGCACGCCGCGACGATCGCCATCGCCGGTGAGGTGCCGATCGAACGGTTGTGGCACGCCGTCCCGGCGTTCCCGACCGTCAGCGAAGTCTGGTTGCGGCTCTTGGAGGCCTACGGTCGCTGACCCTGCCGTCCGGACAGGCCCAGGGCGTGTCCCGTGAGTCTCGCCCGCGATAGTCGCGGTCGAGGGCCCCGGAGGCGGCACCGCCGCAACACCCGAATACGCCCGGTATGAGGGCGTCGCGGCGGCACCGCCCCCGGGACTCTCGACCGTGACTCTCATCGGACGGACTCACGGGACACGCCCTAGTGTGGTGTCATGCGAATCGGAGAACTGGCCCGTCTGACTGGCGTCAGCGCCCGCTCGTTGCGGTACTACGAGGAGCAGGGACTCGTGCACAGCACGCGGTCCGTCGGCGGGCAGCGGCACTACCCGCCGACGGCGGCGACGCGGGTCGAGATCATCCGCAGGCTGTTCGAGGCGGGGCTGGGCAGCAGGATGATCGCCCGCCTGCTGCCCTGCGTGGAGAGTGACGACACGGCCGTCGCCGAGGACGCTTTCACCGCCATGACGGGGGAACGCGACAGGCTGACCGCCGAGATCGACCGGCTCGTCGAGGCGAGGGCGTCCCTCGACGAGCTGATCGAGATCAACACCCGGCACCGGCAGCGGATCGGCGCCGCCTGAGCGGTCAGAGGCTCAGGTCGATGACGACCTTGCCCGTGGCGTGCTTCGACTCCACGAGTGCCAGCGCCTCGTGCGCCCGCGCGAGCGGGTAGGTCGCCGTGATGTGCGGGTCGAGGCGTCCGGTGACCATCAGCTCGGCGACGCGTTCGAGTCCCGACCGGTCGAGGCGGCGCTGGACGACGACGCCGCCGAGCTCGGTCACCGACTGGTCCCCGATGGAGACGACCGACCGCGGTTCCGCCGCCAGCGCGGCGATCTCCCGCAACGACTCGCCACCGACGGTGTCGACCACGGCGTCGAAACGCGAGCCGCGCAGCCGTTCGGCGACATCGCCTTCCGTGTAGTCGACGAAGGTCGCGCCGGTCGCCGTCACGAGGTCCTTCTTGGCCGTGCTGGCCGTGCCGGTCACGACCAGCCCGCGGTCGCGGGCGACCTGGGCGACCGCGATGCCGACACCACCACCGATCCCGTTGACCAGCACCGACGCACCGGCCGGCAGGTCGAGCTGGTCGATCACGTCCAGCGCCGTGGTGCCGGCGACGGGAATGGTCGCCGCCCACGTCTCCGGCAGCGCGTCGGGGATGCGGGCCGTGGACTCGCCGAGCAGCAACGTCGTCTCCGCGTACGTGCCCGCGAACGTCATCGCGAACCCCGTGACCCGGTCGCCGACGGCCAGCCCGGTCACGTCGCCGCCGACGGCGAGCACCGTCCCGGCCGCCTCCATCCCGAGGACCTGCGGGAAGGGCACGTGGCCGTTCATCACGGGGATGTGCCCCGACCGCAGGTGGTGGTCGAGCGGGTTGACCCCGGCGGCCGCGACCCGGACGAGCACCTCGGACGGGCCGGGCACCGGGTCGGGCCGCTCGATGAACTCCTGGACCTCGGCTCCGCCGAAACTCCTGTACCCCAAAGCTTTGCCCATCGTCTGTCTCCTCCACCGTGTACGTTCCGACGGCCGGAACGAGGTGATTTCGACGCTATGGGTTGACATTGGTGTCAAGTTCCAGCGGATGTGACGCGGGCGACTCGGAAGCCGCCGGCCGAGAGGTCACAGCTCCGCGAGCGGCACCGGCCTTCCCAGGTAGTACCCCTGCGCCTGGTCGCACCCGAGCGCCCGCAGGATCTCCAGCTGCTCGACCTCCTCGACGCCCTCCGCGATCACGGTCAGGTCGACGGCGTGGGCCATCGCGATGATGCTCGTGACGATCGCCTCCGCCTCGTCGGAACGGCCGAGGCCCGCCGTGAAGGAGCGGTCGATCTTCAGCGTGTCGAGCGGCAGGGTGAGCAACTGGGCCAGCGAGGAGTGGCCGGTGCCGAAGTCGTCGATCGCGAGCCGCACTCCCAGGTCGCGCAACGCGGAGAGGGTGCGGGCCGCCAGCGCCGGGTCGAGCATGAGAGCGCTCTCGGTGATCTCCAGGCAGAGCGAGCTCGGGGGCAGGCCCGACTTGTGCGCGGCGTTGCGGACCGAGGACACGAGCCACGGGTCGTCGAGCTGGCGTGCCGACAGGTTCACGGTCAGCTGGAGTTCCGGTGCCTGGGCGGTGATCTCGCGGGACGCGGTGTAGAGCATGTGGGCGCCGACGATGTTGATCAGGTCGCTCTCCTCGGCGAGCGTGATGAACTCGCCGGGCAGGATCAGGCCGTAGCGGGGGTGCGTCCAGCGCAGCAGGCCCTCGACGGCGGTGCGCCTGTTCGTGCGCAGGTCGACGATCGGCTGGTAGGCGAGCCACAGCTCGTCGCCCAGCGGCGCCATGCGCAGGTCCTGCTCCAGCTGCAGGCGGCGCTGGATGCGTTCGCGCAGCTCGACGTCGAAGAACGCGATGCGGCCGCGGCCCCTGGTCTTGGCCTGGTACATCGCGAGGTCGGCGTCGCGCAGCAGGTCGGAGCCGTCGCGGGAGTCGCCCGGTTCGGCGAGCACGATGCCCACGCTCGCGTCGACGTGGAGCTGCCGGCCGTCGACGGTGATCGGCTTGTTCAGCTCCGCGCGGACGTGGTCGGCGATGGCGGTCGCCTCGTCGGGTCCGGTCACGCCGTACGCGATGACGGTGAACTCGTCGCCGCCGAGCCTTCCCACGACGTCGCCGCGGCGGGCGCTCAGGCTCAGCCGCGTGCCGACGATCCGCAGCACCTCGTCGCCGGCGCTGTGGCCGAGGGAGTCGTTGATGACCTTGAACTTGTCCAGGTCGATGAACAGCACCGCGGTGAGCCCCGACCGGTGCGCCCGTTCGCGCGGGCTGAGCCGGTTGATGGTGACCGTGCGGTTGAACAGGCCGGTCAACGCGTCGTGCGTCGCCTCGTGCTCCAGCTGGCTGTCGATCATGCGGCGTTCGGTGATGTCGGTGAAGGACACCACGGTCGCCGACGGGAGATCGCCGTCCGGGGTGAGGGCGCGGGCGCTCAGCGACAGCCAGACGCGGCTTCCGTCCGGCCGCAGCGCCCTGACGATCCGCCCGTGCTGCGCCTTGCCGGTCGACCTGGTGATCGCCGACGGGAAGTGCGAGTGCGGGATGGGCTGGCCGGTCTCGTCGTGCAGCTCGGTCGACGACGCCAGCTCGCCGATCGCCTCCTGCGCGCTCACGCCGAGGATCCGTTCGGCGGCGGGGTTGACGGACTCGACGAGGCCCGTGGAGCCGACGACGAGCACGCCCTCCTCGATGGCGGCGACCACCGCCGTGAAGTGGCGTTCGGCGCGCCGGCGGGCGGTCTCGTCGGCGCAGATCAGCACGTACCCGTCGTCCATCCTGGCGACCGAGACCCGCACGGACAGCGCCTCGCCGTCGGCTCTGCGGTGGTCTCCCTGGACCACGCCTCCCGCCTCCAGGACCGCCGCCGGGTCGAGCGGCGCTCCCACCACCTCGCTGATCGGCCGCCCGATCGCGTCGGCGGCGCTGCGGCCGTAGACGGTCTCCGCGCTGGGGTTCCAGCTGGTCACGACCCCCTCGGAGGTGGTCGCGATCAGTGCGTCGCTCACGTGCGCGACGAGCGCGGCCTGGTAGCGCAACGTCGCCGCGGCCGCCTTCTGCTCGGTGACGTCCCGCATGATCACCTGGAACGCGGGCTTGCCCTCCCAGGTCGTGCGCACCGAGACCGACTCGATGTCGGTGGTCCCGCCGTCGGACCGCAGCAGCACGGCGTCGGCGGGGTCGCTCGTCGTGCCCGGCTCTGTCAGCTTCGCGATGCGTTGCAGCATCTCGGTCCGCGAGTCCGGGTGGACGAAGTCGGTGATCGGCCGCCCGATCAGGTCCGCGTCGGAGCGCGCCCGCACGAACCGGACCGCGGCCGGGTTCGCGTACACGATCCGGCCGCCCTCGTGCACCACGATGGCCTCGGGCGCGAGCTCCACCAGCAACCGGTAGCGGTCGGCGAGGTCCGCGAGCTCCTGCTGCTGGTTGTGCCGCCGGGTCACGTCGGCGACGACGCCGACCAGCGCCCGTGCCGAGTCCTGGGCCGACACGCGGGCGCGGAACTGCAGCCAGCGCCGGCCGTCCGGGGTGTCGAGGGGCTGGACCAGCTCGAAGTCCTGCCAGGCCGGCGCCGTCTTCGCGGCCACGGTCAGCGGCTCGACCAGCCCCGCCAGCCGGGCGCGGACGGTGCCGGGGTCCGCGCCGGGCACGCCGACCACCGCGTCGAGGCCCGGCATCCAGCCGAGCTGCTCGTCGCCGAGGTCGAGCCACCACACCACGGCGGCCCCGATCGACGTCCCGAGGTCGGCCAGCAGCTCGTGGTCGAACTCCGCGTCACCGATCAGGCCGCTCACGTTCTGACTCCCGGAATCAGCAGTCCCTCGTATTCCCGGTGGCGTGGCCATCGTGAAGTCCTACCGCACAGCCGACAGGAGGCGCATCCGTCTGGCGTGAACATGGTGTGCCGTTATATCGGTAACCGAATCCGTCCGCATGGTCAGGGGCCGACTTCGAATGTCCATTGTAGACCGATGAATCGGTTCACCGCGAGGTGCTCGTGCCCGTTACCCTGGTGTTAGAGGTGTCGGCCCTCGGTGTGGGGGAGCGGAACATGGTCGCTCGAGGTGTGGGGATCTGCGGAATCGGCGTGGTCAGCGCGTACGGCTGGAGCCGCCGGTCGCTGTGGGACGGTCTGGCGAGCGGCAGGACGGCGGCCGCCGTCGTGCCGGAGCTGGGCAGAGCTCCGGGTGACACGGTCTGGGCTGCGAGAGTCGGCGACGACGGTGACCCGGTGGACGGTCCCGGCAGGTTCGCGCAGGCCATGCGGGCCGCCGCCAGGGAGGCCATCGAGGACGCCGGTACCCGAGGCTGGCAGCCGGGCCGCCGGGTCGGGTTGCTGCACGCCGTGGTGCTGGGCGAGGTCGACCTGTGGCGCGATTTCTACATCACGCGCGGCGGCAGGCTGCCCGTGCGCGACTACCTGGCGCTGATGCCGTCCACTCCGATGTCGACGTTCATGCAGGAGTACGGTTTCCACGGCCCCGCGATGAACGTCTCGGCGATGTGCGCGTCCGGCAACGCCGGACTGATCACCGCGAAAGCATGGCTGGACGCGGGAATCGTCGACGACGTCGTGTTCGTGGCGACGGATCTTTCCCTCACGCCCGAGAACGTCGACCACTTCGTCCGGCTGGGAGTGGCGATCGTGGACGCCGAGCCGCTCGACGCGTGCCGTCCGTTCCAGCAGGGCAGCAGGGGGTTCGTGATGGGCGAGGCGTCGGTCGCGTTCGTCCTCTCCCGACGGGCCGCCCGCCCGTACGCCCTCACGCTCGGCGGCGCGATGTCGCACGACGCCTACCACGTGACCTCGATCGACCCCGGGCTCGAGCAGGTCCTGGGGTGCTTCACCGACGCGCTGGACAACGCCGGCGTGAGCGCCGCCGACATCCGCTACCTCAACGCGCACGGCCCCGGCACCGCGCAGTGCGACGCCGCCGAGGCCGCCGTGCTGGAGCAGCTCTTCGGACCGGAGACCGGCCTCTACTCGGTGAAACCGCTGACCGGCCACTGCCAGGGCGCGGCGTCGGCGATCGAGGCCGCGGTCACCGCGATGGGCTACGACCGGGGCGTGATCCCGGCACCGCCGGTCGTCGCGTCCGGACACCCGGCCCTGCTGAACGGCCTCACGCCGGTCGCAGACGGCCTCACGATCAAGTCGTCGCTGGGCATGGGCGGCCACAACTCGGCCATCGTGCTGGCGCCGCCCGCCTGATCACCGGTAACGCGGTGATCAGCTGGACCGACACTCCAGCTGGGGAGTCGCATGAGGACGTTCCGCGCCAACAGTCGGGAGTGTGACGGTGCTGCGCAAGCACGTGCTCGTGTCGGTGGCCCTGCTCGCGACGGCCTGCACGGCCGAACCGGCACCGGTGCCGTCCACCAGCACCGTCCCGCTGAAACCGCCGACGCTCGTCAACGAGATCGTGCCACCGCAGGACGTGATCACCGTGGTGCGCGACGTGGTCGACGGCCGCACGGTCGAGCTCGCCGACGGCACGAAGGTGCGCATCGCCCTGCTGGCCGAACCGAAGGAGTGCTTCGCCGGGGCCGCGCTGAACTTCGCCCGCTCGACCCTGCTGGCCAGGTCCGTCCGCTACACCGGCGTCACGCTCGGCGAGGTGGACCTGGAGCTGGAGGACGGCACCGACTACGCCGTCCTCGCCGTGCGGCAGGGCGCGCTCAGACCGGAAGGCGTGGACGGCGGCCCGCTGGTCGACGCCCGTGACGAGGCCCAGGCCGCGCGACGAGGCCTGTGGGGGCCGCCGTGCGACGGCTCCGACACGTCCAAGCCCGCGCCGACCACGACGACGGCTCCCACCACGACCCCACCGCGCCCGACGACCACACCCCCGCCACCTCCGCCCGCGAAGGCCTGTGCCGTCACGTACCGGGTCGTCAACCAGTGGCAGGGCGGGTTCCAGGTCAGCGTGACGGTCCGCAACACCGGCACCGCCGCGGTCGACGGCTGGGTGCTGCGCTGGGCGTTCTCGGGCGGCGAGAGCATCCGGGAGATGTGGGACGCCACGGGCCGGCAGTACGGGCCTGCGGTGAGCGCCGCGAACGCCGGCTACAACCCGAAGATCGCGGCCGGCTCGTCGGTGCAGTTCGGGTACAACGGCAGCTCGCGCGGCTCGCACCGGGCTCCGGGGGCGTTCACGCTCGACGGGACCCAGTGCTCGGTCGGCTAGAGCTGGTGTTCGACACCATGCCGCCGGTGGCCGGCGAACGGCCCTCGTCCGAGGGCCGTCGACCCGAACCACACCCGTCCGGTCAGCCTCCGCGCACCGTCACCGACGCGGCGCGGCCGCCAGCAACGCCACCGCGCCCTTGGCGACAGCGATGCCCTGAGCCACGACGTGGGCTTCGTTCAACGGCGCGACCGGGTCCGACACCATGACGCTGGTGACCAGCGAGCGGCCGTCGGCCGTGCGTGCCAGGTAGTTCAGGGTCAGCACGCCGGGTTCGCTGCCGCCCTTGAACCAGACCTCCGGGAACGCCGCCCTGTCGAGGCCGAGGCCGCCGTCGTTGAGCGACAGGGCGTGCCCGATCTCCGGCTGGTTCTGCTTCCGCAGCCCCGAGAACGCGCGGCAGAGGTCGTCCGGCGAGCCGAACCACTCGATCTCGTCGATCTTGCGCGGCTCTGGCCAGCCGGTGAGGCCGGTGAGCGGGAGCCGTTCCAGGCCGGTGAGCGCCGCTGGACGTGCCCAGCGGGGGAGTGCCAGGTAGGCGTCGGCTCGCGCCGGGTACCGCGTGGTGGCCTTGAGCTCGAACAGCGCCTTGGTCGTCAGGAACGGGGTGTTCGCCGACGGCCGCTGGTTGCCGAACGCCTTCACCTGTCGCTGCACGGCGTCGCGGCCGAGGTGGTGGATCAGGTGGTCGGTGGCGGTGTTGTCGCTGATGGAGATCATCTTGTCGGCGTACTCCGTCAGCGGGAGCCTGGTGCCGGCCGGCTGGTTCTGCAGCACGCCCGACGGCAGGCTCTTCCAGTCCTCGCGGATCGCGAGCTGGTCGGTCCACGACGCCCTGTGCTCCGCGACCGCCTGGCCGAGTGCGCCGAGGACGTAGAGCTTGAAGGCCGAGCCCAGTGGTCGTTGCACGTCGTCGTTCAGGCCGTGCACGTCGCGGCAACGTCCGTCCGGCAGGATTTCCGACGCGCCGAACGAGACTCGGCCGCCGAGCGCGGCGAGTTGGCTGTCCACCTCCTGCCACGATGACGGCACCGGCGCGTCCGGCGTCGCCCGCAGGCCGTCGAGGAGACCGGTCTGGTCGACGTGGAGGTCCAGCAGGTAGTCGTCCACCGGACCGCGGACCGCCGCCTGGACGTGGTCGGGCGTCTCGGTGACGATCCGTTTCACCTCGAGCCGGCCGAGGCCGGTCAGCGCGGCGTTGATGCCCGCCGGGCCGCCTGCCGCGTTCAGCAGGACCTCCGCGATGTGGTGCCGTATCTCGGTTTCCGCCACCGGCACGCGGCCGGTGGCGTCGACCACCCATTCGAGCTGATCCCCCGCCGTGGGCACCTCGGCGGCGTGGGCGGCCGGAGCCACCAGTGCCGCGAGGACCACGAGCACGCTGATCAAAGCTGTTCTCATCGTTTCCCCCGTTTCAGAACCGCGTCTCACCCCGGGTCGGGCGGCTGGATCAGCAGCCCGGCCACCTGTCCGTTCTCGCGGTAGGTCACCTGCACGGTCCGTTCGCCGGCCTCGAACGCCAGCGGCACGTGGACGAGCGTGTACTCACCCGCCGACCACGCGTACGGCTGTCCCATCCGCTCGTAGCCGCCGACCGACCCGGCCACCTGCGCCCAGGCGACCCGCAGCTTCTCCTCGTCGACCGCGTCGCGCATGGGCTCGTCGAAGTCCCGGCGCACCTCGTGCCACCGGCACTCGACGATCTCGGCCACGAGCGCCTCTGCGCGCTGGACCGCGTCCGGCAGCTTCAGCTCCGCCAGCGACGCGCCCGTCGTCGGATCGGTCGGCCGGCCGAACCGCTGGAAAGCGGCCTGCCGGCTGGTGCCCAGCAGGTCGCCGATCTCCTGCCAGGTGTGCCCGGCCTCCCTGGCCGCCTCGACGGCGTCCCGCAGTGTCGTCTCGGCGTCGCGCACCCTCCGCAACGCCTCGCTCACCGCCGCCAGAGGACCGTGCGGCACGGTGTCAAGAATGGATTGACGCTGCGGCTCTGTCAAGTCATTCTTTACGTGCGCGCGCTGTCGGCGGGCGGCGCTCCGGCACGTCGCGTTGCAGAACCGGCGGTGTCGGCCTGCTCCAGTGCGAGACGGCAACGGTGTGCCGCAGGCTGCGCAGTTCATGGGGTCGAGGGTAGCGCACGAAATAGTAAAACGTGCTGACCGGGGCAGCACGGAATGGTCAGCCGGGCAGGTCGCCGCGGTCCAGCCGGTCGAAGAAGTCCGCGAGGATCGCGTTGTCCTCGTACCCGAGCGCGGTCGAGGCGGTCTCGTCCCTGCTGAACCACCTCAGCCGCTGACCTTCGGTGAGCACCACCTCGGACAGGTCGAGGTCGACCCGAGTCCAGAACGTGTGCTCGACGCCGTACGAGCGGGTCGCGGAGACCAGCGGCCGCACGTCGTCCAGCACGACGCCCATCTCCTCCTCGATCTCGCGCGTGACGCACTCGTGCGGTTGCTCGCCGGGCTCGACGTAGCCGCCGGGCAGGCACCACGTGTCCGGGAACTTGATCGTGGGCTTGTCGTCGCGCAGGTACAGCAGCACCTCGCCCGCCGGGTTGACCATCACGATGTTCGTGCCCTCGTCCACGTGTCTCCTAAACGGACTCCGTCGTGCCGCGCGGCACGTAGCGGGCGGTGGGGGACCAGCGCTGCACCACGGGAACGCCGTCCACCAGTTCCAGCAGCGAGTCCGCCACCGTCGTGCCGAACTGGTGCACGTCCACGCTCATCGTCGTCAGGGCGGGGGAGGCCAGGCGGCACAACGTCGAGTCGTCCCACGCCACGAGGCTCAGGCCGGACGGCACCTCGACGCCGAGAGCCGCGGCTGCTGCGAGACCGGCCACGGCCATCACGTCGTTGTCGTACAGGATCGCCGTCGGTGGCTCGGGGCCGGTCAGCAGCGACGTCGTCAGCTTCGCGCCCGCCTCCTCGGAGTAGTCGCCCTCGACGATCACCGGCTCGATGCCCGCCGCCGCGCAGCCCTCGACCAACGCCGAGGTGCGGGCCCGCGTGTGCAGCAGGGCGCTGGGGCCGGTGACCCTGGCGATCCGGCGGTGGCCGAGTTCCAGCAGGTGGCCCAGGGCCTCGGCGACCGGGCCGGCGTGGTCGGTGCGGACGCACGGCAGGTCCGAGTCGCCGACGACGACCGCCGGCAGCGCGATCTCCCGCAGCACGGCCGGGCGCGGGTCGTCCAGCACGGGGTTCACCACCACGACGGCGTCGACCAGGCCGCGGGCCGCCCAGCGGCGGTACGCGGCCGTCTCGGCCTCGTGGTCCGCCACCACGTGCAGCAGGACGGACAGGTCGCGTTCGGCCAGCCGTTCCTCGATGCCCGCGATGAACTCCATGAAGAACGGCTCCACGCCCAGCAGCCGGGCCGGGCGGGCCAGCACCAGGCCGATCGCGCCGGTCGGCTCAGCTCGCACCGGGCACCGCGCGGAGGTCGTTGGCGCAGCGCAGCACCAGCGGGCCGGTGAACGCCGCCGGGTCGACGGACGCGTCCGTGCGGATGTGGAACACGCGGACCTCTCCTGCCGGCATGGGGACCAGCAGGTCGTCGACCACGGCGTCCGGTGCGACGCGGTCGGCCAGGATCGCGACGTCGCGGGCGAACGAGCCGGCGCGCACCTCGACCTCGTAGCCGCCGCGCACCGCTTCCGCCTGTGCGGCAAGGGGAGCGGGGTCGTAGGCCAGCTCGGTGTCCTCCCGGAACAGGTGGATCGCGCGGGCTTCGGCGGTCGTCGCCACCACCACCTCCGCGTCCTCGTTCACCGGCGTCAGCAGCGCCTCGTCCAGTTCCAGCTCGACCACGGACCTGGCCGGCACCCTCCCGCGCAGTCTAGTCAGGTGCAGCGTGACGCCCCGGAACGTCTGCCGGTCGAGGGTGAGGTGCACGTCCCACGGTTCGTCGTGGTCGTTCACGGCGACGAGCACGAGCCGGTCGCCGCGGGGCTGGAAGGTGAGCAGGTGCGGCGCGAACGCGTGCCGCAGGCCGTACCAGAGCGGCTTCAGCCTCTCCTCGCTGTCGATCGCCGCCCAGGACGTGACGGGCCAGCAGTCGTTGAGCTGCCAGACGACGGCACCCGCGGTGCGCGGCCACCACGAGCGGTAGTGCTCCACGCCGAAGCTCACCGCCCGCGCCTGGTTGAGCTGCGTCGCCCAGTGCCAGTCCTCGAACCGCGACGGCACCGGCAGGTGCGCCGCGAGGCCGCGGTCGAGCTTGCCGTTGCCGTCCTCGGCCTTCTGGTGCGCCAGGAAGCTCGGTGACGACGGGGTGAGCGGCTGGTCGTGGACCCAGCGGGTGAGCGTGGACCACGTGGGAGGGCCCTGGAAGCCGAACTCCGAGCAGAACCGCGGCACGTGGTCGCGGTAGCGCGTGTAGTCGACCTGGTTCCAGACCTGCCAGTCGTGCCGGGTGCCGTGGTCCTCGTCGTTGGGGTGCGGGCCGCCGAACGGGCTGCTGGGGCAGTAGAACCGGGCCGGGTCGAGCTCGGCCACGATCCCCGGCAGCAGGTCGTCGTAGTAGCCGAGGCCCCAGGTGCGGCCGTCGAGCTGCTCCGGCCAGCCCCAGTCGGCGAAGCCCCACAGGTTCTCGTTGCCGCCGTTCCACAACGCCAGCGAGGCGTGCGACATCAGCCGCACGACGTTCTCGCGGGCCTCGGCCTCGAGCTCGCCGCGCACCGGTTCCTCCTCCGGGTACGCGGCGCACGCGAGCGGGAAGTCCTGCCAGACGAGGACTCCGCGTTCGTCGCAGACGTCGTAGAAGTCGTCCGACTCGTAGATGCCGCCGCCCCAGACCCGCAGCAGGTTGACGTGCGCGCCCACGGCCTGGTCGACCCTCCTGGCGAGCCGGTCGCGGGTGACGCGGGTGAGGAAGTGGTCGTCGGGAATCCAGTTGGCGCCCTTGACGAAGAGGGGCTTGTCGTTCACCACGACCGTGAACGGCGTGCCGATCTCGTCCGGTGTCGTGTCGACGGTGATCGTGCGGAACCCGATCCGCTTCTCGGCGCTGTCCACGAGCCCGGAACCGCTGTGCAGCGTCACGTTCAGGTCGTAGAGCGGCTGGGTGCCGTGTCCGACCGGCCACCACAGGTCGACGTCGGGAACGTCCAGCCGGGCGGTCACGGTGGTCTGTCCGGCGGGAACGCGGACGATGCGCTCGTGGGCGCCCACGGTGATCCGCAGCGTCAGGTCCTCCTGCCGCGCCCACTCGATCTCGGCGTGCAGCTCGACCCGGCCGGTCCGGCCCGCGACGGTCACGACCGGGCGGAGGAGCGCGAACCTCGCGGTGTGCCAGCGTTCCAGCCGCACCGGCCGCCAGATGCCCGCGGTCTGCAGGTCCGGTCCCCAGTCCCAGCCGAAGCTGCACGCCATCTTGCGGACCATGTTGAACGGGTGGGTGTTGACGTGCTCGCGCCGTCCGAGCGCGGCTTCGACCTTCTCCGCGTGCGTCAGCGCGGACGAGAACGACACCGTCAGGTCGTTGCACCCGTCCACGAGGAACTCCCGCACGTCGAAGCGGTGGCTGCGGTGCATGTTCGCCGTGTGGCCGAGCACGTGCCCGTTCAGCTCGATCGCGGCCACCGTGTCGAGGCCGTCGAACACGAGATCGGCGCGGTCGTCGGAGGAGGCGGCGGCGAGGAACGTGGTGCTGTAGCGCCAGTCCGTGCGGTGCGTCCACGCCAGCTCCGCCTCCGCCCTGTCGAGGAACGGGTCGGTGATCAGGCCGGACGCGAGCAGGTCGAGGTGGGTGCTGCCGGGCACGGTCGCGGGGACGGTGCGGCCCCGGACGTTGCCCGGCACCTCGTTCGTCGTCGCGGTCAGCTGCCAGCCGTCGTGCAGGTACTGCCGGATCAAGACGGACCTCCCTGGCGGAAGCGGGTTTCGGGGTTCGGCGCGGCGGCGGCGAGCAGCCGGGTGTACGGGTCCTGGGGACGCACGAGCACGTCGTCGCTCGGCCCGCGTTCGACGATCCGGCCGCGGTGCATCACCAGGACCTCGTCGGAGAAGTGCCGGGCGGTCGCCAGGTCGTGCGTGATGTAGAGGACGGCGAGGTCCTCCTCCCGCTGCAGGCGGGCGAGGAGCTTGAGCACGCCCAGCCGGATCGAGACGTCCAGCATGGACACCGGTTCGTCGGCGATGACCACCCTGGCACCCGGCGCCAGGGCGCGGGCGATGGCCACGCGCTGGCGCTGGCCGCCGGAGAGCTCGTGCGGCCGGCGTGCCGCGAGGGCCGGGCTGAGGCTCACCCGTTCCAGCAGGTGCGGGATCTCGTCCACGGACTTCCCGTGCAGCCGCAACGGCCGGGCCAGGTGGTGTTCGACCGTGTGGAAAGGGTTGAGCGAGGCGAACGGGTCCTGGAAGATCATCTGCACGTGGTCGCGGTAGCCGCGCGCCGGAACGGGTTCACCGTCCCGGCCGGTCAGCACGATCTCCCCGGACGTGGGCCGGACCAGCTTGGCGATCATCCGCGCGATGGTCGACTTGCCGGACCCGGACTCGCCGACCAGCGCGACCGTGCGGCCGGAGGTGAGCGTGAACGACACGTCGTCGACCGCGCGGAAGGAGTGGAAGGTCTTGGACAGGCCCCGCACTTCCAGGGTGGTCATCGGATCAGCGCTCCTGCTTCTCCCGTCAGGCTGGGGAACGACGCCAGCAGCTGACGGGTGTACGGGTGTTGTGGCCGCAGGTACAGGTCCTCGGCGTCGGCGTACTCGACGACCTCGCCGTCGCGCATCACCGCGATCCTGTCGCTCAGCTCCAGCAGCAACGGCAGGTCGTGCGTGATGAACACGACCGCGAACCGCAGCTCGTCCCGCAGGCGCTTGATCTCGTTCAGGATCTCCCGCTGCACCAGGACGTCCAGCGCGGTGGTGGGTTCGTCCATGATCATGACCTGCGGTTCGAGCAGCAGCGCCATGGCGATCATGACGCGTTGCCGCATGCCGCCGGACAGCTCGTGCGGGTACGCGCCGAGGCGGGCCGGGTCGACGCCGACGAGCCGGAACACCTCCACGCAGCGTGCCTCCCGGTCAGGGGCGGACATGCCGGGACGGTGGGTGAGCAGGACGTCCTCGAGCTGCGCGCGGACCGTGGTGACGGGGTTGAGCGAGTTCATCGCGCCCTGGAAGACCATGGACAGCCTGGCCCACCGGAACCGCCTGAGCTCCTCCGGTCCCAGCGCCAGCACGTCGACGTCGTCGAACGTGACGGACCCGGACGTGACCTCGGCCGGTGGCCGGTGCAGGCGGTTGATCGCGTAGGCCAGGGTGGTCTTGCCGCAGCCCGACTCGCCCGCCAGCCCGAGGATCTCGCCCCTGCGCAACGTCAGCGACACGTTCTTGACCGCGTGCACGGGGTTCGCGCCCTGGTAGACGACGTCGAGGTCGCGGACGGTGAGCACGGCGTCCGGATCCGGGGGAGCGTGGTCGGCGGCCACCACGTCGCTGCGGCGTCGCTCGCGGTCGCGCAACGCGGGGTTGACGATCTCGTCGATGCTGAAGTTGATCAGCGACAGCGCGCCGCCGAACAGCGCGATGACCAGACCGGGCGGCACGAACCACCACCAGGCCTCGCGTTGCAGCGCGAACCCGTTCTGCGCGTAGTAGAGCATCGTGCCGAGCGTCGACGAGTTCGCCGCGCCCAGTCCGAGGAACGACAGCCCCGCCTCGCTCAGGATGGCGAGCACGACGGCGAACACGAACTGGGAGGCGAGGATCGGCAGCAGGTTCGGCAGGATCTCCACGCCGATCACCCGCCAGGTCTTCTCGCCGGACACCCGCGCCGCGGCCACGTAGTCCCTGGTGCGCAACGACAACGTCTGCGCGCGCAGCACACGGGCGGCCGCGGCCCAGCCGGTGATCGCGAGCACGATCGCGATCGTCGACGTGCCGCGCTGGTCGGCAGGCACGAAGCCGGCGACCACGATCACCAGCGGGAGGCCCGGGATCACCAGCATCACGTTGGAGAACAAGGAGAAGACCTCGTCCACGAGCCCGCCCGCGTACGCGCCGACGATGCCGAAGACCCCGGACAGCACCGTGGCCATGACCCCGACGAGCAGGCCGATCCACAGCGACCCGCGGGTGGCGTGGGCGAGCTGGGCGAGGACGTCCTGACCGGTGAGCGTGGTGCCGAGGACGTGCTCGCCACCGGGCGGGGTGAGGCCGCTGTCCCTGATCAGCGCCGGGTCGCCGGTGAGCAGCGGTCCCACCAGTCCGAAGAGGACGACCAGACCTGCCAGCACCAGGCCGGTGACGAGCTTGGGGGAACGGGTCATGACACGGTGCTCCGATCCCTCGTGCGGGCGTCGACCAGGCCGTACAGCAGGTCCACGACCAGGTTGGCGCCGAGCACCGCGATCGTGATCACCAGGAAGATTCCCTGCATGAGCGCGTAGTCGTTGTTCTGCACGGCCTGCAGCAGCTTCGACCCGATGCCGGGGTAGGAGAAGACCTGCTCGGTGACGATGGACCCGGACACCACGAAGCCGAGCGAGATGGCGAACCCGGCGACGGAGGGCAGCACGGCGTTGCGGGCCGCGTACCGGATCATCACCCGGCTGCCGCGCAGCCCTTTCGCCCGCGCGGTCAGCACGTAGTCCTCCGACATCGCCGAGACCATCATGTTGCGCATGCCCAGCAGCCACCCGCCGACCGACGAGATCACGATCGTCAACGCCGGCAACGTGCCGTGGTAGATCGCGGAACCGAGGAACTCGGCATCCCAGCCGGGATCGAGCACGACGTCGTAGCCGCCGTTGAGCGGGAACCAGCCGAGACCGGACGAGAGCACCGCGACCAGGATCAGCGCGAGCCAGAAGTACGGCACCGCCGACAGCATCGTGGTGGCGGGCACGAGCGAGTCGAGCCACGTGCCGCGCTTCCACCCGACGACGGCGCCGAGCCCGATGCCGAGCACGAACGACAGCAGCGTCGCGAGCCCGACCAGCACGACGGTCCACGGCAGCGAGCCCGCGATCACGTCGGACACCTTCGCGGGAAAGGCGCTGACCGACACGCCGAGCTCGCCGCGCAGCAGGTTGCCCAGGTACGCGAGGTACTCCTCGGCGAACGACTCGCGCCCGCCGGTGCCGAGCAACGTCTCGTAGGCCTGCCGCGCGGCGGGGTCGACGCTCCCGCCGCGCTGCTGGAGCTTGGCCATCAGGATGTCCACCGGGTTGCCCGGCAGCATGCGCGGGATGACGAAGTTCAGCGTCACCGCCGCCCACAGCGCGGTCAGGTAGAACGCGAGCTTGCGCAGGTGGTAGCCCATGTCACTGTCCGGCGGGCTTGAGCTTCACGTACACCTGCGAGGCGTCGGGCCGCTTCCACACGGCCGGGAACGCGTACAGGTCGTCCTTGGTCGGCCAGCCGGTGAACCCCTTGGCGTTGAACTCGCTGGGGATGCCGCCGGTGAGGACGGGGATGTACGGCATGGACTTCTCCAGCTCGACCTGGATGGCGTCGTAGTGCTGCTGCCGGGAGGGGTCGCCGCGGTCGGTCTTCTTCAGCTCGGCGACGGCCTGGTCGACCACCGCGTTGCTGAACCGGGAGTAGTTCGGGATGGCGGCCTGCCCGACCGGCGCCGTCGTCGCCGTGGAGAAGAAGTAGCTGTAGGTGTAGAACGGGTCGGGCGCGGGGCCCTGCTCCACCGAGTCGATCAGCAGCTCGTACTGGCCGCGGCCGCGCGCGTCGGCCCACTCGTTCCACGACAGCTGCTGCGGGGTGAGCTTCACGCCGATCTGGAGCAGCTGCTGGCTCATCGTCTCCAGCGCGGTGATGTAGTCGGTCCAGCCTGCGACCACCTTCACGGTCAGCGCCAGGGGTTTGCCGTCCTTGGCGTAGATGCCGTCACCGCCCTTGGCGTACCCGGCCGAGGTGAGCAGCTGGTCGGCCTTGGCGACGTCGGGGTTCATCGGCGCCAGGCGGTCGGTGAGCTTGCTCGACACGAGCGCGTTGTCGCGCGGTAGGAGCGTGTAGCCGGGGGACATCTCGCTGTTGACGTTCTGGAACGCCAGCGAGTTGATCTGGGTCCGGTTCATCCCGTAGTAGATCGCCTTGCGCACCGCCGGGTCGGTCTGCGCGCCCTGGCAGCCGAGCTGCGCGTTGGAGCACGTGAAGAGCGCGACCTGGTTGAGCGGCAACGTGATCGCCTTGTAGCCGGGGTAGTTCTCCTCGATGTCCTTGATGTCGGGGATCGGGCCGGTCTGCCAGTCGACCGAGCCCGCCTTCAGCGCGTCGACACCGGCCTGGTTGCCCGACAGCGACAGGTACCGGACCTGCTTGACCGCGGGCTCACCACCCCAGTACTTCGGGTTGGCCTTGAGCGTGAACGACTGCGCCTTGAAGTCGCCGAGCGTGAACGGGCCTGTGCCCACCGGGTTCTGGTTCACCTCGGTGGCCGGGGTGGGGAAGTTCTTCCAGATGTGCTCCGGCATGATCCACAGCTGGCCGAGCACCTGCGGTCCGTCCATGTAGGACGGTTCGGGGAACTCGACGACCACGTGCGTGTCGTCGACGGCGGTGGCCGTGCCCTTGAAGCCGGTCTTGTTCATCGCGGGGGTCTTCGCGACCATGCCGAGGGTGAAGACGACGTCCTTCGCGGTGAACTTCTGCCCGTCGGACCAGGTGGCGTCGTCGCGCAGGGTGATCGACAGCTCGGTGCCGCCGGAGTTCCACTCGAACGCCGTGCCGAGCATCGGTTTCGGTGGCTGGTCCTTGGCGATGTTGTAGAAGAACAGCGGTTCGTAGATCGTGCCGGGACCCTCGATCTGGGTCGGCGCGTACGGGTTGAAGTTGAGCTGGAAGTCGCCGGCCTGGCCGGTGTAGACGACCAGCGTGTCGTCGGCCTGGCCGCCGCCCGACGAGGCACAACCGGCCGCGACGACCACCGTCAGACCCAGTGCGCAGAGCCGCTTCAGCAGGAACATCGTTGATCCTCCCCTTGGCTGGGATGCTGCGGGGCGAGATTCTTCAGTTACTAAACAAAGAAAGTCAACGGCTCGGGGTGCTTTACTTGACGCTGGTCGTCGATGGAGCAAGTTCGTCGTTCGACGACGGACGGAGGCGTGAACGTGAGCGGACCGGCGCGGGTGACCCACGCGAGCACCAGGGCGGCCGTGCTGGACCTGATCCGCGCCGCGGGCATGATCAGCAGGGTCGGCCTGGTCAACGCCAGCGGGCTGACCGGCGGGACGATCTCCACGGTCGTGCGCGGGCTGATCGACGAGGGGCTGGTCGCCGAGACCGGGCACGCCGAGTCCACCGGCGGCAAGCGCCGGGTCATGCTGCAGCTCAACCACTTCGCGCGCTACGCCATCGGCGTGCACCTCGACGACGCGCGGATCACCTACGTGCTGACGAACCTCGGCGGAGCGGTCGTCGCCCGCATCTCCCGTGCCGGGGCCGCGAGCGAGGAGCCCGCGGCCGTCGTCGCCAGGATGACCCGTGAGGTCGGCGCGCTGATCGACAGCGTCGGCGTCGACCGGGACCGCATCCTCGGGCTGGGCCTCGTCTCGGCCCGCCCGTCGGAGTTCGGCCTGGAGCTCGAACGCGCCACGGGCCTGCCGGTCGTGCTGGACAACGACGCGACGGCGGCGGCGATCGGCGAGCACTGGTCCGGCGGCGTGGGCGCGACCGCGACGTTCGCCGCGCTGTACATGGGGTCGGACATCGGTGCCGGGGTGGTGCTCGGCGGCACGACGCACCGCGGCCCCAGCGGGCACGCCGGCGAGATCGGCCACGCCTGCCTCGACCTCGACGGCCCGCCGTGCCGGTGCGGTGCGCGGGGGTGCCTGGAGGTGCTGGCCGGGCCCGCCGCCGTCGTCGCGCGGGCGCGGGAGGACCGGGCGCTGACCCGCGCGGCCGGGCTGGTCGGCGGCAGGACCCGCCCCGCCACGCCGGTCGCCACCGACTTCGCCGCGATCAGCAGGGCCGCGCGCCAGGGCAACGCGCGGGCGCTGGCCCTGCTGGAACGGTCCGCGCGGTACGTGGCGGCCGCCGCCCGCACGCTCGCCAACGCGCTCGACCTCGAGGTGCTGGTGCTCACCGGCCCGAGCTTCGCGATCGCGGGCTCGATCTACCTGCCGGTGCTGCGGGAGGAGCTCGACAGGGCGTTCGTCGCACGGGGCGCGCACCCGGTCTCCGTGCGGTTGTCGCCGTCAGCGGCGTCGGCGGCCGCGATCGGCGCCGCGGCGATCGTGCTGCAGTCGGAGCTCGTTCCCCGCACCCAGGGGCTGCGGCTGCCGGACGACCTGGCGGCGGACGAGCCACCGGTGTTCCAGCACGCACGCTGACCCGTCACGGGCAGACGTTCATGCTGCTGTTGTTCAGCTGGATGTCGCGGAACGTCGTGTTGGTGCCACAAGGGCTTTCGCGCACCGACGAGTTGGTCACCGTCAGGTTCTGCACGGTGATGTCGCTGTTGTTCGGGAACTCCGTGCGCGCGGCGAGGCGGATCTCGCCGCCGCCGGACACGGTCCCGCTCTGCGCCGCGAGGGTCACGTTGTAGCAGTTCTCGATCAGGACGGCGTTGTTGCCGGTGTTCGCGAGGTCGAGCCGGTCGATCGTCAGCCCGCCGCTCTCCGACACGCAGAACACGCCGCGGCCGCCACCCCGCGCCCGGACGGTGCCGACCCGGACGTTGGTGGCGTAGCCGCTCCCGATGCGGCCGTTGCGGTTGGCCGTGCGGAAGGCCGCGTACCCGGTGCCCGCTCCGGCGTTCTCCGCGTCCACGGTGCCGACGGTGGCGTTGATCGTCTCGTTGAGCAGCAGCCCGGACTCGCCGACGCCGCGCGCGGTCACCGTGCCGATCGAGAGCCCGTCCACGCCGTAGGTCTCGACGGCGTGGCTGCTCGCGCCCGAGACGTACACGGTGCCGATCCGGATGTCGCGGCTGCGGACGCTGGTGTCGCCGCGGTTGTCGATGCGCACCCCGAGGCCGCCGGAGAGGCGCATGTCGATCTGGCCGAGAACCACGTTGTCGACGTTGCGCAGGAAGATCCCGTACAACGGGCGGCCGGTCACCGAGAGGTAGCCGACCTCGACGTCACGGGTGCCCCGGGAGTAGATCGGGGCCTGGTCGCCGGAACCGGAGCCGGTGACGTCGATGGTGCCGCAGACGTCGATGCCGGTGTGGCTCGGCAACGAGATCCGCGAGCCGGCGCTCACGGAACCGCTGCCGCGCACCAGAACCCACTGCTTGGACGTGCGGCCCGAGGTGAGGCTCGAGATCGCCGCCTGGACGGCCGAGCGCATGTCGGTTCCCGTGTAGACGGTCCGGCCGCCGTTGCGCGCGGTCCACGTGCTGCCGCTGAGCACGGCGTCGGCGTTGTAGCCGCGGTCGCCGCAGGCCAGGGCGTGTGGATCGGTGTCCGCCACCGCCGCGGGCACACCTCCGAGCATCGTCGCGGCGACGACCGCGCTCACGTGCCACCTGGTTCGGGACATGGCAGATCTCCCTCGGTTTCCGGGAAGCGGGATCGCGTTGCGCGCCGGGCACGTTAGCGTCGAACCGGGTGTTCGACGACGCTCTGATCGAATTCATCGATGCGCGTTCACCGCCGTTTTCGCGCTGTCATGTCGCGCGGGACGAATCGGGGTGACGTCTCAGATGGCGAGCGCCGGAGTAGTGTGGAACGTTATCGACAACGATTGACACGACCCCGGGACGCGCGGGAGCCTCTGGTCTTCCGAGACAACCGAACTCCGGGACGACGACCTCTGCGACGATCCGGCGGACCGCCGCAGCACCCGCGCAGCCGGGACCAGCCGTGGGCAGGCGGCACCGGTCCCGGCTGCGCACCCCCGACCGTGCCCGGGAAAACGCGTGGGAGAGCTTCCCTTGGCACAGTTCGCGAACCCGATCCTGGCCGGCTCGCACCCCGATCCGTCGGTGTGCCGTGCCGGGGACGACTACTACCTGGTCACCTCGACGTTCGAGTACTTCCCCGGACTGCCGGTCTACCACAGCCGCGACCTGGTGCACTGGCGGCAGCTCGGGCACGTCCTGGACCGGCCGTCACAGCTGCCGTTGCAGGGCGTGCGGGCCTCCGGCGGGCTGTACGCGCCGACGATCCGGCACCACGACGGCGTGTTCTACGTGGTGTGCACGCTCGTCGGCGGCACGCGCGAGTCCGGCAACTTCGTCGTGACGGCCACCGATCCGGCCGGCGACTGGTCCGAGCCGCAGTGGCTGCCCGACGCCGACGGGTTCGACCCGTCGTTGTTCTTCGACGACGACGGCCGCGCGTGGTGGACCGCGACCCGCGAGATCGAGAACGGCCGCAACGAGATCTACCTGCGCGAGTTCGACCCCGCGAAGCTGGCGCTGGTCGGCGAGGAACACGTGGTGCTCCACGGCATCGTGCGGGGATCGGTGTGGCTCGAGGCGCCGCACGTGTACAAAGTGGATGGACGCTATGTGATGGTGTGCGCGGAAGGCGGCACGGACTTCGAGCACTCCGTCGTCGTGGCGTCCTCCGGCAGCATCACGGGCCCGTACGCCCCCTCCAAGCTGAACCCGGTGCTGACCCACCGCCACCTCGGCCGGGACCACCCGATCGCGGCGGTCGGGCACGCGGACCTGGTGCGCACGCAGCACGGCCAGTGGTACGCGGTGCTGCTCGCGACCCGCCCGTACGGCGGCTACTACTACAACCTGGGCCGCGAGACCTTCCTCGTCCCGGTGTCGTGGGAGGCCGACGGTCCGGTGTTCAGCCCCGGCACCGGACGTGTCGAGGAGTCCTATCCCGTTCCGGACCTGCCCGCCCACCCGTGGCCGGCCGCTCCCGAGGACTTCTCGTCACCGGAGCTCGGGGGTGAGTGGATGTTCCTGCGCACGCCGGAGTCGCGGTTCTGGTCGGTGACCGAACGACCGGGGCACCTGCGGCTGCGCGTGCGGCCGGAGTCGATCACCGAGCGGGCGAACCCGAGCATCGTGCTGCGGCGTCAACAGCACCAGGACTTCCACGTGTCGTGCGCACTGGAGTTCCGGCCGGGCGGACCGTCCGAGGCCGCCGGGCTGGTGCTGCTGCAGAACGACGACCACCACGTCCGGTTGCTGCTCGGTTCCGGGGGAGAGGTCTCGCTGGTGCTGCGCGCGGGCGGACGCGACGAGCCGCTGGCGAGGACCGAGGTCGGCGGCTCCGTCGTGCGGCTGGGGTTCGAGGCGCACGGGCAGAGCCACCAGGCGCTGGTGGCGATGGGCTCGGCGGTGTGGCGGCCGCTGGGGGAGCCGTTCGACGGCAGGGTGCTCAGCACACCTGTCGCCGGCGGGTTCACCGGTGTCCACATCGGACTGTACGCGACCGGTGGCGGTGCTGAGAGCGACTCCTGGGCCGATTTTTCCGACTTCACGTACCGGCCGTCCGTCTGAATCGTTTCGTCCAGCGGTCGATCCGCGGGTGAAGTCTGTCCACAGCAGACCGTAGTCGAACCGTTACCAGTCCGTTCGACTGTCGGCGTTCGACGCTGTTCGACGGCGTGCTTGACGCTGCGCGAAGCACCGATGCAGACTCCGGAAAGCGTTTTCCAGCAGACGAGGTCAGGAGTTCATGAGCGCTCTCGACGAACTGCGTCAGCTGCGCCGCGGCGGAGTGCAGGTGCGCAAACGCGACAACAAGGCCGCGTTCTGGTTCCTCGCACCCTGGTTCGCCGGACTGGCCTTCATCACGATCGGTCCAGTGCTCGCGTCGTTCGGGCTGGGCTTCACCAAGTACAACCTGATCCAGCCGCCGCGGTTCATCGGGCTCGACAACTTCGCCCGCATCCTCAGCGACGAACGGCTGCACAACGCCCTGCGCGTCACGTTCACCTACGTGCTCGTGTCGGTGCCGCTCCAGCTGGCTTGCGCCCTGGGCGTCGCGCTGCTGCTCGACAAGGGGCTGCGCGGGCTCGCGATCTACCGCTCGGCGTTCTACCTGCCGTCGCTGCTCGGGTCGAGCGTGGCGATCGCGGTGCTCTGGACGCAGGTCTTCGGCACCGAGGGACTCGTGAACCGCGTGCTGGGCCTCTTCGGCGTCGAGGGCAGGGGCTGGATCTCCGACCCGGACACCGCGCTGTCCACGCTGATCGTGCTGAACGTGTGGACGTTCGGCTCGCCGATGATCATCTTCCTGGCCGGGCTGCGGCAGATCCCGGTGGTGTACTACGAGGCCGCCGCGATCGACGGCGCGAGCTGGTGGTCGCGGTTCCGGCGGATCACGATGCCGCTGCTGTCGCCGATCCTGTTCTTCAACCTGGTGCTGCAGATCATCCACGCGTTCCAGTCGTTCACCCAGGCGTTCGTCGTCTCCGGCGGCACGGGCGGGCCGTCCGACTCGACGATGTTCTACACGCTCTACCTGTACCAGCAGGGTTTCAGCCGGTTCGACATGGGCTACGCGTCGGCGCTGGCGTGGTTCCTGCTGCTGATCATCGCGGCCTTCACCGCGATCAACTTCTGGGCGGCGAAGTACTGGGTGTTCTATGACGACTGAACTGCGCCGCCGGCTCCTGGTCCCCGCGAAGCACCTCGGCCTGGTCCTGATCGGGTTCGTGATGCTGTACCCGGTGCTGTGGATGGTCGTGAGCTCGCTGCGTCCCGGCGACGAGATCTTCCGCAGCCCCGGCCTGATCCTCGACAGCCTGCACACCGAGAACTACGTGGAGGGCTGGAACGCCCTCAACCCGTCGTTCGGGACGTACCTGGTCAACTCGACGATCCTGGTGCTGGGCTGCATCGTCGGCAACCTGGTGTCGTGCTCGATGGCGGCCTACGCCTTCGCCCGGCTGAACTTCAGCGGCAAGCGGTGGTGGTTCGGCATCATGCTCGGCACGATCATGCTGCCGATCCACGTGATCATCGTGCCGCAGTACGTGCTGTTCTCGAACATCGGCTGGGTCAACA
>NZ_DATLEC010000239.1:0-11720 GCF_035525475.1 Lentzea sp. | reverse complement strand
CTCCTTCTCCAGCGCCGCGAGCAGGTTCTCGGCGTCGTCCTCCTCGACCTCGAGGTCCTCGTTCCGGGTGACCCGGAAGCTGTGCACCTCCAGGACCTCCATCCCGGGGAACAGGCGTTTGAGGTGCTCGCCGATGATGTCCTCGAGCGGCACGAAGCGCTGGTTGCCCAGCGGCACGAAGCGGGTGAAGTTCGGGGGCACCTTGACCCGGGCGAAGTGGTCCTTGCCGGTCTTGGGGTTCCGGATGACCACGGCCAGGTTCAGCGAGAGCCCGGAGATGTAGGGGAACGGGTGTGCCGGGTCGACCGCGAGCGGCGTGAGCACGGGGAACACCTGCTCGCTGAAGTAGTTCGACAGCCGCATCCGGTCGTAGTCGGTGAGGTCGCCCCACGTCACGATGCTGATCTGGTGCTGCTCCAGACCGGGCCGGATGTGGTCGAGGAACGCGCGGGCGTGCTGCTCGACGAGCTCCTGGGAGCGCTTGGAGATCCCCACGAGCTGCTCGAGCGGAGTGAGCCCGTCCGCGCTGCGCACCGTGAGACCGGTCTCCGCGCGGCGCTTCAGGCCGGCGACCCTGACCATGTAGAACTCGTCGAGGTTCGACGCGAAGATCGCGAGGAACTTCGCGCGCTCCAGCAGCGGCTGCGAGGAGTCCTCGGCGAGCGCGAGCACGCGGGCGTTGAAGTCCAACCAGGACAGTTCCCGGTTGAAGTACCGGTCGTCCGGGAGGTCGGTGGGCAGGGGGCTCGACGTCACCGCGGGCGGAGCCGAGGGCACACCGCGCAACGGGGCGGCCGCCGCGGGTTCCCGCTCGACCTTCGCCCGCGTCGTGGAAACCCGCCGGGTCGCCGCGCGGGGCAGCTGGCGCGGGGTCGCCGCTTCGGCTTTCGCGCGCGGCGCGCGGCGTCGGGGTGGGTTCGCCTTGCCGTCAGAGTTTTCCGTGCTCACGCCCTGCATTGTTACGCACGATCGGCCTGAGCGCTTTCAACCAGGACGACCGTCTGGTGAACTCCTCGTCACAGAACAGGCATGCGCACGGCCGTGACGACCCCGCCGGGACTACGTTCGAGGGTCACTCGCTGACCCGGACGCAGCATCCTCCAGCCACCCGCTGTGACGGCTTCGGCGCTCACGTCGAGCAGAACGCCGTCATCTCGCAGGACGACGGCGGAGCCATCACTGTTGAACGTGGACACGGTCGCCTGCATGGAGCAGAACCTTAGACGTCCGGGTCCGCACGCCCCGTTCGGAGCGGCCGGGGCGAGCGGCCGGGAACCCGCGCCGCTCGCCCGGTCCCGTTCTACGGCTGGGTCCGCCCGATGGCCGCGAGCCGCGACGGCTCGGACTGCGGCGCGGGAGCGTCCTGCGCCGGCAGGGCCGCGAGGCGCCGGCGGGCGATCACCCAGCGGCCCACGTTGATCATCGGGATCTCCACGGTCGCGTGGAGGACGCTCGCCAGCGCCAGCCCCAGTGCTGTGACCACGACGGACTGCCCGAGGCCGGACAGGTCCGGCCAGAAGAACCAGATGACCGTCGCCGCGATCGTCTGCACCAGGTACAGCGAGTACGACCGCTCACCGACGAACTGCATCGGCCTGGTCGACAGCAGCGTCGTGGCCGGTCCCGGTGCGATCAACGAGGTGAGCAGCACGGCTGTCGCGAGCGCGTACACGGGGATGACGAGCACGTGACCGGGGATCCCGTTGACCCCGTCGAGGAAGCCGGCGATGGGCTTCACGCTCAGGTGCACGCCGATGAATCCACAGCAGACGACCACCTGCGCGACCGGGTTCGTCAACGGCCTCAGCAGGGTGAAACCGCGCCGGCTGTGCAGCGCGACGGCGAGCAGGACACCGGTCAGGATCGAGAAGTAGTGCAGCGGCCAGCCGGGGTTGCTGTGTCCGGCGGTGAAGTTCACGACCACGAGCGCGAGCAGCATGCCGAGGACGGCGGCACCGGCGCGGCGCTTGAGCACGACGGTGCCCAGCGCGATCGCCACCAGCGGCCAGACCAGGTAGAACTTCTGCTCGATGCCCAGCGACCACGACTGCCCGTACGGGCTGCTGTCGGCGAACTCGTTGGTGAAGGACAGGAAGTACTTCAGCGCCGGGCCGATGCCGTTGCTGGTGAAGGTGCCGTAGAGAGCCGAGCTGACGACCGTCACGAGCAGGACCACGAAGTAGACGGGCAGGATTCTGAAGCCCCGCCGCAGGTAGAACTCCTTCAACGAGATCCGGCCGTTCCTGCGCTCCTCGCGCAGCATCAGCGTGGTGATGAGGAATCCGCTGAGGACGAAGAACAGCTGGACACCGGCCCAGCCCTGCAACCAGTCGGGACCGCCGTAGTGGAAGAAGACGACGAGCACCGCGGCTGTGGCGCGCAGGCCGTCGAGAGCGGGAAAGCGGCGCAACGCCAGGTAGCCGGCGTGCGTCAACGAAGTCATGCAGGTACACCTCTGGGCACAGCGTCGGGGACGGCGTGGGGAACGCCGGGGCATCAGGGGATACGGATGTAAAGGTGCGGGGGTTCCCCGTCACGTTGTCCAAACCAACATTTTAGTGCCGTTCGTCACGTGTCAGCACCGGGGCAGAGGGGAAAGCGAGCTCAGTGGCGCGGCCGCCGCGACCTGCCACCCCTGCTGTGTCAGCGCTCCGCCGTGCACTTCCAGCCAGTACACGCCGTCGGACGTGTGCACGGTAGCGCCGCTGCGGATGTCGGTGACGTACGAGGACTCCGACTGCCACGACACGAAGTCGCCGCTCACCCGCGGGTACACGATGCCTTCCGTCCTGGGGACGCCCCTGATCCCGGCCAGCTCGCGCGGTTCCGTCCACCCGTCGCGCCAGCCGAGCAACGAGTCGCCCTGCGCCCACACCACCGTGCGGCCGTCCGCCGCGACACCGCCGCTGGGCCTGGCGTTCCTCAGCTGGTCGGGCAGCGCGGCCTCGGCGCGGAACTTCCCGTCCTGCAGCCAGACGACCCCGCCGCCGAGGAACACCGGGTCCCTGCCCTGGCCGACGATCCTGTCCTTCTTCTTCGCGAGGTCGTAGACGTGGACGCCCTTGCTGTCCGTCCACGCGGCCTTGCCGTTGTGCACCACGGCTCCGTCAGAGCCGATCCGCACGGGCGCCCCGTCGTCGCGCGAGTCCCACGCGTACGTCGCGGGGGCTGTGTCGGACGGGCCCCGGCTCGTCGAGAACGTGACCCAGCGGCCGTCGAACTCGACGCCGAAGAGCTGGGCGTCGTCCTTCACGGCCATGACCTGCTGGCGTCTCCCGTGGTCGCGCAGCACGAGCTCGGTCGTCCTGTTGCGCTTGGTCTTCACGAGCGTCACGTCGGCGTTCTCGTTCGCGGCGACGACGGTGACCTTCTCGTGCGGGCCCACGTCGGTCCTCGTCCGGGACAGCTCGTCCTTCCAGTCCTGCGGCAGGTCCACGCGGCACGAGTCGAGCGTGCTGGGCGCGGTGTAGTCGGACGGCCGGTCGATCGGAACGGCGGCGACACAGCCCGCGATGGCCGTGATCGCCGCCAGCGCGATGAGCGCTCGCATCAGTCTCCCCGGTAGTGATCACCTCGGTGACCCGGAAGACGCGTGGCGATCGCTCAGGTTGTCCAGGCGGGCAGGGCGTTCACGGTGTGCGCGCCGAGACCCAGGCCCATCGCGAGCCTCAGGTCCTCTTCCGTGTCCACGTCACAGCGCAGCGACGGCCACGCCCCCGTCAACGGGACCGCGCCGGAGATCCGGTGGTGTCCGGCAGACCCGACGCCGAACCGCGGGTCGAGCTCGCCACCGGGCGCGGCGAGGAGCAACGTCGTTCCGGTGCCCTGCCGGTCCGGGACGAACGCGCGGCGGTGGAGCGCGGCCTCGAGCGCCGCCTGCAGCTCGGCTGGCTTGAGAGCGGGCAGGTCGGCCTGGAGCGCGCCGATGCGCGCGGACCGGAGCGTGCGCGCGCCGTGCGCCAGAGCCGCGTTGAGCCCCGGCTCGCCGGGCTCCGGCAGCGACTCGACGCCGAGCGCCGCCATCTCGGACGCCACCGCCGGGTCCGATGTGATCGTCACCACCCGGCGGACGCCGGGCGTCGCGACGGCCGCGCTCACCGTGTCCATGGCGAGCGCGAGCGCCAACGCCGCGTGCGACACCGGATCTCCGCCGGTCGCGCTGGTCAGCCGGGTCTTCGCCCTGTCCAGCGTCTTGACCGGGACAAGGAGGTCGACTTCATCCCTCACCTCGTCATAGTCCACGATTCGGCGACTACTGTGCTCTCGGGCGCTGATCGAGCAGGAGTGAGGGAGAGGCTCGTGGCCAAACGCGAGAAGGGCGGCTTCTGGGTCGGGGTCGCCGCGGCGATCGTCTACCCCATGGGGTTCGTGCTGGGCAGGCACCGGATCCTGCACTCCGAGCGCATCCCGCTCGAGGGGGCGGCGCTGCTCGTGATGAACCACATCTCGCACCTCGACCCGTGCTACGACGCGGTGTTCGTGCACCGCAGCCGCCGGGTGCCGCGCTTCCTCGCGAAGCACAGCCTCTGGAACGTGCCCGTCATGGGCTCGATCCTGAAGGGCGCGAAGCAGATCCCGGTCTACCGCGGCACCGCGGACGCCCAGCAGAGCCTGCGGGCGGCGCACGAGGCGCTGGAGAACGGCAAGGTCGTGGTGATCTACCCCGAGGGCACCATCACCAAGGACCCCGACGGCTGGCCCGCGAACTCCCGCACCGGCGTGGCGCGGCTCGCGCTGCAACACGACGGCCCGGTCATCCCGGTCGCCCGCTGGGGAACCCTCGAGCTCTACAACCACTACCAGAAGAAGTTCCGGCCGGTCCCGCGCAAGACGATCACCCACTTCGTCGGGGAACCGGTCGACCTCTCCGCCTACCGCGGCGAGGAGGAGACGCTCCCGTTGCTGCGCGAGGTCACGGACCTGCTGATGGGCCGGGTCAAGGACCACCTCGCCGAGGTGCGCGGGGAGCAGGCGCCCGAGGGTTTCTACGGACCGAGGAAGGCCTGAACTCCATGGCGATCGAACGCGTTGCGGTGCTCGGCGCCGGGTCGTGGGGCACGACGTTCGCGAAGGTCATCGCGGACTCCGGCCCCGAGGTCGTGCTGTGGGCGCGCCGCCAGGAGGTCGCCTCCGCGATCACCGAGACCCGCGTGAACACCGACTACCTGCCCGGCATCTCGCTGCCGTCCAACCTGGTCGCCACCGCCGACCCGGCGAAGGCGCTGGACGGCGCGGACGCCGTCGTGCTGGCGGTGCCGTCGCAGACGTTGCGGGTGAACCTGTCGGCGTGGAAGGAGCTGCTGCCCCCGGACGCGACCCTGGTGTCGCTGTCCAAGGGCGTCGAGCTCGGCACGGGCAAGCGGATGAGCGAGGTGATCCGCGAGGTCGCCGGCGTCGACTCCTCGCAGGTCGCCGTCGTGTCCGGGCCGAACCTGGCCAAGGAGATCGCCGTCGGGCAGCCGACCGCGACCGTCATCGCGTGCACGGACCACGATCGCGCGGTCGACCTGCAGCACGCGTGCTCCAACTCGTACTTCCGCCCGTACACCAACACCGACGTCGTCGGCTGCGAGCTGGGCGGGGCGTGCAAGAACGTCATCGCGCTGGCGTGCGGCATGGCGGCGGGCATGGGCTACGGCGACAACACGATGGCGTCGATCATCACGCGCGGCCTGGCCGAGACGGCGAGGCTGGGCGCGGCGCTGGGCGCGGACCCGCTGACGTTCGCCGGTCTGGCCGGCTTGGGCGACCTGGTGGCGACGTGCGCGTCGCCGTTGTCGCGCAACCGGTCCTTCGGCGAACGGCTGGGCAAGGGGGAGACTCTCGCGCAGGCGCAGGAGGCCGCGCACGGACAGGTCGCCGAGGGCGTGAAGTCCTGCTCGTCGATCCGCGATCTCGCCCGCGCGCACGACGTCGACATGCCGATCACCGAAGGAGTGCACGAGGTGTGCCATGACGGGTTGAGCGTGCGCGACCTCGGTGCCGCGCTGCTGGGCCGCGACCGGAAGCACGAGCGCCAGTGAACCCCGAGTTCGGTGACGGCACGCGGGTCGTGCACGCGTACACGGGCGAGCCGGGTGACCCGTTCGGCGCGCAGCCGGTGTTCGCGTCGGCGTACCACCTGGGCGGCCAGGACTACTACGGCCGCGCGGGCAACCCGACGTGGCGGGCGCTGGAGTCCGCGCTGGGCTCGCTGGAGGGCGGCGAGTGCGTCGTCTTCCCGTCCGGCATGGCGGCGATCTCCACGCTGCTGCGGACCGTGCTGTCCACAGGGGACACCCTGGCCGTCCCGTCGGACGGCTACTTCCTGACCCGCAGGTTCGTGTCCGAAATGGACGTGGAGGTGGTCGAGGTGCCCACCGCCGGGCCGTACCCGTCGTTCGACGGCGTCCGGCTGGTGCTGCTGGAGACGCCGTCGAACCCCGGCCTGGACGTGTGCGACATCGCGGACCTGGCCGCTCAGGTGCACGCCGCGGGGGCGTTGCTGGCGGTGGACAACACGACCGCGACGCCGCTGGGGCAACGGCCGCTGGAGCTCGGCGCGGACATCGTCGTGGCGTCGGACACCAAGGCCGTCGCGGGGCACAGCGACGTCCTCTTCGGACACGTGACGCTGGCTTCTCCCGAGCTGGCGGCGCGGGTGCGGGACGCGCGGACGATGAACGGCGCGATCCCCGGCCCGTTCGAGACGTGGCTCGCGTTGCGCGGCCTGGGAACCCTCGACCTGCGGCTCGCGCGGCAGGCGGAGAACGCGGCGGCGATCTACGCGCTGCTGAAGGGCCGCGTCGAGGGCCTGCGCTGGCCGGGTGCGCCGGAGGACCCGGCGCACCTCGTGGCGGCGCAGCAGATGCGGCGGTTCAACGGCGTGCTGACGTTCGTGCTCCCGGACCAGGCGGCCGTCGAGCGGTTCCTGTCGCGCTCGAAGCTCGTGTCGGCGGCGACGTCGTTCGGCGGCCTGCACTCGACCGCGGACCGGCGCGCGCAGTTCGGCGACCCGGTGCCCGAGGGCCTGGTGCGCTTCTCGGCCGGCTGTGAGGACACTCGTGACCTGGTCGCGGACGTGTCCCACGCTTTGGGACTGAATTGACGGGGGGTCCCGGTTTCGGGACCCTCTGCGACATGTCCTTCAACACTTGTTGCTGTTGTACCCGGCGATAGTCCCGCGTCCTCGTTTCGCGCACTCGCCCGGTTAGGACCTCTTTCCCATGTTCGCCGTTCCCGAGAACAGCGTCGTTCTGCCTGAAAGCTCCGCGCTGCTGCACCCCGTCCGGGTGGCGCTGTCGTGGGCGGCCGACCGCGACCGCTGGAAGCACCTGCTGCGGTACGACCCGGAGGAGCGCTTCTCGGCGTTGGTCGACAAGGCCGACGACCAGGAGATCTGGCTGATGAGCTGGCTCCCCGGCCAGACCGCCTCGCTGCACGACCACGACACGACCTCCGGCGCGTTCACCGTGGTCAGCGGCAACCTGACCGAGGTGGTCACGACGAAGATCCAGGTCGTGCACTCCCTGCACACCGGTCAGTCCCGCGTGTGGGGCCCTGGCTACGTGCACCAGGTGCGCAACGACGGCGTGGATCCCGCCGTGTCGATCCACGTGTACCGCCACGGCACGCGCTCCATGACCCGGTACCGCTACGACCCGGTCAACGGCCCCGTCCGCTGACGTGCGGCGGGATCGCCTTGTCCGTCTCGTGCGGCACGGGCGCGCCCCACGTCTGGACGAGCGGCAGGTGGCCGCCCCACACCAGGTTCGCCTCGAGGTCCGCGGGGTCCTCACCGGGCCCGCCCTCGCGCACCTTCACGCTCGCCTCGGTGAGGTCGATCTCCACCGCGACCGTCGCCGCCAGCTCCTTCCCGGACGGACCGCGCGCGTAGTCCCAGCTGCCCGGCGTGACGTGCTCGACGATGACCTTGAGCGCGTGCTCGGGATCGTCGGCGATCTTCGCCGTGCCGTGGATGATCGCCGACCGGTAGTTCATCGAGTGGTGGAACACCGACCGCGAGTAGACGACGCCGTCGACGAGGGTGACCGCGACGCACACCGGCTTGCCCTCGAGCATGCTCCTGATGGACCGTGAGCCCGTCGACCCGTGCAGGAAGATGCGGTTGCCGTCCCGCCCGTACGCGGTGGGGACGAGGAACGGCGCCCCGTCGACCTCCACGGCGAGGTGGCAGACCAGGCCGGCGTCGAGGATGTCGTAGAGCACCTGGCGGTCCTGGACGGCTCTGTTCTTGCCGCGGACGATGGTGCTGCGTTCGGTGGGGGAGAGCTGCACGTCGGAAGTCATGCTCTCCACTGTGGGCGCAAAAGTGGCATCATTGAAGCGCCAGTTTCCATCGATTTGAGAAGGCCACTTTGGCTGAGACCGCGCTCCCCGTGGCGTTGGACCGCGAGTCGGCCGAGCCGCTCGCCGTCCAGCTCGCCGATGCCCTCCGCTCCGCCGCGTCGGAGGGCCGTCTGCGTTCCGGCGACCGTCTGCCGTCCACGCGCGCGTTGGCCGACTCGCTCGGAGTCTCCCGCACGGTCACCGCCGCCGCCTACGAACAACTCCACGCCGAAGGCTGGATCGCCGGCCGCCACGGTTCCGGCACCTACGTCACCACGACCCCGCCAGGACCGCTGCGCAAACGTTCGCGCAAGCCCGTGGTGCCCGCCATCACCGATTTCGTCGACCTCGGCACCGGCGCGCCCTGGGCGAGCGGGCTCGACCGCGCGGCCTGGCGGAGGGCCTGGCGCGGTGCGGCCGACGCGCCGCCGTTGTCCCGTCCCGAACGCGCGGGCCTGCCCGAGTACCGCGAGGCCATCGCCGAACACCTGCTGCGCCACCGCGGGCTGGCCGTCAACGCCGACCCGGTCCTCGCCACCGGCGGCACCACGGCCGTGCTGACCGAGATCGCGGTCGCGGTGCTCGAGCGCGGTGACGCCGTGGCCGTCGAGGAGCCCGGCTACCAACGGGCGGTGGGCGTCTTCAAGGCCAACGGCCTCAAGGTCGTGCAGGCAGCCGTCGACGCGGAGGGGCTCCTGCCCGACGCCGTGCCGTCGGGCGTGAAGGCCGTCTACTGCTCGCCGGCCCACCAGTACCCGTTGGGCGGGCGCATGTCGGCGGGGCGCCGGGTCGCGCTGGTCGAGCGCGCGAGGAAGGACGGCTGGCTCGTCATCGAGGACGACTACGACGGCGAGCTCCGCTATGACGTCGCGCCGCTGCCGTCCCTGGCGGCGCTGGCCCCGGACGTCGTGGTCCACCTCGGCACCACGAGCAAGATCCTCACGCCGACCCTGGGCGCGGGCTGGATGGTCGCGCCGGAGCACATCGCGACGACGGTCCTGGAACACCGCGACCTGACCGGCACCAGCCCGGCGGTAGCGGGCCAGCGGGTCGTCGTCGAGCTGGCCCGCACCGGTGACCTCGGCCGGCACCTGCGCAAGCTCCGTCGGGAACTCTCCGAACGACGCGCGCTCATCATCGACACGTTCGCCGAGGCCGGCATCCAGGTCCTCGGCGACGACGCCGGCGCCCACGTGGTGGTGCTGCTCGACAACGCCGACCAGGAGCGCGAGCTCATGCGCCAGGCGCTCGAACGCGGCCTGCGGGTGGACGGCCTGGCGCGGCACTACGTGAACCGGGCCAAGCTCCACGGCCTCGTCATCGGCTACAGCGCTTGCTCGCGGGAGCAGTTGGTGAACGCCCTGCCGGTGCTGACCGAGCTGCTCGAACTGCCTGGTGGGGGCAATCGCCCAAACGGGTAGGGTCGCCCGCATGACGCAGCGCAAGACGAGGGTGGCCGTGGTGTTCGGCGGCCAGAGCTCCGAGCACGAGGTCTCCTGCCAGTCCGCCAAGAGCGTCCTGCCCTACCTGGACGCGGAGCGGTTCGAGGTGGTGCCCGTGGGCATCACACCGCAGGGGCAGTGGGCACTCGGCACGGACCCCACCGCGCTCGAGTCGGGCACGGGCACCCTTCCGACGCTGCGCGACACGACCGTCGCGGCGGTCGAGCCCGGCCAGGCGCTGCGGGACGTCGACGTCGTCTTCCCCTTGCTGCACGGCGCGTGGGGTGAGGACGGCACGATCCAGGGCCTGCTCGAGCTGGGTGGTCTCCCGTACGTCGGCCCCGGCGTGTTCGCCAGCGCCGCCGCCATGGACAAGGTCTTCGCCAAGAAGCTGCTGCAGGCGGAAGGTCTCCCCGTCGGCAGGTTCGTCGCGCTCGACCGCGCCGCCACCACGCTGACCCTTGACGAGCGCGAGCACCTGGGGCTGCCGGTGTTCGTGAAGCCGTCGCGCGCCGGGTCGTCCGTCGGCATCTCGAAGGTGGACGACTGGGCGGACCTGGACGCCGCGATCTTCGCGGCACGGCAGCACGACCCGAAGGTCATCATCGAGGCCGCCGTGCCGAACGTCCGCGAGATCGAGCTCGCGGTGCTGGAGTTCCCGGACGGCCGCGTCGAGGCCTCGCTGCCCGCCGAGCTGCGCCCGGTGGGCGAGGGCGCCGAGTGGTACGACTTCGACGCCAAGTACGTCAACGACTCCTACGAGGCCGACATCCCGGCCAAGCTCGACGACGACATCACCGCCCAGCTGCGCGAGATGGCCGTCAAGGCGTTCAGGGCGCTCGACTGCCAGGGGCTGTCCAGGGTGGACTTCTTCCTGACCGAGCAGAACGAGCTCATCGTCAACGAGCTCAACACGATGCCCGGCTTCACGCCGATCTCCATGTACCCCAAGGCGTGGGACGCGACCGGCATCGACTTCTCGACGCTGCTGACCACGTTGATCGAGACCGCGATCGCCCGCGGCTCAGGTCTGCGCTAGGAAGTTCTGACCGGCTGCTTCGGCAGCAGGTCGCGCACCGTGGTGGAGACGTCCTGCAACGGTCCGGTGCCCGCGTCGCCGGGCACCGTCAGCGCCACGTACACGCCGCGGTCCACGATCACCCACGTCGAGCTGTCCGAACCGGGCAGCTCCAGCCACTGGACGTCGGAGATCACCCGCAGCTGCGAGGTCGCGACCAGCTCCGACGGCCGCGGCAGGCCGCACCGCAGAACCACCGGATCGTGTTCGGCGTCACCCCAGGCGACCGCCGCGGGCGGCGCGGGGGAGGCGATCTCCCTGCGGGGCAGCATGTCCTTGCCGGACGGCAGCCCCACCGGCAGTTTCTCGACCAGGGAAGAGCATTCCGGTGAACCCGCCGAAGGCGCGTCGATCGAGACCAGCGCGAGGGGGCCCGTGCGACCGGGCACGTCCTCGGTCTGGTTCCCGGTGCCCAGCCACAGACCGAGCCCTGCGACACCGATGGCGAGCACGACGGCGAGCCCGACCGCCGCGAGCAGCGGCCGGGACAGCGCCGACGTGGATTCCTGCTGAGTCACCCGGTTATGACAACACGGGCTGGCTAGAGATGGACCACCGGGCACGTCAACGTGCGGGTGATGCCCTCGACGTTCTGGATGCGCGCGACCACGAGCTGGCCGAGCTGGTCCACGGTCTCCGCCTCGGCGCGCACGATCACGTCGTACGGACCGGTGACGTCTTCTGCGGTTGCTACCCCGGCGATCCCGGAAATCTCGGAGGCGACTGCGGCTGCCTTGCCGACCTCGGTCTGGATGAGGATGTATGCATGCACCACGGCGTGCCCCTTCGTCGCGACAGGTTGGGTCGAGGTAGGAACGTGTCACGCAACGTACCCCAGTTGGGGTTCCGAATGCTCAGATTGGGAGGCAACT
>NZ_DATLEC010000176.1:0-4559 GCF_035525475.1 Lentzea sp. | reverse complement strand
GTACCCGCCGAACGAACGGGAACGAGGGGGACGGTCATGGCAGACGAGAAGACGGTGTTGATCGGCCGCTGCGGCCCGACGGTGATGCTGCCCAAGCAGGGCAGCAAGATCGTTCCGCTGCGGCGGCACGAGCCGCTGCGGGTGGACGTGGCGGGCGGGGGCCCGGTCGGTCTCGCCTACGCCTGCACCCTGAAGTCGCTGCTGGGGGACCAGGTCTCGATCCGCGTGCACGACCGCCGCTGGACGCGCCGGGGCAACCGCGTCGTGTGGCGCGGCGCGGCCGAGGGCAACAACCGGCGCGAGCAGGTCGTGACGCTGCAGTCGAACGTCTGGGCCGCCCTGCCCGTCGCCGTGCGGCAGCGCCTGTTCGTGCCGGGCAAGTTCTCCGAGATGTGGCCGCTGGGCCCGGACTCGCCCGCGTCGAAGGGGCGTCCGCGCAACATCAAGATCCGCTGGATCGAGGACTGCCTGCTCGACATGGCGCAGGACGTCTACGGCATCGAGGTCGTCCCCGCCGCCTACGAGAAGCCCGCGCGCTGGGACGGCGTGCACGTCCTCGCCATCGCCGACGGCGCCCGTTCCGCCACCCGCGACTCGCTGAAGGACCACTTCGGCACGCCGAGCCGTGAGCTGTTCTCCGTGGACGGTTCGCCGCTCGACGAGCGCGTGCTCGGCATCCGCGTCACGGCCAAGGTCCCCGACGAGCACACCGTGCCGTTGACCGTGGCGCAGAACAGGTTCCTGTTCAACTCGCTCGGCGGCGGCTTCATCAACATGCGCCTGACCGCCGAGGAGGCCTCCGAGATCGTGGCGCTCGGCGAGAGCGGCCCGGTGTCGTGCATCGGCAAGTTCGGCTGCTCGATGCGCCCCGACAACGGCCGCTTCGTCTGCGACCGCCACCGCGCGGTGTTCAAGCCGTCCGTGGACCGCCTGTCGTTCCTGTGGCCGCGGATCCTCGACGGCCTGCGCTTCTTCGGCGTGGGCGTGGCGGACGTCGTGGGCATCAACTCGTTCACCCTGGGCATGCAGCAGATGTCGAAGTTCACCGCGCAACTCGCGCCGTCGACGTTCGGCTTCCTGCTCGGCGACGCGGCCAACTCGCTGCACTTCTGGCCGGGCCGAGGCCTCAACACGGGCCTGAAGAGCGCGCTGTCGCTGGCCGTGAACCTGCAGAAGCGCTGGCGCGGCAAGCCCTTCCGCGCCGCCGACTTCGCCGCGCACGAGGGCGTCATGCAGCAGCTGCAGTACCGCGAGAAGTCCCGCGCCTGGACCACCATGCTCATGCCCGACTCCGAGGGCGTGCCGCGCGGCATCGAGGACCGCATCCGCGAGGGCTTGCAGGGCCCGTACGACCGCAACGCGCTGGTCTCGACCCTGTTCGAGCGCGTCCTGGAGATCAAGAAGCGGCTGGGCGACCGGATGGGCTCGCTGGCGACCGACGAGTGGTACTACGGCCGGATCAACGCCATGGACACCCGGTCGTTGAAGGTCATGGTCGAGTCGGGGGCGTGGATCACGCGGGAGATCGGCGGCGAGGAGGTCGAGATCCCGTCGGCCGAGGTCAAGGCCGTCGAACCGGTTCGCCGCGGGTTGTCGCTGGTCAGCTGAGGTGTCCGGCCGCGAGGTGGTCGGCGTGTGACGGTTCGGGGAGCCGTGCCGATAGTCCCGCCGTGACGTACGAGCACCCCGGCACAGCGCACGAGCGGACATCGGCCTTGGAGAAGGTCAGACCTGGTCCCTACCTCGCCTTCACGTGCGGTCTCCTGGCGGTCGCGATGGTGATCGTGGACGAGGCCGCTCCCACGACCAACCCGGGCTACGAGGCCAGTGGGGCTCCCCGGATCGTGTGGGCCATCTTCGCCGTGTCGGCGGCCGTCGCCATCGGGTTCGTCCCGCTCGACTGGTACTTCCGGCGTCTGCAACGCCGTTTGCGCCGCCTCTGCAACGCTTCCGAGCCGGTCTCCGACTGGCACCCACCCGCCCGGCGGGCCGGCGCGGACCAGGTGCGGGTCGACTTCCGCCGCCCGCCCGCCGCATCCGGCTCCTACCGGCGGGTGACCACGCGGAGCAACGTGGTGGGCGCGCCGCCGTTGCACATCACGTACTTCCGCTGCTTCGCGAACCCGGCGCGCACCCGCACCTTCCTGGAGGGCGCCTGGAGCGAGTTCGGCTACGCGCACCTCCTGCGCCACCCGGAGTCGACGACGTGGCGGGAGCTGTGGCGCCTGCGCCGCCCGGAGGTGATGGCGGAGCTGGTCGTGAGCACGGAGGCGCAGTTGCGGGACCGGCTGCGGCGCTCTCCCGCCGAACCGGTGCGGCGGCGGCCGTACGGGGAGTACCCGGTCCGCGAGTTCTTCTGCTCGGACGCGTTCTGGCAGCGGGCGGCCGGGACGCTGATCGAGATGGCGGACCTGGTGGTGATCGACCTGTCCGGCCTGACCCCGGCGGCGCTCGGCCTGCGGTTCGAGCTGGAGCGGGCCTTCGCCACCAAGCGGCCGGACCAGGTCGTCGTGCTCGCCGACGAGCTGAGCGATCGCGGCTACCTCGCCGCGCAGATCCGCCAAGCGTGGCCGGGCGGTCCCGCCGAGGTGCTGGTGCACGTCCTCGACTCGGTCGTCAGCCGGGACGTGACCCACGTGGGGCCCGACGGGATTCCGATCACCGTCGTGAACACGCAGCTGTACTCCGACCGCTCCGAGTCCAGGCAGCTGCTGCGGTCAGTCCTCCTCGACCTCGCGCCGTGACAGCCGGACCTCCTCGACGTCGAGCTTGCGCTGGATCGTCCGCAGCACGATGTCGTCGATGGCCGCCTCGTCGCGCAGCCGCACCACCGTCGCCCGCTTGTGCGCGATCAGCTCCAGCCGCAGCGCCGCGTACTCGACCTCGGACTGGGCGACCTCCTCGTCGCCCGCCGCCTTGCCCCGCACGACCTCCATGTGGTGCTCGTACTCGGCCAGCACGCGCTTGTAGACGACGTCCGACACGCCGACCCGGTCGGCGAGCGCGGGCAGCGCCCCGTAGGCCTCCTCGGACGCCGTCGACTGGGCCAGGTGCAGCTCCTCGTCCAGCGCCGTGTCCTCGGGCAGCCGCGAGAACCGGATGATCGACGGCAGCATGATCGACTGCACGATCAGCGTCAGCACGACCACGCCGGACGTGATGAGGACGATCTCGTCGCGGAACGGGAACGGCCCGCCTCCGACGACGGTCTCGGGGACGGCCAGCGCGGCCGCCAGCGACACCGCGCCGCGGAAACCGGCGGCCGACGTCACCAGGCGTTGACGGGCGCCCACGCGCCGGAGTCGTTGCTGCGGGCGGCGGTCCAGGGCCCGGATGACGTACGGCGTCGTGTAGCTCCACAGCAGGCGAGTGCCGGTCACGGTCAGCGCGACGAGGCCGATGGCGCCGAACGTCGCGAGGATCTCGGAGCCGTCCAGCGACCGGATGGCGCTGTGGGCCTGGAGTCCGATCAGGACGAACAGGGAGCCGTTCAGCAGGAACGTGGCGACGCCCCAGAACGCGTAGCTCACCTGCCGGGTGTCGGCGCGCACGATGCGCGGCCCGACGCGGGCCAGGGCGAGGCCGCAGGTCACCACGGCGATCACGCCGGAGCCGTGGACGGTCTCGGCGAGCAGGAAGGCGGCGAACGGCGTGAGGATGCTGACGACCGTCTCGTGCAGCGGGCTGTCGAGGCGCTTGCGCAGCTGCACGGCCAGCCAGGCCACCAGCAGGCCCGCGACGGCGCCGCCCGCGTACGAGAGCAGGAGTCGCAGGCCGACCATGCCGGTGCTGAACTCCTGCTCGCCGATGGTGATCGAGATGGCGATCGCGTAGATCACCAGCGCGGTGCCGTCGTTGATCAGCGACTCGGCGCGCAGGATGGTCGTGGTGCGGCGCGGCATGCCCCGTGCGATGGCCGAGACGGCGGTCGCGTCGGTCGGGGCCAGTGCCGCGCCGAGCACCCACGCCGGGCCCCAGCCGAGGCCCAGCGCGTGGGCGACGGCCGCCACCGCCGCGGCGGTGGCGAGCACGAGCAGCGTGCTGAGCAGCACGATCGGGCGCAGGTTGCTGCGGATCTCCCGCAACGAGGTGTTGAGGCTCTCCCAGTACAGCAACGCCGGCAGGAAGATCAGCAGCATCGCCTCCGGCGGCAGGCTGACCTCTTCGAGGGCGGGCACGAAGCCGAGCACCGCGCCGCACACCACGAGCAGGACCGGGGCGGCGACGCGCAACCGTCCCGACACGACGCTGCTCGCCAGGATGCAGACGCCCAGCACCACGACCAGTTCAAGACCGAGCATGCGGTAGAAGATAGGCGGCTCAGGCGCTCAGCGCGTCATCCAGCTCCGCCAGCAACCGCGACTTGGGGCGCGCGCCCACGATCTGCCGGATCGGCACGCCGTCGCGGAACAGCAACATCGTCGGCAACGACATGACCTGGTAGTCGCGCGCGGTGGCGGTGTTCTCGTCCGCGTTGATCTTGAAGACGGTGAGGTCGTCGCGCTCGCTGTCGATCTGGTCGAGGATGGGGGAGAGCATGTGGCACGGTCCGCACCACT
>NZ_DATLEC010000166.1:0-6640 GCF_035525475.1 Lentzea sp. | reverse complement strand
TGGTCGCGATCGACCTGCGCCAGCCGATGGCCTCGATCCTCGAGACCTTGTCGAAGCTGCCCGTGAAGACTCGGTTGTCGTTGAGCGGTCCGCTGGTCGTGGCGCGCGACATCGCGCACGCGAAGATCAAGGAGCGGCTGGACGCCGGCGAGCCGATGCCGGCGTACCTCCGCGACCACGCGGTCTACTACGCCGGGCCCGCCAAGACGCCGGCCGGCTACGCGTCCGGGAGCTTCGGTCCGACGACCGCCGGCCGCATGGACGCCTACGTCGATGCGCTGATGGAGGCCGGCGAGCCGATGCCGCAGTACATGAAGGACCACCCGGTGTACTACGCCGGTCCCGCCAAGACGCCCGAGGGCTACGCCTCCGGGTCGTTCGGCCCGACGACGGCCGGCCGCATGGACTCCTACGTCGAGCAGTTCCAGGCCGCGGGCGGCTCGCTGGTGATGCTCGCCAAGGGCAACAGGTCCAAGCAGGTCACCAACGCCTGCTCGACGCACGGCGGCTTCTACCTGGGCTCGATCGGTGGCCCGGCGGCGCGCCTGGCGCAGGACTGCATCCGCAAGGTCGAGGTGCTCGAGTACCCCGAGCTGGGCATGGAGGCCGTCTGGAAGATCGAGGTCGAGGACTTCCCCGCCTTCGTCGTCGTCGACGACAAGGGCAACGACTTCTTCGCCGAGACGTCCACGCCGACCCTGCAGATCAGCTTCCGCCGTTAGACCCCTCTCGCGACCCCCGATCAAACAGTACGCTTGTCCTGTATTCGTGTGATCGGGGGTTTCGCGTGATCCACCACGTGCAGGTCGCCTGCCCGGCAGGCTCCGAGGACGCGCAGCGCGCCTTCTACACAGGCGTCCTGGGCTGGACCGAACTCCCCAAGCCACCACTGCTCGCCGCACGCGGCGGCTGCTGGTTCGAGGTGCCTGGCGGCGGTGAGGTGCACGTGGGCGTCGAGGACGACTTCCGCCCCGCGCGCAAAGCCCACCCGGCGTTCGTCGTCGACGTGACCTGGGTGGCAGACGCCGTCGCGGCGGCCGGCCACCCCGTGATCTGGGCCGATCCGGCCGAGATCCCAGGCAGGCTCCGTTTTCACACGTTCGACGGCGTCGGCAACCGCGTCGAGTTCCTCGCCGACGCCTGAAGCCGATATATCAGCTCTCCCGCACACCCATGCCCTGCCCTTTGCAACGAGTCGTTTGTGGACGAAGTCAAAAGACCTGTTGCTAAGGCGCAGGTGAGCGAGGACCTGGGACGGCTGACCGGCGAACGGTCAGCGAGCCAAGAGCCAGTCGAGGGCGTCCGAGGCATGATCCAGAACTGATATATGGCCGTCGCCCGGCGTCACGCGGAGCTCGGCACCGGGGATCCGGGAGGCGAGCCACCGGCTGTGCGACGGCGGGTTGATGCCGTCGCGGTCACCGTGCAGCAGGAGAGTCGGCACGGTGATGGACGCCGGGTCGAAGCCCCACGGTCTGACGTAGGCGAGGTCGTCGTCGACCAGTGGGGCCGGGCCGTTCGCCAACGCCGGCTCGACGACCTTGCCGAACCACGACCAAGGACCTCGCAATGTGGCGAGGTCGGCTTCGGTGAACTCCATGTCGTACTCGACGCCGGACGCCTCGTACCGCTCCTTCTCCTCACGGCCCGCGGCGGCGGCGCGCAACGATGCCTCGGCCGAGGCGACCATGCCGGCGAACCAGTCGAGGCCGTCGACGGCGAAGGGGGCCGAGGGCGCGGCGGCGACGACGCCGGTGACGCGGTCCGGCAGCAAGGCGGCGCACGCGAGGGCGTGTGGTGCGCCGCCGGAGTGTCCGAAGACCGCGAACCGCGGGAGACCCAGGGCATCGGCGATATGCGATATATCAGCGGCAGCCGAGGCCACCGACCGGTTTGGCACGGCGGTCGACCCGCTGTAGCCGGGTCTGTCGTAGGACACCCAGCGCACGCCCGGACGGAACAGCGGTTCCGGCGGAAGCCCGAGGTTGGGCGTGCCGTGGTGCCAGAACACCGGCACACCCGAACCTTCGTCGTACACGCGCAGTACGCGGTCTCCCAGGCGAAGATCCACGTCTCAGCCCGTCTCCTCGCGGGCCTCCAGGAGCAGCCGGCGGTCGCCCAGCGGCGCGGCGAGGCGCACGGTCAGCGGCACCTGGCGCACCTCCTGCGTGCACATCGTGCCCGGAGGCTGCTTGGTGATCGTGACCAGCGTGATCTGGACGACCTCGGCGGACTGCGCCGTCACCTCCGCGCGGGCCTCCTTGCAGCCGCCGCCCATGCCGAAGACCTCGACGTCGCGGCCGTCGTTGAAGACGTAGGCCTCGGCGCGGTAGGTGTCTGACAACGATGTCGTGTCGACCTTCTCCTTCGCCACGGGCGTGGCGCCGGGCGGCACGACGGGCTTCTGCTCCGAGATGGAGACGGGAGGCTGTGCCGGGGCGTTCGAGGGGTTCACGCCGGACGAACCGGTGGAACCGGATGCGGACGTGCCCGTCGTGGGCGCGGCTCCCGGCGAGCTGGACCCGGACGAACTGGAGCCGGGCGTGCCGGACGAGCAGCCGGCGAGCACGGCGGCGAGAGCAACGGCAGCGACGGCGTTTCTCATGCGCACCATCCTTGCAAACCGGGGCGAACGGTCCCGGTGAGGTGAGGTGAGGTGCCCGGCCGGCGGGGCAGATGCCGGCCGGGCATCGTGGGAGGAAGGTCTACTTCTGTTCCTGCCGCGACGTCAGCACGACCGTGCGCTCACCGAGGGGCTCGGACAGCTGCACCGTGAGCGGGGGGAAGCGGATGTCCATCGTGCACATCTGCTTGGTCAGCGGCGTGGTCTCGAGCAGCTCGATCTTCACCGCTGAGGCGTTCTGCTCCAGCACGGACGCGCTCGCCTTGCCGCAGCCGCCCTCCTGGCCGACGACGCCGACGGTCCTGCCGTCACCCTGCGTCCACACGGTGCGCGGGTAGTCCGGTGTCAGGGCGTTGGTGTCGATCTTCGTCACGGGTGTGCCGTCCGGCGGCACCTCACCGGGCGCGATGCCGGGAGGCGCCTCGGAGGGCGAGGTGGCGGTCGGCAACGTCGGACCGCCACCGGCTCCGGGGCTCGCGTTCTGCGCACTGCCACAGGCCGAGATGACCAGCAGCAGGACGCCAGTGCCAACTACGGTTCCTATGTGCCTCATGCACCAAGGACGGAACCGCGGTCACAACGGGTTGCAGCGACTTCCCTTCACAGTTACCGCGACACGGCGGCGACGGCCTCCCGCAACGCCTCCAGACGAGCGGCGGACGCCAGACCGCCGTGGTAGAGGTGGAACTCCTCCACACCGGCGTCCTGGTACGCCAGCCACTCCTTCGCCAGCGCGGCACCGTCCGCGGGCTTCGGCGGCAGTCCCAGCACGTACGCGGCGATCCGCGTGTCCGGAGCGACCGCACGCAACGCCTCGATGCCAGGAACCGCGGCATCGGGGCCGGGCCAGCACATCGTCGTGAGGACGTCGACGTCCGCGTCCACACCACCCGCGACGGTCGCGAACGGCCCGGTGCCCCAAGGGTCCGCCGTCACGTGCATGCCGACGCGGACCGAAGGCGCCGCGGCACGGATCTCGCCGACGATCCGCTGCCGCAACGACCGCACCACTCCCGTGCGCACGGTCCGGACGTCTTCCGCGAGCGCTCCCAACGCTTCCTCGACGCTGGGAGCGCCGCGATCGACCCCGGCCCGGACCGCGTCGCGCAGAGCATCCGGGTCGGCGTACAGGGCGGTGCACGAGGTGCAGAAGCAGAGCGACAACAGCTTCTGCTGCACCGCGTCCCAGTCCGTGCCGTCGGTCTTCTCGTGGTGCCCGCCGTGGAAGAACCCCAGCGGCCCGCAGGCCTCCAGGACGATCCCGTCCGGCGCGCCGAGCTCGAGCACCTCGGACACCAGCGCAGACGCGTACTCGATGACATCGGGCTGCGACGTGCACAACGCGTACGGGTAGCGGTCGCCGAACGCGTTCACCACGGTCACGTCCGGGTGCAAGTCGCCCAGACGCGAGTTGTGCGTCAGCACGGTCCACGCGTACACCGGCAACCCGGCGGCACGAACGAGGGCCGCGGCGGAGCCGAACGAGTCGGAACCATCCATCCAGGACGGTTCCGCCGGCACCAGCCGGCCGTACTTCTCCGCCCGCACGGGCAAGTAGAACGCCGCGTGCCGTGCGTCGACCAACCGGTGCGACGGGTGCAACGGAGTCGCGGCCCGCACTGTGTGGTACGAGGCGGCAAGGGCGATCGCGTCGACACCGAGCCCCTGGTAACGCGCCACGGCGTCCGGGTCACCGATCAGGTCCCACGGATAGACGTGGACAACCGACTTCACCACCGGGGCCGCTTCCTCTCGTAGCTCGGGTCGTACTTCTGCATGTAACCGGTGTCGTCGCGGGACGTGATGCCGCAACGGACGTAGTTCTCCGCCAGCCGCGCCAGCGCGTCGCGGTCCAGCGTCACACCGAGGCCCGGAGTCGTGGGCACCGGCACCGCACCATCCACAAAGGACAGGACACCCGTTTCCACGACCTCGTCGGCGGCGTTCCACGGGTAGTGCGTGTCGCAGGCGTAGTTCAGGTTCGGCGTGGCGGCGGCCAGGTGCGTCATCGCGGCCAGCGAGATGCCGAGGTGCGAGTTCGAGTGCATCGACAGGCCGATACCGAACGTCTGGCAGATCATTCCCAGCTGCCGCGAGCGCTGCAGACCGCCCCAGTAGTGGTGGTCGGACAAGAGGACCTGCACAGCGTTCTGCTCCACCGACGGCCTGAGGTGCTCGAACGCGACCACGCACATGTTGGTGGCCAACGGCATCGGCGCCTTGAGAGCCACCTCCGCCATCCCGGGGATCTCCGGCGTCGGGTCCTCCAGGTACTCCAGCACGCCGTCGAGCTCCTCCGCGACCTTGAGCGACGTCGCCGCCGACCAGGCCGCGTTCGGGTCCAGGCGCAGCGGGTGGTCCGGGAACGCCTCGCGCAACGCCCGGATCGCCTCGATCTCCTGCTCCGGCGGAAAGACCCCGCCCTTGAGCTTGATCGACCCGAACCCGTACTCGCCGATCATCTTGGAGGCCTGGGCCACGATCCCCGCGGGGTCGAGCGCCTCGCCCCACTCGTCCGGCTCGGCGCCGGGATGCCCTGCCCACTTGTAGAACAGGTAGGCCGAGTACGGCACGGCGGAACGAACGGCGCCGCCCAGCAGGTCGTGCACCGGGCGTCCCAAGGCCTTGCCCTGGATGTCCAGGCACGCGACCTCGAACGGCGAGTACACGCGGTCGACGGTGCTCTCGGCGGTGATGTTGCCCGTCAGGCCGTGCTTGTCCGGCCCGACCTCACCGCCCAGCACGGCGGCGACGCGCGCGTGCATCTCGTTGAGGGCGAAGACGTCCAGTCCGATCAAGGAGTCCACAACGGACCGCGAGCGCTCCAGGTGCGCGAGGTCGCCGTAGGTCTCCCCCAGGCCCGAAATGCCCTCGTCGGTGTGCACCTCGACGATCGTGCGCAGCGCCCACGGCTCGTGCACGCCGGCCGCGTTCAGCAGTGGCGGGTCGCGGAAGGCGACGGGTGTCAGAACGATCTCGGTGATCTTCACAGCGCTCCTTCCCCTTCGGGCCGGCCCATCAGGCCAGCAGCGCCTTGCCGGCGGCGATGATCTTGTCGAGGGCGGCCAGGTGCTCGTCGGACGGGTCGACCAGCGGCGGGCGCACGCCGCCGACCTCGAACCCGTTCGCCCGCACCGCGGCCTTCACCAGGGCGACGGCGTAGCCGGGAACCTTGTCGCGCAGCTCGACCAGCGGCTTGTAGAACTCGTGCAGGAAGCGGTGCACGAGCTCCGTGTCGCCCGACTGCACGGCGTTGTAGAAGCCGAGCGAGATCTCCGGCGCGAAGCAGAAGACCGCCGACGAGTACAGCTCGACGCCGATGCCCCGGTACGCGAGCTGGGTCATCTCCGCCGTCGGCAGGCCGTTGAAGAACTGGAAGGGCTTGTCAACGTTGGCACGGACGGCCAGCACGACGCGCTGCATCTGGTCGAGGTCGCCGATGCCGTCCTTGAAGCCCACGACGTTCGGGATCCTCGCGACCTCGGCGGCGGTCTCCGGCGTGAACCGCGCGTTGTTGCGCTGGTACACGATGATCGGCAGCTCGGTGACGGCGGCGGCCTCCGCCACGTACCGCACGAGGCCGGCGGCGGGGTTGGTCACCAGGTACGGCGGCAGCAGCAGGATGCCGTCGGCACCGGCGCGTTCGGCCGCCTGGACGAACTGCTTGGTCGCCACGACCGAGCCGCCCGCGCCGGCGAACACCGGCACCTTGCCCGCGGTCGCCTCGACCGCGACGGCCACCGCGCGTTCGAACTCCTCCAGCCCCAACGCGTGGAACTCGCCGGTGCCGCAGGCGGCGAACACCGCGCCCGGCCCGGCGGAGACACCGTGCTTGACGTGCTCGGCCAGCACGTCGTAGGCGATGTTCCCCTCGGCGTCGAACGGGGTCACCGGAAAGAACAGCACACCATCGAGTTGCATACCCACACTCATCCCTTGATCGCTCCGGTGGTGATCCCACGCAGGAAGGACTTCTGCAGCGACAGGTACACGACGAGACTCGGCACCAGCGCCAGC
>NZ_DATLEC010000136.1:0-42165 GCF_035525475.1 Lentzea sp. | reverse complement strand
GGCCGGGTGCCCCACCGCTCAGTCGACGAAGTACGAGTCGTGCTTGTCGAGGAACGCGGTACTCGCAGGAAGTCGCCCTTCCCGGATCGTGGCTAGCTCTTCAACAACGGCTCGGCGGCCGCCAGGGCTACTCCGAGGCGCAGAACTTCCCCGACGACTTCGACGGCGTTCTCGCCAACGCGCCCGCCGTCAACCGGACGCGGTTCGCCGTCGCGACCCTGTGGCCGCAAACCGTGCAGTACCAAGACGGTCACGTCGTCGGCAACTGCGTGCTGGACGCGTTCCGCAAGGCCGCGATCGAGGCGTGCGACGCGAACGACGGCGTCACCGACGGCATCGTCGACCGCCCGGACCGCTGCGGCTACGACCCGCGCCGGCTCGTCGGCACGAAGATCCTGTGCGAGGGCACCGAGGTCACCGTCTCGCGCGAGGACGCCGACGTCATGCGCAAGATCTGGGACGGCCCCACCGACGACCGCGGCAGGCAGCTCTGGCCAGGCCTGCCGAAGGGCGCCGACCCGGTCTGGCTCGCGGGCACGCTCCCCGGCGCGACCGGCCCCGGTTTTCCCGTCGCCGCGCTGTGGGTGCGGAGCTTCCTGCTGAAGCAGCCGGACTTCGACACCTCGAAGCTCACCTACCGGCAGTTCCGCGACCTGTTCCGCCAGTCGGTCCGCGAGTTCGACGACGTCATCGGCACCTCGGACCCCGACCTGTCGCGGTTCCGCGAGTCCGGCGGGAAGCTCATCACGTTCGTCGGCACCAGCGACCAGCTGATCCCGCCCGGCGGCACGCTGGCCTACCGCGACCGGGTCGAGAAGAAGATGGGCCACGTCGACGGCTTCTACCGCCTGTTCACCGCGCCCGGCGTCGACCACTGCTCCGGCGGCAACGGTCCCCAGCCCACGAACGCCCTGGGCCAGCTCGTCGACTGGGTCGAACGCGGCAAGGCGCCGGCCACCCTCACCGCGGCCACGGCCGACGCGACCCGCGACCTCTGCCCGTATCCGCAGGTGTCCCGCTACGTCCACGGTGATCCGGAGGTGGCCTCGAGCTACCGCTGCACCCGGTGATCGTTCGGCTGTGCGACAGGGCTCTGGCCTCCCCGGCCAGAGCTCTCGCGCACGTACTTCCAGTCCTGGTGCCCTACCGGGACACGCCCGTCAACGACCTCGGGTACAGCCAGCTGCCGGGAGTGTCCTCGGCCGGGTTCGTGTAGTAGTCCCGCACGGCCATGACGTACTCGTCGACGCTGATCGCCCCGTCGCCATCGACGTCGAGGTGCGTGAACGCCGTCCCGCAGTCCTCCTCGCTCAGCCCGCGCGCCTTCAACAGCACCTGGAACTCGTCCGCGTCGACCCGCCCGTCACCGTTCGTGTCCACGATGTCCAGCAGGGACTGCACGATCTCGAGCAGGTCCACGTTGATCGGCCCGCCCTCGACGAACGCCTCGATCATCGCCTCGCGGTACTCCGCCGGCCCGATCCGCCCGTCGCGGTCGGTGTCGCAGTGCTCGGCGAGCATCTCCCAGAACCGGTCGTACGCCTCGACGAGCTCGCGGCCCCGTTCCGACGACGCCGGCTCCCCGAACGCCTGCAGCAGCCGGTTGGCCAGCGCGTAGACGTCCGCGAGCTCGATGACGCCGTCGCGGTTGACGTCGTAGTGGGCGAAGGTCGAGTCGATCCTGTGCTGCAGCACCTGCTTCATGACCACGCACTGTCGTGGCGCGACCTGGCCGGCGCAACGCGCGTCCCCCTCCTGGGTGGTGTTGTTCAGCCGTCTCCGCGATCCCGTTATTCTTATACCGGCATCCCTGATGGAGGAACACGTTGATCGAGCTCAAGTCGCCCGCGGAGATCGCGAGCATGCACGTCACCGGCCAGTTCATCGCGGAGGTGCTCGACGAGCTCTCCGCCAAGGCCGCGGTCGGCGTGAACCTGCTCGATCTGGAGCACCACGCCCGCCACATGATCACCGAGCGCGGCGCCGAGTCCTGCTACTGGGACTACTCCCCGTCGTTCGGCAGGGGCCCGTTCCGCAACGTCATCTGCCTCTCCGTCAACGACGCCGTCCTGCACGGCCTCCCGAAGAGCTACGTCCTGCAGGACGGCGACCTGCTGAGCATGGACATCGCCGTGAGCATCGACGGCTGGGTGGCCGACTCGGCGGTGTCGGTCATCGTGGGCACCCCGCGCGACGAGGACCGGCGCATCATCGAGGCCACCGAGGTGGCCCTGGAAGCCGCCATCAAGGCCGCGCAGCCGGGCGGCAAGCTGGGCGACATCTCCGCGTCGATCGGCGAGGTGGCGGCCGACTACGGCTACCGCTGCAACCTGGAGTTCGGCGGCCACGGCCTCGGCCGCACCATGCACGAGGCGCCGCACGTCCCGAACAACGGCCGCCGCAAGCACGGCATGAGGCTCAAGCCGGGCCTGACCATCGCCATCGAACCGTGGCTCGCCGCCACCACCGACAAAATCATCTTCGACGACGACGGCTGGACCCTGCGCTCGGCCGACGGCTCGCGCACCGCGCACTCCGAGCACACCGTGGCGATCACCGAGGACGGCCCGCTGGTCCTGACCCGCCGCCGCTCGGAGGGCGCGGCCTGACAGTCCGTTGTGGACGGTGCGGGAACGTCAGGACGCGTCCGGCACCTGCACCCAGCCCCTGCACTCCTCGCCGGCCACCTCGACCCGCGGGAGGGGCACGAACGCCTGCTCGTCGATCCCGTCGTACCCCTGCCGGATCACCGAGCGGTGGATCTGGTCCGACACGACGAGCACGAGGTGCTCGATCCGCCCCTCGAGCGCGGGGGCGGTCAGCAGACCGGTGGCGATGTCGATGTCCTCGCCGAACCAGCCCAGCTCGTCGAACGTCACGTCACCGGGGTGGATCACGAGCTTGAGCCGCAACGGGTAGAGCTGCACGGAGTTGTGCGTCTCGAGCAGCTCCCTCAGCCGCGGCACGAACTTGGTCAGCAGCCAGGTCTTGGGGATCCGGTCCGTCGGGCGGATCAGCACCATCAGGCAGCCGCCCCGGTCGACGTACCGGTCGCGGAGCTCCGGGATCACCTCGGTGTCCAGCAGCGCCCGATCGACCAGCCTGACCATGGCATCGCGAAGCTGACCCATCACGTGGTTGCCACGAGCCGCCGTCGCCGCCATACCCACAGCAACGATGATCCGCTGACACGGTTGTATCGACAGGGCACTCATGGCTCCCCGCCTCCTGACCCTCGTCCAGCTTTCGAGGCACTGGCGGTTGTCACCCGAACGAGCGAGTGAACTTCAGTTAACTTCAGTTGATCTTTTCAAATTGTTATAGTTCAGAGTAAAGGCTCAACTGAAGTCCGAGCAATAGCCAAGCCAGTAGGCATCTACACTCCAACGGGTGACTGAAGCTCACCTGTAACCCTGGCGTTGGCGCGTGCGATGTACGAGTATTGCCTGATCCTTGCACTGAAGTTCAGCTGAAGGACGTGATGGCGTGACCTCCGCCGAGGAACCCGCACTGCAGCTGGCGCGGCGGCTGCGCGCACTGCGCGTGCGGCACTGGCCCGGCAAGCGCATCACCCAGGAGCAGCTGAGCCAGGCGTTCGACGTCAGCGTCCCGTTGATCTCCTCCTGGGAACGGCCGAGCGACCCGGTGCTGCCTCCTCCGCACCGCCTGGAGGCCTACGCCGCCTTCTTCGCCACCAGCCGGTCCGTCGACGGACGACCGTTCCAGCTGGTGTCCGAGCTGACCGAGGGCGAGCAGGCGGTCAGGGATTCGCTGCTCACCGAGCTCATGGAGCTGCGGGACAGGGCGCAGGGAGACGCTCCTGCCGAGAGCGCGGCGCCGTTCACGGACAACCTGTGGCGTTTCCCGGTCGGCGAGGACATCACCATCGTCTGCTCCGAACTGCCGAAGCGGCTGCTGCCCGAGCGCCTGGCCACGAACCCGGACGATCCCGACTACGCGGCCCTGTACCGGTTCTCCGACCTCGACTCGCTGCTCGAGCTGCACGGGCACATCCGCGCCATGAACCCCGTCAACCGGGTGTCCGTGCTGACCGGCTCCGGCCGTCTCCCGGCGGACATGTACACCAGCCACCTGGTCCTCCTCGGCGGAGTCGACTGGAACCACGTCACGGCCGACATGCTCGAACGCATCGATCTGCCGATACGGCAGCAGGAACGGCCTGACGACGCGGACTCGGGCGGGTTCGAGGTGGTCGAGAACGGCGAGGTCGTCGAGACCTTCTACCCGAGACTGCGCGGGGTCGACGGCCGCCAGGTGCTCGAACAGGACGTCGCGCACTTCCACCGGTCGCCCAACCCGTTCAACCGGAAGCGCACGGTCACGATGTGCAACGGCATCTACTCCCGAGGGGTTCTCGGCGCCGTCCGGGCGCTGACCGACCCCCGGTTCCGCGATCGCAACAACGCCTACGCCCAAAGCCGGCTCGCTGAGCAGCAGACGTTCAGCATCCTGAGCCGGGTGATGGTGGTGTCAGGAGAGGTCGTGACCCCGGACTGGACCGTCCCCGAGTACTTCCTCCACGATTGGGCCGAGTGACCACTTGCCGATAGCCGCCCACCACTCCGAGCACCACCACGGCTCACACCGCGGGCTGCTGCACACAGCGCTGAAAACCTCGCCCGAGGCGCACGTCGACGCGATCATCGTCCCCACCATCCGCCCACCACGGGCGATGAAGCACGCGATCAGCCTCGCGGCGAGCCTGAACTGCGTCCTGGTCGCGTTGTGCAGCAAGAAGTTCACGTCTGCCGCCGCCGTGGCCACGCGTGCGTCGGCAGCGAACGTGGAAGTGCTCGCGATCGACGTGGACGCCCTTCCGCCGGCGGCGCTGCCGCACTTCCGCACCTGTGCGCAACTGGAGAACACCAGGTTCGAGCGGCGGAACGACATCAGCCGCAAACGCAATCTCGGGCTCCTGGTCGCGCGGGTCGCGGGCTGGGACCGGATCGTCTTCCTCGACGACGACATCGAGATCCCCGATCCGGGCGACCTCCGCAGGGCGGCCGCACTCACCGACCGCTACGCCGGAGCGGGCCTGAACATCCACGGCCATCCCGACAACTCCGTGGTCTGCCACGCCTACCGCGAGGCAGGCGGAGCGCAGGACCAGTTCATCGGCGGCGGCGCCCTGGCCGTGCACACCAGGGAGACGTCCTCGTTCTTCCCGAACATCTACAACGAGGACTGGTTCTTCCTGCTCAACGGCGAGAAGCTGCGGCCGACCGCGGTCACGGGCGTCGCGGTCCAGAAACCGTACGACCCGTTCGCCGACGACGAGCGAGCCCGCATGGAGGAGCTCGGCGACGTTCTCGCGGAGGGGCTCTACTGGCTCCTGGACGAGGACCGGCCGCTGGGGGACGCGAACGCCGGCTTCTGGAGCCGGTACCTGTCGATGCGGCAGGACTTCATCCGCGAGACCGTCGACATGGTGCGGCAGACGGAACGGAACTCCGAACGGAGGGCCAGGAAGGTCAGCTCGCTGACGGCGGCGCTGGGACGTTCCCGGTACATCCGGCCCGAGTGGTGCGAGGCCTACGTGCAGGCGTGGCGCGCCGACCGGAAGACCTGGCAGGACCACGTCGCGCACCTCCAGCCGGGCAGGAGGCACAGCTACGGCAAGGACGAGCTGGGCAAGGTCATCGCTCATCTGGGCTGGACGTTCCAGAGCACGTACCTGCCCAGCCGTCCAGCGGCTTGACCATCACTTCGCAGATCTCCACACGCCGGTGCCCGTTGACGTCGCCGGGTGAGTAGCACTTGACCCGCCCGTGCGACCAGTCCCGAAAACCCAGCTTCGCGTAGAGCTTCGCGGCGGCGGCGTTGGTCACCTCGACCGCCAGCGCCACCCTGGTGTGCCCCTCGCCCACCAGGATCCGCTCCGCCGCGGCTATGAGCCTGGTGCCGACCTTCGCACCCCGGTGCTCCGGGTGGACCTCCAGGTGGGTGATGAGCGGCGTCTCCGGCAGGTGCTCGAGGATCTCCGGCTCCTCCGCCTCCTCCAGCCAGAGGTAGACGACGCCGACCAGCACCTCGGCGTGCCACGCGGTGAGGAGCACGCCTCGCCCGTTCGCCTGCCGATCCAGGCGTTCGGCGAAGTACGGCTCCTGCCCCAGCCGCCGGGTCAGCGACGGGAGGTCGTCGGGCCGGGCCCGTCTGATGGTCACGTCGCGCATGCCACCCCCGCGTCCACGATACCGAACCGGGCAGGGTGATCCACGGCGCGAAGGCCGTCAGTCCGAAGTGGACGATCATCTCCCCGGTCGCCGTACCCTGGAGGCATGGCCTCGGTGTTCGTCAACTACCGCGTCCAGGACCAGCCCGGATACGCGACGCTGGTCCACCAGGCGCTGGCCGGGCACCTGGGCTCCAGCCAGGTCTTCCTCGCCTCCCGCTCGATCCGCCTCGGCGACGACTTCGCCGACCGGGTCTTCGACACCCTGAGCCGGTGCGAGATCCTGATAGCCGTCATCGGCTCGAGCTGGCGGAGCCTGCTCGGCGCACCGGAGACGGACTGGGTGCAGCGGGAGATAAGCGATGCGTTCTCCCGTGGAATGAGGGTGATCCCGGTTCTCGTCGAGAACGCGGAGGTGCCGGACGAGAGCGAACTCCCGGACGGCATCAAGGCGTTGGCGCGGTGCCAGCACCTCAGGCTGAGGCACTACACCATCGAGCACGACATGGCTCATCTCGTGCAGGAGCTGCGCAACCTGCTGCCGCACATGGCCGACGACACGCGGGCGTCCGGCGCGTCCCAGTCGTTCCGGCTCGCCGACGGCCCGGAGTTCGTGATCGTGCCGGGAGACATCCTGAGGTGCACCACCGCGGACGTCTGGGTCAACAGCGAGAACACGGACATGGTCATGGCGCGGCCGACCGACTTCAGCGTGTCGGGCATCATCCGGTTCTGGGGAGCCGAACGCGACCAGGGCGGGCGCATGGTCGACGACCCCGTCTCGGCCGAGCTCGAAGCCCAGGCGGTGCGGCGGCCGGTCGCGCCCGGCAGCGTGTTCACCACGACCAGCGGCGAACTCGCTCGCACGAACAACGTCCGGCACGTGGTCCACGTGGCCGCGGTGCACGGCGAGCCCGGCGTGGGCTACCGGCAGGTGGGTGACGTCGGCGGGTGCGTGCGCAACGTTCTCGCCGCGGTGGAGGAGCTCGAGGGCCTGCCGTGGTACAGCGTGCTGTTCCCCCTGCTGGGCACCGGCGGTGCCGGTGCCGATGTCACCGGCACCGCCGAGGCGATGGTCTCGGCGGCCCTCGACCACGTCGTCGACCATCCGGGCACGAGGCTGCGCCGGATCCAGTTCCTCGGCTACACGCGCCGCGAGCACGAAGCTCTCACGACGATCTTCCGGCAGCTCTGCCTGATCCCTGTTCCTTGACAAAAACCTGACAGGCCAAGGAAGAGCGGGCACCAGAAGGTAGCTTTCCGGCAGAAGCGCACCGCCAGAACAGGATCAGGGTGACCGATACCGTTGTCGTGCTGACGGCCCTGGAGAGTGAACACGCCGCGGTCCGGGACCTCATCGAGGAACCCGCGGGGCATCGCCACGCCGCCGGCACGCGGTTCACCATCGGCCGGATCCGCGGCGGACGAGTGGCGCTGGCCGCGGTGGGAGCGGGGAACGGCTCCGCCGCGGTGCTGGCCGAGCGGGCGATCACGGAGTTCCGGCCGCGCGCCGTGCTGTTCACCGGGATCGCGGGGGCGTTGCACGACGACCTGGAACTGGGCAGCGTCGTCGTCGCCACGAAGATCTACGGCTACCACGGGGGCTTCGAGCAGCTCGCGGGCTTCGGCGCCCGGCCGCAAGCGTGGGACGCCGACCACGAGCTCGAACAGATCGCACGCCTCGTCAGCCGCGACGGCACGTGGCATCGGCGGCTTCCCACCGCCCCGGCGGTGCGATTCCGGCCGATCGCGGCGGGGGAAGTAGTGCTCGACGCGCGTGAGTCACCCCTGGCCCACCACCTGCGGCAGCACTTCGAGGACGCCGCCGCCATCGAACTGGAGAGCGCGGGCACGGCGAAGGCCGCCCAGCTGAACCGGGCGCCGTTCCTGGCGGTGCGCGGCATCAGCGACAAGGCCGACGGGCGGAAGTACGAGACCGACGGCGACGGGTGGCAGGCGGTCGCGGCTCGCCACGCCGCCGCCTTCACCCTCGCGGTCGCCGCCGAACTGCTCGCCTCGGCGCCTGCGGCACCCAGGACACCGGCACGCCGGGTGAGCCGGCCCGTCGACGTCACGTGGCGGACCGACCTCACCGACAGCAGGTCGGCGGCCGAACGCTGCGCGCTGGAAGTCCACCTCGTGCCGCTGGACGACTACGGACGGTTGGAGGCGCACCGGCTGGGACAGCTGCTCGGCCACCTCTCCGACCACGGCAGGGCGTGCGGGCTGTTCACCGGCACGGAAAGAGTCGCCACCGACGTCGGCGACAGGGCCGCGTGGGTGCGTTCCGTGCCGAGCCCTGACGGGCACAGCGGGCTCGCGGTCCACCTCAGCGGCCAGCGGTCGGTGTGGCTGCCGCTCCTGCCCTACAACGCCCGCGGGCCGGTGCTCGACCGCGACGCCCTGACCGAGCAGCTCGAACGCTCGCTGCTGCGGCTCGCCGAGATGCCCGGCCTCCCGTCGGCGGCCTCGGTCGCCCTGGCCGCCGGGCTCGAGCCCGCCGCGGGGCTCGCCGAGATCGGCCGGTCCACCGGCTTCTGCACGGCCGCCCACATCAGGGTGCTCTCCGAGAGCGAGGTGCCGATCCCCTCCCTGCTCCACCAGGCGCGCGAAGCCGCCGGCGACCTCTCCGCCCGGCTCCACGAAGCCTTCCGGCAGGCCTGCTGAGTCCCAGATGGTCGATTCCTGTCAACGGTGACCATGATCATCTTGTGGCGCGGCGGCGCCATCACGGGTATCCATGCGGGTGGGCTGATCGCGGAGAGAGCAACGGAGGACCGACGACAACGGGAGTCTCGATGACCACAGGGGGCAGGAAGCAGCTCGGCATCGACCTGGACGAGCTGCGTCTGCTGGTCGGCTTGTCCTACCGGGAACTGGCGCGCCGCAGCGGGTGTGCCCGCAGCACGGTGCACGACGCGTTGACCGGGCGCCGGTTTCCGCGGCTCGACACGGTTCTGGCCATCGCGAGGGCCTGCGGCGGGGACACCGCTCGCTGGCGGCTGCGGTGGGTCGCGGCGTGCAGGCGGTCAGGTGCCGCGCACTGTGCCGACGACGTCACCGCAGTGGATCAGACCCAGCTGACGGGAATCCTGTGAACGCGGGTTGTCCCCCACCACCGCGACGAAGCCGTCCGGCACGCGTCGCACGTCCGGCATGGCCGGCGCGAGCCACTCCGGTATCGGGTCGCCCGCCACGGCGGCCACCCTCTTGACCCGGTGAGGGAGCTCGGGGTCCTGGACCCGGAACACGATCACCTCATGACGTCGTGGACGGCGGAAGAGCCTGCGCGCCAGCAGTTCCTGGCCGTCGCGCAGGGTCGGGGACATGCTGTTGCCCCGCACGGTGACCCTGACCCACATCAGCTCACCCTCACGTCCTGGTAGCCGCCCGCCTGCAACCGGAACAGGCGGGCGTACTCACCGTCGGCGTCCATCAGCTCGTCGTGGTCACCCTGCTCGGCGATCCGCCCGCCGGCCAGGGTGACGATGAGGTCCGCCTTGCGCAGCGCGGCCATCCGGTGGGAGATCAGCAGTCTGGTCTTGCCCTCGGCGTGTTGCCTCACCGTCTCGTGCACCCGGTGCTCGCCCTCGGCGTCGAGGCCGGACGTCGGTTCGTCGAGGATCATCAGCTCGGCCTCGGTGCGCATCAGGCAGCGTGCCAGCGCCACTCGTTGCCACTGGCCGCCGGACAGCGTGACGCCCGGTCGTTCCTCGTCCGCGTGGGTTCTGGACAGCACCGTGTCGTACCCGTTCGGCAGGGCCTCGACGGTGTCGGCGATGCGGGCTGTTCTCGCCGCCCCGGCGATCCGCGCCCGGTCTTCGAGCCGGTCCACCTGGCCGATGCCGATGTTCTCCGCCGCGGTCAGGTCGTAGGTCATGAACTCCTGGAACACCACGCCGATCCGTTCTCGCAGCGCGGTGACGTCCAGCTCGCGCAGGTCCACGCCGTCCCACGTGATCGTTCCCCGTTGCGGGTCGTAGAAGCGGCACAACAGCTTCACCAGCGTGCTCTTGCCCGCGCCGTTCACCCCGACCAGTCCCACGGCCCTGCCCGCCGGGATCGTCAGGTTCACCCCGCGCAGCACCCACGGCCCGTCTTCCTCGTACCGGAACCAGACGTCCCGCAGCTCGATCGCGCCCGGTCGGGGTGTTCCCGCACCGCGGGAGAGGTCGTCCTCGGTGCCGATGACGTCGAGGTAGTGCCCGAACAGCCGCACCGCCCGACCTGCTTCCCCCAGTTGCAGCACAACACCGGACAACCCGGTCTGCACGCCCGCGACAGCGCCGAGGAACAGCACGAGGTCACCGACCGACGACTGCCCCCGCACGACGTTCAGCGCCACGACCACCGTGCCGGCACCGGCCACCGCTGCCCCGAGCAACGCCAGGGCGCTCTGCACTCCCGTACCCCTGCGCTGCGCCTCGAGCCGTGCCCCGGACACCGTCCTGAGCGAGCCGACCATCCTGGCGTGCAACAGCTCCCCGAGCCCGAACAGCCGGATCTCCTTGGCCGCCCGCACGTCGGTGAGCAACGCCCGGTAGAACAACCGCCGCCGATCGGTCGCCACCCACGCCTCCTCCGTCGCCGCCTCGCGCCGCGCCGTCGCCAGCCTCGCGAAGACCGCCGTGATCACCGACGCGAGCAGCAGCAGCGTCATCGGTGGCCACACCAGCAGCAACGCGCCGGTGAAGCTCGTCAGCAGGACCATCGAGCGGACCAGTTCCTGCGCGAACTGCGAGACGGTGCCAGGCGCCTCCTGGGCCGCCTCTTCCGCCAGCCGCAGCCGGTCGTGGAAGGCGGGGTCCTCGATCCTCCTGAGCCCCGGCAGCGTGGCCACCCGCCGGAACAGCCTGCTCTCGACCGTGAGCGCGACCCGGTGCCGCACGACCTCACCGAGGTACCCGCAGAGGTAGAGCAACGCGATGGCGATGCCCCCGGTCACCGCCGAGGCGATCGCCAGGAACGCCGCCCGGCCGACGCTCGCCGTGTGCGACGTGAGCTCGTCGACCAGCAGCATCGTCATCCATGCACCGGCCGCCGGCGCCGCGCCGGCGAGCACCGTGAGCGCCAGGGTCGCGCCGGTGATCAGCGGCGCGGCTCTGAACGGCAACGCCAGCGCCGCCGCGGCGTTGCGGATCATGCCACCGGCGCCGGGACACCGGCGAAGTCGTCGAGCCTGATGCCGGACGCCGTGACGACACCGCCGTGCGTGTGGACCAAGGTCGGGAACGCCATGACTTCGAACGCCGACAACACCGGGTCATCGGTGCCGATCACCACCACTCGTCCGAGCCCGCTCACCTTCTCCACCAGTCGTTGCGTGGCATCGGGAGCGCTCGGATCGCCGTCCACAATGGAGACGAAGCGGGCGGCGGGTGGGTTGCCCAGCAACGCATCCGTCAGCGTCCGGCACGGCCCGCAGCCGACCGAGAAGAAGCCGACCTGCACCGGACCGTCGAGATCGGCCTCGGTGAACGCGCGACCGTCGGTGTCGGTGACCGCGAACGGTTCGACCACCATGCCGGGCTTCGGCAGGTTCGTGTCGCGCGCCGGGCTTTCGCGTTCCTGCAACTCCCGCACCCTGGCCACCAGCCCGTACGTGAACAACACGTGCAGCGCCACCACGACGGCGAGCAGCACGACGGCGATCGTGAGCAGGGTCAACGGTTCCTCCCATGAACCAGGTGTCGGCACGAAGGCCCCCAGGGCGGCGACACCGATCAACGCCCCGTTGCGCGCGAGGTGTTTGGGTCCCAGCACATCTCCACCGGCACCGAAGCACTTGCAGCGCACCGGTTCCTTGCCGTACATCGCCAGGACGATCCCGCCGCAGAACACCGCGAGCAACGCCGTCACGGCCGCGTAGCCGAGCCGCGTTCCGGGAACGGCGAGCAGCACGACAGCAACCGCCTCGCCCACCAGGATCACGATGGCCACGAGTTCCGAGGGCAGTCGCGGCACGATCGCGGCAATCGAGTCGCGGAACTCCGCGAACCCCTGACGGGTGCGCACTTTGCCGACGAACGCCGCGACGAAAACGACTACGAGCAGCACACGAGCGAACAGATCGAGCACTTCGGCCTCCCGCGACGGATGCGGGGTGCCGGCGGAACGCGCCCGCCGGCACCCCCTTGCGTCACTTGCAGGTGCTGCTCACCGAAGAGCAGATGCCGTTGCAGTTGAAGCGGTAGCCCTTCTTGCAACACTGCCCGTGCTCCGGCACGCAGGCACCGGCATCGATCTTCGGCAGCACGAGTCCGACAAGCCGCTCACCGGCCAGCTTCGCGAATCGCCTCACGGGTCCGCTCCTCCCAGTCGACCAACAGAACGCCCTCCACGCTCGCCCGGCACGGCGGTGAGCGGAAGGAGGGTCGGACGGTCTCGGACGGGGTCGGACGCCGCTCCCCCGTGCGGCCGAACGCCGCTCCCGCCGGAGAATTCCAGGCCAGGAGTGGTGGACGGCGTGAGATTTAGATCGATCGGGGCATCGACCGGGGTCCAGGTGCGTGAATCATGGAAGCATGCGGGCCGACCAGTCCTTCTGGGGGATGCTCCACGAACGCGATCGCACGGCGTTGGAAGCCGCGGCGACGCGCGTGCTGTTCCAGTCCGGGTCCGTGATCTGCCACCAGGGGGACAACTCGCGCAACGTGCTGCTGGTGTCGCACGGCCGGGTCAAGGTCAGCCGGTTCGCCCTCACCGGTGAGGAGACCGTGGTCGCGGTCAGGGGCCCCGGCGAGATCATCGGGGAGCTCTCGGCGATCGACGGCCGGCGCCGCTCGGCGACCCTCACGGCGGTGGATCCCGTGAGCGGCATGGTGATCCACGCCCTCGTACTGAAGCGGTTGTGCGAGACGCACCCCGGGATCGCCTGGGCGATGCTGCGGGTCGTGGTGTCGCGGCAGAGGGCCACGGGTGAGCAGCAGGACCTGCGGACGGGGCCGTCGCTGTTCCGGGTGGGCGCGGTGTTGCTCGACCTGGCCCACCGCGGGGCCGACGACATGATCGCCACCGTGCCGCTCAGCCAGCGCGAGCTCGCGGGCATCGCGGGAATTTCGAGGGAAACGCTGGCGCGGGCGTTGAAAACGCTCAGGGACGCGGGGATCATCGCCACCAGCCGCACGAGCATCGAGATTCTTCGCGAGGATGAATTGCGCGCGCTGTGTGGCATCTGACGCACACGTTCCGGCGCGACAGGCGTTTCCTTGGGGCACAGACGAAGAACACTCACCCAGGAGCCGTCATGAAGCGCCAGGTCCTGCCGGAAACCCATTCCCGCAAGCAGATGCAGCGTGCACGGCGCAAGCACACGGAACGGGTGGTGTACGCCGTCATCTTCACCGCTGTCGAACTGTGGGCCATCGTCGCCGCGATCGTGCTGCTGAACGACAGCGGCGTGCTCGCCGTGGCCGTCGCCGTGGTGCTGTCGGCAGCGCTCATCGCCGTGTGGGACACATGGCAGTCGGTTCTCACGAGCGGGCGGACACTGCGCTCGTCGATGCCGGAGCAGAGTCCCACCGAGGGGATCGGACCGGACCACCGCACGAACCTGGTGCGGCTCTGATCCCGGTGTGGCCGCGGCGTAGGGGGGCGCGGCCACACCACCCTCATCACACCGCGACGGGCTGGCCGACCATCTGCCGCACGGCGAGGGCGATCCGCGAGGACGGCGAGCCGGTGCCGTAAGGCGAAGCGATCTCCCGCAACGCCAGGCGATGAGCCGCGACGTCGTCGAGCCACGACCGGACCGCGTTGCCCACCAACGGGCCTGGAGGGACGAGGGTGCCGAACGTGCCCTCGATCTCCGGCCGTTCGGTGCTGCGGCGCACGACCACGACGGGGCGCTTGAGCACGCTCACCTCCTCCTGGATGCCACCGGAGTCCGACACGACGACGGCGGATCCGTGCGCCAGCGCCAGGAAGGTGCGGTACGGCTGCGGCTCGACCACCCGCAGGCCCCGCAGCACCCCCTCCAGCCCGAACGCGCTCACCCGCGCCGCGGTCCTCGGGTGCAGGGGCAGGACGACGGGCAGCGGCAGCGCGGCGAGCTCGCGCAGGATGGTCTCGAGGTTGCCCGCGTCGTCCACGTTCTCCGGGCGGTGGATCGTCGCCAGCACGTAGCGGTCGCGCGTCAGGCCCAGGCCGGACAGCACCGCGTCCTCCTCGCCGGCGCTCGGGAACGCCTGCGCCAGCGCCTCGACGACGGTGTTGCCGGTGACGACGACGCGGCTGTCCGCCACCCCCTCGGCGAGGAGGTTGTGGCGGTTCAACGACGTCGGCGCGCAGCACAGGTCCGCGAGGTGGTCGATCACCACGCGGTTGTGCTCCTCCGGCATCGCGCGGTCGTAGCTGCGCAGGCCCGCCTCGACGTGCACCAGCGGGACGTCGCAGGCGTTGGCCGCCAGCGCTCCCGCGAGCGCCGACGTCGTGTCGCCCTGCACGACCAAGGCCGCCGGGCGTTCCACCGCCAGCACCTCGTCGACGGCCGCGACGGCGCGGCCCAGCTGGTCGCCCCTGCGCAGGCCGCCCAGGCGCAGCTCGTGGAAACCGCCCGGTTCCGGCACATCACGGCGGATGAGCGAGTACATCGAGCGGTCGTAGTGCTGGCCGGTGTAGATCATGGTGCACGCGCTGCCGAAGTGGTCGACGAGCGGCGCGAGTTTGATCAGCTCGGGCCTGGTTCCGCAGACGATCGTCACGGTGTTCGTTTCCCGCACGGCGGCAAGGTACTTCATCGATCTTGACGTTTCCCGGCGTTCACCGCTCACGTTCACTCGAAAGCGTTGCCTGGGATATCGCTCGAAAGTGTTGCGGCAGAGGCGTGTCGTAGTGTGCGCGCTCATCTGAGGCGCGCGCCGAAGCGTGTTTCGCCGAAACCAACGGAGAGTTCCGCGTGTCCGGTCATCTGGCGCTTGCCGTGTCCACCGTGCTGTACGGGCTGGGGATAGTCGCGCAGACCGTCGCCGCGCGCAGGGCCGACGACCGTCCCGGCACCGGCGTGGGGCTGCTCGCCCGCCTGGCCTCGGACCGCCTGTACCTGCTGGGGTTCAGCGGTCAGCTGGGCGGGTTCGCGTTCGCCTTCCTGGCGCGCGCGGAACTGCCGCTCTACCTGGTGCAGGCGGGGTCCTCCACCGCGGTCGGGCTGGCGACCGTGATCGGCGTGCCGCTGCTCGGCTGGCGGATCCGGCGCGTCGAGATCGCGGTGCTCGTGGTGATGGCGTGCGGCCTGCTGCTGCTCACGGGTGCGGCGGCGCCGTCGATCGCGGAGGAGCTCCCGCTGGTGCCGGCGGTGACCGTGCTCGGAGCGCTGACACTGGTGGTGCTCCCGCTGGCACGCGTGCTGAAGGGCGCGACGCCCGTGCTGGCCGGTCTCGCCTTCGCGGTGGTCGCCGTGGCCGCCAGGAACGTGGCCGGGAAGCCGGTGACCGACCTGCTCCTGCACCCGCTGACCTGGGTGATGGTGCTCGCCGCGTTCGCCGGGCAGGCCTGTCTGGCGACGGCGCTGCAGCGCGGGTCGGCCACGTCCGCGGTGGCGTCGATGGACGCCACGACGGTGGTGATCAGCTCGGTCGCGGGCCTCGCGCTGATGGGCGACCGGATCACGCCGGGCCGCGAGTGGTGGGTCGTCCTGGGCGTGCTGCTGGTGGTGTCCGGCGTGCTGGTGCTCGGCTCCGCCGCGCGGCCCGCGCGCGAGCTCGTCGACGCCGGAGGTGAACGGTGAACCCGGTCGCCAGCGTGTCGCTGGACCTCGACAACCTCTGGGCGTACCTCAAGACCCACGGCGACCCGGCGTGGGAGCGCAGGCCGAGCTTCCTTCCGTCCGCGGTGCCGAGGCTGCTGGACGTCTTCGGCGAACAGGGTTTGACCACGACGGTCTTCGTCGTGGGCGCGGACGCCGAACGCGACGACGGCGCCGGGGCCGTCGCGGCCATCACGGCGGCCGGGCACGAGGTCGCCAACCACTCGTTCTGGCACGAGCCGTGGCTGCACAGGTACTCCGCCGACGAGCTCGAGGACGAGGTGGCGCGCGCCGAGCAGGCGATCACCGCCGCCGGCGCACCGCGGCCCGTCGGGTTCCGCGGCCCCGGTTACAGCGTCACGCCGCAGCTGCTCGACGTGCTCAAGGGACGCGGGTACACCTACGACGCCAGCGTCCTGCCCACGTGGATCGGGCCGCTCGCCCGCGTCTACCACAACCGCACCGCCGGCTCGTCGACCAACGCCGGCGACCTCTTCGGCGGTTTCGGCAAGGTCAAGGCGCCCAACAAGGCCTACCGCTGGCGCGACAACGGTCTCGTCGAGCTGCCGGTCACCACGATGCCGCTGCTGAGGGTGCCGATCCACGGCGCGTACCTGTTGCAGCTGCACCAGATCTCGCCGCGGCTCGCACGCGGGTACTTCCGCACCGCGTTGAGGTTGTGCCGCGCCACCGACGTCTCCCCGTCGCTGCTGCTGCACCCGACCGACGTGCTCACCGCCACCGAGGCGCCCGGCATGGAGTTCTTCCCCGGCATGGCGGTGCCGGGCCGCGAGAAGGTCGCGCTGCTGGAGTGGGTGTTGTCCTTGCTGCGCCGCCACTTCGACGTCGTGGGCACCGGCGAGCACGTCGCCCGCGTCGTCGGAACCGGCCTGCGCGAACGGGATCCGGTCGCATGTGGATGACGGCGCTGCTGCGCGTCCTCGCCTGCGGCACGGTCGCGCTGGCCCCGCTGGAGGGCTACCTGCTGGAGGTGAACGGACAGCTGGCCAAGGTCGTGCCCGCCGCGTTCGTCGGCGTCTGGGTCGTCTCGCTCGTCAGGCACCGCAGGCTGCCCGCACCGCACCCGGTGCACCTGCTCGTCGCATTGCTGGCGGTGGTCCTCCTCGCCACCTCGGCCGTGCACGTCGCCGAACCGTTCACGCTCGAGTACCTGGTCCGCTGGGTGCCGTTCCTCGTCATCACGGTGGTGCTCGCCGACGTGGCCGCGCGCGAGGTTCCGGTCAAGGCGCTGCTCGCCGCGACGGTCGCGGGTGCGGTCGTCGCCGCGTCCGGCGGGCTGGTCAGCCTCATCAGCGGCGGACTGCGGGCGACCGGTCCGCTGGAGGACCCCAACGACCTGTCGTTCTTCCTCGTGGCCGCGCTGCCGTTGCTGGTCGCGCTGCCGGCGAAGGGCCGGTCGCGGATCGTGTCGCTGCTGCTCGGCGCGGTGCTGGTGGCCGGTGCCGCGGCGACCTTCTCCCGCGGCGGTGGGATCGCGCTCGCGTGCGCGCTCGCCTGGCTGGTGGCGCGGCGCGGTCTGCCGGTTCGCGCGGTGGTCGTCACCGCCGCGGTCACCGGGCTGGCGGCGCTCGTGTTCGCGCAGGCCGCCCAGGCAGAGCTGTCGCGGGCTTTCCAGGAGAAGAGCCACATCGCGGGCACCAACGCCGACACCAGGATGCTGCGCTGGCAGGCCGCCGCGCGGATGCTCTCCGACGACCCGCTGCTCGGCGTCGGACCGGGCGGGTTCCGCCAGGAGTACGCGGCGGCGTCGCGCAACGCGGAGATCGACGAGCAGACCCCGGTGGCGCACAACCTGTTCATCGAGGTGGCCGCGGAGCTCGGACTGCCCGGCTTCGCGGTGCTGATCGCGCTGGTGGCGCTCGGTTTCGTGGCCGCGGAACGAGCCGTGCGGACGAACCGGCGCGAGGCGGTGGCGCTGCAGGCCGCGCTGATCGCCGTCCTGGTCGCCTCGCTCTTCCTGTCCGAGCAGTACTACCTGCCCCTGTGGTCGCTCGTCGCCCTCGCGGTCGCGATCGAGCGGCGAGCCCTGAAGGAGAGTCGATGCGCGTCCTCCACGTGATCAGCGAGATGGGCGCGGGTGGCGCCGAGGCGCTCGTGGCCGGCATGGCGGGCGCGGGCGGTGACGTCGGCTGGGAGTCCGCGGTGGCGAGCGGCGGCGGTTTCCGCGCCGACGCACTGCGGAACAGAGGGATTCCCGTGTTCGACGTGCCGGTTGCCCGCAGGTCGTTGCTCGGGATCGCCCGTGCGGCCTGGGCCACCCGCCGGGCCGTCTCCCGGTTCCGGCCCGACGTCGTGCTGGCGCACAACGTCTCCGCGAGCCTGACCGCCAGGATCGCGGCGCCACGACGCCCGCTGGTGACGGTGTTCCACGGCGTGGCCGAGGCCGACGTCGCCGGTGCCGTGAAGGTCCTCAAGCGGGTGTCGGACGCGGTGGTCACCGTCGCCGACGCCGCCGCGGAACGACTGCACGACGCCGGGCTCGGCTCCGCGGTGGTCATCCCCAACGCGGTCTTCCCCGAACCCGCCGGCGCGGACCGCGCGACCGTGCGACGAGCCATCGGCACCCCGCCCCACGTGCCGGTCGCGCTGTGCCCTGCCCGCATGGAACGGCAGAAGCGCCACGACGTGCTGCTGGACGCGTGGTCGCTGGTCACCGGCGACGCCGAGCTGTGGCTGGCAGGGGACGGAAGCCTGCGCGCCGATCTCGAAGCCAAGGCACGAGGGCTGCGCGGGGTCCGGTTCCTGGGCACGCGCACCGACGTGCGGGACCTGCTCGAGGCGGCGGACGTCACGGTCCTCACCAGCGACTGGGAGGGCATGCCGATCGCGCTGCTCGAGTCGCTGGCGGCGGGACGGCCCGTCATCGCGTCCGATGTGGACGGTGTGCGGGAGGTGCTGGCCGGCGGCGGCGGGGTGCTGGTGCCGCGCAGGAGCCCCGGGCAGACCGCCAAGGCGCTGCGCGGGTTGCTCTACTCCCCCACCGCGCGGTCGGTCGCCGCGTCGCGTGACGCCAGGGCCGACGCGCACACGTTGATGAAGTCCTACGACGAACTGCTCCGTACCGTCCTGGAGGGACGATGAAGACTCCCAGAGCTGTGTTGGAGGGAGTGCTGGCCGCCGTCGCGGTCGGCGCGCTCGTGCTGCTGGCCGTCGCCGCGCGCGACGGCGTGAGCGAGGGCAGGCTCGCCCTGCTGGCCACACCGTCCACACCGGACAGCGCCCAGTTCGGCGAGGTCACCTCGCTCGCGGCGCCCGCGGTCGTGCAGCTGGTCCGCAGCCCGTCCGTGCTGGACGCGGCGGCGAGGGAAGCGGGCACGTCACCGGAGCGCCTCGCCGACGCCATCGCCGTCGAGCTGGTGCCGGCGTCCGGTGTCGCCCGGATCTCCGTGCGCGCCGACTCGGCCGAGCACGCCGCGAACGCCGTGTCGGCGGTGGCGAAGGCCGTGATCGACGCCGACCTGCTCGCGCCCGCCGCCCGGTTCCGGCTGGTCGACCCACGGCCCGAGACGGCGACGGTGAGCCCGGACTGGCGGCTCGCCACCGGCCTCGCGCTGGTCGCCTCGGTGATCGCGGGCGTGGCCGTCGGCGTGCTGCGACGGGGGAACACGGCCCGGTCGGCTCTCACCAAGGCGGGCATCGACCACCCCGTGGTCATCGCGCGGGACGACGACCCGGCGCTCACCGAACGGCTCACGGCGTTGTGCATGGCAGCCGCACGACCGGTGCGCGTGCTGGCGGTCACCCCGAAGCTGGCCGACCGGGCCGAGCAACTCGCGCGGACGTTGCCGGACAAGGCGTCCGAGCCCGCGGAGGGCACGGCGGTGATCGCGGTCGTCGAGAAGGGCCGCAACGACCTCGCGACGGTCCTCGCGGTGCTGCCGGAGTCGTCCGTCGTCGTGGCGGTGGTGCTGGCGTGATCACCATGACCACCCGCTCCGGTCTCGCCAGGTCGATCCTGGCAGGGCTCGTCGCACTCGTGGGGGCCGCCGGCGCCTTCCGGGCGCTGCGGCCGTCGTGGGAGGTGCCGCTGCCGACCGAGGCGACCCTGCCGGAAGAACGCATGCAGGACTTCCGGGACGCGCTGTACTTCCCGATCCGCGAGTTCCTGGGCGGCGGCAACCCCTACGACCCCGCCGTGATGTTCGACCACTGGCCGGTGCGCCAGAACTTCAACCTCTACCAGCCCTACCACCTCGTGCTGCACCTGCCGTTCGCGCTGCCGGACTACCGGGTCGGCGCGGTGGCGTTCGCGCTGGCCTGCCTGGTGCTGCTGGTCGGTCTCGCCGTGATGGCGGCGCGGGGAGCACGGCTGCCGCTGGTCGCCGGCACGGTCGTGATCGCCACGCTGCTGGTGACGAGCCAGGTCGGCAAGGCGCAGATGTACATCGGCCAGGTCAACCCGTTGATCGCGGTCGGCGTGGCCGGCGCGTTGCTGCTGCGCGCGTCGAACCCCGGCTGGGCGTCGGCGGCGCTGGCGCTGGCGTGGCTGAAGCCGCAGTTCGGGCTGCCGCTGGCGGTGGTCCTCTTCGTGCGGGGCGACAGGGTGGTCGCGCTCAGGGGCACCGCGATCGCCGCCGTGGCGAGCCTTCCCGTGGCCGCGCTGCTCGTGGTCCGCGGTGGCGGCGTCGGCGAGTTCCTCGACGTGATCTCCCGCAACCTCGCGTGGGCCAGCCATACCGGATATGGCGCGGTCGACTCGATGGCGGCGCAACGCGTCGACCTCCCGGCGGTGTTCTTCCGCACGACCGGCTGGCTGCCTCCTGCCGCCGAACTCCTGGCGCTGTGCGGTGTTCTCGCGGCGACCGCGCTCCTCGCCCGCAAGCTCGACGGGACCGGCGACGGGTCCGCGGTCGCGGACGTCCTGACGTGCCTCGGCATCGTGGTCGCGCTGGTGCACCAGCCCGGCGACGTGCTGATCGCGGTTCCCGCCCTGGTCGCGCTGGCGGTCCTGTGCTGGAGGCGCCGCGAGGAGGGCCACTGGCGGTGGGCCGGGTGCGCCGCGCTGCTGCTCGCGGTTCCGTTCGCCCACCTGTACTTCGTCGACACGGCGGTGAGGGACCTGTTCGGCACGAGGGCGAGCGTCACGCTGGACGGCCTGGCGATCGTCGCCGCCTGGGTCGTGCTCGTCGTCTTCGCGGTGCGACACACCCGGCGCTCCGCATGACCGACGTGGCGGTGCGGGGCTCGCTCTGGCTCTTCGCGGTCAACCTCGTGAGCAAGAGCAGCCAGATCGTCGTGACCCTGGCGCTCGCGGTGTTCCTGACCGAGGCCGACCTGGGCGCGGTCGCCCTCGTCGTCTCCGTGGTCAACATCGGCCAGGTCGTGCAGGCCATGGGCGTCTACGACATCGTCAGCCGCACCGAGCGGGACCCGCTCCGGCTCGCCGGCACGGTCCTCACCCTGAGCGTCGGCGCCGGAGCCGTCCTCGCCGCCGCGGTGATCATCGCGGCGCACCCGATCGCCCGCGCGCTCGGCGCGCCCGAGGCCGCCGGGATGCTGCGGCTCGCGGCGCTCACCCTGCCGTTCACCGCGGCGGGCGGCGTCCAGATGGCGTTGATGCACCGCGAACTCGACTTCCGGCGCCGCATGTTGCCCGACGCGGGCGGCATGCTCCTCGGAGCCGCGGTCACCGTGACGCTGGCAGTGCGCGGAACCGGCCCCACGGCGTTGGTGATCGGCCTGCTCTGCACGGCGATCGCGCAACCGGTCCTCGCGGCCGTCGCGGGAGCACGCATCCGTCCGGGCTGGGACCGCGACAGCGCGGCGGAGGCGGTGCGGTGGACGGCGGTGGTCGGGCCCGGCGCCCTCATCGCCGTGATGCTGATCAACATCGACTACCTCGCGATCGGGCACGTGCTCGGCCAGGAGGCGGTCGGCGGCTACTCGCTCGCGTTCCGGATCGCCTGGGTGCCGTACATCATGGTCGCGGTCGTCCTGGGCGGTGTGCTGTTCCCCACCTGCGCCGACCTCGTCCGAAGTGGACGGAGGCGTGAGCTCCCGGCGACGCTGCACCGGTTCACCGTCGCGACGCTGGTGGTGACCGGCGGCCTGTACGTCGTCGTGGCGCTGTCCGCGGACGGGATCGTCGTGCTGGGCGAGCAGTGGGCGGACGCGGCCAGGACCCTGGTCCTGCTCTGCGGCTACGGCTTCGGGCTGAGCCTGCTGCACGTCTGGTACCAGGGGATCAGGGCCGCCGGACACGCCCGGCAGTACCTCGCCCTCGAAGCCGCCCACCTCGCCGCACTGCTGACGGCGCTGGTCTTCACGACGAAGCACGGCCCCGAAGCGGTCGCCCTCACCCAGGTGGCCGTGGTGTGGCTGCTGGTCCCGGTGACCTGGCTGGTGCTGGCCCGCAACGGCCTCGCGCTCCCCCGGTTCGCCCGGCCCGTGACGACGGTGGTCGCGGGCGGGCTCGTCAGCCTCGCGGTGCACAGCGCCCTCCCTGCGAGCACCACGATCACGGGCCTCGTCGTCACCGGGCTCGTGCTGACCGCCGCCTACTGCGCCGTCGTCCTGCCGCTGAACCGGACCGTCCTCATCGGACTGGAGGGGCGCGGGTGAAAGTCGTCCACGTGACGCAGCCGGTCGAGGCCGGGGTCGCGGTCGTGGTGCTCGCCCTGGCACGGGCCCAGCGGGAACGCGGCTGGGACGCCCGCATCGCCTGCCCACCGGGCTGGCTCACCGAGCAGGCGCGCCGGGCCGGCATCCCGGTCCACCCGTGGCACGCCACGCGCTCCCCCGGCCCCCGCACCGCGCTGGAACTCGCCGCACTCCGCAAGACGCTCGCCACGATCAGCCCCGACCTGGTGCACCTGCACAGCTCCAAGGCCGGACTCGCCCGGCTCGTCCTGCGCGGCCGCACCCCGACGCTGTTCCAGCCCCACCTCTGGTCGTTCCGCATCGCCGAAGGCCTGCTGGGCCGCGTCTGCAGGCTCTGGGAGGCGAAGGCCTCCCGCTGGACCGACCTGCTCGTGTGCGTCAGCGACGACGAGCTCGAAGCCGGTCGCGAAGCGGGGGTGACCGCACCGGCCGAGGTCGTCTGCAACGGCGTCGACACGCGCCACCTGGTCCCGCGCTCCAGGGAGAACGACATCCCGACCGCGGTCTGCGTCGGACGCCTGGCCCACCAGAAGGGCCAGGACCTGCTCCTCGCCGCCTGGCCCCTGGTGCTGCGCCGCGTGCCGGACGCCCGGCTCCTGCTGGTCGGCGACGGCCCGATGGCCGAGACCCTCCGAGCCGAGGACCACCCCGGCGTCCACTGGCACGGTCACAGCGACACCCCGGCCGACTTCTACGCACAAGCCGATGTCGTGGTCCTGCCGTCACGGGCCGAGGGCATGGCATTGGTTCCGCTGGAAGCCATGGCCTGCGGACGGCCCGTGGTCGCGTTCGACGTCGAAGGCGTGCGGCAGAGCCTCGGCGACGCGGGTGAAGTGGTGCCGCCCCAGGACACGACCGCACTGGCGCAAGCGATTGCGCTCCGGCTCGCGGACCCGGAGCTCGCGGCCGCCGAGGGCAAGCGCGGCAGGATCCGCGCCGAGGCGCTGTTCGACCGCGACCGCATGACCTCCCAGATCACGACCCTCACCGAGAAGCTGGTGGAAGGACGACGATGACACGGATCGCCTACCTGCTCACACAGGACAGCGGTGGCCCGGTGGACGTCACCGTGCGCCTGGCCGCCGCCCTGGCCAAGACCGACCACGCCGAGGTGCGCGTCTTCGGTCCGCGACCGCGGCGGGGGGCCGAGCTGGTCGACCCGTTCTTCGAGGAGATCCTCGTCCCGCGCAAGGGGGACGTGCGCGCCGCACGACTGGCCCGCGCCGCGCTCAGGGCGTGGCGGCCGGACGTCGTGCACGCCCAGGACCGGCGGTCGGGGCTGGTGAGCGCGGGCCTCGCGACCACCGGCACCAAGATCGTGCACACCTACCACGGCGTGCCCGACGACGTGGACGAGCCGTGGTTCCGCGGTGTGCGTGGCGCGACCCCGCCTCCGGCGTACACGCGGGCGGTGCTGGCCGCCGACGCCGCCGTCGCCCGTGTCGTGCACCGGACGGTCGTGCCCGCCAGGGAGATGGGGCGGTTCCTGCGAGACAGGCTGTACGTGCCGCCGCACCGCATGACCCACATCGACAACTGCGTCGAGGTCGGCGCCACGGACCCGCCGGCCGGACCCGTCCGCCGCCTGATCTTCGTGGGCCTGCTCGTGGAGCGCAAAGGTCTGCTCACCCTGCTGGACGCGCTGGAGACCACGATGCCGCCGGACGCGACCCTCACGGTCGTCGGCGACGGTCCGCAGAGGATTCAGGCGGAGGGCAGGGTCACGAGGAGGGGCCTCGGCCACCGCGTGCGGTTCCTCGGGTTCCGGTCGGACGTGCCCGAGCTGATGCTGGAGCACGACGCGCTCGTGCTGCCGTCCACAATGGAACAGCAGCCGCTCGTGGTCGCGGAGGCCATGGCCGCGGGCAAGCCCGTGGTCGCGACGGACACCGGCGGAGTGGCGGACATGCTGGGCGTCTCCGGCGACGACTGCCCGCGGCCCGGCGACGTGACCGCGCTCGCCGCGCGGCTGCAGGACCTCTTCGCCGATCCCGACCCCGGCGCCACGGGCGCCAGGCTGGCGGCACGCGCACGGGAGCGGTTCACCGCCGAGGTCTGCGCGCGGCGCCACCTCGACCTCTACCTCGAACTCACCACTTCGGAGCGTTGACCAGCACGACGGCGTCCGCGGGCGGCAGGTCCAGCTGAGCAGGGACCTGCTCGCCCTTCAGCGTCTGCAGGCCCACCGGCGGCGTGAGCAGAGCCGAGGTCTTCGTCGGGTTCACGGCCACCCAGCCGTTGCTGTAGCGGCGGTTCCATATGCCGTTGGCCAGGCGGGTGGCCGGCTCGACCGCCTCGCCGAGCCGTGCGTCCTGGTACAGCGACCAGTACGGGCTCTTGTAGTCGGGCCTGGCCCTCGTCCAGCACGTGTGCGGGCTCGCGAGCAGCGCGGCGGACGCGTACCCGACGCGTTCCTCCTGGTCGGACTTCGTGTGCGTGACCAGGAGCAACCAGGACTCGCCGAGCGCGGCCTGGGCCCGCTGCTCCTTGAACTGGTTGCCCTGGAACGTGATCAGCTCGCCCGTGCCGTCGTCGCCGCGCAGGCCGAAGTTCTCCTCCATCGCACCCGCGTACCGCGAGTGCGCCGCCCACCGGCCCGGTGTCAGCTGGGACTCCGAGACGTTGGGGACCAGCATCTTCCCGGACTTCTCCAGGGCGTTCCCGACGAGTTCGAGCATGCCGTCGAGGCCGTCGCGCAGCAACCGGTCCGTCGCCGCGGTGTCGGCGGTGCCGGCGACCACCGCCGACGAGTAGTACTTGAGCGAGCTGAAGTCGTTGTCCGCCAGCACGCCGTCCCAGCCCTCGCGGAGCACCTCGCCGACGACCGCGTCCGCCCAGGCCTTCTGGTAGGCCGGGTCCCACACCGCCATCTGCCAGTGCAGCGGGTAGCCGCCCCACTCGATGCGCTGCCCGCTCGTGCTGGTCGCGAACCACTCCGGGTGGCCCTTCTCGGCCGCGAAGTACCCGACGCCGGTGGGCAGGTACCGGGCGTCGCGCTTGCCCTCGACCGCTCCCGGGTAGTTGCGCGCGCTGGAGAAGTCCTTGTACACCAGGACCTTCACCTCGGGGTTGAGCTCGTGGAGCCTGCGCATGTGCGCCGTCTCCCACGCGTTCAGCACCACCACGTCGTAGTGCTTGGCGGCGGACTTGATCTCCCAGGCGGTCGGCGAGTCGCCGATGGCGTACCACCAGGCGCACGGCGCCAGCGGCCTCGGCGCCGGTCCCGTGACGACGGGCTCGGTGGCGAGGCTGATCGTGCACGCGCTCGAAAGGAGCGCGAGAGCGACAACGGCGAATCGACGTATCAGCGATTTCTCCGACAACACAACTCACCCGCAGTCATCAGTAGAATCCTCAGGTCGAGCCACAACGACCAATTCGCGATGTAGTAGTTGTCGTATCGAGACCTGTCGGCGATCGAGGTGTCACCTCGCAGCCCGTGCACCTGAGCGAGCCCCGTCAGGCCGGTCGGAACGCGATGGCGAGCCCAATATAGCTCGTGAATGGCGGAGAACTCGCGAACGAAACCCGGTCGTTCCGGACGTGGCCCGACAATGCACATGTCGCCGCGCAGGACGTTCCACAACTGGGGCAGTTCGTCGAGCGACGTGCGGCGCAGGAACCGGCCGACGGGACCGACCCGCGAGTCGCCCACCACCGACCACTTCACCTGCGAGTCGTCCTCCCCGGACTGCCGGACGCTGCGGATCTTGTAGAGGACGAACGTGCGGTCGTCCATGCCGACGCGGACCTGACGGAAGAACAGCGGCCGGCCGCTCTCGACCAGCACGGCGAGCGCGCACAGGCCGATGACCGGCGACAGCACGACCAGCGCGAAGGCCGCGAGCAGCAGGTCGGCGGCGCGCTTGACCCACCAGGTGGGCCTGCTGGTCGGCGAGGTGCCCAGGCGCATCAGCGGGTAGCTGCGCAGCCGTTCGACGCCGGGGCCGTCCGGGTGGAGCTCGTACATCCGGGGCACGACGAGCGTCGAGCAGCCCATCCGGTGGGCGGTGATGGCGGCGTCCACCAGCGGTGACTCGCGGGTGTGCGAGAAGGCGACCACGACGGTGCCCGCGCGCAGCCGCACGATCGCGTCGGCCAGGTCTCCGTCGACGATCTCCAGCGCCGGCGGCTGGCGGTCGGGGTCGGGGCCGGAGTCGGCGAACGCGACGGGCCGCAGGCCGAACTCGGGGTGCTCGAGCATGGTGTTCGCGAGGTTCACGCCGAGCGGGCCCGCGCCGACGACGATCGTGCGGTCGCAGCGGTCGAACCGCTTGCGGCACCACCGGCCGAACCAGAACACGCACCACCTGACCGGCTCGATGACCAGCGCGAACATGATCATCGCCCACTGCGCGGCCGCGAGGCCGGCCGCCGGGGCGCCGACGACCAGGCCGATGACGGTGAGCAGCGCGAACGCCAGCGCCGTGCTCGCCGCGGACCGCGGCAGGTCCTGCAGCCACGACAGCCACAGCCGCCTGCGGTAGAGCCGCCACGCTCCCCTGATCGTGAGCACCGCGGCCGCCACCGCCGCGCTCCAGAGCCGGCCGGCGCCGCCGTCCAGGCACACCGCCACGAGCGTCGCGCAGTCGACGACGACCAGCAGGACGGCCACGGCGTTCACCCGGCTGAGCAGGTCCTGGCGACGCTGGGACGTGTGAACGGCGCGCCGCGGCGGTCGTCTGGGACCAGCCTCCGGTGACGGGAGTGGTGCGGCCGGAACGGCAACCGCCGAGAATCGCCTCATGAAGATCATCCGATCGAATGAGATTTGACCGCGCGCTTGCGCGAAAGAGTGAGTGCGCTGGAAAAAATCATCTCTTCGGGTGTCAATATTCCCTCTTCAGTGTCCCGCTGACCGCAATTGGTGAGTTTTCAGCGCGCCGACTGCGTGAACGCGCCCAGGGCCGCCTCAAAAGCTTTAGCACGTCGTGTCAATAATTCACCTCACCAACCGCGAGCCACCGAAGAGGGGGCATTGAGTGAGAGTCGACGAACACGGCACCCGGCATTCAGCCGAGAGCGCCACGCTCGCGCAGGACCCGGTCCGCACCAGCGGCGACGTGCACCTCGTCCTCCCCGCCTACAACGAGGCGACCGCGCTGCCCCGGTTGCTGCGGCGCGTCGCCGGCGTCGGGATCGCCGGGCGGATCACCGTCTGGGTGGTCGACGACGGGTCGTCGGACGGCACGGCCGACTGCGTGGCCGACGTGCGGGGCCTCGACGTCCGGCTGGTGCGCCACCCGGTCAACCTCGGGCTCGGCCAGGCCGTCCAGTCGGGACTGCGGGCGGCGCTGGCGGTGGCCGAGCCGGACCACGTCGTGGTCGTCATGGACGCCGACGACACGCACGACCCCGGCGTGATCCCCCAGCTGCTGCAGGAGATCGTGGCCGGAGCGGACATCGTGATCTGCTCGCGCTTCGTCGAGGGCGGCGACGACTCGACGGCGCCGCGCTTCCGCCGGCTGCTCTCCCGCGGCGCCGCCGTCGTGCTCGGCAGGGCGCTGAAGGTCGACGGCGTGCAGGACTTCACCAGCGGGTTCCGCGCCTACCGGGCGAGCCTGCTGCACCGCGCCACCGCGCACTGGGGCGAGCGGCTCGTCGAGGAGCGCGGGTTCGCGTGCATGGTGGAGCTGCTCATGAAGCTGCGCCACTGCGGCCCCGTCGTCAGCGAGATCCCGCTGAAGCTGCGCTACGACCGCAAGCCCGGCGCCAGCAAGCTCAAGCTCGGCAGGACGCTGCGCCAGTACCTGCTGCTGCTCACGCGTGACCGGCTCACGCCCGTCCCGTTCAAGAAGCTCTGATGCCCGAGCGCGTCGTCGTGATCGGCGGGGGCATCTGCGGCCTCGCCACCGCGCACCGGCTCGTCCGCGCGGGACTGCCCGTGACGCTGCTCGAGGCGAGCGACCAGCTGGGCGGCCTCGGGACGTTCTTCTCCTCGCACGACCAGTGGGTCGAACGCTTCTACCACTGCGTGATGCCGACCGACTCGGCTCTGCTCGCGCTGCTGGACGAGGTGGGGCTGAAGGAGAGCGTCGGCTGGCGGCCCACCAGGATGGGCATGGTCGTCGACGGCGTCCACCGGTCGTTCAACTCCGCCATGGACCTCCTGGGGTTCACGCCGCTGAGCCTCGTGGACCGGATCCGGTTCGGCGTGGTCTCCCTGCTGCTGCGCCGGCTCGGTCAGGGCAGGGACCTCGACCTGGTGCGCACCGAGGACTGGTTGCGCGGCCTGTACGGCGACAGGATCTGGAGCCTGCTGCTCGCGCCGATGTTCGGCGCCAAGTTCGGCTCGGCCTTCGGCGACGTGCCCGCCCTGTACGTGTGGCAGCGGCTCGGGCGGGAGAGCAACGAGGCCGTCCGCGGCTATCCCTCCGGCGGGTACAAGAGCGTGATCGACGCCCTGCGCGCGTCCATCGAGGCGGGCGGCGGCGAGGTCCGCACGTCGGCTCCCGTGCGGCGGCTGGAGGCCACACCGGACCGCGTGGCCGTCACGCTGGACGGTGGCGAGGTGCTCGAGGCGGGCCGCGCGGTCTCCACCGTGCCGCTGCCGACGCTGAGGAGCATCGCGGACGACGAGCTGGCGAGCAGGCTGCCCGACGTGCGGCTGCCGTACCAGGGCGTGGTCAACACGCTGTTCTTCCTCCGCAAGCCGTTGTCCGGGCACTACTGGGCGCCGGTGCTGCGCTCGGGCACTGACTTCGACGGCGTGATCGAGATGACCCCGCTGGCCGGCTCCGAGCGGTACGGCGACCGGCACCTCGTGTACGTCATGCGCTACACCGACCGCGAGTCCGCGCTGTACCGCGAGGACGAGAGCAGCATCGCGCGGCGGTGGACCGAGCAGCTGCTGAGCATCCACACAGGACTGACGGCGGACGACGTCGACGAGGTCCGCGTCTTCAAGGCGCCGTTCGTCGAACCCGTGTACCCGCTCGGCTACCTGACCCAGCGGCCCTCCGTCGAGGTGCCCGGCACCCCGTTGCTGCTCGCCACCACGGCCCACGTCTACCCGAACGTCACGAGCTGGAACTCGAGCGTCGAGCTCTCCCGCGCCGTGACCGACCTCCTCCTGCGCGACGCCAGGAGATCCCCGATCCAGGAGAACACCGCATGGTCAGCAGAATCGGCGCGGTGATCGCGGCGCTGACGATCACCGCGAGCACCCTCGTCTCGTCCCAGCAGGTCCAGGCCGACCCCGCGCCGCTGCTGCCCGACCTCAGGCAGGCGCCCATCGGGTGCCCCGGCGGGTTCGCGGGCGATCCCAGCACGTGCCGCGACTGGGACGTGTGCCTGGTGCGCGACGCGTCGGAACCGCGGGGCAGGTGCATGCACAACGGCGGACGGGCAGGCGCGGTCCGGCTCCGGTTCACCACCGCGGTCGACAACGTCGGCGACGGCCCGTTGTTGCTGCACGCGCACCGCGCCACCAAGAGCGTGGAGACCATGAAGGTGCGTCAGGCGATCCAGTCCGGTGTGGACGGATCGATCGCCCGCACCTACGAGGAGGCCCGGCGGACGACCCGTTCCAGCGCCTACTACGAACCCGCGCCGACGCACGAGCACTGGCACCTGCTGCACTTCGAGTACTTCCAGCTGCGCACCCCCGGCGGCGACGTGGTCGTGACCGACCGCAAGAACGGCTTCTGCATCGGTGACCGCTACCGGGTCCCCGACGACCTCCCCCACCGGCCCGCCGGCGACGGCACGCCGGCCGGGCAGCTCGCCCGGCACCTGGACGGCCACATGTGCGGGCACCACGACCCGTCCGCTGTGGACACGATGTTCGGGATCTCCGTGGGCTCCGGCGACGACTACCGCAAGGAGGTCGACTTCCAGTGGCTCGACCTCACCCGCGTGCGGTCCGGTGTGTACGACGTCGTCAACGTCGCGAACTCCGACCGCGCGCTGCTGGAGAAGAGCTACGACAACAACGCGTCGTCGATCGCGATCTCGGTGCAGTGGCCTGACGGCGCGACGACCCCGCCGTCCCGGATCGACACCGCGCCACAGGTGCGGCTGATTCGCAGTTGTCCCGGCCGGGACCGGTGTGCGGAGACGCTGAACTGAGCGGTACCGGAAGCTGGCACATATCGGGGTACATCTGTCAACTCAGATGTACCCCGTTTCATTTGCACCGGGACAAACGGGCGCCATTCGGGCCGCACTCCACTCACCCCATTCACAGCACGATCCTCACTCACCGAAACCGAAAGTGATCACGCATAGCACACGTGCATGCAATGACACAATTGCACCCTCGGACAGTGCGGAGTGGGCCTGTCAATAGGCCAAGCAGTGCAACGTTGATCACAGGGAAGAGTGTCACTCGCAACCCCCTTGGACCTTGACCTGCCCATGTGGTGGCTTGAGAGAATTCACCTCACATTCCACCCCGTACGGATTGTGAACCCCACCCGATTCCCCGGCGATCAGGAGTGCCCCATCTTGAGCGCGCCAGTCGTCTCATTACGCGATTTCGCCCTCGGCCAGCTCCACAACCTGCTGCGTGCCGTCGGATTAACCAAGTCCGCGGAAAGCGCGACGAAACTGCTGGCAGAGGCATTGGGTCCCGGATCCGGGCTGCCACTCTCCGCGGTTCCCCATTGGCCTTCCCAGGTCGCCGACGACCACACGCCCGTTGAATTCTCGGTGGCTTTGGCCCAAAACGAACCGCCGGCCGTCCGCATGATCGTCGAGTCGCTCGCGGAACGTCCGGACAACCGGGCGAACCTCGCCGCCGCGCTCGCCGCGCTCGACCGGTTCAGCGCGGAGCACGCGCTGCAGCTCGGCCGGTTCGACCTGGTGCGCGACCTGTTCCTGCCCCCGGACCCGCAGGGGGCGTTCGCGTTCTGGTACTCGCTGATCGTCGGTCCCGGCGCGGCACCCGCGATCAAGGTCTACCTCAACCCCGACGTGCGCGGTCGTGAGAGCGCGACCGCACTCGTCCGGGAGGCGCTGGACCGGCTCGGTCTCAGCGCGGCCTACCCGTCCGTCGCCGAGCACGCGCTGCGGCGCGAGGGCCTGGACCGGTTCTCCTTCTTCGCCCTCGACCTCATGGACGCCGACCGGGCGCGCGTGAAGACCTACGTGTCCCACGACGACGCCGTGGTGGCGGACGTGGTCAGGGCCGCCTCCGCCGCCCCCGACGTCGATCCGGATCTGCTGGCGGACGTCGTCGAGCTCGCCTGCGGCACCACCGGCCCGTTCACCCGGCGGCCGCTGATGTCGAGCTACACCTTCATGTCCGGCGACATCGACACACCGAGCGGCTACTCGCTCTACATCCCCGTGCGGGACTACGTGCAGGACGACCTGGAGGCGTGCGAACGCGTCCTGGCGGTGATGACCCGGTGCGGGCTCGACACGAAGCCCTTCGTGCTGGCGCTGGCGAGCATCGTCCGCCGGCCGCTGGGCGAGGGTGTCGGGCTGATCGCCCACGTGTCACTGCGGCTCGGCAGGCCCCGGCCGGGGGTCACGGTCTACCTGTCCTCGGAGGCGTACGACGTGACGCCTCCGCGCACCACCGCTCTAGCTGTATGAGAAAGGCAACGTTGTCGTGGAGCCGTACCGCATCAAGGTCGTCGAGCCCATTCCCATCACCACGCGCGAGTACCGGGAACGCGTGTACGCCGCCGGTGGCTACAACCAGTTCAACCTCACCGCCGACGACGTGACGATCGACCTGCTCAGCGACTCCGGGACGGGTGCGTTATCCGCCGAGCAGCAGGCGGCGGGCATGCGCGGCGACGAGACCTACGCCGGCGCCCGCTCGTGGTTCCGCTTCCGCGACGTGGCGGAGGACCTGACCGGCTACCCGCACATCTTCCCCGTGCACCAGGGCCGCGCCGCGGAGCGCATCCTGTTCACCGCCCTGCTCAAGCCCGGCCAGATCTCGGTCAGCAACACGCACTTCGACACCACCCGCGCGAACCTGGAGATCGTCGGCGCCGTGGCCCGCGACCTCCCGACGCCCGCCGCGGCGGACCTCGACAGCGAGGCGCCGTTCAAGGGCGACATCGACCTCGTCGCCCTGGAGGAGACCCTGGCCGGGCCCGAGGACGTCGGCATGGTGCTCATCACGATCACCAACAACGGCGGCGGCGGACAGCCGGTGTCGATGGCGAACCTCGAAGCGGTGAGCGCGTTGTGCCGCAAGCACGGCGTGCCGTTCATCCTCGACGCCGCCCGGTTCGCGGAGAACGCGTGGCTCGTGACCCAGCGCGAGGAGAAGTACCGCCACCACAGTCCACGTGATGTGGCGAAGCTGGCGTTCGCACTGGCCGACGGGTGCGTGCTCAGCCTGAAGAAGGACGGCATCGTCCACATGGGAGGGATGCTCGCCCTCAACGACGCGGATCTGGCCAAGCAGTGCGAACTGCTGCTCATCGCCACCGAGGGCTTCCGCACCTACGGCGGGCTCTCCGGCCGCGATCTCGACATGTGCGCCCAGGGCCTGATGGAGGTCACCGACCCGCTGTACCTGCGGGAGCGGGCGGAGTCCACCGCCTACCTCGCCGAATGCGCACGACAGGCGGGCGTGGACAGCATCCGGCCCGCGGGCCTGCACGCCGTGTACCTCAACGCCGCCCGGTTCCTGCCGCACATCCCGTCAAGCCGCTTCACCGGTCACGCACTCGCCTCGGAGCTGTACCTGGCGGGGGGAATCCGGTGCGCCGAACTGGGATCGCTGTACCTCGGCGAGGTCGACGAGACCGGCGAGCTGGTCAAGCCGGCGCCGTTCGAGCTGGTGCGCCTGGCGATCCCGCGCCGCGTCTACACCCGCAGCCACCTGGAGTACGTGGGGGAGACGCTCGCGAAGATCGCCGAGAACCCCGAGCGGGTTCCCGGCTACCGGCTGGTCGAGGCACCGGTCATGCTGCGGCCGTTCCGGTGCAGGCTCGAACAGGTTCGCGAGGCCTGAGACACCGCGAGGCCGGTAGCCCTGGGGGCCCGGCCTCGCCCTGTCCTGCCTAGCCGGCCATCGCGTCGAGCCGGTTCATCGCGTGCTCGATCACGCGGGCCAGCACGGCCTTGCACGACTCGCGGTCGCGGGCGTCGCAGAGCACCAGCGGCACGGTGTCCGCGACGTCGAGCGCTTGGCGCATCTCGTCCGCCGTGTAGCTGTGGCTGCCCTGGAAGCAGTTCACGGCCACCACGAACGGGATGCCCCTGCGCTCGAAGAAGTCGATGGCGCCGAAGCCCGCGTCGAGCCTGCGGGTGTCGACCAGCACGACCGCGCCGATCGAGCCGACGGACAGCTCGTCCCACATGAACCAGAAGCGGTCCTGGCCCGGCGTGCCGAACAGGTACAGCACGAGCTCCGGGTTGATCGTGATGCGCCCGAAGTCCAGTGCGACCGTGGTCGTGTTCTTGCCCTCGACGCCGGCGAGGTCGTCGATCTCCTCGCCGGCCTCGGTGAGCAGCTCCTCGGTCCGCAGCGGGGTGATCTCGCTGACCGCGCCGACCATCGTGGTCTTGCCGACGCCGAAACCGCCGGCGACGACGATCTTGACCGACGAGGGGACGAGCAGTTCCTCGCGCCGCCCCTCAGATTGCACGGACACCATCGAGCACCTTCTGGAGTAGGTTCAGGTCCATCGGGACCGCGGTCCGCGACGGGTCACGCGTGATGACGTCACCGCGCTGGATGAGGTCGCTCAGCAACACCTTCACGACGACCAGCGGCGCGTTCAGGTAGGCCGCGACCTCCGCGACTGAAAGCGGTTTCCGGCACAGCTTGATGATCTCGAGGTGCTCCACGAGCAGCGAGCCCTGGTCCGAGGTCGTGCGGAGAGCCCTGACCTGGGTCGTGAGCGTCAGTTCGTCGCCTGCCGGCTTGGGTCTGGTGCGACCGCTCGTCATCGCGTAGGGGCGGACCAGTGGGCCCGCCGCCTCGTCGTACCACCAGTCCGCCGAGTGCTGGCTCATGACAGGCCGAGCGCGTTGGGGAGCCTCGGTGACGCGGCTGTCCTCGGCGCGGAGGACAGGTAGCTGCCCACCCGCTTCACCAGCATGTTCATCTCGTAGGCGATCATGCCCATGTCCGCGTCCTCGTCCCCGACCACCGCGAGGCAGGCACCCTGGCCCGCCGCGGTGACGAAGAGGTGAGCGCGCTCCATCTCCACGATGGTCTGCCGGACCTGTCCGCCGCCGAAGTGCCGTCCGGTGCCCCTGGCGAGGCTCTGGAACGCCGACGCCATCGCCGAGAGGTGATCGGAGTCGTCCTTGGACAGTTCAGGAGATCGGGCGAGCAGCAGGCCGTCCGCGGACAGAACCACGGCGTGGCGTGCGCCGATCACTCTGGAGACGAGGTCGTCCAGCAGCCAGTTGAGCTCGGGGTGCCCGCCGGTCTTGTCGTCCACTGAAGTAGCCCTTTCGGTGTTCAGTCGTCCCACGTTCAAATCACGGTTCCACGACGTCGTCCGCCTGGCGGGCGTTGCGCGTGCCCCGCTGGAAGGCCGACATGCCGTCGCGAGTTCGTTCCGCCCGTTCCTCCGCGTTGAACTCCGCGAGGTCGGGCATCGGCCGGACCTCGTCGTTGGCCAGCTGGGGAACGAGGTGCTGCTGCCGCCTCCTGCGCGGCAGCTCGGGCCTGGTGTCCTTACGCGTCTCGACGCCTTCCGCCTGGTCGTCTGCGGGCCACGCCGCTGCCTGGTGGCCTTCGTCCTGCGGCAGCTCGAGACGACCGCTGATCTCCGGCTCGCGCGGCTGAACCGCGCCGTGGCCTTTTCCCACACCCGCGCCTGCCCAGAACTCGTCCAGGGCGAAGGTCTCCGTCGGCCTGGACGAGTCCTCCTGCACCAGGTCGCCCTGCAGCGTCGGGTGCGAGGCCTGCTGCAGCGTCTGCTGGCGGAACGTCGGCTTGGGCATCTGCGTCGACTCCGCCGGGTCCACGGCACCGACCTCGCCGACGATCAGGTCGGACGGGATGAGCACGAGGGCGATCGTCCCGCCGGACGGGCAGTCGCGCAGCTCGACGTGGACGCCGCGGCGGGCGGCCAGCCGTGCGACGACGAACAGGCCCAGGCGGGACTCGCCGCGCAGCCTCATCGCCTCGAAGTCCGGCGGGGCGGCCAGCATCTCGTTGTGCTGCTCGCGGTCCTCCGGCTTGATGCCGAGACCGTGGTCCTCGATCTCGATCACGAGGCCCTGCGGCACCTCGCTGCTGTGCACCTCGACCTGCGAGCGCGGCGAGGAGAACGAGGTCGCGTTGTCGACGAGCTCGGCGATCAGGTGGATCGCGTCCGCGACGGCGGCACCGACCAGCGCCACCTCGGGCACCGGGTTCACCTTGACGCGGGCGTACTGCTCGGTCTCCGCGACGGCCGCGCGCACCACGTCGAGCATGCGGACGGGCTTGCGCCACTGCCGTCCCGGCTGCTCACCGGTCAGGATGATCAGGTTCTCGGCGTTGCGCCGCGCGCGGGTGGCGAGGTGGTCGAGCTGGAAGAACGCGTCGAGGTGGTCGGGGTTCTCCTCCTCGCGCTCCAGCTTGTCGAGGATCTTGAGCTGGCGGTGCACGAGACCCTGGTTGCGGCGGGCGATGTCGAGGAAGACCCGGTTCACGCCCTCACGCGTCTGGCTCTCCTTCACGGCCGCGGCGACCGCGGTGTACTGCGCGGCGTTGAACGCGTCGGCCACCTGGCCGATCTCGTCGTTGCCGTAGTCGAGCGCGGGGACCTCGGTCGCCACGTCGACGTGCTTGCCCTCGCGCAGCCGCTCGACGATGTTCGGCAGCCGCTCGTGGGCGAGCTTGAGCGAGTCGCTCTTCAGGTTGGTGAGCCGGACGATCAACGCCTTGTTGACCAACCGGCTGGAGATGCGCACGGCGAGGAAGATTCCGATGATCACCGCGACGAGGGCGATCAGGCTGCCGATCAGCACCTGGGTGAACTTGTTCTCGCCGTTGGTCATGGCGATGTTGACGGCGCCGGTCGACTGCTCCTGCACCATCGTGGTCAACTCCGCCGACACCGCGCGGCTCGCCGACTCCCAGTCGGCCAGGGTGACGGAGTTGCCGATCGGCCGTTCCGCGTTCTGCAGCAGGCGGTTCTCGAGGTTCACGAGCTGCTGCCACTGCGCGCTGCCGACGAGCTGCTTGTAGTGCTCGCGCACGTTCGGCAGGGAGTAGGGCTCGATGGAGGAGAGGTACGACCGGTAGCCACCGACGAGGGTGACGAACTCGCGGTGCTCCTCCGGCGTGAACCTGCCCGTCGCCAGCGCGCCGGCGGCGATCGAGCTGGAGCGCGACATCGAGTCGGTGGCCAGGAAGTACTGGGAACCGACGAGCGCGCTCTGCACCGTCTCGGCGTCCGGCACGATGCGGGCCTGCGTGCTGAACAGCACGGCACCGGCGTCGAGGACGCTGTTGTAGTACCGGTAGATCTCCGGCTTGAGCGCCGTGCCCGACTCGAGCCGCTCGCGCTGCTCAGGCAGCTGGTCGAGCAGCGCGTTGAGCTTGTTGATCCCGTCGACGACCTCCTGCGGCGCCTGGGACGCGAGCTCGGTGAACGCCGTCTTCATCGTCGCGACGTCCGCGTCGGTCTCCTGCTGCTGCTTCACCAGCGCGGCGGTCCCGGAGCCCGGCTTGCTGAGGCTCGTCATGCTCAGCTCGCGTTCCTTCTGCACCGAGGCGAGCGACTGCACGGCCGGGATGGAGGCGTCCCGCACGCCGGCGGCGACCAGCTGGAGGTACAGCCCCTCGAACACCGTGTACGACGAGAACAGCGCCCACATCACCAACAGGACGATGCTGGGAACCACCACGACACCAGTGAGCCGAGAACGAATTGTCTTGTAATTCGTGTCCGGCACGTTCTTCAGCTTCACAACGCTCCACGACCACCCGAATTGGCGACGGAAAGATAGCACCGCTCGATGAGCATGATCAACAGCGATGATCTTGAGGGGGTGTGAGCAGAGTACTCAGTCAGATGCTCTGTGCAACACCCCCGTTCCCGAGTTGAGTCCTGTGCGAGTGGACAGGACGGCGCTTTCCCAGGTAGATGCGCGTGAGCGGTGTTTATCGAAGTGAACACCAGAAACGTAGCAACTATTGCACCGAGCCCGTGACACGGGCGTGCGAAGTCGTCCGAGCAGGACGGAGTGCGACCGGGCGTTGCTTTCCGTCACCGGCAGTTTGCTAAAGACGCCGGTCTCTCGACTGCTCAGAGCGAACGTGATAAAGCGGCCATTCCTCAAAGGTGATCATCACCACGGCGGCTGCGGAACCGGTCGCGACGATCATGAGGAGCGTCCGTGGAATGTTCTATCACAACTTCCTCTCCCCTCCCCCACGGCACCGCCGGAACGCGCTGACGAGGGCCGATCCGACCGTGGACCGGCCATCGCGGGAACTGCTCGAGCGGCTTGCGCCACGTCAGGGCGTGAGGATCGCGTGCCCCCGCACCCGGCCGTTGTCCAGGTCGTCGAGGGCGCCCTGGAACCACTCCAGCGGGTACTTCCGCGTGTGGAGCGCCACCTTCCCCTGAGCCGTCGGCACCATCAGCTCGCAAAGGTTGTTGCAGGACCCCACGAGATTGTCGATGAGGTTGATCCCGGCCGCGAATCAATGACGGTTTCCGCACCGTGACCACCGGTTGGATCGAGAACGGATGAAACGTGCGAACCGTCCGCGATGACGACGTGGTCGGCGTCGATCGAGGAAGCGAGCTCCACGGCATCGGGATTGCGGTCGACCACGACGACCTCGGCCGCCGTCAGGGCCTGCCCCCGATGTGCCCGAGGCCGCCGACGCCGATCAGCACGCACCGGTCCCCCGGCCGCATCCGCCGCGCCGCCTTGGCCGCCGCGTGGCAGGCTGTGAGCCCGGCGTCACTGGTGCGCGCCGACGAGCACTGCTGCACCGGCCTGCGGGTACACGTGTGCGGCGGTGCCCGTGCTCGACCCGGTGTCCGGCGCGCTGGCGGGCAGCGTGAACCTCACGACCTGGTCCGAGCAGTCGTCGGACCTGCTGCTGGCGCCGGCCCAGGCCGCGGCGGGCACCACCGCGGCGTTGATGCCGGCCAGGGCGACGGGCCGCAAGGCGCGCCCGCCCCCGCGCGGCGAGGTGTTCCGCGTCTGCGCGGACAGGACCGAACCGCCCCGGTTGTCGGCGGCGTGGACCACGGCGGCCGAGGTCATGCGCCAGGACCGCGTGGTCGCCGTCGTGGGTGGGCCGGGAGTGGGCAAGACGGCGCTGGCGACCCTCGCCCGCCGCACGGTCCACCCCCGCGAACGCCTGCTCACCGCCCGCACCCCCGCCCCGGACGAGGTCGGCGGCTGGCTGCGGCCGTGGACCCCGGATTTCGGTAAGGACGACACCTGCGTGGTCGTCTCGAACGTCGGCGCGCTGCCGGCGTGGGCGGCCTCGGCGCTGGCACCGAGACTCACCGGCTTCGCGCTGGCGGCCACCGGCTGAGCAGGGCGCAGGCCCCTGGAACGCGACGAGATCGTGCGCTGCCTGACCGCGCCGGGTGCCACGATCGCCAAGGCGTCCGCCGAACTGGGCATCGGCCGCGCGACGATCTACCGCAAGATGGCGCAGTACGGCATCAAGCTGCGCGATTAGCTCGTGGCGGCGTTGGCGATCCGCAACGTCATCTGCTGCTGCGCGGTGTCACGAGCCGTGGGCGTGAACGAGTAGGCGATGCGCCGCTGCTGGTCCCGAGTGGAGAACAACCCCGCGTTGTAGCCGTACTGCTCCCCCGTCTTGCCCCACACCGTGACACCGTTGAGGGTGAACGTCTGCAGCCCGACCCCGTACGCCGCAGGCCGACCGTCCACCATGGACACGTCCGGCACGGTGAACATCTTCTCCAGCAGGGTTTCCGGCACCAGCTCGCCACCGAACAACGCCTTGGCGAACGTCGTGAGGTCACCGGTCGTGGAGACCATGTCACCCTCGCCGTAGGACCTGGACGTGTTGATGTCGCTGACGTCGACCAGCCCCTGCCCCGGCACGTCGAGGTACCCGTGCACGTGCGCCCCGCGGATCGCGGTCTCGTTGCGACCCGGCACGTAGGTCCTGCCGAGGCCGAGCGGCCACACGATCCGCTTCTCGACCTCCCGGCCGTAGTCGTGGCCGGTGACCTTCTCGACCAGCATCGCGGCGAGCACGTAGTTGATCCCGCGGTACTCCTGCATCGTGCCGGGCGTGAACTTGGCCTTGGTGTCCGGAATGTGTTCCGCGCGCTCTCCCGGCGCCCACCGGTCGTACCGGTGCTCGAGGACCTTCTCCGGTGTGCTCAGGTCCGGCATGTCCACCTCGGACGGAATGCCGCTGGTGTGGTTGAGCAACTGCTCCGTGGTCACCGGCTCGAGGTTCGGTGGGAGCACGCCAGGGAGGTAGTGCTGGACCGGCTCGTCGAGGTCGATCTTGCGTTCGGCGGCCAGCTGCAGCACCACCGTCGCCACGAACACCTTGGTGACGCTGCCGATCCGGAACCTGTCGTCCGGGCGGATCTGTCGTTGCGACTGGTCCGCGGTGCCTGCCGTGCCGTACCACCTGCCGGCCGTCCCCGAGACGCGCAGCTGTGCCGACGTGGCCGCGGGGTGGTCCAGGTCGGAGATGGCCGCCTGGAGGGCTTGGGGGTTCAGCGGGGGTAAGGGGGTCACGGCGACCACAGCCGCGATCAGGAGGGATCTCATGATCGCTACGGTGCCGTGGCCGCGGGGGCGTGGCCATCAGGTCAGCCCCCACGTGCGGGGTGGGGCCGGCCCCAGTGAGCCGGCCCCGAACCCTCTATGCCAATGGATATGTGCCGGGGTAGTTCACCGTGCAGACCAGGGCGTCTCGGCGGGGTTCGCCGTCTTTCGCCTCGAGCTCGGTCACGCTGTGCAGGAAGTCGGAATCCTTGAAGATGATGAGGTCGCCCGGTTCGAGCGTGCCCTGGTAGACGACGCCGCCGGAAGCGTCGTGCAGCCTGGTTTCGCCGCCTTCGCACTGCTTGTCGACGACGTAGACGATGATGAACTGCTCGCCGTCGCGATGCGGGCGGGTCACGACCTTGGAGCGCGTGCGGAAGAGGTTGACACCGAAGGTTCCCCGGGCCTGCTGCTCCCGCTCCGGCACGACGGAGAGAATCGCCTTCACCCATTCGACGAAGTGCTCGTCACCCGCGAGGTCGGTGCGAACGAACTCGCGGCGGCCGGCGTGTTCACCACGCCCCTCGATCCCGATGTCATCGTGACCGCAGACGGCGATTTGTCCATCCGACCGGTCGTAACGCAGCACATCGCGCGCACGAAGCCTGTCAGCCGGCACGTCGTTCGGATAGCTGCGGAGGTGCTCATCGGTGAAGTAGCTGTGGTGGAACTTCTCGCGAAACGCCTCGACCATGCCGAGCTCGCGGTCGTTCGTCAAGACGAAACCTTTGACCGAAAGCTCCTGGCGTACCCCGGTGTGCGATTGAGTCATGCGGACATTCATCGTTGTGTCGGGTAGGGGTCACCCCACGAAGGCCGCATCCCTCACGGATTCGATCAGTTGCCGCGTCTCATCGGGACTGAGAGAGCTCTGCATCAGCTCGTCGTGGTGTGCACGGTAGTTGGCAACCTGTTCGGCCGTCTCTATCGAGCCGAAGCTCGCGTGCGTTTCGACATGGACCACATCACCCTCGGAGTCGTCGAACTCGAAGTAGGCCCACATGCACGTGCTGGTGAACGGTGGAGTGCTCGCGAAAGGTAAAACCCTGAGCTCTACGTTCGACAAAGTTGACCGCTCGATCAGGTGATCGAGCTGCTCGCGCATGATCGCCGAGCTGCCCACCATCTGCCGGATGCTCGACTCATGGGTCACCGCCACGAGTTTCAGCCGGGCCATGCCATCGCGGTGCTCCAATGCGAGACGCCGCTTGTGCCGCACCTCGAGAAGCCTCTGAAACTCCTCGACCGTGTGCCAAGGCTCCATCCGCTCGTACAAGGCTCGCGTGTACGCAGGGACCTGCAACAGAACCGGAAGCACAGGAATCGTGTACACCCGGATCACAGCCGCTTCAGCCTCCATCGCGACGTGGAGATCGAGACCACCTTTGATCGCGGGCAGATAGCTGTGCCACCATTCCTTCTTGCTCGCCGCCCTCGTCCAGCGCAAGAACTGTTCGGCTTTCACCGAACCTTCGATACCGAAATGTCGGATGAAATCACGCACGTCCCGAGCAGTCGGGTTGCCCTGGGCATTTTCCAGTCTGGACAGCTTCGACTTCGAGATCATCAGAAGGTCGGCAAGTTCCTCCAGCGTCAACCCAGCCTCTTCCCGCAGTCTCCGGAGCTCCGCTCCGAGCAGCTTGCGCGGTCTGACTGGTCCTTGGACCGACGTCATGATCCCGTCCTCCCCGAGGTCTGTCCCAGGTCCCAAGTTGGGAATCCCAGGATGCACTGGGGAATTGCGGGGCGCGAGACCTACCACTCAAACTGAGCGTGCGAGCCAGGCACGCGAACGGCGCGGCCGAGCTGCGATCCCAGCGGGGGGATGGCATGGACGGCCCACCTCTTACACCACCCCGAAGTCGGGTGATCTTCGCGATCGACATCGAAGACTCCACCACGAGGACCAACGCCGCCAAGGGCAACCTGAGGCGGGTGATGTACGAGCTGTTCGACCAGT
>NZ_DATLEC010000131.1:0-32169 GCF_035525475.1 Lentzea sp. | reverse complement strand
CGTTGTACATCGACACGGACACGAGGACGCCATTCCCGGCGAATGCGGCAATCCCGATCGATCGCATTTTCGCGGCACTGGAGGAATTCCACCAGACAGGTGAGCGCCCGACTTGCGTGGACCTTGCCGGGATCGGGCGGGCGCGGAGCGTCCGGCCTTGTCCGCCCGATGAAGCGCCTCGCTAGGGCCCCGAAGTCAAGCCCCAATCGCTATCGACGCGAAGCGGCGATGAACCCCGAAGCGTCGACGATGCCCAAGAAACCACCAACGCAAGCCGCCCCCCGACGGCTCAACGCGTGGCAAACCCCAAGAACCCCAGAAATCCCCAGTAAACCCAGCAAGTCCGGTAAATCCCAATCACAGCATGATCGTCGGCGTGACCACGGTCCGCCCGGGCTCCCCACGAGAGTTCACCAGATGCACCAGGATCTGGGTGGTCCCAGCCGGCACATCGGGCAGCACGAACCGGCCACCGTCGTCAGCCCGGGTGCAGGACGACTTGTGATCGGCCACCCGGACCTCCACCTCGTGCTCCCCGGCCGGCACCAGCCACCCGTCGATGCGGTGGCGGGACCCGGTCGAGGTGAAGTTCACCATCAGGGTCAGGTTGTCGACGGTGAACGTGATCGTGCCCGTCTGGCCGCCGCGCACCCCCGCGAACGAGCCTGCCCGTTCCCAGCGCGCTACCTCCACGTCCAGGGATTCCAGGGCTATCGCGAACTTCACGCGGTCCACCAGATCGGCGGGCGGTGGGTCCAGTTCGTCCACGAGCCTGTTCAGTTCGGAGAGGACTGCGGTGTCCTCATGGCCCCTGCGGTCGTCGCGCGGGTCGATCTCGTTCACCGCGATCCTCCTTCCGTCTCCAGGTAGTTGCGCAGCAGTGTCAGACACCGTCCCCTGGTCGGACCGATGCTGCCGTGGGGCATGGCGAGCGCCTCGGCGACCGTTCGGTACTCGGCGCGGCCCGCCAGCACGGTGAGCCTGAGCAGTTCCTGGCACCTCGTGGTCAGGCGGCCGAACGCGAGCCACAGGCGGCGGTCGCGGTCGTCCATCAGCGTCACGTCCTCGGGCAGGCCGGTGTCGGACTCGAGCTGTTCGGCGAATTCGTCGGACAGGTGCGTCTCACGCTTGTTGGGTGTCCAAGTTCGGCGTGCTTCACGCCTCGTGGTGACAACCAGGTAGCCGACCAGGGCTTTTGGCTCGTTGATGTTCTCGATGTTCTTCAAGAACGCCAGCCACACGGTTTGCACGACGTCTTCCGCGGCCGCCCTGTCGAGGCCTTGGCCCCGGGCCACGTGCCACAGCAGCGTGTTCAGCTCGGTCACCAGGATGTCCAGCGCATCCCGGTTTCCCTCGCGTGCCGCCGCCAGGCACACCGCGTGTCGTTCGGTGCCTTCAAGCCCGTCCCACGGCGGACGGTCATCCGCCGTGTGCAGCTCGTCCATGCAGCACCTCCGATCGGCCGCCCTGTCAGCGCCGTCCGCCAACTCATGAAGGGCTAACTGGGCGGTAGATACAAAATTCACTCGATTGGAGCAGCATTACCGCCAAGCTGACCTCATCTTTCCCGGGCATGCCAACGGCCCGTGATCCCCCCTCCGCATCACGGGCCGCCGGTGTCGGGAGCGTGCGCCAGCCGGCACCCCTCGAACCGGCTGACGTGGCTCCCCGCCTGTGCACAGCGCTCATTCAGAAAGAGCGGAACTCAGGCGAGCAGATACAGCCCTCTGACGCGCCGAACCGCGACTCGGCTCCCAATTCGCGAAAGCACATGACAAAGACCGATATGGTCTAGACCATGTCGATTCTCGAAGTGATCGCACTCACCGCGAAGGACGCCGTTGCCGCCCAGGAGGGTGGCGCCGACCGGCTCGAGCTCGTCTCCGACATGGCCTCCGACGGCCTCACGCCCTCGGCCGCCACGTTCAAGGAGGTGAGCAAGGCCGTCGACATCCCCGTTCGCGTGATGCTCAGGGATGCCAAGGGGTTCGCGCCGGGCAACCTCAGGCAGCTGCGACGGCAGGCGTGGGAGCTGCGCGAGGCGGGCGCCACCGAGTTCGTGCTCGGATTCCTCGACGCCGGGGGTGAGGTCGACGAGGGCGTCACCCTCAACCTGCTGGCGGAGTTGGAGGGGTGTGCCTGGACGTTCCACCGCGCTCTCGACAACTCCAACGACGTCTTCCGGGCCTGGACGACCGTGCAGGCCCTCGGGTGCGACACCGTCCTGGCCGCGGGCAGCCCCAGGGGGGTCGAGGACGGACTCGAGAACCTGAAGAAACTGACGACCCAGACACCTCCCGCCCTGCTCGTCGGAGGCGGCCTGCAGCAGCGGCACGTCCCGGAACTGCTGGCAGCGGGCGTGACGGGCTTCCACGTCGGCAGCGCGGTCCGTCCGTCCGGGTGGGACTCACCCGTCGACGCCGCGTCTGTCAGGGAATGGGTCACTCGTCTGGTCTAGACCCTTGCTCCGGACCGTTCTACAGTCACGTTGCTTCCTGTGAAATAGCTGTTGCAACATACGCAACGTGGAGGGCGCGACGATGCGGTTGAGGACTTTCGTGGCCGTGCTGGGCGTGGGCGCCGTGGTCGCCTGCGCACCGGTGCAGTCGGGGCCGACGAGCTCCGGGACGGACGAGCAGACCGGGCAGCTGCGGGTGTGGCTGTTCGACGAGGTCAACCGCGGCCCCAAGGAAGCCGTGGTGAAGGAGGCGATCTCCGAGTTCCAGGGCAAGCACAGCGGCGTCACGGTCGACGTGCAGTACATCCAGGTGGCGAGCCGCGCGGAACGCTTCAAGGCCGCTTTCAGCGACCCGAAGAGCGCCCCGGACGTCGCCGAGTTCGGCAACACCGACCTCGCGGGCTACGTCTCCGCCGGCGGCTTCTCCGAGCTCGACCTGGGCGGGTGGGACGAGTCGAAGGACCTCGTCCCCTCGATCCTCGACACGGCCAAGGTCGACGGCAAGACCTACGGCGTGCCGTGGTTCGTCGGCGTCCGCGCGCTCTACTACCGCACGGACGTGTTCAGCGAGCTCGGCCTCAAGCCGCCGACGACGCTGGACGAGATCGCCACGACGGCGCGGGAGATCCGCCAGAAGAAGCCCGAGATGATCGGCATCTCGGCCGGCGGCAAGTACCTGTTCGCGGCACTGCCGTTCATCTGGGCCAACGGCGGCGACCTCGCCAGGTCCGAGGGCGGCAAGTTCACCGCCACCATCGACAGCGCCGAGGCGAAGGCCGGTGTCGCGAAGTACACCGAGCTGATCAAGGACGACATCTGCCCGCCCTCCGCCTGCGCGGGCAACGGCGGTGACGCGAGCGTCGAGGCGTTCCGGGCCGGCAAGGCCGCGATGACCATCGGCGGCGACTTCAACCGCAAGTCCGTCGACGCGTCGAGCGCCGCGGGCAAGTACGGCGTCGTCCCGCTGCCCGGCAAGGAGAAGGGGTCGATCGCCCCCGCGTTCGCCGGCGGCAACCTGCTCGGCGTCATGAAGGGCACGCAGCGCAAGACGCTCGCCAACGAGTTCACGCAGCTGCTCGCCTCGAAGAAGTACCAGCAGAAGATGTACACGGCGATGGGCAACCTGCCGACGTTCGGCGACGTGCAGAAGCAGGTCAGCGACTCCGACAAGTTCCTGGAGCCGTTCACCAAGACCCTGCAGGCCGGCACGAAGTTCGTCCCCGTCACCCCGGCGTGGGCGAAGATCGAGGCGCAGACCGTGGTGCCGACGATGATCCAGGAGGTCGTCACCGGCGCGAAGAACGTCGACACGGCCACCGCCGACGCCGCCAAGACCATGAACGCGGCCTTCACGTCGTGAGCGTGACGTCCAAAGGTCAGGGGCGGACGGCGTTCGCCTACCTGACTCCAGCGCTGCTGGTGCTCGCGGGCCTGCTGGCCTACCCGATCTACCAGCTGGTGCTCATCTCGCTCTACGACTACGGCCAGGAACAGGTCAGCGGCGGCGCGCCGCTCGAGTTCCTCGGTCTCGGCAACTACCAGAACCTGCTGGGGGACCAGCAGTTCTGGGGTGTTCTCGGGCAGACCGTCGCGTTCGCGGCGGTCTGCGTGGTCGGCACGTTGCTGGTGGGCGCGGTCCTCGCGATCCTCGCGACGAGGGTGCGCACCTGGGTCCGGATGACGCTGTTCCTGGCGGCTCTCGGCGCGTGGTCCACGCCCGCGGTCGCCGGCTCGACGATCTGGCTCTTCCTGTTCGACGCGAACTTCGGGTTCGTCAACGAGGTGCTCGGCATCCAGGGCTTCTCCTGGACGTTCGACAAGTGGACGGCCTTCGGGCTCGTCGCCGCACAGGTGATCTGGTGCTCGTTCCCGTTCGTCATGGTGACGCTCTTCGCGGGCATCAAGGCGATCCCGGGCGAGGTGCTGGAGGCCGCCGCGCTGGACGGCGCGTCGGCGTTCCGCACGGCGTGGAGCGTCACGCTCCCGCTGCTGAAGCCGATCATCCTCGTGGTGACGATCCAGTCGATCATCTGGGACTTCAAGGTCTTCACGCAGATCTACGTGATGACGAACGGCGGCGGCATCGCCGGTCGCAACCTCGTGCTCAACGTCTACGCCTACCAGCAGGCGTTCGCGGCGTCCGAGTACGGACTGGGCGCGGCCATCGGTGTCGTGATGACCGTGCTGCTGCTGGGAATCACGATGTTCTACCTCCGCGCGTTGCGGCGGTCGGGGGAGGTCCTGTGAGGCGCTGGCTGACGGAGGGCTTCGTCCTCATCATCGCCGCGGTCGTGGCGTTCCCGCTGTTCTGGATGGTGCTGTCCGCGTTCAAGCCGGAGGACGAGATCATCTCGGCCGACCCGGTGCCGTGGACGACGCGGCCGACGCTCGACAGCTTCACGCGGGCGCTGACCGTCGCGAACTTCGGGCGCTACTTCATGAACAGCGTCATCGTCGCGCTGATCGTGGTCGCGCTGAGCATCCTGATCTCGTTCCTCGCGGCGACCGCGCTGACCCGGTTCCGGTTCCGCAGCCGCACGACGTTGCTGATCATGCTGCTGGTCGTGCAGATGGTGCCGGTCGAGGCGTTGACCGTGCCGCTGTTCTTCCTGATGCGGTCGGTCGGCGACAGCGTTCCGGTGTTCGGCCTGAACCACCTGGGCTCGCTCGTGCTGGTGCACCTCGCTTTCAGCCTGCCGTTCGCGATCTGGATGCTGCGGGGCTTCGTCGCCGCGGTGCCGGTGGAACTGGAGGAGGCCGCCACCCTGGACGGCGCCTCGCGGTTGAGGTTCCTCTGGCAGGTGCTGTTCCCGCTCGTCGCGCCCGGCCTGGTGGCGACGAGCGTGCTGTCGTTCATCCACGCCTGGAACGACTTCCTCTTCGCCAAGACGTTCATCATCTCGGCCGTGGAGAACCAGACCCTGCCGCTGGCTCTCCAGGTGTTCGTCAAACCCGACCAGAACGATTGGGGCGCGATCATGGCGGGCTCCACCCTGATGACCATCCCTGTGCTCATCTTCTTCGTGCTAGTGCAACGCCGTCTCGTGTCCGGGCTCGCGGGGGCGGTGAAGGGATGAACCTCCTGCCGCGCCCGGTGTCCTACGTGGACGGCGGGAAGCTCTGCGACTACCAGGGCTGGGAGACGGTCCTCGTCGACGGCCCGCCCGGCGGCTACCGGCTCGTCTCGTCCGACGACGGCGTGCTGATCGAGGCGCACGACGCCGAAGGCGAGATGAACGCGCTGCAAACGTTGCGGCAGCTGCTCGGCGCTCAGGCGTTCCGGGCGGCCGGTGCGAAACCGGCGGTCATCCCCGCGTGCGAGGTCGTCGACCACCCGCGGTTCCCGTGGCGCGGCGTGATGCTCGACGTGGCGCGGCACTTCCTGCCCAAGCGGGAGGTGCTGCGGTACGTCGAGCTGCTGTCCGTGCACAAGCTCAACGTCCTGCACCTGCACCTCACCGACGACCAGGGCTGGCGCTTCGAGTGCAAGCGCTACCCGAAGCTCACCGAGGTCGGGTCGTGGCGCGAGGACTCGCGGTTCGGCGACCGGCGCTCCGGCGGTCTGAAAGGCCGTCCGCACGGCGGTTTCTACCCGCAGGACGACCTGCGGGAGATCGTCGAGTACGCGCGGGCGCGGCACATCACGGTGGTCCCGGAGATCGACATCCCCGGCCACTCGCAGGCGGCGATCGCGGCGTACCCGGAGCTGGGCGTGCACGGCGGCGGGGTCTGGACGGACTGGGGGATCAACGAACGCGTGCTCAACACGAACGAGTCCACAGTGGACTTCTACCGGAACGTGTTCGACGAGCTGATGGACGTCTTCCCGTCCGAGGTGATCGGGCTCGGCGGCGACGAGGCCCCCGGCCACGACGGCGAGCTGGTGCGGGCGATCGCGGAACACCTGGTGCGCAGCGGAAGGCGGCCGTACGGGTGGGACGAGGTCCTGGACTCGCGCCCGCTGCCGGCGACCACGGTCGTCGCGTCCTGGCGCGGCGTCGAGGGCGGCATCACGGCGTTGCGCGACGGCCACGACGTGGTGATGTGTCCCGAGGAGTTCGTGTACCTGGACTACCGGCAGTCGGACTCGCCCGACGAGCCGATCCCGGTCGGGACGGTGACCACGCTGGAGGACGTCTACGCGTGGGAGCCGGTGCCGGAAGGCCTCACGGGTGACGAACCCGGGCGGTTGCTGGGCGCGCAGGCGAACATCTGGACCGAGCACCTCGACTCGGCCCGGCGGGTGGACTACGCGGCGTTCCCGAGGCTGGCCGCGTTCGCCGAGGTCGTGTGGTCCCCGGCGGAGAAGGACCCTGGTTTCCTGCAACGGCTCCGGGAGCACCACCTGCCGCGGCTCGACGCACTGGGGGTGGAGTACCGGCCCCTCACCGGACCCCACCCCTGGCAACGGCTACCCGGTGTCCCCGGTTTCCCACGGTGATCACACGGCCGGCTCGTCCTCGGGCATGAGGATCCAGGCGGCGGCGTAGAGGATCGCTCCGGTGCCGAACCCGAGCAGCGTCGCCGCCACCAGGATGATCCGCAGGATCGCGGCGTCGACACCGATCATCTTGGCGACGCCGCCGCAGACGCCGGCGAGCATCTTGTCGCTGCGGCTGCGGCGGAGCTTCTTGACCTGGGCTGTCGCGTCGTTGAGCACGTTGTTCGTCATGCACCCAGATTCGCCGGTCTCGCGCTCCGGCACATCGGTGACCACCCCGAACCCGACCCTGATCCGGGGCGGCGACCCCAGGGTCAGTCGAGGCAGAACTCGTTGCCCTCGACGTCCTGCATGACGATGCAGGACTCGTTCTCCTCGTCGGCCTCCATCACGCGCACGCACACCGCGCCGATCGCCTCCAGCCGGGCGCGCTCGGCCTGGAGCACGGCGAGGCGCTCGGCACCGACGAGTCCGGTGCCGGTCCGCACGCAGACGTGCACCCGGTTCTTGACGACTTTGCTCTCGGGAACGCGCTGGAAGTAGAACCGCGGGCCCTCACCCGCCGGGTCGGCGACCGCGGACCACGAGCCGTCGCTCTCCGGCGGCGCGTCGTACCCGAGGACCTGGGACCAGAACTCCGCAACGCGCACGGGTTCCGCGCAGTCGAACGTGATCTGGACTTTCTTGATCGACCCCATCCGTCCAGGTTAGTCGTACCCTGAGGCTCATGGAGTCCCCTGAGGAGCTGGCGTCAGGGCTCGACCGCGCGGGGTACCTGCCCGACGGCGGGATCGCCACGGCGGCGTTCCTCGCGGTCGCGATGGGCCGGCCGCTGTTCCTCGAAGGCGAACCCGGCACCGGCAAGACGTCCCTCGCGCTGGCGCTCGCCAAGGCGCTGGACGTGCCGCTGATCCGGTTGCAGTGCCACGAGGGCATCGACGCCACGCAGGCCCTCTACGACTGGGACTACCCGCGTCAGCTCATGCACCTGCGCGTGCTGGAGACGCGGGGCGAGGTGGACGAGGCCTCGCTCTACACGCGACGGTTCCTGCTGGCGCGGCCGTTGCTGCAGGCGTTGGAGAACGCGCCGTGCGTGCTGCTCGTGGACGAGGTCGACCGGGCGGACGACGAGTTCGAGGCGTTCCTGCTGGAGGTGCTGTCGGAGAACGCGGTCAGCATCCCCGAGCTCGGCGAGATCAGGGCCACGACGCCCCCGCTCGCGGTGCTGACCTCGAACCGGACCCGCGAGGTGCACGACGCGTTGAAGCGCCGCTGCCTCTACCACTGGCTGGAGCACCCCTCGCTCGACCGCGAGGTCGCGATCCTGCGCCGCACCCTGCCCGGTCTCGACGACCGGCTCGCGCTCAAGGTCGCCGAGGCCGTGCGGCAGATGCGCGGCCTCGACCTGCTGAAACCGCCGGGCGTCGCGGAATCGCTGGACTGGGCCCGTGCGTTGCAGGCGCTCGGCCGCACCGAACCGGACGCGACGACCCTCGGCGCCGTCCTGAAATACCGGGAGGACGCGGAACGCGTGATCGGGAGCACAATCGTGGGATGACGGAGGCCTGCGTCGGGTTCACGAGCGTCCTGCGGGGCGCAGGGCTCCCGTGCGGGCCCGACCGCGTCCAGGCGTTCCTGCGGGCCACCGAGCACGTCGACCTGTACTGGGCCGGCCGCCTCACGTTGTGCGCCGACCCCGACGACCTGCCGCGCTACGACGCCGCGTTCCGCGCCTGCTTCGGCGGCACCCCGCCCCGCCGGCGCACGACCGTCGAGCTCGGCTCGATGACCGTCGGCGTGGCCGCGTCCGACGTGGAGGTGCTGAAGCACAAGGACATCTCCGAGTTCGACGCGGCACCGCTGATCGCCAGCCTGAGGCCGCTCCCGCCGCGCCGGCGTTCGCGCAGGCTCCGCAGGGCCCGCAGGGGACGGCTGGACCTGGCCCGCACGGTGCGCGCGATGATCGAGAACGGCGGCGAGATCGCCCTGCCGCGGCACCGCCGGCGAGGCGTGAAGGCCCGGCGGCTCGTGCTGCTGATCGACGTCTCCGGCTCGATGGCCGCCTACTCCGACGCGTTGCTGCGGTTCGCGCACGTGATCGCGCACGCCATGCCCGTCGAGGTCCGCACGATCGGAACCAGGCTGACCCGCGTCACCGGTCAGTTGAGAGAACGCGACCCGGAGCGAGCGGTCAAGGCCGCTGGACGCGCCATCCCGGACTTCGAGGGCGGCACCCGGCTCGGCGACGCGCTGCGGCGGTTCAACCAGCAGTGGCGCCAACGGGGTGCGGTGGTCGTGCTGTTCACCGACGGCTGGGAGCGCGGCGACCCGGCCCTGCTGGCGGCCGAGATGGCGCGGCTGCGGCGGGTGAGCCACAAGGTCATCTGGGCCAACCCGCACGCGGGCAAGCCGGGCTACCGGCCGGTGCAGAGCGGTGTGGTGGCCGCGCTCCCGCACGTCGACAGGATGGTCGCGGGCCACAGCGTGCACGCGCTGGAAGAACTGCTGGAGGAAGTGCGCCATGCGTGATGTCCTGTTCGACCTCGCGGACCGGGTGGCGAACGGCGAGACCGTCGGCGTCGGCACGGTCGTCGCCACCTTCAGCTCGGCACCCCGGCCGGCGGGCGCGGCGATGCTCGTGACGCAGGACGGCGAGGCGGTCGGCAGCGTGTCCGGCGGGTGCGTCGAGGGTGCCGTCTACGACCTGGCGCAGGCCACCGACGACCCCGTCCTGCAGCGGTACGGGGTGAGCGACGACGACGCGTTCGCCGTCGGGCTGACGTGCGGCGGGATCATCGACATCTACGTCGAGAAGATCGACTCCTCGTCGTTCCCCCAGCTCGGTGAGGTCGTGCAGACCGTTCGCGCCGAGGAACCGGTGGCCGTCGCCACGGTCGTCGAGCACCCGGACGGCATCGGTCGGCGCATGGTCATCTGGCCGGACCGGCGTGACGGCACCCTGGGATCGTCGCGGATCGACGACGCCGTCACGGACGACGCGCGCGGGATGCTGGCGTCCGGCCGCAGCGGCGTGCTGCGGTACGGACCGGACGGTCAGCGCCGCGGCGAGGGCATGAGCGTGTTCGTCAACTCGTTCGAACCGCCGCCGCGCATGCTCGTGTTCGGAGCGATCGACTTCGCCGCCGCGATGGCCCGGCTCGGCGCGTTCCTCGGCTACCGCGTGACGGTGTGCGACGCACGGCCGGTCTTCGCGACGCGCTCGCGCTTCCCGGAGGCGGACGAGGTCGTCGTGGACTGGCCGCACCGGTACCTGGAACGCGAAGCGTCCAAGCTCGACGAACGCACGGTCATCGCCGTTCTCACGCACGACCCGAAGTTCGACGTGCCGTTGCTGGAAGTCGCGTTGCGGCTCAAGGTCGGCTACATCGGAGCGATGGGGTCGCGCCGCACGCACGAGGACCGCTCGCAGCGCCTGCGGGAAGCGGGTGTGTCCGAGGACGAGCTCGCGCGGCTGGCCTCGCCGATCGGCCTCGACCTGGGCGCGCGGACTCCGGAGGAGACGGCCGTGTCGATCGCCGCGGAGATCATCTCCTTGCGGTGGAACGGATCCGGCCGACGTCTGGTCGATCTTGGTGAACCGATACACCACTGATCGGGTTGTTGAACAGGCACGCGGAGAGGAGGCTGGAGTGGCCCTCGTCACATGATCACCCACCACTGGGAGGGTTCATGCACATCTCGGTCAACGTCGACGGAGTGACACACGCCGACGAGGTCGAACCCCGCCTCCTGCTCGTGCACTACCTGAGAGAGCGTCTCGGCAAGACCGGCACCGTGGTCGGTTGCGACACCGGCAACTGCGGCGCCTGCACCGTCCACCTCGACGGCCACAGCGTGAAGTCGTGCCAGATGCTCGCCGTCCAGGCGAACGAGCACGAGGTCACCACCGTCGAAGGCCTCGCTCGCGACGGCAAGCTGCACCCGGTGCAGGAGGCGTTCCACAGCAACCACGCCCTGCAATGCGGTTTCTGCACACCAGGCATGATCATGCAGGCGATCGACCTGCTGGCCGACGAACCCGATCCCGACGACGAGACCGTGCGCAAGGGACTCGAGGGCAACCTCTGCCGGTGCACGGGCTACCAGAACATCGTCCGCGCCGTCCAGGACGCCGCCCAGCGCATGAAGCCCGGCGCCGGTCCGGAGATCGAGCAGCGGACCCCGCACGCGGTAGGTGGCGAATGACCGCCACCGCCGGACCCGAGGTGGGAAAGGCCCGGCTCCGCAAGGAGGACGCGAGGCTGATCACCGGTCAGACCAGGTGGACCGACAACATCCAGCTCACCGGCATGCTGCACATGGCTGTCCTGCGCAGCCCCGTCGCCCACGCCCGCATCACGAACATCGACGTCAGCCGCGCGACCGTGATGCCCGGCGTGGCCGTGGTGTTCACCGGTGAGGACTTCGCCGCCGAACAGGGGTCGCTGCCCTGCGCGTGGCCGATCACCGAGGACATGAAGGCGCCTGCCGCACCCGCGCTGGCCGTCGACCGGGTCAACTTCGCCGGCGAGGCGGTGGCGCTGGTGATCGCCGACAGCGCTTACCACGCCGCGGACGCGCTGGCGGAGATCGACGTCGGCTACGACGAGCTGCCGGTCGTGCTCGACATGGAAGAAGCGTTGCGGGACAACGACCTCGTTCACGAGGACCTCGGCACGAACAGGTGCGCGACGTGGGTCTACGACTCCGCCGAGGCGGGCAGCGGGACGAACGTCGAGGACGAGATCGCCTCCGCCGACGTCGTGATCGAGCGGACGTTCCGGCAGCAGCGGCTGATCCCGGCGTTCATGGAACCGCGGTCGGTCGTCGTGGACTCGGGCGCCGGCATGTTCACCGTCTGGTCCGCCACGCAGATCCCGCACATCCTGCGCTGGATGCTCTCGGCCGTCACGGGCATCGCCGAGCACAAGCTCCGCGTGATCGCGCCGGACGTCGGCGGCGGGTTCGGCGGCAAGCTCCAGGTCACGCCGGAGGAGCTGCTGTGCCTGCTGGTGGCGCGGCGGATGGGCCGTCCGGTGAAGTGGACCGAGACGCGCACCGAGTCGATGTTGTCCGCGCACCACGGCCGCGACCAGGTCCAGAAGGTCACGCTGTCGGCCCGCCGCGACGGCACGGTCACCGGCCTCAAGGTGGAGCTGCTCGCCGACATGGGCGCGTACCTGCGCCTGGTCACACCGGGTGTGCCGATCCTGGGCGCGTTCATGTTCAACGCGATCTACAAGTTCGCGGCCTACCGGTTCGTGTGCACCAACGTGTTCACGAACAAGGTGCCGACGGACGCCTACCGCGGCGCCGGACGGCCGGAGGCCACGTTCGCGATCGAGCGGATGATGGACGAGCTCGCGGTCGAGCTCGGCATGGACCCGATGAAGGTCCGCGAGATGAACTGGATCAAGCACGAGGAGTTCCCGTTCACCACGGTCGCCGGGCTCACCTACGACTCCGGCGACTACGAGGCCGCGACGGCGCGCGCGATGGAGCTGTTCGACTACGAAGCACTGCGTGAGGAGCAATCACGCCGTCGTGCGGATGGTGACGTGGTCCAGCTCGGCATCGGGATCTCCACGTACACCGAGATGTGCGGCCTCGCGCCGTCACGGGTGCTGGGCGCTCTGCGGTACGGCGCCGGCGGGTGGGAGACCGCGTCGATCCGCATGCTGCCCACCGGCAAGGTCGAGGTGATCACCGGGACGTCACCGCACGGGCAGGGCCACGAGACGGTGTGGTCGCAGATCGTCGCGGACAAGCTCGGCGTGCCGTTCGAGGACGTCGAGGTGCTGCACGGCGACACCGCCACGTCGCACAAGGGCATGGACAGCTACGGCTCGCGGTCGCTGGCCGTGGGCGGCACCGCCCTGGTGCACGCCGCGGACAAGGTGCTCGCCAAGGCGCGGACGCTGGCCGCGCACATGATGGAGTGCGACGAGGCGGACGTGGAGTTCGCGGCCGGGTCGTTCTCCGTGCGCGGGACGTCCACCGTGCGCTCGCTGGGCGACGTCGTGCTGGCCGCGCACGTGGCCCACGACCTGCCGGAGGGCATGGAACCCGGCATGGACGCCGACGCCACGTTCGACCCCGACAACTTCTCGTACCCGCACGGAACCCATTTGTGCGCAACGGAAGTCGACACCGAGACGGGCATGGTCAAGATCGTCCGGTACGTGGCCGTGGACGACGTCGGCACCGTCGTGAACCCGTTGATCGTCGACGGCCAGGTGCACGGCGGACTGGCGCAGGGCATCGCGCAGGCGTTGTACGAGGAGGCCACCCACGACGAGATGGGCACTCTGACGACGGCCACCCTCGCCGACTACCTCGTGCCCTGCGCGGCCGACCTGCCGTCGTTCATCACCGACCGCACCACGACCCCGGCGACGTCCAACCCGTTGGGTGCCAAGGGAGTCGGCGAGGCGGGCACGATCGCGTCGACACCGGCCGTGGTGAACAGCGTGCTGGACGCGCTGCGGCACAGGGGCGTCCGCGACATCGAGATGCCGATGTCACCGGAACGCGTGTGGACCGCGTTGCAGGGGCGTGGTGACCCCGGCGCCGCCGACGTGGCGGCGGGCGGGCTCGGTTCCATCGACGCGCAGGGAGGGCAGTCGTGATCCCGGCGGAGTTCAAGTACCTGTTGCCGTCCACAGTGGACGAAGCCGTGCGGATGCTCGCCGAGGAGGGTGAGGACGCGAAGGTCATCGCGGGCGGCCAGTCGCTCGTGCCGGTGCTGCGCATGCGGCTGGCGGCGCCCACGGCGTTGATCGACATCGGCGGCCTGACCGAGCTGACCGGCGTGCGCGACGACGGCGACTCGCTGCTGATCGGCGCCATGACCACCCACTACGAGATCCAGCGCGACCACCTGGTGCAGGACCACGCGTCGCTGCTGAAGCTGGTCACGGACACGGTGGCCGATCCGCAGGTGCGGCACCGCGGCACGTTCGGCGGCTCGCTGTGCCACGCGGACCCGGCGGGCGACCTGCCGGCCCCCGCGCTGGCCCTGGACGCGGTGATGATCATCGCTGGTCCGTCCGGGCGTCGTGAGGTGCCGGCGGCGGAGTTCTTCGTCGACTACTTCACGACCGCGCTGGCACCCGACGAGATCCTGGTCGACGTGCGGGTGCCGAAGTACACGGGGTGGGGCGCGCACTACGAGAAGCTCAACCGGGTCGCGCAGGCGTGGTCGATCGTCGCCGTCGCGGCGGCCGTGCAGGTCCGCGACGGCTCGATCACGGCCGCCAGGGTGGGGCTCACCAACGTGGGTTCCGGGCCGGTGCGGGCGGTGGACGTGGAGTCCGCGCTGGTCGGGCAGCCGGCGTCGGCCGACGTGATCTCGTCGGCGGCTCTGCGGGCGTCCTCGGGTGACAGCTACAAGGACAACCTCGCCCGCGTGCTCACCGGCCGTGCCCTGACGGCGGCGGTAGCGGGATGAAGTTGACGCACTCGTTCGCGGCACCCGGCCCGGCAGAGGAGGTGTGGGAGGCGCTGCTCGACCCGGAGCGGGTGGCGCCGTGCCTGCCCGGCGCCACGCTGACCTCGGTCGAGGGCAGGACGTTCAGCGGGGAGGTGAAGGTCAGGCTCGGCCCCGTGCAGCTGCTGTACCGGGGCTCCGGCGAGTTCGTCGAGGTCGACCCGGTGCTGCGCCGCGCCGTGATGAAGGCCGCCGGCAAGGACGCGCGGGGCAACGGCACGGCGTCGGCCACGGTGACGTTCCAGGTGGGCGACACCGTCGACGTGGAGACCGACCTGGCGGTCACCGGCCGGCCCGCCCAGCTGGGCCGCGGCCTGATCGCCGAGGTCAGCGGCAAGCTCGTCGACCAGTTCGCGGAATGCCTGGCGGGCGCGCTGGGTTCCGGGGATCCTGACGAGGTGGCACAACAGCAGCATCTCCGAGTCGTTCCCGACGAGCCGATCGACCTGATCGACACCGCAGGCGTACCGGTCCTGAAGCGCGTCCTGCCCGTTGCGGGCGCGGCGCTGGCCGTTGTGCTGTTAGTGGTCCTGCGACGCAGGCGGCACCGCTGAGGCGTGCGGGCCGGTGGTCAGCGTTCGTGCTGGTCACCGGCTTCGCGCTGTCCGCGTGCACCGGGTCCCCGGTCGTCGTCACGTCCTCGGCTCCCTTACCGGCCCCCTCGTCGGGACCGCCCCCGCCGCGCTCGTTCACGCTGACCGCGGGCGGCGACATCCTGATCCACCCGGCCCTGACCGACCAGGCCACGGCCGACGGCGGCGCCGCGGGCCGTGACTACCTGCCGCTGTTGTCGGGCATCCGCGACACGCTGAAGGCCGACCTGTCCCTGTGCCACCTCGAGGTCCCGTTAGGCCCCAAGGAGGGCCCGTTCTTCGGGTACCCCGCCTTCCTGGCACCGCCCGAGGTGGCGAAAGGCCTGGTGGACGTCGGCTACGACTCCTGCTCGACCGCCTCGAACCACACGCTCGACCGGGGCGTCCCCGCCATCCAGACGACTCTCGACGCGATGGACGCCGTCGGCCTGAAGCACACCGGCTCGTTCCGCACGCCGGAAGAAGCGGCGGCACCGTTGATCCTGGACGCGGGCGGCGTGAAGGTGGCCCAGCTGTCGTTCACCTACGGCTTCAACGGCATCCCGTTGCCCCAGCCGTGGCGCGCGAACCAGATCAACGCCGACAAGATCCTCGCCGACGCCCGAGCGGCCCGTGCCGCGGGCGCCGAGGTGGTCGTGCTGTCCGTGCAGTGGGGCAACGAGTACCAGCACGAGGCGACCGCCGACCAGAAGGCGCTGGCCCGCCGGCTGCTGGCCGACCCGGCGCTGGACCTGATCATCGGCACGCACGTCCACGTGGTGCAGCCGTTCGAGAAGATCGGCGACAAGTGGGTCGCCTACGGGCTCGGGAACGAGGTCGCGCGGCACGCCGAGCCCCGCGGGGTGACCGAGGAGGGGGCGATCGCGCGGTTCAGGTTCGAGCAGGGGCCTCGCGGGTGGTCCGTCGCCGAGGCTTCCTACACGCCGACGCTGGTCGAGCTGGGGCCGCCGATCCGGCTGGTGGACCTGACCCGCGTTCCGGTCACGCCCCGTCGGACCGAGGCGATCACACGGACCGAGGGTGTGGTGTTCAGCCTGGGGGCGAACCAGCAGGGGCTGAGCAGGGGGCGGCCGTGACCACTCGAAAGGCTGAACCTTTCGGTAAAACCGCAGGTCTGCTGGGTGGGGCTGCGTAAGCTCATCTTCGGGTTCGCTCACCTGTGCGAAGGTGGCTGAGACGGAAGGAGACGCGGTGACCACACTGCCTGACAGGCCTTCGAGGCGTCTGCCTGCTGTTCCGGCGGGTCTGCTGACCGTCGCTCAGTACGCCGCGCTCGGAGAGACCGAAGACGGCTTCACAGAACTGGTAGAAGGCCGTCTGATCATGACCCCCAGTCCCAGCCCGCGCCACAACGTCATCCTGGGCGAACTGCTCGCCCAGCTCCGGGACCAGGTGCCGAACGGCCACCGGGTGATCCCCGACATCGACATCGACCTGCAACTGGCACCAGTGGACCAGCCCGGTTTCGTGCGGCGCCCCGATCTGGCGGTGGTGAGACAGGCCGAGATCGACCGGGTGGACCGCGAAGGCGGCCTGCTCCGCGCGTCCGAGGTCCTGCTCGTGGTGGAGATCCTGTCGCCGAGCTCGAAACGGACCGATCACAGGGCCAAGCGCGACGAGTACTGCGCCGCCGGCATCCCGTTCTACTGGATCATCGAACCCACCAGGTCGGTGTCCCTGGCGGCGATGCACCTCGCGGGTGAGTCCGGTTATCAGGAAGCACCGGCGGAATTCGCTGTCTACGAGGCCACCGAGCCGTTCCCCGTGAAGATCGCGGTCAGTCAGCTCTGCTGACTGAGCTTGCGCAGCACCCGGCCGTACCTGTCGACCCACCCCTGGTCGGCGCTCTCGAACTCCGCGACGCGGTCCGGCACGGGCGCTTGTGCGAGCACCGGCAGGTACCCGTCCACAGGCAGGAGCGAGTCGCTCGTGACGTCCCCGTCGAGCAGTTGCAGCGTCGCCAGCCCGCACGCGTAGTCGAGCTCCGGCAACGCCGCCGCCAGCGCCACTCCGGCGGCCATGCCGACCGAGGTCTCCAACGCCGACGACACCACGCACGGCAACCCACACGCCTCGGCCACCTCGAGCGCCTTCCGCACCCCGCCGAGCGGTGCCACCTTGATCACCGCGATGTCCGCGGCACCCGACACCGCCACCTTGAGCGGGTCCTCGGCCTTGCGGATCGACTCGTCGGCCGCGATCGGCACGCCGACCCTCCTGCGCACCGCGGCGAGCTCGTCCAGCGTGCGGCACGGTTGTTCCACGTACTGGAGGCCCTGAGCGGCCTTGTCCATGGCCTTGATCGCCGTGACGGCCGTGTCGACGTCCCACAGCATGTTCGCGTCGACCCTGACGAACCCCTGCGGGCCCAGCGCGTCCCTGACCGCCTCGAGCCGTTCGCAGTCCTCGGCCAGGGTGGACTCGGCGACCTTCACCTTGGCGGTCGAGCAGCCCGACCGCGCCACGATCTCGTGGGCCCGCGAAGGGCTGACCACCGGAACCGTGCAGTTGACCGGGATCCGCGAGCGGACCGGCGCCGGCCACCCGTCGTGAGCGGCTTCCAACGCACACGCGAGCCACGCCGTGGCCTCGTCGTCGTCGTACTCCTCGAACGGGCAGAACTCGCCCCACCCGGCCGGTCCCTCGAAGAGCAGTCCGGTGCGCCGGGTGATGCCGCGGAACCGGGCGCGCATCGGGATGGAGTAGACGTGCACGTGCCGATTCAAGCGCACTTCCGGTACTCCAGCGAATGCCCTCCGCCCCGCAGGGTCACGGACCCGACCGGCTGGACGCCGAGCAGCGTGCAGACGATCTGCTGCACGGCGACCGGGCTGAGCTGCGAGACGTCGGTCGACAGGGTCACGTCGAGCCCGTTGGCGACCCGGTCCACGGTGGCCGGCACGGCGTCGATCGGGACCTCGGTGGTCAGGCCGTGCGACTGCTCGGCGCCGGTCGGGCCCTGGGCGAGCAGGGCGATCACGTCGAACCCCGCCAGGCTGCCCTGCGGCCGGCCGATGGGCACGGCGCTGCCGTTGAGGGCCCAGAAGACGGACGGCGCGGTGTCCTCGATGGGGCCGGTCGGCGCCACGAGACCGGGGATCGGGTCGGTGGGCCGGATTCCGCACGCGGTGAGCACGGCCAGGCACAACAACACACACGGCAGACGCTTCACTTCTCACCGTCCAGCGGCAGGCGCAGGGTGAACACAGCTCCACCACCGGGCCGGTTCGCCGCGATCAGCGTGCCGCCGTGCAACCGGGCGTTCTCCCAGGCGATCGCCAGCCCGAGCCCGCTGCCCTCGGACCGGCCCCTGGCCGAGTCGGCCTTGTAGAACCGGGCGAACACGTGCGGCAGCACCTCCGAGGACAACCCGGGCCCCGAGTCGGCCACCTCGATCACCAGGAACGAGTCCTCAGCCGACAACCGGATGGTCACCGGCGAGGACCCGTGCCGGAGAGCGTTGCCCACCAGGTTCGCGACGATCACGTCCAGCCGCCGCGGATCCAGCCGGGCCCGCACCCCCGGCGGCAGCGACGCCGTCACGTCCGCCGAGAACCCGCGCATCCGCAGGCACGACAGCACCACCTCGGCCACGTCCACGTCGTCCAGCGCCAGGGCCGCGGTGCCGGAGTCGAAGCGGGTCACCTCGATCAGGTCGTTCACCAGCCGCGTCAGCTTCTGGGTCTCGCGGTTCACCAGTCGTGCGGCCTGGCCTCCCACACCGGGCAGCGCGGCCGTTTCGGCGTCCAGCACGTCGGTCACGGCGGTCATCGCGGCGAGGGGGGTTCGTAGTTCGTGCGACACGTCCGCCACGAAACGGCGTGCGTCTGCCTCCATGCGTTGCAGCTCACCGACGTAGTGCTCCAGAGAAGAGGCCGTGCTGTTGAACGTCGTCGCGACCGAAGCCAGCTCGTCGCGGCCCCGCACCGGCACGCGGGCGGCGAGGTCGCCCTGGCCGAGCTGCCAGGCCGCCAGCTGCAGCTCGCGGACGGGACGCAGCACACCCCGCGAGGCCAGGAAACCCAGGCCCAGTGCCAGGAGCAGGCCGGCGCCGCCGATCAGCCAGGCGTTGAAGGCCAGCTCGCCCACGAACTCGACCTCCGAGGTGAACGGCCGCAGCACGTACACCTCGATGCCCGACGTGTCGCCGGACGTCAGCCGCAGCTGCATGCCCACCACCAGCCACACGCCGCCCGAGTACGGCACGCGTTGCCAGCCCACTCGCCCGGACGACACCAGGGAACGCAGCTCCGGCGTGATCACGGAGGTGTCCATGCCGCCCGCGGACAGGCTGTTGCCGTACGCCACGGCCGCGTCGGTACGGCCGGAGACACGGCCAGCGATGCGTTCCAGTGCGGAGGTGGACAGCGGGCGGGGGGACAGCGGGTAGAGCTGCTCGACGCGGTTCGTGATCTCGACGACGGCGTTGTCCTGGGCGCGCTGCACGATGGCGTCGCGCGCACGGACGTAGCCCGCGCCGGCCACCGCGACGGCGGTGATGATGCTCAGGAAGCCGAAGGCGAGCAGCAGTCGCAGGCGCAGCGTCACAGCGGTCCGAAGCGGTAGCCGAAGCCGCGCACGGTCTGCACGTACCGGGGCGCCGCCGGGTCGTCCTCGATCTTCGAACGCAGCCGCTGCACGCACGCGTCGACCAGCCGCGAGTCGCCGAGGTAGCCCTGGTCCCAGACCGACTGCAGCAGCTGCTGGCGCGACATCACGCGTCCCGGCGACGACGAGAGCTCCAGCAGCAGCCGCAGTTCGGTCGGCGCCAGCGACACCGGCCGGCCCAGCCGCGTCACCACCAGGCCGTCGCGGTCGATCGTCAGGTCGCCGTGGCGCTCGGCCACGACCTCGACGGCGGAGACGGTCGAGCGGCGCAGCACCGCGCGGATGCGGGCTTCGAGCACGCGGGCCTGGGCGGGCTTGGCCACGTAGTCGTCCGCGCCCGCCTCCAGGCCCGCGACCACGTCGATGTCGTCGTTGCGCGCGGTCAGCATGATGATCGGGAGGTCACCGGACGCGCGGATGCGGCGGCACACCTCGAAGCCGTCGACGCCGGGCAGCATGAGGTCCAGCACGACGACGTCCGGTGCGACGGTCATCAGGAGCTCGAGGCCCTCCTCGCCCGTGCGCACCGCGTCCACGGTGTGCCCCTGGTAGGTCAGGGCGAGCGACAGGCCCTCGCGGACCGCCTCGTCGTCCTCGATCAGCAGTACGCGCGGCATGCCCTCCAGCCTTCCCGACGGGTCTCATGAGGACGTTCTGGACGTGTCATCGTTGCGCAACGACCGTCCGCGAACCTCTCTGCCGCGCGAAAGTGCTCCTGGCGAACACCTCATCCACCTGCCCCGACCGGCGCTAGTCCAACGCTGCGGTGTGACGCAGCTGCTCGGGCGTCGGGTCCGTGACGAGGACCCGCAGCGCCGCCGCGAACTGGTCGAAGCGCCGGTCGAACTCGGCCAGCTCGCGTGAGGGCTCCGCGACCAGCGCCGCCCTGCCCGCCCTGGGCACGGCGGTCGCCAGCGCGTCGCGGAGGGGCTGGGCCCGGCGCAGCGCCACGAGCAGCGTCCACAGGCGCTGCTCGACCAGGGCCACCTGCACCGGGTCGCCGGTCACGCACAGGAAGTCGGAACGCGCGGCGGTGGCGCGGCGGCGTTGCGAGGGGCACGTGAAGTCGTCCGACCGGACGACCTCCGTGTCCGGCGCCGACCGCGCGAGCGAGGCCTCCGACCGGAACCGCCGCACCGGGACGGTCCCCGCCGGGTTCCACATCCACCAGGTGGTCATCCGACCAGGTCGTCCGCGTCGACGATCTTGTAGGCGTAGCCCTGCTCGGCCAGGAACCGCTGGCGGTGGGCGGCGTAGTCGGTGTCGAGCGTGTCGCGCGAGACGACCGAGTAGAAGTGCGCCTGCCTGCCGTCGCCCTTGGGCCGCAGGATCCGGCCGAGCCGCTGGGCCTCCTCCTGGCGCGAGCCGAACGTGCCGGACACCTGGATCGCGACGGACGCCTCCGGCAGGTCGATGGAGAAGTTCGCGACCTTCGACACGACGAGCGTGCGGAGCTCTCCCCTGCGGAACCTGTCGAACAGCTCCTCGCGTTCCTTGTTCTTCGTCGACCCCTTGATCACCGGCGCTCCCAGCTCCTCGCCCAGTTCGTCGAGCTGGTCCAGATAAGCACCGATCACCAGCGCCGGCTCGTCGGGATGCCGCTCCAGCACCCTCCGGACGACGGGGATCTTGGTCCGCGCGGTCGAGCAGAGCTTGTAGCGCTCCTCGGGCTCGGCCGTCGCGTACTGCATCCGCTCGTTGTCCGTCAGCGTCACGCGGACCTCGGTGCACTCGGCGGGCGCGATCCAGCCCTGCGCCTCGATGTCGCGCCACGGCACGTCGTAGCGCTTCGGCCCGATCAACGAGAAGACGTCGCCCTCCTGGCCGTCCTCGCGCACGAGCGTCGCGGTCAGCCCGAGCCGGCGGCGCGACTGCAGGTCGGCGGTCATCCGGAAGACCGGCGCGGGCAGCAGGTGCACCTCGTCGTAGACGATCAGGCCCCAGTCGCGCGAGTCGAAGAGCTCCAGGTGCTTGTACTCGCCCTTCGACCTGCGGGTGATCACCTGGTAGGTCGCGATCGTGACCGGCCGGATCTCCTTGCGCTCACCCGAGTACTCGCCGATCTCCTCCTCGGTGAGCGACGTCCGCGCGATCAGCTCGCGCTTCCACTGCCTGCCGGCCACGGTGTTGGTGACCAGGATCAGCGTGGTCGCCTGCGCCTCGGCCATCGCCGCCGCGCCGACCAGCGTCTTGCCCGCGCCGCAGGGCAGCACGACGACGCCGGAGCCACCGGCCCAGAACGCCTGCGCGGCCAGCCGCTGGTAGTCGCGCAGCTTCCAGCCGTCCTCGTCCAGCTCGATCGGGTGCGCCTCGCCGTCGACGTACCCGGCGTGGTCCTCGGCCGGCCAGCCGACCTTGAGCAGCAGCTGCTTGAGCCGCCCGCGCTCGCTGGGGTGCACGATGACCGTGTCGTCGTCGATGCGCTCCCCGAACATCGGCGCGATCTTCTTGTTGCGCAGCACCTCCTCGAGCACCGCGCGGTCGTTGGAGTGCAGGACCAGCCCGTGGGCGGGGTTGTTGGCCAGCACGAGCCGCCCGAAGCGGCTCATCGTGTCGACCACGTCCACCAGCAGCGGCTGCGGCACCGGGTAGCGGCTGAACCGCACCAGGGCGTCCACCACCTGCTCGGCGTCGTGCCCGGCCGCGCGCGCGTTCCACAACGCCAGCGGCGTCACCCGGTAGGTGTGCACGTGCTCCGGCGCCCGCTCCAGCTCGGCGAACGGCGCGATGGACGTGCGCGCGTCGTCTGCGAGGGGGTGGTCGACCTCGAGCAGCAGCGTCTTGTCCGACTGGACGATCAAGGGGCCATCGGTCACGCCCCCAAGTCTCCCTGACGACGCCAAACGCGGGGTGGGCGCGTGGCAGGGCGTGCGCTCGGTGAGGGGCGGACTGCGCCCGGTGACGTGAACCGCGAGGCGACACACCCAGCCAACACGAGGTGTCGTACGTTCTCGGCCATGAGCACCGAGTCGACTGATCCCGTCGAGCCCACGGCCGGCGTGGCCGCGGCGGAAGCCGAGACCGACGAGTCGCCCAAGAAGAACAACTGGCTGAAGTTCGTGATCGTCGGTGTGCTGGCGGTCGTGCTGGTCGGTGGTGGCGTGTGGGCGCTCACGGCGCTCAACGGCACCAAGGTCGGCGACTGCGTCAGCGCGTCCCCCAAGGACGTGGACAAGCCCGACGGCGACTGGAACATCTCGTCGCAGAGCTGCGGGGACACGGCCGCCACGCACCGGGTCGCGAAGGTGCTGAACAGCGCCGAGGACCCGTGCCCCGACGAGGGCATCTACGAGCCGGTCAAGTCGGGCGGTGACTCGCTGTGCCTGATGCCGAACCTCGCCGAGGGCAACTGCTACACCTCGGGTGACGACGGCGCCTTCAAGAAGGAGGCCTGCACCACCGAGTCCCCCGTCAAGATCGTGAAGAAGGTCGACGGGCTGCCCGAGGAGGGCACGGTGTGCCCGGAGGGCTCGAGCGAGCTGCGTTTCAGCGAGCCGGCCTCCGTCTATTGCATGGGCGTGCACGAAGGGTCCTGATCGGGTGAACTCGGTTGAGTTGACCCCCCTCTGACGCCGATACCCAGGCCATGAAGAAGGTCGGCCTGGGTATCGCGGCTGTTCTCGCGCTCGTCCTGCTGGGCGGGTTCGTGCTGACCCAGCTCGGCGACGCTGCCCAGACCGAGAAGGTGGGCGACTGCGCGCGCATCTCCGGCGCCCTCGACAACCCGCGGTACGAGGCGGTCGACTGCACCTCGGAGCAGGCGAACGTCAAGATCGCCAAAATCCTGCGGTGGAACGAGGACAGGTGCCCGTCCGGTGGCATGGACTACTCGACGTACACGGGTGACTCCACGTTCTGCCTCATGCCGAACTTCGTGCAGGGCTCCTGCTACGGCCAGGACCCCGAGACCGGCATCGCCAAGGTCGACTGCGCCACCAAGGACTCGGTGAAGGTCGCCAGGGTGCTCACCGGCTCCACCGACGGCGCCGCCTGCGGTGACTCGCGCGCCGCGATCTTCCCGGAACCCGCCGTCACCTTCTGCCTGCAGCGCGGTGACCAGCAGAAGCAGTGATCTCGGGCTGGTGCGCGTCACCCGCGTCCGTCCACGTGGCACTCTCTGCGGCGTGATCATCGACGAGCCGGCCGCGCCCAGGACGAGTCAGGGGAAGCGGGTCGCGACCTACGCGGTCACGCTCGTCGTCGCGGCCGTCGCGATCTACGGCATGACCGAGTTCCTCGTGCCGGTCCCGAAGCCGGAGCGGGGCGACTGCGCGAACGTCACCGGTGACGCGGACCGGCCGGACTTCGACGCCGTCGGCTGCGGGTCGGCGAACTACGTGGTGACCGGCACCGTCGCCGAGTCGGAGAGCTGCCAGGACGCCTACACCGACATGGCCCCCGGCCGCCCGCAGGACCCGGACATCAGGATCTGCCTGGTTCCTCTGTGGACCGAGGGCGCCTGCTACCTGCCGGGCTCGTCGCGCATGGAGCTCCAGGCGGTGGACTGCGCCCCGGACGCGTTCCGGGTGACCACGGCGAGCAGGGACGTGCCAGGACCGCCGTGCGCCGCGGGCGAGGAGAGGTTCAGCTACCCCGCCGTGGCGCTGACCTACTGCACCACGACCCCTTAGGTGATCCAAGCGGCCGTAACGTTTCCGTAAAGCCCCAGCGGTTTACTGCCGCGCGTGGCAACCTTCGCTCCGGCTGTGTCGGGGGGCATGGGCCGTCTGGGGTAATTCCGGAAGTGAGAGAACCGCATGAGCACCACTGAGTCCGCTTCACCCGCTCCGTCGCAGCAGCCCGCACCCGCGGAACAGCAGCAGGAGCAGAAGAAGCCGAGCATCCTGAAGCGGATCCTGACCTACGTCGTCGGCCTGATCGTCGCCGCCGGCGCGATCTACGCGTTCAACTACTTCACCAGCGACGTCGCTCAGGCGAAGATCGGTGACTGCGCCAGCATCACCGGCACGTCGGCCAGCCCCGAGTACAAGCAGGTCGACTGCGGCGCGGCCGAGGCGAACTACTCGGTCGCCAAGTCCGGCGGCACCGGCGAGGTGTGCGGCGAGAACTACGACGAGTACACGCAGACCCAGCGTCGTGGCCCCAAGACGAAGCTCTGCCTCGCGCCGATCCTCGCCGAGGGCAAGTGCTACGCCGAGAACGCCGGAGGCGTGGGTCTCAAGGTCGCCGAGTGCACCGCGTCGGCCGTCTTCAAGGTGACGAAGGCCGGCAAGGACGCCGCAGCGCCGCAGTGCGCCGAGGGGGAGCTCGCGCTCGCCTACCCCGAGGTGAAGCTGAACTACTGCACCGGTGCACCCGCGTAACGGGCTTCGAACCCGCGAAACCGGAGTCGTGTCGCACGGCTCCGGTTTCGCCGTCTTTCGCGCGACCCATCGGAGAGGAAACCAGTGACCACCCCCAACCACCCCCAGCAGCCGGGGCCTTACGGACCGCCTCCCGGTGGGCAGCCGCAGCAGCCCTACGGCCAGCAGCCCTACGGCCAGCCCGACCCCTACGCCCAGCAGCAGCCTTACGGTCAGCCCGACCCGTACGCCCAGCAGCAGCCCGGCCCGTACGGCCCGCCGCCGCAGCAGGGCTACCCCGGCGACCCCTACGCCCAGCCGAACCCGTACGGCCCTCCGCCCGGCCAGATGCCGCCCGGCCAGATGCCGCCCGGCGGGATGCCGCCCGGTGGGATGCCGCCCGGTGGGATGCCTCCCGGCGGACCGATGCCCTACGGCCCACCGCCGAAGAAGAGCGGCGCCGGCAAGGTCATCGGCTCGATCGTCGGCGTGGTCGTGCTCGTCGGCGCTTTCATCCTGGTCAGGGCCCTGCTCAGCGGTGGCCTGAGCGGCATCACGGAGCCGTCGGCCAAGGCCGGTGACTGCGCGAGCGTCACGGGCACCACGATCAGCCCGAAGTACAAGAAGGTCGACTGCAACGCCCCCGAGGCGAACTACTTCATCGCCAAGGCCATGAACTCCACGACGCAGGCCTGCCCCAGCGAGGACTACGCCGAGTACACCGAGAGCGGCCGGCGCAGCGCGTCGCTGAAGCTCTGCCTCGTCGAGAAGCTCGAAGAGGGCAAGTGCTACGAGGAGGAGATGGTCAAGATCAACATGGAGGGCATGAAGGTCGTCGACTGCTCGAAGGGCGGCAACGAGTTCGCCGTCCAGAAGGTCGTGAAGATCGAGAAGGTCGTCAAGGCCGCCACGGCGGACTGCGGTGAGGCCACGGCCGTCTCGTACACCGAGCCGTCGCCGGGCATCACCTACTGCGTGACGGCGCTCGCCGGGAAGTGATCGGACGCGAGAAGGCGGGCCCGATGGTCCGCCTTCTCGGCATGTCTGAAGACGGCCGGTGCTCTGGCCGGACGGGTTTCTCGGCCAGGCGAATGCACCGAAGCACTGTCGCCGACGGTCACCTGCTACGCGCACGGGCCCCTGCCGACCGAAAACCACCGGCCGAAAGCGAAAAGGCGGGCCGCACCGGCCCGCCTTTCCCCACGCCTCGGAACAGCTAGCCCGTCGTGCCCGGCGGCAGCAGCTGCTGCACGTCCAGGCGGCCGGACAGCACGTCCTCGGTGTCCATCATGTCGGCGACGCGCTGGAGCCGGATCGGGTTCAGCGACAGCGGGAACGTGCCCACGGACACGAGCGCGGCGGTCGGCTGGTCGACGTCGGCGTAGCTGGTCAGCGAGTCCTGCACGCCGAGCTTGTTGGCCTGCGCCCGCTGCTGGGCCTCGCGCAGCACCTCCCTGAACACCTTGAGGGTCTTCGGGTTGGCCTCGGCGAACTTCTTCGACGCCGCGTAGCCGGACATCGGGAAGTCCAGTGTCGGGCCGCGCGCGGTGTCGGTCAGGATCTTCGCGCCGATCTTGCGCTGCGCCTTCGTGATGAACGGCTCGATCATGAACGCCGCGTCCACGGTGCCGGACGTCAGCGCGTTCTCCATGTCCGCGAACGGCATGGACTTGAACTTGATCTTCTGCTTCTCGACCGCGGCGGTGTCCAGCACGGCGCGCGTCGTCAGCGCGCCGATGTCGGTCTCGCTGCTCACCGCGATGGTCGGGGCGGGGCGCTTGCTCGGGTCGTCGTAGTCCGACTTCGCGTCCGTGACCAGCGCCATCGAGTTCGGACCGGCCTGGTAGGCCTCGCCCTGCAACTGCAGCTCTGTGCCCTCGGCGACGGCGCGGAAGAGGCTGACGTGCGTGGCCCACGTGAGGTCGAGCGTGGTGTCCAGCTGCTTGATGGCCTCGGCCTCGCTGGGCTGCGTGACCAGGTTGACCTGCAGGCCGGCCTTCTCGAACAGCTTCTCGGTCAGCGCGATGCGCAGCGGGGCCACGTCGACGACCGGCAGCACGCCGATGCGCAGGATGTTGCGCTCCACGTCCGCGTTGCCGCCGTTCGACGAACCTCCGAACAGGCCGCAGCTCGCGGTCAGAACACACGTGATGAGCACTGCGGCAAGCCGCAGAGCTTTGGCTCGGGTAGCCATGGCACCTCTCGCCGGTAGGCCTTGAGTAGCATCGAATCGATCAGTGAGCGTCGCCACAGGCCAGGTGGTCCGCAGTCCGAACTGGGCGTTCGGACGGACGTGGGGCGTGCCGACAACCGGGGATGTTAACCACCTGAACGTATGAAACGACACCCCATCTCGATACGGTGAGTGCTTCTGGAGACTTCCCCCGAGCAGGGGGTGACCATTACGCTCCCCGCCGGGTGGCACAGGTTGTTGTCGACCGACGTGTCTTCAGACGGGGTAGGGCGCCTCACCGGGCGAACCGCCTCTGTGCTGCAATTCGGCCCGTTTGACGAGTCCATGCTCGGTCCTGGGGAGAGACCGGGACACTGCTGCTGGAAGAGGAAGCCCAGAGTGGCCCGACGTGAGAGAGGTCCCAGCCAGTTTGGCGTGGGTGACACCACACGCTCCGAAAGGCCCGAATCGGGTGACGGACTGGCTGCGCTGGGTGACGGAACGATGAACGTGACACCGGACCCGGTGAAGCGTGACATCGGCGCCGGACCCGGTTCGGGACCTGCCCGATCCGCGCCATGGCGCCTGCGTAACTGGCGGCTGCGCACGAAGCTGCTCGCCGTTCTGCTCATCCCGACGGTCTGCGCCCTCGCGCTGGGTGGTCTGCGAGTGCGTACCGACCTCCAGGCCGCGACGGAGCTCAACAACCTCGCGAACCAGATCCGCCTCGAGACCGCGGTCGCGGACCTGGTGCAGCAGCTGCAGCGCGAACGCGACCTGTCGGTCAGCTTCGTCGCGTCGAACAAGAAGGTCGACCGGGTCGTCCTCGAGCGCCAGCTGCGCCGCGTGAACGACACCAGCGAGGCCTTCAACGCCAAGATCTCCGAGCTGAGCTCCGACCTGAACCCGGCCGCCGTCGAGCGGTTCCAGGTCGCGGCCAAGCAGCTCGACCGCCTGAACAGCCTCCGCAACTCGGTGCGCGACACGCAGTACCCCGCGGAAGCCGTCCAGCGCACCTACTCGGAGTCCGTCGACACGCTCATCAACCTCGGTGAGCAGACGATCGCCGAGGTCAACGAGCCCGAGCTGGTGCGACTGCACCTGACCACGAACGCCATCGCGCGCATCAAGGAGCAGGAGTCGCTCAAGCGGGCGATCCTCCTGGACGTGTTCCAGCGCAAGGGGTTCACGCCGTCCCAGACGCGCGCCCTGCAGGCCGCGGACGCCGAGCTCGAAGCGGCCCGCAACGACTTCCGCAAGGCCGCGACGCCCGAACAGGCGAAGATCTACGACGACACCGTCACCGGCCTCATCGTCGACACCGCGAACGACATGAAGGAGTCGGCGCTCAGCCAGCAGGCCGGTCGCAAGGACTTCAGCCAGCTGACGTCCGAGAAGTGGGACATCGCCGCCACGCTGACGGTCAACCTGACCCGTGACGTCGAGAACCTGCTGGTCGAGCAGCTGCAGAACAAGACGGACGACCTCGCCAGCGACACCCGCACCAGGGCGTACATCGAGTCCGGCATCGTGCTCGCGATCCTCGCGCTCGCGCTGCTCATGGCGCTGTTCGTCGCCCGCTCGATCCTCAACCCGCTGCGCACGCTGCGCCGCACCGCACTCGACGTCGCCGACCACGGCCTCCCGGAGGCGGTCGAGCGGATCCTCGCGGACCCGAACCCGGAGGAGGCGGCGAAGCACGCCGTCGAGCCGGTGCCGGTGCACACGAGGGAAGAGCTCGGTCAGGTGGCGCGCGCGTTCGACGCGGTGCACGGCGAAGCGGTGCGACTGGCCGCCCAGCAGGCCCTCCTGCGCGACAACGTCAACGCGATGTTCGTCAACCTGTCCCGCCGTTCGCAGGCGCTGGTCGAACGCCAGCTGAACCTGATCGACCGGCTGGAGCAGGACGAGCAGGACCCGGACCAGCTGGCCTCGCTGTTCGAGCTGGACCACCTCGCGACCCGCATGCGCCGCAACTCGGAGAACCTGCTGGTCCTCTCGGGCACCGACCTCTCGCGTCGCCTGACCCGGCCGGTCCCGGCCGCCGAGGTCCTCGGCGCCGCGGTCTCCGAGGTCGAGCAGTACGCCCGCGTGCAGGTCGGCCAGACCCCGGACCTCACGGTCCAGGGCCGCGCGGTCAACGACCTCGTGCACCTCATCGCCGAGCTGCTGGACAACGCCACGGCGTTCTCCGACCCGGTCACCAAGGTCACCGTCCGCACGGCCAAGACCCGCAAGGGCGAGCTGGCGATCGAGATCCAGGACCGCGGCGTGGGCATGGGCGACCAGGAGATCCTGGACGCGAACGAGCGCCTGGCCGACCCGCCGGACGTCGACGTCGCCGTCTCCCGCCGGATGGGCCTGTACGTGGTCGCGCGGCTCGCCAAGCGCCACGACATCAAGGTCCGCCTGCGCGGCAACGAGGACATCGAGGGCGGCACGACGGCACTGGTGATCGTGCCGGAGACGCTCGTCGCGATCCCCGGTCAGACGCCGGTCTCGACCCCGCCGTCCGGTTCCGGCTCGCTGGCCTCCGCGTTCGGCATGTCGGCCGGCATGTCGGCTCCGGCGGTGCCGGCGCCGTCACCGGTCGAGCACACCACGGAGATCGGCAGCACGGCCGCGAGGGCCAGCGGTATCGCGGGCGCCTTCGGCGGTGCCACCGGCACCACGGGGCTCACGCCGAGGATCGACGAGTCGAGCCCGAGCATCCCGGTCAACTTCGTGCCCAGCTCGATCACCGACACCGGTGCGGGCGCGACGGCGATCCCCGTCTACAGCGACCCGCCGATCGAGGACTCGACGCCGTCCGAACGGTGGCGTCGCGACCAGCTCGCGGCGGTGGAACCGGAAGGCTCGTTCGGCGAGCCGACCCTGTTCACGGCCTACGAGGACCGTCACGAGGAGCCGGGCGAGATCTCCTTCGAGCCCGGCTACGAGACCACGCAGTTCGTGCCCATCCCGCCGATCGAGGACGAACCGGCGTCGACCAACGGCGTCTCGCGCGCCTCGGTCGACGAGGGCCGCCTCGACATCGGCATGGGGCACCGCAACGGCACCTCGGAGGCCTCGCGCAAGCAGATCGAGCACGACCTGGACGCTCCGACGGAACGCCTCCCGATCTACGAGGCCGTCCTGTCGCAGTGGTTCCAGGCGGTCGGCAGCGAGACGTCCGCGTCCGCCGCCGCGCCGATCCCGCCGGCCGCGGAGCACGACGAGCCGGCCGCTGCCAACGGACGGGTCGAGTCCGGCTCCGGCAGCGTCGGCAAGGACGACAGGAGCGGTGTCGAGTACATCGACGAGCCCCCGTCGACCCCGCCGTTGTCGGACGGGCCGGAGCCGGAGCTCCCGACCCGGACCCGCAAGCCCGTTCCGGCGGTGGCACCTACCACCACGTCCGCTGCTGGTCTCCCCGTGCGCCAGCCGCGCGCGAAGGTCCAGAAGGTGGTCGAGGAAGAAGTGGCACCGGCCGAGCAGGAGCGAGTTGTGGAACCGGAGCCCGTTCTGGAGGAGACTCCAGCCACGGCGCCCGCTTCCGAGTCGGCTTGGCAATCGCCTGCCGATGAGGGATGGCACGCGGCTCAGGCGTTGTTGAACAAGGCGCCGGAGACGAAGACAACGGCAGGACTGCCGAAACGGACACCGAAGGCTCAGCTCGTGCCAGGCTCTGCGGCCCCCAAGTCGCAGTCCCTGTCTCAGACAGCACAGCGCCCGCCGCTGCCGCCCCGTACCGCTGATGCGGTGCGCGGACGGATGTCGAGCCTGCAGAGTGGTGTCAAGCGAGGCCGGCACGCATTGATCGAGGCATACGCTGGTGACCAATCGAGCCGGCAGAACGAGGAGCAGGAGTGACGACCGCAGCGCAGCCAGGCAGCTTTGGTTGGCTTATCACCGACTTCGTGCGGAGGGTGCCCGGCGTGGCACATTCCGTCGTGGTGTCCGCGGACGGGCTGTTGCTCGCGGGGTCCCAGGGGCTGCCCCGGGACCGTGCAGAGCAGCTCTCCGCTGTCGCGTCAGGACTGGTCAGCCTCACACAGGGTGCTGCCCGCTGCTTCGAAGCAGGCGGGGTCAACCAGACCGTTGTCGAGATGGAGCGGGGTTACCTGTTCCTCATGTCGATCAGTGACGGTTCGTGTCTCGCCGTCCTGGCGGCACCGAACTGCGACATCGGCCTCGTGGCCTACGAGATGACGCTTCTGGTGGAGAGAGTCGGTCAACAACTCACCCCTGAGCTGCGCGCGCAGCTTCAGGGTGTAGTCCGTCGCTAGACCTCACTTGGGTTCAGGGGTGAGAACAAATGGCTGGGAGACCTGGCGCTAGAGGCCGTGGACTCGGTAGGAACTTCAACTACCAGGAGTGGGCCGCTGGTGGGTTCCAGTTCGACGAGCCTGACGCGATACCCCAAGAACCAGAGGAAGCCGAGGACGCACCCCACGATGAGCGGGTTACAGGGCAAGGGCTAGGCGATATGTCTCAGCGTGAGGTGGATGACTCGTCGTCGTATCCGTACGACGACGTGCCGAACCGGTTCGACATAGACGGGTACGGCACCGGGTTGTTCGGTGGGCCCGGTGCGGACCTCTTCGGCCAGCACGAGATGCCGGAAGCGGTACCGGAACAACTGCCGTACACCACGGGGCCGCAGCCTGTGTACAGCACCGGTGCGCAGCCGGCCTACAACACCGGTGCACAGTCCGTTGTGCGCCCGGAGGAGAATGCAGCTGCGGACTCGGGTTCACTGGTGCGGCCTTACACACGCACCGGTGGACGCACACGACCCGACTACGACCTTGCTATCGAGGCGCTGATTTCGACCAGCGAAAAGGGCCTCGAACGGGATGCCGCGGTGCTTCCCGAGCACAGGTCGATCTGCGGGTTGTGCGTGGACACGCGGTCGGTGGCCGAGGTCGCGGCACTCCTGCGCTTGCCTCTAGGCGTCGTACGGGTGTTGATCGGCGACATGGCAAGCATGGGATTGGTTTTGATTCACCAGGGCGGTCTGGTCGTGGGGGACCGGCCTTCCATGGAATTCCTGGAGAGGGTGCTCAGTGGGCTTCGCAGGCTCTAGTCCCCAGGGCGCCGAGGGCGCACGGAAGCCGACGAC
>NZ_DATLEC010000114.1:0-14778 GCF_035525475.1 Lentzea sp. | reverse complement strand
CGGGTCGTCCCGCTGCACGTGGCGGTGGACGGTTCGAGCAGGCTGGACGGCGTCGACTTCGGGGCGGAGGAGCTGGCGGGCGCGCTGGGGGCCCACCGGCGGGTGACCACGTCCCGGCCGACGCCCGGTGAGCTGGCCGAGGTCTACCGCTCGGCGTTGGCCGACGGGGCGGACGCGATCGTGTCGGTGCACCTGTCGCGCGAGCTGTCGGGGACGTGGGAGGCGGCCCGGCTCGCGGCGCGGGAGGTCGATCCCTCGCGGGTGCGGGTGGTCGATTCGCGGGCGACCGGGATGGGTCTGGGGTTCGCGGTGCTGGCCGCGTGCGCGGCGGGGGGCGACGGCGCTTCCGCCGAGCGGGCCGCGGTGGCGGCGGCGGCGCGGACCAGGATGTTCTTCTGCGTGGAGACCCTGGACCACCTGCGCCGGGGCGGTCGGATCGGCACGACGGCGGCGCTGGTGGGGACGGCGCTCGCGGTGAAGCCGCTGCTGCACGTGGACGACGGCCGGATCGTGCCGCTGGAGAAGGTGCGCACGATGAGCCGCGCCGTCGGCCGTCTGGTCGACCTGGCGGCCGCCGCGGCGGGGGACGGTCCCGTGGGCCTGGCCGTGCACCACCTGGCTGCTCCCGAGCGAGCCGCCGAGCTGGCTACCCGCCTGGACGAACGCCTGCCCGGCTCAGCCGGATGCGTGATCTCGGAGGTCGGCGCGGTCATCGGCGCGCACACAGGCCCAGGCGTGCTGGGCGTGGTGGTGCTGCCGGGAGGACCCGACAGCATCCCATAGACCCCTGACAATTCCCGTCCCCGAGGCGCGGGTGATCGCGACCTGTCCACAACCCGCGAGTAATCCACAGATCCGGATCTCACCCCACCTCCCCACCCGCCCCGCTCCGTAGCGTCGCCCGCATGTTGCCCCGCTCCCATCCGGACGACCGCCCGAGCGAACGCCTGGCCGCACTGGCCGAGAAGGTGCGAGCCGACCCGACCCTGGTCTTCTCACGTGCAGAGGACTCGGACGAACACGGCCCGCCCCGCCGCCGCTTCACGCTGCCCCGCCTCCCGCGCCGAGGCCTGCTGGTCCTCGGCATAGCCGTGGCCTGCACCGTGATCGGCCTGGGCAGCTGGTGGCAGAGCCCGGCAGCCGAACAGGCCCCGGCACTGGCCCTGGTGAGCACCACGGCTCCCGCCCCGGAGCTGGTCGTGAACGTCATCGGCGAGGTGGCCACCCCGGGCCTGGTGACGGTCACCTCCGGTGCGAGGGTGGCCGACGCCCTCCGCCTGGCAGGCGGCCCGAAACCGGGCACGAACCTCCACGACCTGAACCTGGCCCGCAAAGTGGCTGACGGCGAACAGATCGCGGTGGGCATCCCGCCCCCGGCAGCGGCCAACGCCCCCAACGCCGCCCCGGCCAAGCTGAACCTGAACGCCGCCACCGCCGCCGAGCTGGACACGCTTCCCGGCGTGGGCCCGGTGACGGCCCAGCGCATAGTCGACCACCGCACCCGCAAAGGCCCCTTCGCCTCGGTCGACGAGCTCCGCGACGTAGAAGGCATCGGCGACTCCAAACTCGCCAAGCTGGCCGAACTGGTCCACACATGACCGGCACCCCTCCAGCTCACGCCGTCCGCCTCAGAGCGGTTCGCGGCCAGCCGTTCTCACTCCCGCCCAACGGAGGCGCCGGTGCCCCGCAAACGCCCGACAACCCACGACTACCGCCTGGCCCCCGCCGCGGCGGCGGTGTGGACCACGGCAGTGGCCGGTCTCTTCCTCACCTGGCAGGCAGCGGTCCTGACAGGACTGGCGGCCGGAGCCCTCGGCTTCGCGGCGTGGCGGAGGGCGTGGTGGACCAGGACCTGCGCCATAGCCCTGCTGATCTCCGGCCCGGTGGCGGCGGCGTGGGTGGGCGGCAACGTTCTGAGAGCCGAGACCCACCCGCTCCGCCTGGCCGCGAACGAGGGCAGGAGCACCACCCTGACCGTGGAGGTCGACACCAGACCGGAAGGCATCCGGGCCGAAGGTTTCGCCGGCCACCAAGCGGGCGTCGACCACGTGATCCTCACAGCCACGACCGATGGCGCGCACCTGGTGTTGCTGGCTCCCGCGGACAAGTGGCGTGACCTCCTGCCAGGCCAACGAGTCACGGCGAAAGGCACTCTCGCCCCGCCCCGGGGCGGAGACCTGGCGTCAGCGCTCTTGAGAGTCCGCGGCCCGCCGATCGACCCACGACCGCCTCCGGTCTGGCAATCGTGGGCGGGTGAGCTCCGGGACGGCCTCAGCCGTGCCAGCGCCGTCCTGGACGACGAAGAAGCCGGGCTGCTCCCCGCGCTGGTCGTGGGCGACACCGAACGCATGGTGCCGCGCATAGTCGACGAGTTCCGCACGGCCGGCCTTGCTCACCTGCTCGCGGTGAGCGGCGCGAATCTTGCCATCGTCTGCGGAGTGGTCTACCTGCTCCTGAGACGACTCGGACCACGCCAGGCGGCCGCCGCCGCGATGGTGGCGCTGATCGGGTTCGTGATCCTGGCCGGGCCGGAGCCCAGCGTCCTCAGGGCCGCGGTGATGGGTGCGGTGGCGTTGCTGGCCCTGGTGCTGGGACGAGAACGGTCCGCGGTGCCGAGCCTCGCGACGGCGGTGCTCGTCCTGGTGCTGATCGACCCGGCGCTGGGAGGCGATCCTGGCTTCGCGTTGTCGGTGATGGCCACGGCGGCGCTGGTTCTGATCGCGCCGAAGTGGGCGCGGGCGCTCAAATCCCGCGGAGTGCCGACCGGGCTGGCCGAGGCGATCGTCATCCCGACGGCCGCGAGCCTCGCCACCGCTCCGGTGGTGGCCGGGTTGAGCGGTCAGGTGAGCCTGGTGTCGGTGATCGCCAACCTCGTCGCGGGGCCGGTGGTAGCACCGGCGACGGTGCTGGGAGTGGTGGCGGCGGTCATCGCGCCGGTGTGGCCGGAGGCGGCCGAACTGGTCGTCCACGTCGCCGGGCCCGCGGTGACCTGGCTGATCCGGGTCGGGCGGCAGGCGGCGACCGTACCGGGCGCGGCGGTCGGCTGGCCCGAGGGATGGGCCGGAGCGGTCGCGCTGGCGGCGGTCGTGGCGGCGACGGTGTTGTTGCTGCGGCTCAAGAAGACGCGGACGTTGGTCGTCGCGGTGCTGATCGGCGGGTTCGTGGTGCTGGTGCCGCTGAAGGTGGTGGCGCCGGACTGGCCGCCGGAAGGCTGGAAGGTCGTCAGCTGCGACGTCGGCCAGGGCGACGCGGTGGTTCTCGCCACGGATGACGCGGACCGGGCGGTCGTCGTCGACACCGGGCCCGATCCCGGTGCGGTGGACCGGTGTCTGAAGACGCTGGGGATCAAGAGGATTCCGCTTCTCGTGCTGACGCACCTGCACGCGGACCACGTCGGCGGCCTCGACGCGGTGCTCACCGGGCGTGCGGTGGGCGCCGTGGCGGTCGGGCCGCTCAAGGAGCCCGCGTGGGCGTGGAGGGAGGTCAAAGCGCAGGCCCGCGCTCATGGTGTGCGGGTCGTGGAGCCGAAGGCGGGGGAGCGGTTCGCCCTGCCAGGACTGGAGATGGAGGTGCTGGGTCCGCGGCGGCCGCCGGTCGCCCAGGACGCGAACACGACGGTGAACGACTACTCGCTCGTGCTCAAAGCCCACACGAGGGCGGGCCGGGTGCTGCTCACCGGCGACGTCGAGCTGGCAGGCCAGGCGGCGTTGCTGGGGGAGCGGGACCTCGGGGCCGAGGTGCTCAAGGTGCCGCACCACGGGTCGCGGTACTCGCTGCCCGCGTTCCTCGAGGCCGTGAAGCCACGGGTCGCGCTGGTGAGCGTCGGCGAGGGCAACAGGTACGGGCACCCGAGCCCGCACGTGATCGACGTGTTGCGGGCGGGAGGTGCGCTGGTGTTGCGCACGGACAAGGACGGAGACCTGGCGGTGTTGCCGGGCAACCGAATCGTACGGAGGAGAAGAGATGGTCTGGGTCAGGTTGTACAACGCGCGGTGCCCGATTCCCGGTGGCACGCCGGGGTTCGCGTGGGCGCTGTGGCAGATGAACTACTCCGCCACGCCGTGGCCGCACGACGAGCTCAAGCCCGATTTCGGGTACTACATCTGCGAAACGCTCGACGACGGCACGCGCGCCATCACGCACAAGGCGAAGACCACACACGTGCTGCCGCCCACGGAGACGACGACGCCGGAGGAGGCGTACGACCTCGTGTCGGAGTACGTGTTCGACGACGACCTGAGGATCGCGTCGCACGTCTGGCACGACCACCACTACAACGTGCTCAAGGCGGAATCCCCGTGGCCGCAACGGATCGCGGCATGGCGCGCGGATGTGTGGCCGGTCGGGCCGCACGTGATGGACGGCCTGCAACGGTTCCCGCGCACCGGCTGGCTCCAGACGGACGCGATCTCCTTCTGAGGCAAGGAGATCGCGTCCGGGAGGAGGTGACTAGCCCAGTGCCTTGATGACGGCCTCGGCCGACGGCGGGACCGTCGCGCGCGGGCCGACCGTGTCGCCGAGCGCGTCGAGGGTCTTGAGGCCGTCGCCGGTGATCAGCAGCACGGTCTCCGCGTCCGGGTCGAGCTGGCCCGACTCGATCAGCTTCTTCGCCGTCGCCACGGTCACGCCGCCGGCGGTCTCGGCGAAGATGCCCTCGGTGCGGGCGAGGAGCTTGATGCCCTCGACGATCTCCTCGTCGGTGACGTCCTCGATGGCGCCGTTGGTGCGGCGGACGGCGTCGAGCACGTACGGACCGTCAGCGGGGGCGCCGATTGCCAGCGAGCGGGCGATGGTGTCCGGGCGGACCGGGCGGATGACGTCGTGGCCGGCCTTGAAGGCGGCGGAGATCGGGGAGCAGCCGGTGGCCTGCGCGCCGAACACCTTGTACGGCGTGGCTTCGACCAGATCGAGCTGGCCGAGTTCGCGGAACGCCTTGTCGACCTTGGTGAGCTGCGAGCCGGAGGCGATGGGCACCACGATCTGGTCGGGCAGGCGCCAGCCGAGCTGCTCGGCGACCTCGTAGCCGAGCGTCTTCGAGCCCTCCGCGTAGTACGGGCGGACGTTCACGTTCACGAACGCCCAGTCCTCGTTCTCCGCGGCGAGCTCCTGGGCGAGGCGGTTGACGTCGTCGTAGTTGCCGTCGACGGCGATCAGGGCGCCTTCGTACACCGCGCTCATGAGGATCTTGGCGCGTTCGAGGTTGGAGGGGACGAGCACGACCGACTGCCAGCCCGCGCGGGCGGCGGCCGCGGCGACGGCGTTCGCCAGGTTGCCGGTGGACGGGCAGGCCAGCACCTTGAAGCCGAGCTCGCGGGCCGCGGCCAGCGCGACGCCGACCACGCGGTCCTTGAACGAGTGGGTGGGGTTGCCGGTGTCGTCCTTCACCCAGATCTTGCGGACTCCCAGGGCCTTGGCGAGGTTGTGCGCCTCGACCAGGCGGGTGCCGCCGGGGTCGGTGTTCGGGTGCTGTTCCACAGTGGACGGAACGGGGAGCAGGCCGCGGTAGCGCCAGATCGACCTGGGGCCGGCCTCGATGTCCTCGCGCCGGATCTTCCCGAAGTCGTAGGCCACTTCCAGCGGCCCGAAACACTCCAGACAGGCGTACTCAGGAGCGAGAGGGGTTTCATTTCCGCACTCACGGCACAGCAGTGCGCGGGCGGGGCCGAGGTCGAACTTGGTGCTCGTCGGCACAGAGACAGCAGTCATCGCGAGGTATCTCCTCATCTTTCCCGCGAAATCGAACGGGTCGGAATTGGCACCGTGATCGTCTGCGCGCAGTGGTGCACTGCGGCGCTGACGCCGGTTGCCGGGGCTTCTTCGGGCCGGTCCCTCTGCCCCTCTGGATGAGCGGTGTTCAGTTGTGGCCACCAAGGTACGGCAACTCGCCGCCGCTCAGCCACAGACGTCCACGATCCGGGACGTGGAAGGATGCGGAGCGTGAGCGCACCGGAGTCACTGCACCTCGTCATCGGCGAGGAGGAGTTGCTGGTCGAACGTGCAGTTCGAGCGGCTCTCGAGGCCGCACGCGAGGTCGACCCGACCGCGGATCTGACCCGTGTGCCGGTGACTGATCTCACGCCTCCCGAGCTGGCGGAGCTCGTGAGCCCGTCGCTGTTCGCCGAGGGACGCGTGATCGTCCTGCAGAACGCGCAGGACATCACCAAGGAGGTCGCCGACACGGTGATGTCCTATGCCAAGGCGCCCGCGGACGGGGTCACGCTCGTCGTCGTGCACACGGGCGGTGGCCGGAGCAAGGCGGCCAAGGACCTGCCGGGGCAGCTGAAGAAGGCGGGTGCCGGCGTCACCGAGTGCGCCAAGGTCACCAAGGCCGGTGAGCGCGAGGCGTTCGTGCGCAACGAGGTGCGGCGGGCGGGCGGCAAGATCGACCCGGAGGCCGTCGCCACGCTCATCGACGCCGTGGGCACGAACCTGCGTGAGCTCGCGGCGGCGGCGTCGCAGCTGGTGTCGGACACCGACGGCAAGGTCACGGTCGAGGAGATCCGCCGCTACCACCAGGGCAAGGCCGAGGTGACCGGGTTCGCGGTGGCCGAGAAGGCCGTGGTCGGGGACCGGGCCGGTGCGATGGAGGCGTTGCGCTGGGCCGAGCAGCTCGGTGTGCCGCACGTGCTCGTCGCGGACGCGTTGGCGGACGCGGTGCGCACGGTCGCGCGCGTGTCCGCCGTGGGCAGGGCCGACCCGTTCAGCCTCGCCGGTCCGCTGGGCATGCCGCCGTGGAAGATCAAGAAGGCGCAGGCCCAGTCGCGCGGCTGGGACCAGTCGGGGCTCGCCGACGCGATGCAGGTGGTCGCGGGGCTCAACGCCGACGTGAAGGGTGTGGCGGCCGACGCCGGCTACGCGCTGGAGCGCGCCGTGCTCAGGATCGTCGCGGCGCACGGGCGTCGTTGATCCAGGTCAGCGCGGGACTCCGACGAGGTACTGGGCGCCGGTGAAGCCGGGTTCGACGCCGATCGTCCACGTGAACGACTCGGTGCCGTTCAGCCCGTCGACCATCCGGCGCAGTTCCGCGCGTCCGTACATGCGCAGGAACGACACCACGCTGTCGAAGAACATCATGAACGGCAGCACCGGCACCAGGTAGGTCAGCGCCAGCCGCAGCAGGTAGCGCGGCAGGGGGTTGCGCTGGAACGGCGCCGCGAGCAGCACCGCCAGCGTGAGGAAGAACGGGAAGAACAGCGCGTAGACGAACGACCTCCTGGTGTCCACGACGACGATCGGCTGCCGGGTGTCGACGGCGTTCTGCAGCATGCGTGAGGCGAGCGGCGGCGGGAAGTGGTGGAAGGCACCGTAGATCGTGCGTGTTCCCTCCACGCGGCAGTCCGTGGCGTCGACCGGCGTGGGCACGTGGTCGACGGAGCAGCACGAGGGCAGCCGGCGCCGGTTCTGCCTGGCGACGCGCTCGAACGCGGGCACGTTCGGCACCAAGTCCGTCAGGGTCACCTGGGTGTGGATGCCGTCCCGGTGCAGCCGCCGCTGGATGAGCGGCACGGGGCCTCCTGAGCCGGCGCAGAGGTCGACGATCCGGTGGTCGGCGCCTGAGCGGAGGGCCAGCGCCAACGGGCGTGAGTACTCCCGCGCGGCGTCCGTGAGCCGGTAGATGGTCGTGATCGACTCCGTGTGCAGGGTGCGCAGCACCGCCGGAGTGCGGTCGAGGTCGTGGAGCTCGACGAAGTCGACGCGTGGGAGCCATTCCATGGACCTACGCCTACCGTGCGCGAGGCTGGACGCGAAAGAGGTCCGCTCCCCGGAGGAAGCGGACCTCTTCGCAGAAGTTCGATGCTCTACGAGCGGAATCAGCCCTCGAGCTGGTTCGCGCGCAGCGCCATCGCCGACTTCTTGTTGGCGGCCTGGTTGGCGTGGATGACGCCCTTGGTGGCGGCCTTGTCGAGCTTGCGGGACGCGTCCTGCAGCAGCTCCAGGGCCTTCGCCTTGTCACCGGCCTCGGCAGCCTCGCGGAACTTGCGGATGGCCGTCTTCAGGGACGACTTGACCGACTTGTTGCGCAGGCGCGCCTTCTCGTTGGTCTTGATCCGCTTGAGCTGGGACTTGATGTTCGCCATGCGACATCACCCTTCGTGTCGAAACCGGAGTTCGTGACGCGCTGGGGCGGCACCAGCCTGAGCTGGCTCTCCTCCACGGCGGAGTGCCGCGCGTTCACGACGACGAAGGATATCAGGCCAGCTCAGCGCACCGTGAACGTGGCCTTCTCCGCGCCCACCAGCGCCTCGTAGCCGCCGCGTGCCACCTCACGGCGCCCATCGCCGTCGACGTCGCCGACCGTCAGCGCCAGCTGCGAGAGCTTGAACGGCACCTCGACCTGCTTCGACTGCCCCGCCGCGAGTTCCACGCGGGTGAAGCCGACCAGCCGCTGGTCGGGGGTGAGCACGGGCGAGGCCGGCTGACGCACGTAGACCGGCACGATCGCCGTGCCCGCGCGCCCACCGGTGTTCGCCACAGTGAACTTCACCACGCCGTTCTGACGATCAACGGCCACCGAGGTGCCCGAGGTCGTGAACGAGGTGTACGACAGCCCGTGCCCGAACGCGTAGAGCGGGTCGTACTTCGCGCCCGCCGACGTGTTCGCGCCGGGCAGCTGGTCGTAGGTCAGCGTCGGGTCGCCCAGCGCCCTGGGCCAGGACACCGGCAGCTTGCCGCTCGGGTTCACCGCGCCGAACAGCACGTCGGCGATGGCACGGCCACCCTCGCTGCCCGGCAACCAGCTCGCGACCAGCGCGTTCGCGTCCGCCGCCCCGCCGAGCACCTGCGGGCGCGCGGTCAGCAGCACCACGACCACCGGCTTGCCGGTCGCCTGCACCGCGTCCACCCACGCCTGCTGCTCGGGCGTCAGCGCCGGGTTCTCCGTGTCGGCTGGACCCTCCGCACCAGGCTTCTCTCCCAGAACGACGACAATGGCGTCCGCATCGGCGGCGTCGGCCACCGCGGCGGCCGGAGTGGTCGAGTGCACCACGGAAGCACCGGGAACGGCCTCGCGCACGCCGGTGAGCACGGTCGCGGTCGGCGGCAACGGCGAGTCGTCCGGCACGCCCTGCCACTCCACGGTCCAGCCGCCGAGCTGGCGGCGCACGTCGTCCGCGGTCTCACCGGTCACGACGATCTTCTCGGCGGCGGAGGACAACGGCAGCACGCCGTCGTTCTTCAGCAGCACGGTGCTCTCGGCGGCCGCCTGACGCGCGAGTCCCCTGTCCACGTTCACGACGTTGCCGTCGGCCTTAGCGGGGTCGACGTACGGCTTCTCGAACAGCCCGAGGTCGAACTTGAGCTTCAGGACCCGCCGCACCGCCTGGTCGATCCGCCCGCGCGACACCGACCCGTCCCGCACGTTCGCCAGCAGCAGCGAGGTGAACTCGGCCGCGTTGGACGGTTCCATCGCCATGTCCACGCCGGCGTTGACGCTCATCGCGATCGCCGTCTTGTAGTCCGGCGCGACCTTGTGCCGGTCCACCAGGTACCGCATGTCCTGCCAGTCGGAGACCGCGACGCCCTTGAACCCCATGCGGTCGCGCAGCTGCGTCTGCAGCATGTACTTCGACGCGTGCACCGGCACCCCGTTGAGGGAACCGGAGTTGATCATCACGGTGCGCACGCCCGCGTCGAACTGCGCCTGGAACGACGGCAGCACGACGTCCTGCAGCTGCCGGACGGGGATCTGGGCGGCCGCGCGATCGTGCCCGTTGGCCGGCGCCGAGTAACCCGCGAAGTGCTTGGCCGTGGCCGTGAGCTGCGCGGTGTCGTCCACCTTGGACTGCTGGCCGCGCACGTTCGCCGCCGCCAGCTGCCCGGCCAGGAACGGGTCCTCGCTGTACGTCTCGTAGTAACGGCCCCAGCGGGTGTCGCGCGCGATGTCCGAGACGGGCGCGAAGTTCCAGAAGACACCCGTGGCGCGCAACGCCTTCGACGCCGACACACCGATCTGCTCCTGCAGCGCGGGGTTCCACGTCGCGCCGAGTCCGATCTGGTGCGGGAACATCGTCGCGGAGATGACGTTGTTGTGCCCGTGCACGCCGTCGGAACCGTAGATGACCGGGATCTTCAACCTGTTGTGCTCCAACGCGTAGCGCTGGATCGCATTGTTCATCTCGGCCCACGCTCTCGGCGTGTTCTCGACCGGGGAGTCACCGCCGCCGGACAGGATCGAGCCCACGTGCGCGTCCGACAGCACCGCCTTCAGGCAGGTGTCGACCAACGGCCCGTTGGCGTTGTTGCAGTCACCGCGCAGCTTTCCGACGCGGATCTGCGTCATCTGCCCGATCTTCTCCTCGAGCGTCATCCTCCGCAGCAGGTCCTCCACCCGCCGCTCCGCCGACGCCCGAGCGTCCAGGTAGATCTCCTTGCCCGCCGCCAGACCACCGGCCGGTGTCAGCGACGCCATCACCACAGCAACGCCCAGCACGCCGAGACCGGCGCGCCTGCGGGAGAACAAAGACAAGACTCCTCCACGTTCCCAGTGCGCCCGCGGCACACCATCGCGTGGAGCGGCCCGCAGGAGACACCTCCGAAAGGAGGAACTCCGTGAAAGCGGTTTCATGCTGGTGAAACGCCTGTTCAGGTCCCTGTCTTCATGCCGTGGAATTGCTGCTCTTCCCGCAATCACCGGACCTCGGCCGTCCAGAGCGGGAGGATGGCCGGCATGACACTGCCTCCCCTCCCGGAAGAGTCCTTCCGGCGCGTGCTCTGCGTCGTCGCGCACCCCGACGACATGGAGTACGGCACGTCCGCGGCTGTCGCTCGGTGGACCGAGCGCGGCATCGAGGTCGGCTACCTCCTGCTCACCCGCGGCGAGGCCGGGATGCCGAACGCTCCCGAGGAGACGGCACGCCTGCGCGTCGCCGAGCAGCAGGCCGCCTGCGCCGTGGTCGGCGTCGGGCACCTGACCGTTCTCGAACACCCGGACGGCGTGCTCGTCTACGGCCTCGACCTGCGCCGGGACATCTGCCGGGAGATCCGCCGGTTCAAGCCCGACGTCGTGTTCGGCAGCGGCTTCGACGTCGAGACGCCCTACGGGTTCGACCAGGCCGACCACCGCGCGGCCGGGCTCGCGACCCTCGACGCGGTGCGCGACGCGGGCAACCGCTGGGTCTTCCCGGACCAGATCGACGACGAGGGCCTCGAACCGCACTCCGCGCGCTGGTACATCACCCCGGGACTGCCCGGTTCCGGCGCGACCCACGGCGTCGACGTCACGGGTGACCCGTTGCGCCGCGGTGTCGCCTCACTCGAGGCGCACGCCGAGTACCTGGCCGCGCTCCCGGACCACCCCGCGCCCGCCGACTTCATCCCGAAGTTCCTCGCGATGAGCGGCGAGGCCATGGGCGTCGAGCACGCGGTGCTCTTCCGCGCCCACGACCTCCAGGCACCACCCGAGTTCTAGGCCTGTTCCTCCGGTTCGTCCCCGGGCTTCTTCGGCGGCCGCCCGCGGCGAGGCATCTTCTTCGCCTCGCCGGGCAGCCGGCCCGCGTCGGCCAGCGCACGCCGCAGCAGGAACTCGATCTGCGCGTTGGTGCTGCGCAGCTCGTCGTTCGCCCACCTGCTCAGCGCGTCGTGCACGGCCGGGTCGAGCCTGAGAAGGACGCTCTTGCGATCGGCCATCAGGTGTAGAGCGACCCTGTGTTCACCACGGGCTGGGTGGAGCGGTCACCGCACAGGACGACGAGCAGGTTCGAGACCATCGCCGCCTTGCGTTCCTCGTCGAGCTCGACGACGTGCTGCTCGGCGAGCCGTTGCAACGCGAGCTCGACCATGCCGACTGCGCCTTCCACGATCTTCGTGCGGGCCGCGACGACCGCGCCCGCCTGCTGCCGCTGCAGCATGGCGTGGGCGATCTCCGGCGCGTACGCGAGGTGCGTGAGCCGTGACTCGATCACCTTCACGCCCGCGGACTGCACACGCGCCGAGATCTCGATCGCGAGCGTCTCGGTGATCTCGTCCGCGTTCTCCCGCAGCGACAGACCGGTCTCGGCGTGGTTGTCGTACGGGTAGCTGTTCGCGATGTGCCGTACCGCGGTCTCGGTCTGGATGGCGACGAACCGCACGAAGTCGTCTACCTCGAACCGTGCGCGCGCGGTGTCCTCCACCTGCCACACGACCACGGCGGCGATTTCGATCGGGTTGCCGTCCGCGTCGTTGACCTTCAGCGTCTGCGTCTCGTGGTTGCGGATCCTGGTCGAAATCTTCTCCCGCGTGGTGAACGGGTTGGCCCACCGCAGGCCGTCCGTGCGGACCGTGCCCACGTACCGGCCGAGGAACTGCAGCACCCGCGCCTCACCGGGCGCGACGGTGAACAGTCCCCTCAGGACCAGCGCCGCCGCCAGGAACAGCAGCACGCTCGTGATCATCAGCCCTGGTGACGGGGCACCTCCGGTGTCCGCGGCGACCTTGATCCCCTCGATGATCGTCCACACCGCCACCGCGAACACCGCCAACCCTGCGAAGAACATCGGCAGGCCGGACAGCTCCCGTGCGCGCTTCTCGCGGACGACAGGTGTCGGCATGTGGACTGTGGTTTCGATGGATGCGCTCATCCAGACCCCCTAGCGATTTAGTATCTAAGTGATATCACTTTTCTCGCGGTGATCGCAAGTTACGCTGAGTCGCATGAAGGCGAAGAAGCAGCGTGTGGCCGCGTACGGGGTGTGCTTGAACGACGCGGGCGAGATCCTGCTGGCGCGCTGGCTCGGCCCGAGGGGCAAGCGCTGGATCCTTCCCGGCGGTGGCCTCGACCACGGCGAGCACCCGTACGACGCCGTCATCCGCGAGTTCGAGGAGGAGACCGGCTTCGAGGTCGAGGTGCTGCGGCTGCTCGGCATCGACTCGGAGCTCCGCGAGGAGGCCGACCGCGACTACCACGCGCTCCGGATCATGTACGAGGTGCGGATCGTGGGAGGGGAGCTGCGGTACGAGGTGGACGGCACCACCGACTTCGCCCAGTGGTTCCCGCTGGCGGACGTCGGAGCGCTCGAGCGGGTGCCGTCGATCGACACCGCCCTCGGCCTGTACCGGAAAACCCCACCGACGGGCATCTTGCGGTAACTTGCGATCTACCGCCGCCAGCTCGCACCTCAACGGAGTTGGCGAATGATCCGATCACTGGCCGCTGTCGGCGCGGCCGCCCTGCTGTCGTCCTTCGTCGCCGCACCGGCCCACGCGGCCGTCGTCGGCGTCTCGAGCGTGTCCTCCCTGCAGGCCGCCATCGACACCGCCCACCCCGGTCAGCGCATCGTGCTGGCCGAGGGCGTGCACGCCGCCGACCAGCCCATCAAGATCACGAAGCCGGGCATCACCGTGGCCGCGCGCACCGCCGGCGCCACGGTGTTCACCCGCGGCGGCTTCGAGTTCGGAGCCGTGAAGGGAGTGACCATCGAGGGGTTCGTCTTCGACGGCACCAGCTCGATGTCCGTCCCGGTCGAGGCACAGGCCACGCGCATCACCCGCAACACCTACAACGGCAACAAGGACGGCGCCTCGCTCACCGTGAGCGCGAACGACGTCCAGGTCGACCACAACACGTTCTCCAATCGCAGCAACGAGGGCGTCTACCTGCAGGTCACCGGGCCCGGCAGCGAGATCGCCCAGCGCACCTGGATCCACCACAACCACTTCTACAACCACAGCTTCTCCGGCGACAACGGCGGCGAGTCGATCCGGCTCGGCTACAGCCACAAGCAGTCGAAGCCGGCGTACGCGGTCATCGAGCACAACCTGTTCGAGAAGGCGAACGGCGACCCGGAGGCGATCTCCGTGAAGTCCTCGGACAACACGGTCCGCTTCAACACGATCCGCGACAGCTTGGGCTACATCGTCCTGCGCCACGGCAACCGCACCACGGTCGAGGGCAACGTGCTGTTCGGCAGCGGCATCCGGTTCCACGGGAACGACCACAAGGTGGTCAACAACTACGTGCAGAACACCGGCGACCGGGCGATCGTGTTCGGCAAGGGCTCGGAGACGGACAGCGGACCGGCCTCCACGTCCCACGACCGCCCGGACCGCGTGACGGTCGCGTTCAACACCCTGATCGGCACCGGCGCCGTGGTCGACAGCGACACCGGCACTTACGCGCCGAAGGACTGCGTGTTCGCGAACAACGTCGTCCAGGGTTCGTCGTCGAAGCTGATCGACCTCATGAGCGGGTCGACCGTGAAGTACGAGGGCAACATCGTGTGGGGCGGCACCGCCGGCATCTCGTCGGGTTACCGCTCGGTCGACCCGAAGCTGGTGCGCGACGCGAACGGGCTGTTGCGTCTCGCGTCCGGTAGTCCGGCCATCGACTCGTCGGCCGGTACCTACTCCTATGTCACGCGCGACTTCGATCCGCAGGCGCGCTCCGGCAAGCCCGATGTCGGAGCGGACGAGTACAGCTCTTCCGCGACGAGGAAGCCGCTGACGAAGGCCGATGTCGGGGTCTCCGCGCCCTGAGAACCACGTTTGTCCTGGTGACCGCACGTGTGGCGGTCACCGGGACCCCCGATTTGGAGATCGAAACAGGCCCGTGTAATGTTCTCCATGTCAGAGCGAAGCGGGCCGGAAATCACAACCGGAACGGGCCTGGCAAAAGCCGGAGAAGAAGAGCCTCTTAGAGGCGGATTTGACACCGGCCAGCAAGACCAAATAAGCTTCAGCAACACAAGCCCCGGAAGTAAGTCAGCGTAAAGCTGATGTGACTGCGGTGAGCGCGTGTTCTTTGAGAACTCAACAGCGTGCCGAAAAACAGCCAGTAATATGAATACTCCTCGTCAGGAGTAT
>NZ_DATLEC010000093.1:0-18788 GCF_035525475.1 Lentzea sp. | reverse complement strand
GTACTGGTGGTGCAGCCGGTCCTCGACGGCCGCCAGCCGGTCGCCGGTCCACGTCGCTCGGGTCGGCGCGGCGAGCGCGATCCGGTTGCGCTTCGCCGCGTCACCGCGTTCGTGCGCCCGTGCCCATCGCCGATGCCGGCGCCGTGCGGCCCAACGCGGGCGCGTGCCGAGGAAGCAGCGCCACGTCACCGGGCACAGCGCCCGGACTACGAGCCCTGCCGCCACCGATCCCAGCAGCACGGCGGCCAGCGCGAGGAGTTGGGCCGCAGGCGGCCGGGTGCCGAGGTCGCGGGTGACTTTGTCCGCCTGGGCGACCAGCCGCGTCACGTCGAGCGCGTGCGCGTGGCCCAGCAGCGCGCCCACCGCCGCGGTGACTAGGAACAGCACGCCGGGCAGCACGAGCAGCGACACCCACCGCTCTGCCACTCGCTTGCCCAGCTCACCGAAGAACGCGTTCACGCCTGTTGCCGCCTCAGCGGCTCGTCGCGCAACCAGCACCGCTCCGCCGGTATCGGACCGCCGGGCTCCCGGGGCACCTCCCGCCCGCACGTGTCCGACGACGGGCACACGTACACCTCACCGAACGGCCGCCCAGGCGGCGTCCCAGGCAGCCTCAGGACGTTGCCGCGCAGCGCGTTTGCGGGGATGCCCAGACGCGGTAACTCGTCCTGTATCGGGTGACCCGCGCGCACCCTCGTCAGCACATCGTTCAGCACCCGCCCCAACCCTTGGCGCGTCACAGCGGCGCGCAGTTCGGGCAAGGTGGTACAGAAGGCGGCGAGGTGTTCGTCGGCGTGCGGCACGACGTTGCTCCTCTTCGTCGGGGATTCTTCGGCCTGTCAGGAATACACGGAGATCGAGGTGGGTGGGTGCGGGACGAGCTGATCCAGGATGTTCTCAGCCGGATCGCGCGCGCCGACGACGGCGACGCGGATGCAGTGCTCGCCCCGGACGCGGAGGCGGCGCGGGAGGCGTTGTTGGCGTTCCTGTCCCCGCCCGGCAAGTTCGACTTCGACGTGCTGCATGTGGTCGGCAGCCTGCACCTGGCGCGTTCGATGTGGCAGGAAGAACCGGAGGCGACCGCCTCGCACACCCTCGCCGAAACCCTGCTCGCGCCGGTCTTCCTGCACCGCCCCGACCTCGCGCCGCCGATCTGGGAGGCCGAGGCCACGACCACGGAGGGCCAGCGGCGCCGTGACCTCGGGTCCGCGTTGGTGCGAGTCGGCGTGCTGCTCGGCAACCCGACCGCGTTCCTCGTCGCCATCGACGTCCTCGCCCCGACGTCCAACGATCCCGCCGACCCGTTCGCCGCCGAGTGCGGGGTAGTGCTCGCCCGCGCCGCACGCCTGCTGTCCTGGCACACCGGCGAAGCCAACACGTTGACATTCGCTCAGGTGGTCGCGCAGCGCGTCCTCGACGCGGAGCCCACCGGCGCCACGCCGCTGGCTCGTGCCGAACTGGTCCGCGCGCTGCTTCTGGAGCACACCCGTACAGGCGACCAGGCCGTGCTCGACCGCGCGGTCGAGCACGGCCGGCAGACGCCGACCGATGACGCCGAAGCCCTGGGAGTCGCAGCGACAGCGCTCGCGGTGTCCGCCGAGCGCACCGGGGACCGCGCGCTGGCGCGGGAAGCCGTCGGGTTGGGCCGCGACGCCGTGGCCCGCCGGAACGGACCCGACCAGCTCGTCGCGCTGGCGAGCACCCTGCACGCCACCGCCGGGTTGACCGACGACCCGGCTCCGCTCGTCGAGATCACCGACCTGTTGCGCCCGTTTCTCGACTCCGGCCCGCAGGAACTGCTGTACCTGCACGGCATCGCCCTGTTCCAGCTGGCCTCGACCGATCCCGCCGCCCTGACCGAGACGGTGACCGTCCTGGGCCGCGCCCTCGCGCTGATCCCGCCGACCCACCCCGACCACCCGGTTCGCACGGGAATCTACGCCGAGGCGCTGTGGCGTCGTTGGAAGCACACCGGTGACCGGGACAGCCGCGAAGCCGCGCTCGCCGCCCAAAAAGGTGCCGACCCGCGCCTGCGGGCGACCCGCGTCGGCTACCTCGTGGACCTCGCCACGTCGAGCCACGATGTCGCGGACGTCGACGCCGCCCTCGCCGCCGAGCCGGACTGGAAAGACCGGGCGACCCTCCTCGGGCACCGCTACGACCTGGTCGGCGACCGCGCCGCTCTCGTGGAGGCGATCGCCCTGAATCGGGTCCACCTCGCCGATCCGGACGATCCCGAGGATGAGGCCCGCATCGCGCACAACGCCGCCATGCTGCTGCGCAAGCTGCACGACCTCGAGCGCAGACCCGAGGTGCTCGCCGACGCGCTCACCTTGGCCCGGCGCGGCACGACCGCCAACCGCGTGCCGACAGGCGCGCAGGCTGAACGCGTCGCCCTGCTGGCCTTGCTCAGCGCCGAGGGCGGGCAGGTCGACGAAGGTGCCAGGCTCGCTGCCGAGGCGGTCGCCACCTGCCCGTCAGGGCATCGGAACCGGAGGACGGTTCTGTCACGTGCGGCCTGGGCCCACTACTGGCACTACGACGCGACCGGCGTGCCTACCTCGCTGGACACCGCGATCGGTACCGCTCGCGGCGCGCTCGCCGAAGAGGAGCGACCGGAGATCCTGGACCTGCTCGCGTTGGCATTGCGTCGACGCGCAGAACTGTCGCCCGACCTCCAGAGCCTCGACGAGGCAGTCGCCCTCGGGACGCGTGCGATGGAGGCACAGCCCGCCGCCCGGCACCGGGCCTCGGCCACGATCAATCTCGCGGGTGCCCTCGCCGACCGCTACCTGCGGACCCGCGACGTCGACGACCTGCGCCGCGGGCTTTCGCTGATCGAACGCCACCAGGAGGTCGTCCCGACGACCGATGACCTGCACGCCCGGCTCGGACAGCAGATGGGCGTGCTGATGTCCTTGCTGTCCGAGCACACGGTGGAGGACGACATGCTTAGCGAACGGGTCCGGCTCGCCGAACGCGATGCCGAGCGGGTCGCACCGCACGACCCGGCGCGCCCCCTCGCACTCAACAACCTGTCCAACGCGCTGATGCGGCGCCACATTGGCGCGCGGGCGCGGGCCGACGTGGAGGCCGCCGTCGCCGCCGCCCGCGAAGCCATCGCCCTGACCCCCGCCGGTCTTGGCGTCCGAGGTGCCCGGCTGCTCACCCTCGCGGTCGCGCTGCAAGCCCTCGCCGGTGAGACCAGGCGCTGGAGTCTCAGGCGCGGGAGACTGTTGTCGGACGCCGCTCGCGTGGCTGAGGAGAGCGCGGCCGTGCTCAACGCCCCGCCGGCCGTCCGCATCCGCGCCCACCGGGTGTGGGGCGCGACGGCCGCGCTCCTCGGTCGGTGAGACACCGCGCTGGAGGCCTTCGCCGGCGGGGTAGACCTGATCGCCCAAGTCGCACCCCGGCATGTGCGCCGCGCCGACCGAGAATTTCGGCTCGCCGACCTCCGTCACGTCCACGCCGACGCAGCAGCCGCCGCGATCACGACCGGCGACCCTGCCCGGGCCGTCGAGTTGCTGGAGCAGGCACGCGGTGTGCTTCTCGTCGACGAACTCGACGCCCGCGCGGGCTCGCTCGCGCTGCGCGACCGCGCTCCGCACCTTGCGGCCGAGTGGGACGCGGTACTGGAAGAGCTGGCCGACGAGTCCCAGTCGACCGACGACCGGCGGGCGCTGTCGCAGCAGTGGCAGGACGTGCTGGACCGGATCCGCGCGATCCCCGGCCTGCAGGCGTTCCTGTACCCGCCGAGCGCGCTCGACCTCCGCGTCACCGACGGCGCAGTCGTGCTGGTGAACGTCAGCCTGTGGCGCTGCGACGCCCTGCTGATCACGCCGGAAGGCGTGCACGCCAAGAAGTTGCGACACCTCACCTTCGACGAGGTGCAGGACCGGACCGGCGCCTACCTCGCGGCGCTCGACGCGCTCGAGGGCGGCGACCTGGTCGCTCGCTTCGACGCACAGGCAGTCGTACGTGAAACCTTGTCGTGGCTGTGGAAAACCGTCGCCCGCCCGGTCCTCAAAGCCCTCGGCCATACCCGCCCGCCCCGTGGCGCGTGGCCCCGTGTGTGGTGGTGCCCGACCGGCGCGCTCACCAACCTCCCGCTGCACGCCGCAGGTCGGCACGACGTGCCCGGCGAGGCCGTGCTCGACCATGTGGTGTCGTCCTACACACCCACCGCCCGCACCTTGAGCCATACCCGGTCCCGCCCGCCGACGACGCGGCGCGACCTCCTCGCCGTCGCCATGCCCGCCACCCCCGACCACGCCGACCTGCCCGCGACCGACGCCGAGGCGACCGACCTCGCCGCGCTCCTCGACGCCGCCGAACCACTGCGCGGTCCCGCCGCGACCCGGGCCGCCGTGCTGGCTGCGCTGCCAAACGCGACGTGGGCTCACTTCGCCTGTCACGCGCACAGCGACCCGCTTGTCCCGTCCGCTGGCCACCTGCTGCTCGCCGACGGCGCGCTGACCGTCGCGGACATCGGCGCGCTGCGCCTGGAGCAAGCTGAACTGGCCTACCTGTCGGCATGCTCCACTGCCCGCGCCGCCCACACCACGCCGGACGAGGTGATCACGCTCGCATCGGCGTTCCAGCTCGCCGGCTTCCGGCACGTCATCGGTGCGCTGTGGCCGATCCAGGACGTTGTCGCGGCCCGCGTCGCCGCTGCCTTCCACCGCCACGTACACGCCGGCACACCACCCGCAGAGGCCCTGCATCATGTGTTGCGGGAACTGCGCGCCGAATTCCCGCTCGCGGTGTCGCAGTGGGCCGGGTACGTGCACGTCGGCTCATGACCGCCACTCCCACTTGCGCGAGGCGAGCGGTATCGGGCAGCGCGGGCGTTTCACAGCTGGCTCACAGAACAACTTGGCCTACCTCAATCGTCGGTGGGTGATCTGAGCTCGGTGATCCCGCTCCACGAAGCCACCACCGCATCACTCTGAGCGGGTGCTGGGCTCCGACCACCCCACAACGAGATCGTCCGGTCGGACCTCGACAACGCTAGATCGAACTGAAGTCGCTCAACGCTCAGACAACGCGCGAACTGCCGCTCATCGGCATGAGCGAGCGACCTGCGGCATAGACAGATGTTCTGTGCGTTGGTCTAGACGCGGGAACGTCCTCCTGATGCGCTGTCGGGCTTGGTGTCCCATCGCAGGAGGAGGACGTTCATGCGCAACGGTAGCGGCGTGTCCAGGGGTGATAGCAACCGCAACGCCCGTCTGACCCGCCTGCGCGCCCAGGTGCTGGTCGGCAACGCGATCGTCGGGATCGACTTGGCCGACGCGAAACAGCTGGTGGTCATAACCGACCACGACTCGAAAGTATTGGCGCGCAAGACCTTTCGCTGCCGTGCTTGGAACCTCGGGGCCGCGCTGGACTGGGCCGCGTAGCGTGCCTCGGCGGCGGGGTTCGCCGGGGTGACGGCGGCGTGCGAGCCGACCGGACACCGGTGGCGGATCCTCGGGCAACTCGCCGCCGATCGCGGCATGCCGTTCGTGTGCGTCCAGCCCATGATCAGCTCGTGGTCGCGGCGCGCGGAAGACCTGACCTTCGACAAGACCGACGAGCAGGACGCGGTGCTCAGGATGCCAGTCGTGTCCCCAGTGCCGAGCCGACCTTGCCCGTGCCGAGGATCGCGATTTTCATGGGTTCTTCCTGAGGTGGTTCGGACGATCGACATGTGGGGATGCGGTGTCGAACAGCGCTGCGAGGCCGTTTGCGGTGGCGAGCGCGGCTCACGCGTCGTTTCGGTGAGCGACGAGGAGCCGCATGTCGCGGGCTACTTGGTTTCGACCTTCGCCAAGGGCGTCTTCCGGGTTTCCAGCGCTTTCACGGCGATGTCCCAGGACGTGTCGCCGGGGAACAACTGGGAACGCAGGTAGGCCCACACCAGCGCCCGCAGCGCGGCAACCCGTTCGGGGTTCTCGTCGGAGGTCTCTGCGGCGTCGTAGCCGGAGATTCCGCCGAACAGGTGCTGTGCGCCCAGGAAGGTGAGCAGCGTCTTGTTCCCGCCGGGGCTGTGGGTGTAGGCGTCCCAGCGGTAGCTGAGCCGGGAGGAGAAGTGGGGGTTCAGGTCCTCGTCGCCGGCGATGACGAGCGCGGCGCCGGCCATCTGCCCGAAGTCGATGTACTTCATCATCGGGTAGTGCTCGGCGGCCCACGGCGAGAAGTGCTCGTCGGCGATGCCCGGTCCCCCGATCACGACGCCGGCCTTGATCCGGGGATCGGAGAGGTCCTTCTCCCGGGGGTCGTTCGGGTCGGTCACCTGCGAGCCCAGCAGCAGCGAGACCGTGTGGCCGCCGGCCGAGTGCCCGACCGCGGCCACCTTCTCGGTGTCGACACGGCCCGGCAGCCCAGGAACCGCGGCGAGGACCTCCTCCAGGTGATCGAGGATGGTGCGCATGTCGACGGCGCGGTCACGCCAGAACAGCGGTGCGTCGGGCAGGTCCTGGTCGCGCAGCCCGAGCACCGTGGAGTCCAGGTGCGTCGGCTGGACGACGACGAACCCGTGAGCGGCCCAGAAATCCGCGACGGGGCCGTAGCCGCGCAGCGAGGAGAGGAAGTTGGTCATGCCGTGCCCGTGCGAGAGCAGTATCACCGGCAGGTCGGTCCCGGTCACGGGCGCCGAGATCTTGATCTCCAGCGGCACGGGCCTGTCCGGCACCTCGAGCGTGACGGGGCTGTAGCTGACGATGGGGGTGGGGTCGCTGACCGGGAAGCCGGCGGCGTCCGCGTAGGACACGCTCATGGTTGTTCCTCTCAGGTCGTTCGTCCGTGAATCAGTTGCTTGACGAACTTGGTGGGTGATCGACTTCGACCGCCGGGCAAAGATTGCCATGGATGGCAAGTTTGCACAAGAAGGCATTTTAGCCATGGGATGCATGTATGCTGAGGCGCGCTCAGGCGGTGATCAACGGAGTGCGGGAGAGTGCGACGGTGACGAGTGACGGTCCAGGGCTTCGGGAACGGTCCAAAGCGCGACGACGGCGGCTGATCCTGCACACGGCCCTGCGTCTGTTCACCGAACACGGGTACGAACGGACCACGATCGCCGACATCGCCGAGGCGGCCGAAGTCGCGCCGCGGACCGTGACGGGCTACTTCCCGTCGAAGCTCGACTTCATCACCGAATGGCCGGCGGCCATCGAGCAGCGGATCATCGCGCTGCACCAAGAGGATCCCACCCTGGAGTTCATCGATCTGATGGACAGGTGGTGGCACGACCTGCGCGACAAAGTCGACCAGGAGGAAGCCGCACTCACCCGCGCCATGGCCCTGGCCAACCCCGGCGTGGTCGCCATGGCGGAGGCCGAGGTCTCACAGCGGACCCCCGGAACCGGCTTCCCCTTCGACGGAGCCGATCGCGACGACCTGTTCGGAGCCGCAGGCCGAGCCGCGATCAGGGGCGTCAACCACGTGTTCCTCCGCGGTGTCGCCGAGGACCGCATGACCGACGAACTCCACAACGACCTGCTGCACCTGATCCGCGCCATCGCCGACAGCACCAACGCCGGCCACGGCTCACTCAAGCTGGACCCTTAGCCATCAGGTGGAAATGAGCCGGCGGATCGGTTTTGCTCACAGGGCAAGATGTTCCAAGATCGGTTGGACATCGGCTTCGACGGACTGGCGGTCGGACGGGGTCATGCCGAACCGGGCGGTGAGCGACGGTGAGTCGTTGCTCGTCGTCGCTGGCGAGCCTGGCGGCGCAGACCTGGTCGGGCGCTTCGCCGAAGTCTGATTTCCTCTGCGGACGCTTGAAGCATCGGCGGCGGGCTGTCACCTGATGGGTTGTTCTTCCGGGTGAGTGCCTGAGCTGGCATGGATTCGGCACTCTCGGTCCGAAATGATTCCAGCGTGCTGGACAAGATCGCAATTGTGGGTGTGGCATGTCGTTTTCCCGGTGGAGTCGGTGATCTAGAGGGACTGTGGTCGCTGCTGTCAGCAGAGCGTGAGGCGGTCGGGGCGCCGCCGCCGAACCGGTTCGACGTCGAGCGGTACTGGGACTCCAACCAGATGCGGCCGGGCAAGTCCTACACGTTCGCGGGTGGTTATCTCGACGACATCACCGGGTTCGACGCGGACTTCTTCGGAATCAGTCCGCGTGAGGCGGTGTGCATTGATCCACAACAGCGGCTGTTGCTGGAATTGGGCATCGAGGCGCTCGACGACGCCGGGATCGACCCGGGGGCGCTGGCCGGTACGGATGCCGCCGTGTTCGTCGGTGTGTCCGCGCTGGATTACGGCGGACAGCAAATGCTCATGCCGTCCGCGGTCGGTCCATACACGAACTCCGGAGCCGCGCTGTCCAACACGGCGAACCGGCTGTCCTACCAGCTCGACGTACATGGACCCAGCCTGAAGGTGGACACGGCGTGCGCCTCGTCGCTGAACGCGGTTCATCTGGCCTGCGAGCACCTCCGGCACGGCGGCGGGAGGGTCGCTTTCGCCGCAGGGGTCAACCTGCTGCTCAACCCCATCACCTATGTCGGGTTCGCCAAAGCGGGATTTCTTTCGCCGACTGGGCGATGCCGCCCGTTCTCAGCCGATTCCGACGGGTACGTCCGCGCCGAGGGTGGTGGCGTACTGGTCCTCAAGCGCCTGGCCGACGCGGTTGCCGACGGGGACCGCGTCCACGCCGTGATCGCGGGGTCCGGGACGAACAGCGACGGTCACACCAGCGGATTGGTGCTGCCCAGCGGCGAGGCGCAGGAAGCGTTGCTGCGCCAGGTCTACGACCGGTTCGGCCTCGATCCGGACGACCTGGCCTACCTGGAGGCGCATGGCACCGGGACTCCGATCGGCGATCCGGTCGAGTGCCGGGCGATCGGAAACGCCCTCGGCGTCCGCCGGACCGGCGCACCGCTCCCGATCGGCTCGATCAAGGCCAATCTGGGACATCTCGAGCCGGCGTCGGGCATGGCAGGGCTGTGCAAGGCGATTCTCGTGCTGCGCCACGGGGAGATCCCCACGACCCCGAACGCGAGCCCGCGCAGCACGGAGATCGACTTCGAAGGCCTGGCGCTGACACCGGTGGACCGGTCGCGGCCGGCAACGGGCCGTTTGGTCGGTGTGAACTCGTTCGGCTTCGGCGGTGCGAACGTGCACGTCGTCCTGGAGGAGCCACCCGCGGCTCAGCCCGCGCTGCGCGTGGAGACCGAGGTGCCGATCGTCGTCTCGGCGCACAGCGAGGCGGCCCTTGCCGACGCGGTGTCCCGCATGGACCATCGTCTGGCGGACTGTCCGGACTTCGCCGACCTCGCTTACACCTCGTCCCAGCGACGGGGAAAGCACGCATATCGCCGCGTCGTGCTCGCCGCCAGCGCGGACGAGGCGCGTCGTCGGCTGGCGAGGCAGATCCCTCCGCAGCAGGCGACTGAGCGGGGCCGCGTCGCCTTCGCCTTCTCCGGTCATGGCGCGCAGTGGCCCGGCATGGCGGCTGATCTCATCGACACCGACCCGGTGTTCGCCGGCACGCTCGCCCGGATCGACGCCGTGCTGGCGCCGCTCGTCGGCTGGACGGTCGCCGACGAACTGCGGTCAGCCGAGCCGCGGTTCCACGACACCGGTGTGATCCAGCCCGTTCTGTTCGCGGTGCAGGCCGGCATCGTGGCGGTGCTCGCGGAACACGGCCTATGTCCGGAAGCCGTGTACGGCCACAGCGTGGGTGAGGTCGCCGCTGCTTTCGCCGCCGGGATCTACGACCTGGACCAGGCGGTGGCGCTGGTGGTGGCGCGTAGTCAGGCCCAGGCGACCACCGCGGGCACCGGCACCATGGCCGCGGTCAGCCTCGGGCGGGAGGAAGCCGAGGCGCTGCTCGCACACTACGACGGGCGCGTGGAGATCGCGGGGATCAACAGCGCGAACGATGTCACGGTCGCCGGGCCGAGGGCCGATCTGCACGACCTCGCCGACCGGCTGGCGGAGCGCGAGGTCTTCTGCCGCATGCTCGAACTGGACTACCCGTTCCACAGCACGGCGATGGAGCCGTTGCGTGCCTCGCTGCTGGCGGGCCTGGCCGGCCTGGCACCGAAACCCGCCACGGTCGGTTTCGTCTCCACGGTCACCGGCGAGCCCCTGGCGGGGGAGCGGCTGGACGCGGAGTACTGGTGGCGCAACGTTCGCGAGCCCGTCCGTTTCGGTGCGGCCACCGATCACCTGGTCGCCGCCGGTTTCGACACGATCATCGAGATCGGTCCGAAACCAGTGCTGCGGACGTACCTGAAGCGAGCCGCGAAGGACGGCGTGCTCGCCGTGCTGCCGACGCTCACCCGGGACGAGCCCGGAGCGGCCGCGCTGCTGGCGACGGTGGAGTCCGCGCTGGCGGCGGGCGTGGCGATCGCCCCCGAACGGTTCTTCCCACGCCGAGGCCGGGTTGTGCCGTTGCCCGCTCACCCGTGGCAGCGCGAGCGGTTCTGGCTGGGCGGTCAGCACACCTGGGGTGGTACCGGTGCGCCGCCCGACCACGTGCTGCTCGGCGACCGGGTCACCGTCTCCGACCCGACGTGGCAGACCACCGTGGACCCGGCGCGGTGGCCGTGGCTGACCGGCCACCGGGCGGCGGGGACGCCGATCATGCCGGCGGCCGGCTACCTGGAGATGGCCTGGGCGGCCGGGCAACTCGTGTTCGACGGACCGGCGGAGGTGAGGGAGCTGCACATCACCAAGCCGATGGTGGCTCCTGACGACGAGTCCGTGTTGCCGCGCATGCAGGTTTCACTGTCCGAAGAGGACGGGGTCTTTCGGGTCGCCACGTGCTCGACCGAGGGGCAGATGTGGGTGACCCACGCACGAGGGCGCGTACGCCGCCGGGTGGCCCCGGCCCCACCGCCGCTGGATCTGGCCGGACTGCGCGCACGGTTCGCCGGGAGAGGCGAGCACGTGGACCGGGGAACCCTGTACGCCGACGGCGAGCGGATCGGCCTCGGCTACGGGCCCGAGTTCCTGGTCATCTCGGACCTGTGGGTGGACGGCACGGAGATCCTGGCCGACTACGACTGCGGCCACCTGGACTTCACCGGATTCCACGCGCACCCGGCGTGGACCGACGTCGCCCCGCAGGCCGCGATCCAACTCGGCCGGATCCGTCGTGGCCACGTCGCCGACGAGGACTCCTACATGCCCGTGGCGGTCGGCTCCGCCCGGTTGTGGAACACGCCGACCAAGACCGGCGCTGTGCACTTCCGCTGCCGCACGCTCTCGGAGTCCTGGGCCTCCGCCGACATCACGCTCACCGACGATGCGGGCACCGTCCAGCTGGAGCTGCTCGACTGCCGGTTCCTGAGGGTCAAGGTGCCCAGCCGACGCGTGGTCCGGCGCCAGCACACCGAGCTGCGCGCCGCCCCGCGCGGCCTGCCACCCACCACGGAGGTGCCCTGTCCGTCCACGCGGGTCGAGGCGCGGCCGGTCACCGGCTACGCGGAGCTGAGGCGACGGCGGCTCGCGGCGGCCGCCGCCTTCACGGTGCGCGCGTTCACCACCATCCTCGACGGAGCGGAGGTGTTCTTCACCGACGACCTGCTGGCCGCCGGGGTGCGCCCGGAGTTCGGCCGCCTGCTCGACCTGCTGACCGGACTGGCCGCCGACCACGACCACCTGGAGTGGTTCGGCGAGTTCCAGGGACGCACCCGCTGGCGGATCCGTCCCGGCGTCGCCGAACCCGTGTTCGCGGGCCTGGTCGCGGACTTCCCCGAGCACGTCCCGGACCTGACCTTGTTCGGTCGGTGCGGTATGCACCTCGCCGCGCTGCTGCGCGGTGAACGCGACGCGCTGGAAATCCTCCTTCCCGCGCACGGCAGTGACACCCTCACCCACTACTACGACCTGTCTCCCACGCTGCGGTCCGGCAACCACGCCGCGGCGGAGGTGATGCAAGCATTGGCCGAGGCATGGCCCGCGGACCGTCCACTGAGGATTCTGGAGGTGGGTGGCGGCACCGGTGCGCTGACCGCGGCGTTGCTGCCCGTCCTGCCGCGCGACCGCACGCGGTACGTGTTCACGGACGTCTCGCAGCCCTTCCTCGCCTCGGCCGAGGCACGCTTCGGACGGTACGACTTCGTCGAGTACCGGACGCTGGACCTCGACCAGCCCGACATCGAGGCCGGTGGCTTCGACGTCGTGGTCGCCGGAAACGCCCTCCGCACAGCCAAGGACGTGCGTGCGGCGCTGCGCGCGGTGTCGGAGATGCTCACCGACAACGGGCGTCTGCTGTTCGTCGAGGCCCACGATCCACTGCTGCTCGCCCTGCCGTTCGGCCTGGTACCGGAGTTCTGGTCGATGACCGACCTCGACTTGCGGCCCACCTCGCCGGTGCTGTCCGCCCAGCAGTGGCGCGACCTGCTGCCAGGCAACGGTTTCCGTGCAGTGCGAACGGTCTTCGAAGGGGAACTGTGCTCGCTCACAACGGCGAGCAGGGTGTCGCGCACCGTTGCCTTGCCGGAGGCGACGGGCACCGCGGCGACCAGCCGTGTCGTGGTCGTCGCCGAGGACGACACCGGCGACGATCTGGCCACCGCGCTCACGACGAGGCTCACGGAGCTGGGTGCCGGCGCGGTGCGGACGACCGCCGGCACCGATCCGGCTGACTGGTTCACCGCCTCCGAGACCGACGTGGTGCTCGTGCTCGCCGGGGCCGAGTGGGATCCGATGGCGGCCGTCGAGGCGACCACCCGGCGGTTCGAGCTCGTGCGCGCGCTCGCGGTCAGGTCGGCCGAACTCCCCGCGGGCGCGGTGACGCGGCTGTGGCTGGTCAGCCGCCCCACCGGGCTCAACCCGGCGCCCGAAGGGGCGACGGATCCGGCCGATGCCGCCTTCTGGGGCGCCACGCGCACCGTGGCCGCCGAACACAGCCTGATCGACATCCGGCGTGTCTCGGTCGGACACGGCGTCCCGGTCGACCGAGTCGCACGCGAGCTCCTCGATCCCGCGGACGAGGACGAGGTGGTGCTCACCGCGTCGGGCCGGTTCGTGCCGCGTCTGCGCGACATGCCGTCACCACCTGCCGACGACCCCGCCACCCCGTACCGGCTCATCGCCCGCGATGCGGGGCCCTCCTACGAGCTGGCGTGGGTGGCCGCGGAGATGCCGCAACCCGGCCCAGGCCAGGTTGCTGTCGAGGTCCACGCGACGGGCATCAACTACCGCGACGCGTTGCTTGCGGTCGGACTGCTGCCAGGGTGGGTGGTAGAGGCTGGTATGACCGGCACACACCTCGGCGGTGAATGTGCGGGAGTGGTCACGGCGGTCGGCCCCGGCGTGACCCGGTACCGGCCGGGTGACCGGGTCTTCGGGTCCGTCGCCGGTTCCTTCGCCTCGCACGTGCTGGCCGACGAGAACCTGGTGGGACCGGTGCCCGACGGGATCGACCTGGTCTCGGCGGCGACCATGCCCGTCGCGTTGATCAGCGCGAGCTACGGGCTGGTGCACCAGGCCAAACTCGCCAAGGGCGAGACGGTCCTGGTGCACGGCGCTGCCGGTGGCGTCGGGCTGGCAGCCTTCCAGTGCGCCCGCTACGCGGGTGCCACGGTGATCGCCACCGCGGGCACCGAGGAGAAGCGCGACTTCCTCAAGCTGCTCGGCGTGGAGCACGTCTTCGACTCGCGCAGTCTCAGCTTCGTCGCCGACGTGCTCGCCGTCACCGACGGGCAGGGCGTCGACGTCGTGCTCAACTCGTTGGGAGGGGAGTTCATCGGACGCAGTTTGGAGCTGCTGCGGTTCGGCGGCCGGTTCGTCGAACTCGGCAAGCGCGACCTCTACAGCGACCGCAACGTCTCGTTGTTCCCGTTGCGCAACAACATCAGCTACTTCGTCGTGGACGTCGATCAGCTGGGAAGTCAGCGGCTGCAAGAGATCGCCAGCGAGCACGACAAAATCATCGACCACGTCCAGGCGGGAGCTGTCCACCCGATCCCGTACCGGGCATTCCCGGCCGCCCAGGCCGTCGAGGCGTTCCGGTCTCTCCAGCACTCCCGGCACATCGGCAAGCTGGTCGTCACCTTCGACCGGCGACCGCCGGTCGAGCGGGCTGCCCAGCCGAGCGGCTTCGTGCCCGACCCGTCCGGCACCTACCTGGTCACGGGCGGCGCGGGTGGGTTCGGCGCCGAGACGGCGCGGTGGCTCGTGGATCGCGGGGCCGCACACCTCGCACTGGTGAACCGGCGGGGAATGGCCGTACCGGAAGCCGAAGATCTCATCGCCCAGCTGACCGCGCGGGACGTGACGGTGTCCGTGTACGCCGCCGACGTGACCGACGAGTCCGCGATGCGCGCTGTCATCGCCTCCATCGATGGCGGTGGCGCCCCGTTGCGCGGCGTCGTACATGCGGCGATGGTGCTCGACGACGCGATGATCACGGACCTGACGCCGGAGCGGTTCCGCGCCGTGCTCGCGCCGAAGATGGCCGGCGCGATGGTCCTCGACCGTGTCACCAGTCGCCACGACCTCGACCTCTTCCTCATGTTCTCCTCGGGGGCGGCCGTGGTGGGCAACTCGGGTCAGGCCGCCTACTGCGCCGGGAACCTCTTCCTGGAAGCACTGGCCCGCGCTCGCCGCACCCGGGGACTGGCCGGACAGACGATCGCCTGGGGTGCCCTCGCTGATGTCGGCTACGTCGCGCGAAACGAGACCACGGCCAAGACGGTGACGCGGGCGGGCTTGGCTCTGCTGTCGCTGCACCACGTGCGCCAAGCGCTGGACGAACTGGTCGGCGGTCCCGACGTGGCGTTGGTGTGGAGCCACGACGGCCAGTTCGTGCGCCGCCTCTACTCCCACCTCACCACGCCCAGGCTCGGCGAGCTGACAGGAGGTGAGCAGGCCGCTGACGGTGAGGACGACGATCTGCTCGTCCGGCTGCGGGAGGCCTCGGTGGACGAGGCGATCGAGCTCGTCGCCGAACACATCGTGAAGTCGCTCGCCGAAGTGCTGGGCGTCGCACCGGAACGCATCGACCGCAACCGGCCGCTGGACCAGCTGGGAGTGGACTCGCTGATGGGCGCCGAGCTGGTCACCAGGATGCGGCGCCGGTTCGGCAGGGAGATCCCGATCATGCGGGTCGTCGCGAGCAGCGGCATCGACGACCTGGCCCGTTCCCTGACCACCTACTTCAAGACCGAGGACGACCAGTGACCCAGACGACCGTGCGGCACTTCCCGCTCTACATCGGCGGCGAATTCGTCGACACCGACGAACGCGCGTACGGCATGAGCGTGCGCGCCGTCCTGAACCCTGACGGAGCCAATGCGACGTCGCTGTTCCGCCTGCTCCGCGAGGGCACCGAAGAGGAGTTGCACGCGCACCCGCACATCCTCTGCTCGGTCGCGTTGTCCACACCCGAACAGGGGCAGGCAGCGCTGCGAGCGGCAGCCGAGGCAGCGGCGCGGCTGCGGTCGGTGCCGTTCACCGACCGCCTGGCGTGCATCGGCGACCTGTACGAAGGATTCTTGGAGCATCGCGAGGAACTCGCGCGGCTGATGCGCATGGAGGGATGCCCGCGCCTGCTGGCCGAGGCTCAGCTCAACGCGGTGCTGCACCTCGTCCGCCCGGAAAGCCTGGAGCTGGCGCGTTCCCTGCTCCGACAGGAGATCATCACGCCGCACCACACGATCGTGCTGCAACGCCAGCCCGACGGTGTGGTCTGCATCGACCCGCCTGCCAACATCCCGCTGTACGGGTTGATCGCGTCGTTGGTGCTGCTGGCGGGCAACAGCGTGGTCATCCGGGTGCCGCGCAGCTGCGCCAGCTCGCTGGCCCACGCGCTGCACAACATCATCATCCCGGTGTTGGAGGCACACGAAGCGCCGCCGGGAACGGTCAACGTGTTGTGCGCCGACTTCGACGTCACCATGCGGCAGTGGCTGGACAGCCCGTTGGTGAACACCATCTACTACTTCGGTTCCAGCGACCGCGGGCTGGCCCTGGAACGCGAATGCGTGGAGCGGGGCAAGCGGGCGATCCTCGAGCTGTCCGGCAACGACGGCCTGCTGGTGTGGCACGACGCCGACCTCGAGCACGCCACAGCGGCGCTGATCGAGTCGTTCTACGCCTCAGGCCAAGCCTGCATCGGCCCGAAGTACGCCGTTGTCCATCCCGCCATCGCCGATCAGCTGCTCACCCGGCTGCGGGAGGCGGCGTCCGCGCTACGCCCAGGTGACCCCGAAGACTCCGACACCGTGCTCAGTCCCGTTCTGCGCGCCACGGCCTTCAGACGCTGCCTCGACGAAGCGCTGCGCGCGGGCGCCACGAAGGTCTGCGGTGGCACGCAGATCAACCTGCACGGCGAACCCGATCCCCAAGGACTGTTCATCGAACCGACCGTGTTGCGCATCAACGGCTTCGACTTCGCCGAGACCATCCCCGCCGTACGTGAGGAGTGCTTCTTCCCGCTGCTGTCCGTGGTGGTTCCGGAGGACGGTCCGGACCTGCTCGACCGCTGCATCGCCTTCCTCAACGGCAACAAGTTCGGTCTGCGCAACTCCCTGTGGGCGGAGAGCCAGGAGGTGATCGAGCGATTCACCACCGCGGTGACCAACGGGGGAGTGCTCAAGGTCAACGACTCCCACATGGCCCACGCCCCGTACACACCCGGGCTCGGTGGCACCGGGCGCAGCGGAGGTTCTCACGGTGAGGCCGCCTACCCCTTCCTCCGTGCCAGCCGCCTCCAAGCCGTCGCCATCGCCACAACCAGGATCCACCCCTGGGAAGCCGTCATCGGCATGAACTGAGACCGCACGACGAACACCGGCGTGCCGGGAGAACCCACGCGCCGGTGTTCGTCCTTTCGAGATGGTCAGCAGGCAGGGAGGCCGGTACGGGCCACGCGCGCCCACCGCCCGACGCGGTGAACACCGCGTCTGCCACGGTGAACAACGCAACGCCGAAAACCTTCGTGAAGGCATCCACGCCTTCCTGGGTGGGGGTGATCGGGATGTCGCTGCCCTTGATCACGGTCGGCTGCCCCGGAGCCCCCGGCTGCACGGACAGCCTCATCGCACTCACGTCGCCGGCGTACAACGGCAGCTCACCGACCCACTGGTCGTTGATCTTCAAGAAGGCGAAGACCCGCCCGTCGGGAACCGACCCCCGAATGCCGGCGATCTCCATCCGTGCCTTCGAGTTCCGCAAGACCACCCCGCCCAGCGCACGTCCGGATCCCTTTCCGGGTTGTCCCACCGGGCTGATCGTGCCTGTGCTGTACTCAGGTGGAAGCTTGACGCCCACCACGGTCGTGCCATCAGCCCCCACGACGGCGGTGGCCGGCGCCAAAGCTTGCAGTTCGATCTTTTCCGTCGCGAGCCGCTCGCGCGCAACCTCAGTCAACCGCATCTCACCCAGTCCATCCAGCAGGGTGAATGCCGCGTCAGCTGTCGGACTCGCGTTCGCGGATGCTGCTCCGTGCAGCTGCGCGAGAACAGGAGCCGCCATTGCGCCGCTGACAAACATGCGCCGAGTGATCGCCATGATTCCTAGTGTCACGTGTTTCAGGGAGGACTTGGCCGTAAATAACTCGAAAGAAGGACGTTCACGTGCGGCGGAAGCGACACCGCAGTGCAGCCGAAGGGAACTCACGGCGTCAATCCGGTTCGCGGTCATATCGCAGTCCTCATGCCGATCACTTGAGTGCGCGCAGCACCGCCACTACGAGGGTCCGGGTGACCGCGATGATCTCCGACCCGCTCACCCGTTCATTCGCCCCGTGCGCCAGTCGGACGTCGCCGGGGCCGTAGGTTATCGACGGGATTCCGGCAGCTGAGTACAGACGCATGTCGCTGCCGTACGGTGCGCCGCGTTCAAGCGGGCGAGGTGTGCGCGTTGTGTCGGCATGCGCGTCACCGACCAGATCCCGCAAGGGATGGTCTTGATGCAGGCGACCGCTTGCGAACGCTCCACCGGGCCAGGCCACCACCGCCGGGTGGTCCTTCAACCACGGGTCGGCAGTCTTGTATTCGGCGAACAGCGGGTCAGGTGACCGGTTGCGCCGAGCCTCCAGCGCCGCAAGAGCTCGAGCAATCGGAGCGTAAGCGTCGATCGCGCTCACACCGGCATCTCGCGTGCTGCCATGAGTGGCGAGGCCCGGTACCGGAATGCGGAAGGTCAGTGACCCCGCGTTGGCCGTGACCAGAGCGCCCGCCGTCGGCTCGGTGATGACGCAGGCGCCGCCCACATGTCCTCTTCGCAACGTACCGAAGGCTCCGAGCCCGCCATCTTCCTCGCTGACGACGAAATGACTCGCGAGAGTGCCGTTGAGGCGGATCAGCGGTCGATCGACACCGGGTAGGGATCCCCCTTTTGGTGATCTCGCGGGTGATCACCAGGAAAGCCAGGGCGGTCATCGACAGTGTGATGTGCCGGCACCAGACCCGGTAGCCACGGACCTGGTAGTGGTCCAGCCTGTCGAGCACGACTCGAACTGCCCGAACCACCCAGGCGATCTCCCACTGGACGGCGCCCTCCTCGACGTCCTGCCGGCTCAGGGCGAAGCGCAGCCGGCAGCATGCCGCCCGGCACAGGGGAAGGCGGCTCGCGCAGTCGATCTCCACCCGCTCGGTCTCGAGTCCGTACTTGTCGGTGCGCCCACATCGTCCCGATAGCCCACCGCGTTGCACCACACAACTCGCGGTCATCGACATGAGCGGATGTTGTGTTGTTGTCCGAGCGGTGGGTCGGGTGGTGCTTGGGGTGCTGGAATTCGCGTTGTCCCACACCCGGCTGCTGCTCATACAGCTCACCGCACGGCTTCCCGAGTCTGGCGGGTCGCCGCCGGCGTCCGGGCCGGCGGCGAC
>NZ_DATLEC010000092.1:0-36625 GCF_035525475.1 Lentzea sp. | reverse complement strand
TCATGCAGCAGATCGTGCGGACCGAGCTGGGCATCGAGCGCGTGACCGTGCTGCCGATGGACACCACGATCGGCAACGGCGGCTCGACCTCGGCGTCGCGCCAGACGTACGTCACCGGCGGTGCCGTGAAGGCCGCCTGTGCCTTGGTGCGCGACCGGCTGGCCGGTCGCACCGACATCGGCGACGAGGTGATCGACGAGACCACCGAGTGGCGTCACCGCGCGACCGAGGCCATCGACCCCGAGACCGGACAAGGCAACGCGCACGTCCAGTACGGTTTCGCCGCCCACCGCGCCGTCGTCGACGTGGACGTCGAGCTCGGGCTCGTGCGCGTGGTCTCCCTCGACTGCGCCCAGGACGTGGGCAAGGCGCTGAACCCGCAGGCCGTGGTCGGCCAGATCCAGGGCGGGTCCGCCCAGGGGCTCGGCCTCGCGGTGATGGAGGAGATCCAGACCTCCGGCGGCAAGGTGCGCAACCCGTCGTTCACCGACTACCTCATCCCCACCGTGCTCGACATGCCGCCGATGAGCATCGACGTGCTCGAGCTCGCCGACCCGCACGCCCCCTACGGCATTCGCGGCGTCGGCGAACCGCCCACCATCTCGTCGACCCCGGCGATCGTGGCGGCGATCCGCGCGGCGACCGGCCTGGCGCTCACCCGCGTCCCGGTCCGCCCGGAACACCTCACCGGTACCTGACGTCTCTGGAGTTCCTGCTGTGAACGCACATCTGCTCGCCACCATCGACCTGGCCACCCGCAACGTGGCCTCCGGCGGCGGCCCGTTCGGCGCGATGGTCGTCCGTGACGGCGCGGTCGTCGCCACGGGCGTCAACCAGGTGACGCCCTCGCTCGACCCCACCGCCCACGCCGAGGTCGTCGCGATCCGCGCGGCCTGCCAGGCGCTCGGCGACTTCAAGCTGACCGGCTGCACGCTGATCTCCTCGTGCGAGCCGTGTCCCCTGTGCCTGTCCGCCGCGCTCTGGGCGCGGGTGGACCGGGTGCTCTACGCCGCCGACCGCCACGACGCGGCGGCGGCCGGGTTCGACGACCGGGAGTTCTACGAGCTGTTCAGCAAGTCCCGCGACGACTGGGACCTGCCCGTGCACCGGATCTCCACCGCCGAGGACAACGCCCCGTTCACCGCGTGGCTGTCACTCGCTTCTCGAACCGACTACTGAGGCCACAAGCCTGCCTGCTGACCGGAGCTTGCCCAATCGCGTTCCGGCGATGGAACGCGCCCACCGGCATGGGAAAGGCCGTCTTCCGATGACCCAGTCGCGGAGCCAACCGAAGTCTTTTCCACTCGACCAGTTCTTCCGCATCACCGAACGCGGCAGCACTGTGGGCCGTGAGATCCGTGGCGGTATCACGACTTTCGTCGCGATGTCGTACATCGTGCTGCTGAACCCGTTGATCCTCGGCGCGTCCGCCGACATCACCGGCGCCAAGCTCACCACCGCCGAGATCACCACCGCGACCGCGCTGGCCGCGGGCGTCACGACCGTCCTCATGGGGCTGGTCGGCAACGCGCCTCTCGCGATGGCGGCGGGCCTGGGCGTGAACGGCGTGGTCGCCTTCCAGATGGCGCCGACGATGACGTGGGCCCAGGCCTTCGGTCTGGTGGTGCTCGAAGGCGTCTGCATCGTGGTCATGGCCGCTTCGGGCGTCCGCGAGCGGATCATCAACGCGATCCCCGAGCCGTTGAAGATCGCGATCACCGTGGGCATCGGCCTCTACATCGCCCTGGTGGGACTGGTGTCCGCCGGTTTCGTGACCCGCACGCCGGACGCGGCCCACTCGACGGTCCCGGTGCGGATGGGCGTCGACGGACACCTCAGCGGCTGGCCGATCGTGATCTTCTGCCTCGGCCTGCTGCTGATGATCGTGCTGATGGCGCGCGGCGTGCCCGGTGCGGTGCTGATCAGCATCGTGGTGGCCACCGTCGTCGCTGTGGTGGTGAACTCGGTGTTCCCCGTGCGGGACTGGGGCCTGGTGACGCCGTCGCTGCCCTCGTCGGTCGTCGCCTCGCCGGACTTCGGCCTGTTCGGGCGGGTGGACCTGGTCGGTGGTTTCGCGTCGGCGGGGGTGATCGCGGCGACGATCTTCCTGTTCACGCTGGTGCTGTCGGGTTTCTTCGACGCCATGGGCACCATCACGTCGGTGTCGGACGAGGCGGGCCTCACCCGTGACGGCCGGGTCGAGGGCATGGGCAGGATCCTGATGGTCGACGGCGCCGGCGCGATCGCCGGTGGCGTCACGGGTTCCGCCCCGAACACCGTGTTCCTGGAGTCGGCGGCGGGTGTGGGCGAAGGCGCCAGGACCGGCCTGGCCTCGGTGGTGACCGGCGGGTTGTTCCTGGTGGCACTGCTCTTCACGCCGCTGGCGGCCATCGTGCCCGCACAGGCCGCGGCGCCGGCGCTGGTGGTGATCGGCGGCCTGATGATGACCCAGATCCGCCGGATCCCTTGGCAGGACACGGACTTCACCATCCCGGTGTTCCTGACCGCGGCGATCATCCCGTTCACCTACTCGATCACCAACGGCATCGGCGCCGGCCTCGTGTCCTACGTCGTGCTGCGCGTCTGCAAGGGCCAGTGGCCGGGCTGGCTGATGACCGGCCTCGCGCTGATGTTCACCGTCTACTTCGGCGTGGACATGATCACCGGCAGGTAGCCCTGCTCACTTCCCAGGGAGGGTTCGATGCGTGACCTGGCGTCGACGTTGCTGTCGTGGGACCGGTTCGCGGTCGCCTCGGTGGTGGCCGTGCGCGGCAGTGCGCCCCGTCCGGTCGGTGCCGCGATGGCGGTCGGTCCCTCGGGCGAGGTGATCGGCAGCGTGTCCGGCGGCTGCGTGGAGGCGGAGGTCTACGAGCTCGCCCGCGCGGTGCTGGAGACCGGCGAGCCCACGTTGACGACGTTCGGCTACTCCGACGACACGGCGTTCGCGGCGGGCCTGACCTGCGGCGGTTCGCTGGACGTGCTGGTGCAGCGCGACAGCCCGTCGTTGCGCGCGGCTCTGCGGGCCTCGGTGGACGGCCACCCGGTCTCGGTGCGCTTCGCCGTGGGCGGCCGCGTGTTCACCGAGTCGTGGATGCCACCGCCGCGCCTGCTGGTGTTCGGCGCCATCGACCACGCCGCCGCCGTGGCCGAGATCGGGCGCTTCCTCGGCTACCACGTGACGGTGTGCGACGCCCGTCCCGTGTTCGCCACTCCCGAACGCTTCCCCGCAGCGCACTCGGTCGTCGTCGACTGGCCGCACCGCTACCTCGCGTCGACGCGCACCGACCCCGACACCGCAGTCGTGGTGCTGACCCACGACCCGAAGTTCGACATCCCGGTCCTGGTGGAGGCGCTGTCCCGTCCTCTCGCCTTCGTCGGCGCCCTCGGCTCGCGCCGCACGCACTCGGAACGCCTCGACCGCCTGCTGGAGGCAGGCGTGCCGCCGTCAGCGCTGGCACGGCTCCGTTCCCCCATCGGCCTCGACCTGGGCGGCCGCAGCCCGGCGGAGACCGCGGTCTCGATCGCCGCCGAGCTCGTCGCCCTGCGGCACGGCGGCACCGGCCTGCCGCTGACCTCCCTGTCCACGCCCATCCACCGAACCTCGGAGAGTCATGGCACTGATCTTCCTCAACGGCGGCGGCATGAAGGGCGGACCGCTGCACGCCCAGTTGCAGGGCACGCCGATGGTCTGCAGGGCGCGCAGTGCCCCCAGGTACCGGTACTTCTCGGTGCGGGGGGAGTTCCCCGCGATGCACGAGTCGGGCTCGGCCCAGGTCGTCGGTGAGCTCTACGACCTGCCGCTGAAGGTCCTGCGCGACCACCTCGTGCCCGCGGAACCGCCGGAGCTGGAGATCGGCGTCATCGAGCTGGAGGACGGCAGCGCCGCACTGGCGACGGTCCTCCGCTCCGAGATGGTCGACGGGCTACTCCGATCAGGTGACATCCAGGACATCTCGTATCTGGGCGACTGGCGCGCGTTCCTCCATCACGAGGGGTGAGGGGTGGCAAGGGGGAGTTGCCGCAGCGGCGGGGCCGACCACGGTTGGTCCCGCCGCGGTCCGTTCACCGCCCTTGCGTTCACCGCCCGCGGCCGCGCAACAGCCCGCGCTCGTACGCCACGGCGACAGCCGCCGCCCGGTCACTGACACCGAGCTTCGCGTAGACGTGCAGCAGATGCGTCTTGACCGTCGCCTCGCTGATGAACAGGGCCGCCGCCACAGCCCGGTTGGTGGTTCCCCTGGCCACCAACGCCAGCACGTCGAGCTCCCTCGCCGACAACGGCTCCAGCGCGGGCTCCCGCACCTGCCCGAGCAACCGGGTGGCCACCGCGGGCGACAGGACGGCCTCCCCCGAGTGAGCCGCCCGGATGGCCCGCTGCAGCTCCTCGCGAGGCGTGTCCTTGAGCAGGTACCCGGTGGCGCCGGCCTTGATGGCGGGCAACACGTCCCGATCGGTGTCGTACGTCGTGAGCACCAGCACCCGGCACGGATGACCGCGCAACCGCTCGATCGCCGACACCCCGTCGGACCCCGGCATCCGCAGGTCCATGAGCACGACGTCAGGACTCAACGCCGTCACCACCGCGACCGCTTCATCACCGGACGCGGCCTCACCCACGACCTCGAAGTCGGCCGCGGACAACATGCCGCGCAACCCGTCGCGCACGACGGGATGGTCATCGACGATGACAAGCCGGATCACGCGCCCACCTCCACGGCACGAAGGACGCACGCGACTCGACAGCCACCAAGCACCGCACGGCTCAAGCCGGACCCGTCGCTCAGCTGCGACCCGGCCGACGCCGCGCCCACTCCTCCACCAGCGTCCTTCACGCGCCTCCCCCACTCTCCGCCAGCAGCCATCCCCGCACCCCTCACGCCGGCACCCGAGCCGAGATCGCCGTCCCCGCCCCCGGCTCCGACTCCACGAACAACGCCCCCGACAGCCGGTGCACCCGGTGCCTCATCGCGGGCAGCCCGAAGCCCGACGACGGCAGCGCCAGGTCGAAGCCCACGCCGTCGTCGCGCACGTCCAGCGTCACCACGTCCTCCATGTAGGACAGGGTCAACCCGACCCTGGAGGCCGCGGCGTGCTTGGCCACGTTCGCCAGCGCCTCCTGGGCGGTGCGCAGCAAAGCGACCTCCACCTCGGGGTGCATCGCGCGGGCGGCACCGGTCAACGTCACCGAGACCGGCACGCCGTACACCGTGGACCAGCCCGACGCCACCTCGTCCAGCGCCTCGGGCAGCGCCGCCGAGTCCAGTGCGGGCGGGCGCAGGGCGTGCACGGACCGGCGGGCCTCCGCCAGGTTCGAGCGCGCCAGCTCGGCCGCCACCGCCACGCGGCGTTCCCAGTCGGCCGAGGTCGCCGCGGACAGTTGCGTGATGATGCCCGTCAGGCCCTGGGCGAGGGTGTCGTGGATCTCGCCCGCCATGCGGTGGCGTTCGTCCAGCACGCCTGCCTCGTGCGCCTGCACCAGGAGCTGGGCGTGGAGGCCCTCGTTCTCCTCCAGCAGTTCCTTGCGCAGCCGGGACTGCTCCGTCGTCACGTGGCCCACGTACGTGAAGGTGCACGCCACCACCACGAACACCGCCAGCAGCAGCCAGAACGCGGGCTCCTCACCGGACGGCGGGTAGCCGCCGAACAGCGACAGCGTCGCCAGGGCGGCCGTCAGCGCCACCACGAAGAACATCCAGCGCCCGCGCAGGACCTCGCTCGCGTAGACGTAGACCGCGTACGACACCGCGCCGAACCAGTGCTCCCGCATGCCCAGCACCGCGTAGAACACGACCATGCCACCGATGAACACGGCCATGAGGTCCGCGCGCTTGTGCCACGCGGGGTGCAGCGTGAACCACCACGCCATCCACACGTAGCCGAACGCCACGACGCCGTAGGTGAACCAGCGCTCCGGTGCCGGGTGCGCGGTGAAGATCGCGTACAGCACCGTCGTCACGGTCAGCACGAAGTACGGGATCACGTGGGCGATCGCGCCGAGCCTGCGCTCCCACCTGTCCAACGCGGCCATGTCCACGAGCTACTCCCAGCGGAAAGTCCTGGCCGCGACGGTACCTGCCACGAGGCTTACGAGCCCCATGATCGCGAGATGCCTCCAGTCCGGCGCGGTACCGAGCCACGCCTGTTGCACCGCCTCCACGCCCGGAGGCGTGTAGGAACCGATCTCCTTGATCGACGAGGGCAGCATGAACCGCGGCAGGTACACGCCGCCCAGGAACATGAGCAGCATGAACACCGCCGTGGCCCAGCCACCGGCCGCCCGCGCGTTCGGGGCCAGTGCGGCGATCACCAGTCCCAGCGCGAACGTGCCCGCGCCTCCCAGCAGCACGGCACACGCCAGGCCGAGCGGGTGGTGAGGCAGGTCGACGTCGAAAACGACGTATGCCACCACGATAGTCAGCAGCACCGACAAGATCGCCGCGGCGAAGTTGACCACCATCTGACCCGCCAGCAGCCGCGCCGGGTGCATGGGCGTCGTCGACAGCCGGCGCAGCACGCCCTTCTCCCGATAGGTGGCCACGACCGTCGGCACGCGCTGCAACCCGATGAACCCCAGCGTGAACACGACCAGCGAGGACAGGTAGCTGTCGATGAACCGCTGCCCGCCGAACTCCGGCAACGGCTCGCGCAACGCCGGAACCGCCCCCAGCGCCAGCAAGAGCAGGCACGGGAACACCACCGCGAACAACGAGTTCAGCCGGTCGCGGACGAACAGCCGCGCCTCGATCTCAACGATCCGCAACATCGCTACCCCCGGTCAGCTCCACGTAGGCGTCGTCCAGCGACACCTGGTCGACGCGGAGTTGCCGCGCCACGACCTGCTTGCGCGCCAACAGCGAGGTCACGGCGTGCACCACGCTGTCCGACCCGCTGACGACGACCTGCTCCCCCACCGACGACACCTCGGTCACCTCGGGCAACGCCCGCAGCAGCGCCAGGTCCACGGCGGTGGACGGGACGAACCGCACCCGAGTGACACCGTCCACACTCGACACCAGCCCCGAGGGCGTGTCGAGGGCGGCGATGCGCCCGTCGCGGAACACCGCCACCCGGTCGCAGAGCCGCTCCGCCTCCTCCATGAAGTGCGTGACCAGCAGGATCGTCACGCCGGCCGCCCGCACCTCCTCGATCACGGACCACGTGTCGCGCCGCGCCTGCGGGTCCAGCCCCGTCGTCAGCTCGTCGAGGATCGCCACCCGCGGCGACCCGATCAGCGCCAGCGCGATCGACAACCGCTGCTTCAGCCCGCCGGACAGCCGCCCGAACTCCACCCCCAGGTGCTCGGTGAGCCCCAGCCGTTCCGACCAGTCCGCCGGCGACGGGTAGAACGACGAGAACAGCGCCAGCGCCTCGCCGACCCGGATCCGTTCCGGCAGCTCCGACGCCTGCAGCTGCACCCCGATCGAGGACCGCACCGCCGCGGGCTCCCGTCCCAGCACCGACACGCTCCCCCGGTCCGGCTTCCGCAGCCCCGACACGCACTCGACCGTCGTGGTCTTGCCCGCGCCGTTCGGCCCCAGCACTCCGAATATCTCCCCCTCGGCCACCTCGAAAGACACCGAGTCCACCGCGACCTTCGGCCCGTACCGCTTGCCGAGGTCGCGCACTTCGATGATTGCCATGCCACCACGATCGAGGACCGCGAACGGAAGATCATCGAACAACGAGGTGCTCTCGCATCAACCGATCGGTTGATGCCGCTACTCGGCCTCCACGACGGCGGTGCGCAGCGCGGCGGCCAGTCGCGCGACGGGTTCCGGCACGGGCCCCGGCAGTCGCGCGAGCAGCATCCGGCGCCGCTCGGCGGGCCCTCCCCGCACCGGCAGGATCCGCACCCCGGCGGGCGCGACCGCGATCAGCGACGTGGGAACCGTCGTGATGCCGAACCCCGCCGCCACCAGTTGCAGCTTCGCCAGCCAGTCACGAGCGGTGTGCGCGACGACGGGCCGTTCGTCCAGCCCCGGCCACACCCCCATCACCCACTGGTCGCCGGGACCCGAGATCCACCGCTGCCCGCGCAGGTCCTCGACGTCGATGAACTCGGTGCGCGCCAACGGATGCCCAGCCGGGACGGCCACCCGCAGACTGCGTTCGACGAGCGTGTCGACCTCCAGCGCGGGAGTCTCGTCGTCCGGAGCGCGGAACGGTGGCGCCGACGAGATCAACGCGACGTCCAGGGTGCCCGCACGCAGCGCGCGCACCAACGCCGGTGTGTTCCCCTCGCGCGTGACCACCGTGATCGACGGATGCGTGCGCCTCAACGCGGTCAACGCCCGCGGGACCAGCCGTGCGCCCGCCGTCGCGAACCAGCCGAGCCGGACCGTGCTCTCGTCCTCCTCCGGCAGCCCCGCGAGCTCTCGCGCACCCGCATCGACCTGATCCACCACCACGGCCGCACGGCGCAACACGAGCCGACCGGCCGCGGTGAGCTGCACGCCGTCGTGCCGCCGTTCGAGCAGCACGGCACCAGCCGCCCGTTCCAGGGCCGCGACCTGCCGTGACACGGCGGACTGCGTGTACCCCAACGCCGTGGCCGCGGCCGTCAGCGTGCCGCGCTCGGCCACCTCGCGGAACACCCGCAGGGCGACCAGCGACGCATCACTCAGGCCCATGACGTTTACGCATACCCCACTTGCCAAAGTTTCGCTACCCGCATGGCTGAGGCGAGCCTAGCGTCGAAGAGGTGATCGAGACGGAGTTCGGGTTCAGCACCGCCGGTGAGGTCGCCGAGGGCATCGGCGGCAAGGCCACCTCGCCCTCCACCACCGGCCTGCACAACGCCCTCAAAGCCGCCGGCAACGCGCGCGTCGTCTCCGTCACCTCCCGTGTCCACATGCTCTCCCCGGTGATCTCCGACGACGTCCACTACGCGTTCCGCCGCTACGAACCGTGGGGCGCCGACGGCCAGAGCAAGACCGCCAACGTCCTGTTCTCCGTCGAGGCAACGCGCCGATGGATGGCGGACGGCATCACGGCGAACGCCGTCATGCCCGGCGCCATCCACATCAACCTGCAGCGCGGACCACCGCGACGAGACGCCGCCGAGGCGCGGAGTCGCCCGGTTCGCCCTCGGCCCGGACAACGCCGCCCGCCCTGTGGACGTACTCCGAAACCCTCCTCACGAAGGCCTGACCCATGACGATCGCACTGGTCACCGGCGCCACCCAGGGACTCGGCCTCGCACTGGCCGAAGGTCTCGCCCGGCGCCTGACGCCCTCCGACACCGTCTACCTCACCGGCCGCGACATCACGAAGATCACGGCGGCGGCCGAGTCCGTGCCCGGCGGCGGCGCGGTGGTCCGCGGTGAACTCTTCGACGTCGCCGACCCCGGTTCCGCCGCGAAGCTCGCGAAGCAGATCGAGGAACGCCACGGCGGCATCGACGTCGTCTTCGGCAACGCCGTCATGCGCGTCGGCCCCGACGACGACCCGCGCGAGATCATCGACGAGTACACCCAGGTCAACAACTTCGGCACCACGAGGCTCCTGCGGGCGTTCGCCCCGCTGCTCAACGACAACGGCCGGCTGCTCGTGGTCGCCAGCTCGCTCGGCACGCTGCACCACCTCGCGCCGGTGCTGCACGAGCTGTTCACCGCACCGTCCTCATTGGACGAGATCGACCGGCAGATCGCGAGGTGGCGTGACGCCACGAAGCAGGGCAGGACGAAAGCCGGTGCGTGGCCCGGGTTCGTGAACATCCCGTCGAAGATCGGCCAGGTCGCCGCCGTCCGCGTGCTCGCGAACCAGCGCCGGCACAGCGACGGGCAGCGGGGGATCCTGGTCGCCTCGGTCTGCCCCGGCATGATCAACACGCCCACTTCGGCGCTGTGGTGGGACGTCAGCACCGCCCCGACGCCGGCGCAGGCCGCGACCGCGTTGCTCGACCTCGCACTCGGTCCGGTCGAACCGGGGCACTACGGCGAGCTGATCCGCCACGGCGAGGTGGTCCCGTTCAGCTGATGGGCTGGTCCAGCCCGTGCACCACCTGGTCGAGCAACGTCTGGATGACCGCCTCGTTGTGCTCGGTGCGGCCCGGGGTGATCATCCTCGACGTCGCCTCGACCATCGCGTGGACGAGCATCGCCCGCAGCTGCGCGCGGTGCACCCCGGCCGTCGTGAAGACACCGACCAACGGTGCCAGCAACCGTTCGTGCTCGGCCCTGATCTGCTCGCGCGACGAGTCGGGCAGCGTGTGCGCGGACAGGGCCACCACCGCCCCGTGGCTGCCGTCGGTGATGATCGCGAGCTCGGTCCGCAGGTAGGCCTCGATCTTCTCCGGCACGGACTCGGCGCTGTTGACCGCCACCTCCAGCTTGTCCGCCCACTCCGGCAGCGCGTCGGACACGATCGCGGCGACCAGTTCTTCGCGCGAGCGGAAGTACTCGTAGAGGCTCGGCCGCGACAGGCCGACGCGTCTCGCGAGCGACGCGAGCGTCAGCGCCTCCGCCCCCTCGGTCGCCACGATCTCCCGCCCGGCGTCCAGCAGGGCGCGCAACCGGTTGGCGCGGTGCTCGGCCACGGTGTCTGCGCTGATCCTCGGCACACCGGGATCGTATCGCGCTTGATTTCCCGACGGGGAGTTGGAATAGTTCCCGACAGAGCGTCGGAATCAGGAGGCCTGCATGTTCATCGCCACCAACCGGATGTTCGTCAACCCGGACATGTCCGAGGAGTTCGAGCGCTACTTCCGCGGCAACATGCGCACCCACCTGCCCGGAGTCCCCGGCCTGCTGCGCAGCACGCTGCTCAAGCCGACGCAGGACGACCAGCCGTACGTCTCGGTCAACGAGTTCGAGTCCGAGGACGCCTTCCGCGCCTGGGTCGCCTCCGACGCGTTCCGCGAGGCGCACAAGGGCCACCGCACGATCGCACGCCTCGTGACGGGCAACGAGCCCGAGCGGTTCACGCACGCGGAGGACCTGGTTCTCCCGCGCCAGCGCACCGAGTAGGCGATACTCCCCCGCGTGGGGGACGTGCGATTCCGGGTGCTCGGCCCGCTCTCGGTCGAGGCGGACGGGCAAGAGGTGATGATCCCCGGCGGGCTCTGCCGGACGCTGCTGGCCACGTTGCTGTTGCGTCCCCACGAGGTGGTGCCCGTCGAGGAACTGGTCGCCCGCGTGTGGCGCGACGGTGGCAGTGTGAGAGCGCTGCGCACGCTCATGGGAAGGCTCCGGTCCGCGCTCGGCGAAGCGAACCGCGTGCGCACCGTCGGCATCGGCTACGTCGCCGAGCCGGACGACCTGGATCTGCTGACGTTCCGCGCGCTCGCCGAGCAGGGCCGGCACGCCGAGGCGCTGGAGCTCTGGCGCGGCCCCGCTCTCGCCGACGTCGACTCGGACTGGGTACGCCACGAGGTGTCCGCGCTCGTCGAGGAACGCCGTGCGGTGCAACGGAAACTGACGATCCCGCGGCAGATTCCCGCGCCGTCGTCGCAGTTCGTCGGCCGCGACCTCGAACTGGGCCTGCTCGACGACGCAGAGGGCCCGCTGGTGATCTCCGCGGTCAGCGGCACGGCCGGTGTCGGCAAGACGGCCCTGGCCGTGCGGTGGGCGCATCGAGCAGCCGAACGGTTCCCGGCGGGGCAGCTCTACGTCAACCTCCGCGGGTTCGACCCCGCCGTCGAACCGGCACGGCCGCAGGACGTGATCCGGCGGTTCCTCGCCGCGCTCGGCGTCCCCTCGGCCACCGTCCCGGCCGACGACGACGGCCAGGCCCGCCTCTACCGCGAGCTGGTCGCCGGCAAGGAGCTGTTGCTGCTGCTGGACAACGCGCGCGACGCCGAGCAGGTGCGGCCGCTGCTGCCCGGCGGAACGCGGTGCAGGGTCCTGATCACGAGCCGCGACCGGATGAGCGACCTCGCCGGGGCACGGGCCCTGCGCCTCGGCGTGCTGGGCCACGCGGAGGCCGTGGCGCTCGTGACCGAACGCATCGGCGCCGGCCGTGCGGCGGCCGAACCGGAAGCACTCGCCCGCCTGGTCGACCTGTGCGGCGGCCTGCCGCTCGCCCTGTCCGTCGTCGCGGCCCGCGCGGCAGCCGACGCCCAGCTCCCTCTCGCCGCGCTGGCGGACGAACTGGCCGATGAGCAGACCAGGCTCGACTTCCTCGACACCGGCGACGAGCTGACGAGCGTGCGCGCCACGTTCTCCTGGTCCTACCGGCGGTTGAGCGAGCCGGCGGCCCTGCTGTTCCGGTTGCTCAGCGCGCACCGCGGCCCCGACTTCTCCGCCGCCGCGGCCACCAGCCTCGGCGGCACCCGGTCCACCCTCGACGAACTGGCCGAGGCACACCTGCTCGAGCAGACCCCCGGCGGGCGCTACTACTTCCACGACCTGGTGCGCCTGTTCGCCCGCGGCCTCACGACCGGCGACGAGCACCACGGCGCGTTGCGCCGCCTGCTCGACCACTACCTGCACAGCACGCACCGCATGCACGACCAGATCGTCGGATCGTTCAGCACCCCGCTCCTCCTGGCCGACCCGCTGCTCGGCGTGACGCCCGAGACCGCGGGCAGCGCCGCGGAGGGGTGGGCGTGGTTCGACGCCGAACTGGACGTGCTCATCGCCCTGGTCCCGGCCGCCGAGCAGGCCGGGCTCGACACCGCCACGTGGCAGCTGGTGTGGAGCCTGACCAACGTCTTCGAGCGCAAGGGCCGCTGGCACGAGTGGACGGCCGCACTCGAGACCGCGATCGTGGCCGTCACCCGCACCGGCGACCTGGACGCCGGTGCCCGCGTCCGTCACGTCGCAGCGCGCGCATACCGCCGCACGGGCCGGCTGGACGAGGCGGTATCCATGCTGGACCAGGCGATCGAGGACTACCAGAACCTCGGCGACGTCCGCGAGGAAGGCCGCCTGCTCCAGGTGCTGGCCGCGGTGCACGGCGACCTGGGCCGGCTGCCGGACGCGCTGGCCGCCGCGCGCAGGGCGCTGTCCCTGGCCGAGCAGAGCGACGACACGATCGCCATCGGACCTGCCCTGAACCAGATCGGCTGGTACAGCGGGGAACTGGGCGACCACGAGGCCGCGGTCGAGCACTGCGAACGGGCGGTCGAGCTGAACCGGCGGACCGGGTCGCACAACGGCCAGGGCGCCGCGCTGCACAGCATCGCGCGGGCGCGGCACCACCTCGGCGACCTGCCCGGCGCGATCGCGGCCTCCCACCGGGCGCTGGAGCTGTTCCGCACCACCGGGTTCCTCGTCCTCGAAGCCGAGACGCTGCTGAACCTGGGCGACAGCCACCACGCCGCCGGCGAGGAGGAGCAGGCTCGCCAGGCGTGGCAGCACGCGCTCGCCCTCTACGAGCACCTCGAGCACCGGGCCGCCGACACGGCCCGCGAGCGCCTCACACGGTGGGAAGCAACGCCTTCATCCGGTTGATCTCGTCGGACTGCGTGGCCACCACGTCGTCCGCCATCTCCTCGACCTGGACGTTGGTGCCGGCCGCGCGCACGTCCGTCGCCATCTTGATCGCACCCTCGTGGTGGGCGATCATCAGCTCGAGGAACATCCGGTCGAAGTCCCTGCCACGCGCCACTCCCAGGGCGTTCAACTGGTCCTGCGTGGCCATGCCCGGCATCGAGCCGTGGTCGCCGTGCGAGCCCACGACGTTGTTGACGCGCTGCCACTGCTTCATGGCGCCGATCTCGGGCTCCTGGCTGTACCGGATGCGGTCGGCGAGACCCCTGACGGTCTCGTTCCGCGCGCGGTCGGGGGCGAACCTGGTCATCGCCAGCGCCTGCTCGTGGTGGGCGATCATCATCGACACGTAGTCGCGGTCGGCGTCGTTGGGCGGGGGCGGGATGGCGCCGCTCGCGTCCGAGGGCGCGATGGTCGGCGCGGAGCCGCCGGGGGTGTCCGGCGCGATGATCGGCGCCTGTGCCGGCTCCGACGTACAGCCTGTCAGCAGGGCGATCGCCGCCACGACCGCTACAACCCCGAAACGCATGCTCCGGACAATACAGTTCACCCGGCGTGATCCGTTCTCCCTGCACGAGGGCGTGCGGTGTCTCCGGTGGAAGCGTGGCCATCGAACACGCGGTCGACGGTCTGTCCACCCTTTCGCGGCTGGACGAAGAGTCGAGAACCCTCCGAAAGAAGCTGGCCTTTAGCAACGCGAACGGGTCATACTCCCCCTCACCAACCCGTAATGAGGGGGTAAAGCAGTGACTTCACGCGCAACGGCCCGGCGGCGCAGAGCGCCGTTGTCGGTTCTGGGGGCGCTCGCGCTGACGCTGTCGACGTTGACCGCGCCCGCGTACGCCGAGCCCGACCTCCCTGCCGATGGCAAGGGACTGAGCGAGGCTCAACTCGAAGCGCAGGCGGAAGCGGTCGACGGCCTTCCGGGGGTTGACGAGATCTCCCGCAGCCGCAACATGGTCCCGGTCGCCCACCTGGACAAGCAGGCTCCGCTCGACTCGACGCAGACCGACATCGCGTTCCAGGACAACTACGCGTTCGTCGGCAACTACAACGGGTTCGTCGTCTACGACGTCCGCAACCCGAAGAAGCCGACGATCAAGAGCCAGGTCCTGTGCCCCGGCTCGCAGAACGACATCTCGGTGTACGGGAACCTGCTGTTCCTGTCGACCGACTCGTCGCGCAGCGACAACTCCTGCAACAGCGTCTCCCAGCCGGCGACCGAGAAGTCGTCGTGGGAGGGCATCAAGGTCTTCGACATCAGCAACAAGTCGGCGCCGAAGTACGTCGCCGCCGTCGAGACCGACTGCGGTTCGCACACCCACACGCTGGTGCCGGCCAAGGACAAGAAGAACGTCTACCTCTACATCTCGTCCTACTCGCCGAGCGCCACGTTCCCGGACTGCCAGCCGCCGCACGACAAGATCTCGATCGTCAAGGTCCCGGTGCGCAACCCGGCGTCGGCCTCGCTGATCAAGGCTCCGGTCGTGTTCCCGGACGGCGGCAACCCCGGCCGCGGCGGCACCATCGAGACCGGCTACACCTCGGCCACCACCGGCTGCCACGACATCACCGTCTACCCGCAGCTCGACCTCGCGGCCGGCGCGTGCATGGGTGACGGCGTGCTGTGGGACATCTCCGACCGGGAGAACCTGGTCGAGATCAACCGGGTCCAGGACGACGCGCACTTCGCGTTCTGGCACTCCGCGACGTTCAACAACAGCGGCACCAAGGTCGTCTTCACCGACGAGCTCGGTGGCGGTGGCGCGGCGACGTGCAACGAGAAGATCGGCCAGACCCGTGGCGCCAACGGCATCTACGACATCGTGGGCAAGGGCAAGAACCGCAAGCTGGTCTTCAAGTCCTACTACAAGATCCCGCGCATGCAGGGTGACACGGAGAACTGCGTCGCGCACAACGGCTCGCTGATCCCGGTGCCCGGCAAGGACATCATGGTGCAGTCCTGGTACCAGGGCGGCATCTCGGTGTGGGACTTCACCAACTCGAGCAAGCCGCGTGAGATCGGCTTCTTCGAGCGCGGCCCGATGCCGAACGGCGGGGGCGGCGGTACGTGGTCCACGTACTGGTACAACGGCTACATCTACTCCTCGGAGATGGGCCGCGGCTTCGACGTCATCGACATGCGCGACCCGCGCACGTTCGTGGCGAAGCTGTTCCGCACGGACGAGCTGAACGTCCAGACCCAGGGGAACTTCTACCGCGGGTAGGAGCTCTCTCCCGGATCAGCGCGGCTGCCGTCGTTCGGCAGCCGCGCTGACCGCTGTCAGGACCAGGGTCACCGCCACACCGCCGAAGACCGCCCAGATCGGTGAGCCGACGTCCATCGCCCACGCGATGACCACGGCCGTGAGCCCGTACCCCGCACCGGTCACCGCGTACATCATCGAGAACCCCGGGGCGTGCGCGCCGACCGGAAGCCGTTCGCGCAACGCCAGGCTCCGCGTCACCAGCACACCGGACTGGAACAGCCCGGCCGCCAGCAACGCGCCCGTGATGCCCGGCAGGTTCGGGAACAGCGCCACCGCGCCCACGCAGGTCACCGTGATGACGAGCAGCACCAGCCCCTGCGTGCGGAACGTCCCCGGCCACGGCCGCAGCCCGTACAGCACCGCGCCCAGCGCGCTGCAGGCGGCGAACCCGGTGAGCAGCGGCCCGGTCCAGCCGATGCCGATCCCCCGGTGCTCCAGCAACGCGGGCAGCACGAGCTCCGCGACCGCCAGCTGCGCCAGTGCCGCCGCGCTGACGAGGTAGATCGGCCACGCCGACGCGACCACGCGCGTCTTCGCCGTGCCGGAGCGGGACGTCACGTGCCCGCGCGGCAGGATGAACACCAGCCACGCCGCCACGACGACGAGCGACACCGACACCACGACGGGCGCACGGCGGTCGACGCCCAACGCCAGCACGGTGACCAGTGCGGGCGCCACCGCCCAGACGACCTGCGTGATCATGGCGTCGAAGCCCATCGCCTTGGGCACCAACGCGTCCGGCACCAGCCCGAGCAGCATCGCGCGCAGCCCGCCCGGTGTCGTCGACGGCCCGGCGCCCGCCACGAACGCGGCGATCACCAGCACCGTCACGTTCGTCGTCAACGCCAGCGTCGTGAACGCGGCCGCGCCGACGACCAGCCCGATCGACAGCTGCCCGCGCATCCGCGACGGGTCGAGGAACAGGCCCAGCAGGGCGGCGCCGAGGATCTCCCCGAGCACGTAGACCGCCACCAGCGACGCGGCCAGCACGTAGCCGCCGGGCAGTCCCCTGGTCAGGAACACCATCATCAGCGGCGTCATGGACATCGGCAGCTTCGCGGCGACCGTCACGACGGCGCACGCGAGCACGTCCCGGTTCGCGAGGTCGCGGTAACCGGCAGCGGAGATCGTCATCTACTCACCCAGCTCCTGGAACAGCGTCAGCTGCAGCCCGGCCGGTGCGGCGAGGCGCGCGTTGAGCGAGTTCCACGGCGTACGCGTGGGTTCCGCGATCACCTCGGCCCCGGCGGCCTCCAGCTCACGGGTGACCGCGGCCGAGTCGTCCACCTCGAAGGCCACCCGGACGTGCCCGGCGACGCGCCTGCCGACCTCGACGGAGTCGATGAACTCGGCGTGCGGCGGATCGGTGATCTCCAGCGTGGCCCGTCCGGCCTCGAGGATGGTGACCCTCCCGCCGTCGGACGAGAACGCCGCCCGTTGCTCCAGGCCGAGCACATCTCGGTAGAAACGCAGGGCCTCGTCGTAGTCGTCGGCGGTGACGACCAGGCGGAGTTCACGGACACCGGTCATGGCGACGATCATCGCACCACCGGCGTCAGAACGAGGAGAAGACGCGGAAGTGCCTCACACGTCGACGCGCTGCGGCTCCCCCGACACGAGCCGGGTGGCGACGACCAGTGCCAGCGTGATGCCCGCCGTGACGTGGATCGGGGCCGGCGCGAACGTCGCCGCGAGCACCGCGGCCGACCCGATCGGCAGCAGGTACCTGCGGATCCCCGACTGGCCGGGGCAGTCCTGCACGTACCAGACGCACAGGAAGAACACGGCCAGCGGCACCGTCGTGAACGCGGCGACCGTCGTGCCGGGAGCGTGCGCGAGGTGCAGGTCGTAGTCCACCGAGGCGGCGAGACCGGCGCCGAGCGCCGCGATCGAGCCGAGGATGAACAGGTGCGCGTAGCCCCAGAGGAACGCCTTCCCCAGGTTGAGCAGGTGGGTCGGCGCCTCGAAGTACACCCACCACACCGAGAACACGATGATCAGCGAGGCGGCGGCGAGCGAGATGAGGTCGACGCCGCTGTCGAAGCCCTTCTGGAACGCGAGCGTCGCCGCGAGGATCGACTCGCCGAGCACGATCAGCGTGAACAGGCCGTGCCGCTCGGCGATGTGGTGCGGGTGCCAGGTCGTGGCCCCCGAGCGCTCCGCCCAGGCCGGCACCAGCAGCTCGCCGATCATGAAGAGCACCCACAGCGGGATCTGGAGGGCCGGCGGCGCGACCACCACCCACAGCACCCACAGCACCTGCATGAACGCGATGCCACCGGCGTAGCGGCGGGCGCAGCCCTTGTGCTCGGGGTTGTCGCGCGACGCCCTCAGCCAGTGCGCGACCATCGCGAGGCGGATGACGACGTAGCCGCCGACGACGATCCGGTAGTCCTGGTGCTCGAAGACGGCGGGGACGCCCGCCGCCACCACGAGCACACCGGCGATCTGGACCATGGTGATGACCCGGTACAGCGTGTCGTCGTTGTCGAACGCGCTGGCGAACCAGGTGAAGTTCAGCCACGGCAGCCACAGCGCGAAGAACGCCATGCAGAACGCCATCACACCGGCGCCGGCGTGGTTCTCGGACACGGCGTGGTGCAGCGAGGCGGCGGCCTGGGCGACCGCCACCACGAAGCTCAGGTCGAACAGCAGCTCCAGCGGCGTCGCGACCCGGTGGGCCTCCGCCGTGTCGCGCGCGAGGAGCTTTCTGATCATCCCGGTACCACCATGATCCTGGAGTCGCTGAGGTCGAGCGCGACCCGCGTACCCGGCTGGTACGCGGAGGCGGAGTTCGACGGCTGGTCGACGCGCAGCACCTGCTCGCCGACCCTGACGGAGATCCGCGTGACCGGCCCGAGGAACGACTGGGTCAGCACGTCGCCCACGATCTTGCCACCGGCGTCCCCGTCGTGCTCGGACACCCCGATGTCCTCCGGCCGGACGATGACGCGGACGTCGCTTCCGGACGGCTGGTCGTGCTCGGCGGGGAGCGTGACGCCGTTGATCACGACGGTCTGGCCCTCCGCCTTGGCCTCCACCGAGTTCGTGACGCCGACGAACTGCGCCACGAAGGCGGTCTTCGGCTCGCGGTAGACGACGGACGGAGTGTCGAGCTGCTCCAGCCTGCCGTGCGACATGACGCCGACGCGGTCGGAGACGGCGAGCGCCTCCTCCTGGTCGTGCGTGACGAACAACGTCGTCATGCCGAGCTCCGTCTGGATGCGGCGGATCTCGTCGCGCAGGTTCACGCGGACCTTGGCGTCCAAAGCGGACAGCGGCTCGTCCAGCAGCAGCACGCGCGGCTGGATCGCGAGGGCGCGCGCCAACGCGACGCGTTGCTGCTGCCCGCCCGACATCTGGTGCGGGTAGCGACCGCCGAGGTGGGCGAGCCCGACCAGGTCGAGCAGCTCGTTCGTGCGCTTGGTGTCGCCCTTGCGCAGCTTGAGGCCGAACGCGACGTTCTGCGCCGCGGTCATGTTCGGGAAGAGGCTGTAGGCCTGGAAGACCATGCCCATGTCCCGCTTGTTGGCCGGGACCTTCGTGATGTCCTTGCCACCCACCGTGACCGTGCCGGAGTCGGCGGTCTCGAAGCCCGCGACGATGCGCAGCGCCGTCGTCTTGCCGCAGCCGGACGGGCCGAGGAGGCTGACGAGCTCGCCCTCGGCCAGTTCGAGGTCGAGACCGTCCAGCGCGACGTTGCCGCCGAAGGACTTGCGCAGTCCCGAGAGTTGCAGGTGGCTCATGGTTCTCAGTTACTCCCCTGCGAAGTTTCTTCTTCGGCGACGGTCTGACGGCGCCGTTGGCCGACGTATGAGAGTGCGAACAGGAGGACGAACGCGAAGAGCAGGCACAGCAACGACACCGCGATGGACACACCCGCGTTCCGCTTGCCCAGCAGGTTGACCTGCACCTGCAACGTGTCGAAGTTCAGCAGCGACGCGATGGTGAACTCGCCGAGCACCAACGCCACGGACAACAGCGACGCACCTATCAGCGCGACGCGGATGTTCGGCACGACGACCTTCCACAGCACCGTGAACCACGACGCGCCGAGGCTGCGTGCGGCTTCGGCGAGCGTCTTCAGGTCGATCGCGGCGAGTCCGGCGTCGACCGCGCGGTAGGCGAACGGCAGCACCAGGACCGTGTAGGCGAAGGTCAGCGTCAGCGGCGAGTCGCCGAGGAAGTAGTTCACCCACGCGTAGAGCGGCGCCATGCCGACCACCAGCACGATCGCGGGGATCGCGAGCGGCAGCAGGCACAGGAACTCCACGAACCGCTGCAACTGGGGAAGTCTGAGCCGGATCCACGCCATCGTCGGCACGAGCAGCACCAGCATCAGCACCGCGCTCGTGACCGACAGCAGCAGCGAGTTGACGAGCGCCTCCATCAACCCGTCGTCGTCGACGATGGACGTCCACGACTCGAGGCTGCGGGTGTTGTCCCTGCCCCGCGTGGAGAACTCCGCCATCGCGATCAGCGGCAGGACGAAGTAGACGCCGAGGACCAGCAGGATGATCGTGCGCAGGACGCGTTGCTTCACTGGCGAACCCACTTGGCCACCCTCTTCTGCAGCAGCACGTTCACGCCCATCGCGATGCTCACGACGATGACCATGCCGAGCCCGAGCGCCTTGCCGAGGTTCTCCTGACCGAGCACGACCTCACCGGTGAGGAACCCGCGGATCTGCAGCGGCACGATCGGACTGCCCTGCGAGACGAGCGCGGCTGCCGTGGCGTAGGCGCTGAAGGCGTTGGCGAACAACAGGAGCAGCGCGCCGAGGAACGGCGGCAGCAGGATCGGTCCGCCGACGTGCCTCCAGTACGTCCAGCTCGTGCCGCCGAGGCTCGCGTTCGCCTCGCGCCACTGCGGCCGCAGACCGTCGAGCGCGGGCAGGAACACGATGACCATCAACGGGATCTGGAAGAACGTGTAGACCAGCGTCAGCCCCGGCAGCTCGAACAGCCACGCGCTGCCGGCGAACAGGTCGATGCCGGCGTTGTCGCGCAGGAACTTCGTGACGAGACCTTCGAAGCCGACCGTCGCGAGGAAGGCGAACGCGAGCGGCACGCCACCGAACTGGGCCAGCACACCGCTTCCCGCGACGACGACCCGGCGCAGCATCCCCTCCGGGTCGCCGACCGCGATCGCCCACGTGAGCAGCGCGCCGAAGACCGCGCCGATCACCGCCGTGAGCGCGGAAAGCTCGATGCTGCGCACGAAAGCGTCGAAGACGACACCCGTGAACAGGGTCGTGAGGTTGTCGAGGGTGAAGGCGCCGCCGGAGTCCTGGAAGGCGCCGACCAGCACGAGCACCGTGGGGTAGACGAGGAAGATCCCGACGAACGCGAGGAACGGCACCGCGACGAGCCAGGCGGCCGCCGATGGCCGACCGGCGGCCCCACCCTTGATCCTGGTGGAACCGCCGGGCGTCGTCGCTACGGGAGCGACACTGGTCATCCGATGGCCTGAGCCCAGGTGGCGGTGAGCACGGCCTTGGCCTTGTCGGCCTGCGCCTGGGTCTGGAAGACCTGCTTGCCGTCGGTCTTCGGCAGCTTCTCCTTCGCGGCCTTGTCCGCCTTGTCGCCCATCTTCTCCAGGCGGACCGGGCGCGACATGCCCTTCAGGTACAGGTTCTGGCCCTCGTCGGAGTAGAGGAACTCCTGCCACAGGCGCGCGGCCGCGGGGTGCGGGGCGTCCTTGCTGATGGCCTGGTTGTAGTAGCCGCCGATCTGGGCCTCGGCCGGCACGACGACCTTCCAGTCGAGCTTGCCCTTGAGCTTCTCGGTCTGCGCGGCGTTGGTGTAGTCCCAGTCGATGACGACGGGCGTCTGCCCGGACTCGATCGTCGCGGGCGAGGGATCGACCGGCTGGAAGTTGCCGGCGGCCTTGAGCTGCTTGAAGAACTCGACACCGGGAGCGATGTCGTCGGCGGAACCACCGTTGCCCAGCGCCGCCATCACGACACCGGAGAACGCGGCGCCGGCCTGCGTCGGGTCGCCGTTGAGCGCGACCTTGCCCTTGTACTCGGGCTTGAGCAGGTCCTTCACACTCGCCGGCGCGGGCACCTTGGCGGCGTCGTACCCGATCGACATGAAGCCGCCGTAGTCGCCGTAGTACGCGCCGTCCGCGTCCTTGAGCTCCGCGGCGATGTCGTCCCAGGTGCTGACCTTGTAGGGGGCGAACAGGTCCTTGTTGGCGAGCGCCACGTTCAGCCCGAGGTCGAACACGTCGGGCGCGCGGTCGTTGCCCTTGAGCTGCTTGGCGGCGTTGATCTCCTCCTGGCTCGACGCGTCCGGCTGCGCGGAGTCGACCTTGATGCCGTACTTGGCCTCGAACGCCTTGATGATCTCGCCGTAGTTGGCCCAGTCGGGAGGAAGCGCGATGACGTTGAGCCCGCCCTCCTTCTTGGCCTCCTCGACCAGCTTGTCCACACCGCCGAACTCCGCCGCCGACTTGGCGGTCCCGGCCGCACCGGCCTGCGTCTCCTTGGCGGGCGGGGCGCCACAGGCCGCCACCGCCAGCACCAACGCACCGACACCGATCAGTTTCGTGGTGACGTTCCCTCGCTTCAGCACAGGCGGAGGATTCGCGCGGATCGCTTTCGTTGTCAAGCCAACCGCGCCGGTTGAGACCTTCTCGACTCCAACCGTGAATTCTCGGCGTCTCAGGGGTTGCCGCTGAATGCTTTCCGAGCCGCGTCCAGGTGCTGCGCACCGATGCCGGTACCGGGATCGACGTGGACGAGCGCAGTGGTCAGGTGCCGTCGCTTGTGGACGAACCGCTCCCGGCGCGCGGCGTGGAGCCCGAAGTCGTCGTCGAACCAGACAAGGGGCCGCTCGTAGGCGTACCGGGCAACGGCGGGGTACTTCCACCCGTGGTCCGGGTCGAGGTGGATGCGCAGCTTCCGCCACCACCCGACCTTGATGTCGAACGGCCGGTAGTTCGCCGGCTTCGGGTTCGCCGCCCACGGGTTGAGCGGCCCGTCCACGTCGATCAGGATCAGCGGTGTCACCACGCCCAGCATGCCCGAGTCGTCGAAAACGCGGCTCCCCGTTCGTACAAACGGCATGTTCACCGAAGAAGAGACCGCCTACCTCCGCTCCCAGCCCCTGGCCCGCCTGGCCACGATCAACGAGGACGGCCAACCGGACGTCGTCCCCGTCGCGTTCGAGTACGACGGCACCCATTTCTGGGTGGGCGGCGTGGGCACCCGGGTCCTCGCCACTCGCAAGTTCCGCAACATCACCGCGGCGAACCCGCGGGCGAGACCTGGTACGAGCCCCGCAGGTCATGAGGCACGCCGGGCCGAACACACCGCCGACCCGCCCCACCGAGCCCCGTAGAGCAGTCCCGGCAGCAGCCGCCGGAACCGCAGGTGCAGGTCCCCCGCCCGGTCCACCGCCTGCTGCATCCCGCCCGGCTCCGCGTCGGACCGCAGCAACACCCCGTCGAACGTGCGCACGATCCGCTTGACGTCGCACTCGAACCGGACGCGCAGGTCGAACAGGTCGCACGGCCGTTCGGGCACGTGCAGCACGCACGGGTGCATGGCGTCGCGGCTCTGCAGGCGGTAGCGCAGCGCGAAGTCGTGCGACTCGCCGCGCGCCAGCGTGGTGGCCGGGACGAGTGTGAAGCCGGGACGTTCCAGACCCCTGTCGCGCAACGTGCCCCCGTACATCAGGTGCACGTCCACGTCCCGCCTGCGCACCGGGAACACGGGGGCGAACTCCAGCGAGTCCACCCCGTCCTGGTCCGCGACGACCTGGTAGCGCTCCACCACCTCCGGCTGCCCCTGGTCCAGGGTGACCGCCACGGCCAGCTCCGCGGTGTGCCAGCCGCCGACGTCGCGCCGGGTGGTCGTCGCGGCCAGTTCGGCCAGCTGGTAGACCGCGTCGTCCACGCGCCGGCGCACGGTGCGGGCATCGCGGTCGATCTCCGCCGCCACCCAGTTCACGCGCTCGCCGTAGAGCGGCTGCCGGACGTCGGAGGTGAGACCGAACGCCGCCCGCGCCGGCAGCTGGAGATCCTCCGGCAGCTGCTCGACCAGCTCGCTCAGCCTGGTGACGAGCTTCTGCTTGGCGGCGACCGACCCGTCGGCCCGCGTGATCCCGCACGAGGCGGCCAGCGCCGGACCGATCCTGTCCAACAGCCGCGGCGCGTGCACGCCCCGTCCCTTGCGAAGCGTCTTCAGTTCCCGGACCAGGTTCGTCGTCATCTCCGCTCTCCCTCCCCTTGCCTGCTCGAGTGCGGCGGAGGCAGGGTGCGTCGACCGTGTGGACGAGAAGTGGACACGCCGTGGATCGGTCAGACGTGGTCCGGCCGCAGGACGGTCCGTGCCACCGATGAGGCCAGCGCGATGCCCAGCCGCACGCCGTCGCGACCGAGGAACACCCGTGACGTGCCGATGCGGTCCAACGCCCGCTGGTCGACGGCCCCCAGACCGAACGCGATCATCTCCGGGCACGACACCGTCTCCGTGAGCCGCGCCAACGCGACGGGCCAGGCCGGATCCGTCGCCCTGCCGTCGGAGACGAAGAACAGCACCGGCCGGCGAACCCCGATCCGCTGAGCCTTGAGCGTCTCCACGTCACGCTCGATGACGGCGCGCACGAGGGTGAACGCCGCACCGAAGTCGGACCCCGGCTCCTGTCGCGGCGTGATCAGCTCCGCCGGGTCGAGCGCGGGCGCGAGAGGGTGCACGACCAGCGGTCTGTCGGCGAAGACCACGACGCAGAGCCGCACCTGCGCCGCGGGCCGCCGCTCCGCGTGCACCACACCCCGGAACTCGCGCATCCCGGCGTTCACCTCGTCGATGTGGCCGGTCATCGAGAACGAAACGTCGCACACCACGTAGCAGGGCAGCACATCCGGCACCATCGGTCTCCCCCTCGGTACTGAGCGTCACTGCGGAGCACCGTTACCTGATCGCGTTGATCAAAGGTGGACAAAAAGCGGATGAACCGACACACCGGCGGGACATTGCGCGACATTCCACCCAGACAGGAGTGCGGACACCGAGGAGGTCGGCGTGGAGTTCCGGATGCTGGGTCCTTTGGAGGCGTGGCACGAGCACAACTCCGTTCAGTTGGGAGACCAGCAGCAACGCTTCATCCTCGTCGTGCTCCTGTTGCACGCGAACAAACCCGTCTCACCCGAACGGCTCACTGAAACGGTGTGGCCCGGCAACCCCGATCGCCGGAGCCTGGTCCGCAGCTACATCAAGAGGCTCCGCACGGCGTTCGAACCCACCGACGCTTCGATCGAGACGACACCCACGGGTTATGTGCTGCGCGTCGACGAGGACCAGATCGACGCAGCGCGCTTCGACCGGTTGCGCGAAGAAGCCGCGCAAGCCCTGCAGGACAACTACCAGCGCAAGGCCGTCGATCTGCTCAGAGCCGCTGTCGCGCTGTGGCGCGGTCCTTTCCTGGACGACATCGACATCGACCGCGTCGGCGGTACTTCCGTGATCACGCCGGCCGAGAGCTACAAGGACGCGCTCGGCGATCTCGCCGAACTGGAACTGCACATCGGCGACCACAGATCCGCACGCGACCGGATGCGCCGTGCCCTGCCGACTGATCCCGCCAACCAGAAGTACGCCGAGCTCCTCATGCGCGCCCTGATCGCGGGCGGAGACGGAGTGGGCGCCATCCGGATCTACAAGAGCACCTGCGGTGCACTCGCGGAAGCCGGGTACGAGCCGGGATCGGTGCTGCGCAAACTGGCCGCGCTGGCCGAGCGCGGCGCCCCGGTCAGCTCACTGCCCTCGCGCCCTGGCGGGTTCACCGGCCGGGACGAGGAGCTGAATACGATCGAGGCGGCCGCAGCCGGATCAGACGAACGGCGCGCGGTGTGGATCAGCGGTGCACCCGGCATCGGCAAGACCGGCCTGGCCGTCGAGGCCGCCCACCGCCTGCGCCACCGGTTCCCGGACGGACAACTCCTGGTTCGGCTCAACGGTTTCACACCGAACGTCGCACCGATGTCGATCTCGGACGCGTTGACCCAGCTGCTCACCGAACTGGGCGTGCCGGCGGAACAGATCCCCGACACCGTGGGACGCAAGGCGACGCTCTACCAAACCCAGCTGTACGGCACGAAAACCCTTGTGGTGCTGGACAACGCGGCCTCACCGGAGCAGATCCGGCCACTGCTGCCCGAGACGTCCGACTGCTTCGCCGTGGTCACCAGCAGGAAGATGGGCGATCCGGACATCAGCGAGCACGTCCGGCTCACACCCATGCCGCCAGCCGACGCTTCCGCGCTGTTCCAGAGGCTCACCGGCCACGCCCGCGTCCGCGGCAGGGCGGCGGACGTGGCGGGCCTGGTGAAGCGCTGCGGGTACATGCCGGTGTCGATCACCGTTGCGGCGGCGTTGCTGCGCAAGCACGACAGGTGGTCACTGGACCACCTCCTCGGCCTGATCGACGACAGCGGCGCCTGGCGGGAGGACGGCGCCGCGATCCACGCGTCGTACCGACACCTAGACGACCAGCAGCAGCAGGTCTTCCGGTTGTTCGGGCACCTGCCGGGACCCGATGTCGATCTCGTCGGCGCGGCGGCCCTCCTCGGCCGCGACGTCGCCGGCACCCGCAAGCTGCTCGACGACCTGCACGAGGTCTGCCTGCTCGAAGAGGTCGCACCGGACCGCTACCAGATGCTCGACTCGATCAAGGAGTTCGCCGCTCTCGAGTCCCCGGACCCGGACGCGTTGGTGCGCCTGCTCGACTTCTACCTGGTCACGCTCGCGAACGCGGTCGGCACCGCGTACCCGTTCGACCGCGCGGCCCAGCCGTGCTCGGACCGGACGAGCCCGCACGGCCTGCGGTTCGACGACAAGGGCAACGCACTGGCGTGGATCAACGCGGAGCGCGACAACCTGGCCGCCGCGATCCGGCACGCGGGTGAGCAGGGGCTGGTCGACCACGCGTGGCAGCTCGCCGTGCTGATCTGGCGGCACCACAACACCGCGAACCGGTTCACGGACTGGATCGAGGCCATGGAACTGGCCAGGGACGTCCTGTCCGGCAGGAGCGACCGCTACGGCGAGGCGCACGTGCTGCTCCGCCTCGCCATCGCGAACGACAGGCTCGGCAAGCACGCCGAGGCGGTGGAACTCGCCGAACAGGCACTGTCCAGGTGGCGCGACATCGGTGACGTGCTGGGCGAGGCGTCTGCCCTCTGCACGGTCGCCGTCTGCGCCATGCAGCTCGGCCGGCACCGCGAAGCGATCGCGCATTTCGAGTCCGCGCTGGAGAAGTACGAGCAGTGCGGCGACCTGCGCGGCCAGGCGCACGCCCTGGGCATGCTGGGCTACCTGAACGAACAGCACCGCGAACACGACCTCGCGATGCAACGCCACGGTGCGGCCGTGGAGATCCTCCGCAGGATCGGTCACCAGCGCGGTCTCGCCCACGAGCTCAACAACCTCGGCGCGAACCGGCAGCACCTGGGGATGCTGGACGAGGCCATCGTCGACCACATCGCGGCGCACGAGATCGCGGAGGAGCTGGAGGACACCGTCGTGGCCGCGTACGCGCTGACCAACATCGCCGACGCGCACCGGCTGGCCGGGAGGCTCCCCGAGGCGCGCCGCCACCACCGGCTCGCGTCCGAGGCCGCCAGCGGAGTGGACGACGCCGACCTGCGCGCCCGGCTCTGCCGGGACCAGGCCGCCACCGCCGACGCCGGGGGCGACCAGCACGCGGCGCTGCGGCTCTACCTGGAACTGCTCGACCGTGCGACCGGCACGGGCAACCGGACCCACCGCTCGCACGGTGAGATCGGTGTGGCGCGGACGATGCACGCGCTCGGCCGGCACGCCGACGCGGTCGCGCACTGGGAGGCCGCTGAGGCGGTGTTCACCGAGCTCGGCCAGCCGGAGGCGGAGGAGGTGCGGGCCGAGCGCGCGGCTTTGACCTGCGCGTGCGGTCAGCGGTGAGCCAGCAGCCGCTTGAGGCCGGGGTAGACCTCCCGCACGGCGTCCTGGTTGTGCCACCTGCCCAGGGTCCTGGCCAGCTGCCGCAGGTCGGTCCGCACCGTCGCCGAGTCGACGTGCGCCACGTCGTCGAAGGTGCCGGCGAGAGTGCGGCAGCTCTGCTCGACCTCTCCCGACAACGCGTGGGCCAGCGACCGCCGTGCGCCGAACCTGGCCCTGGTGCGGCGTGACCGGGCGGGCACCGACGCCAGCTGCCGGTCGAGCACCGCGGCCGCCTCGGCGTTGAGCCCGAGGTCCGACAACGACCACCCCCGTGCCAGCTCGAGGGGATCGGGCGCGCTGGGTCCGAGCGCGGAGTACGGGCCGTCCGGCGCCTCGGACACCATCAGCTGCGCGGCGCGGTCGAACGCGCTCTCGGCGGCGTACCGGTCGCCGGCGAGCGCGTGCCCCTGTGCTTCCCGTCGTGCGGCCAGCGCGAGTACGCGCGAGCCGGCCCTGCCGATCCACTGCGCCTGCTGGGCGAGGCTGATCGTGTTCGCGGCATCTCGCCGGTAGAGCGCGATACCCGCCTCCCTGACGAACGCGTAGCTCGCGATGTCCGGGTTCCCCGCCGCGCGCGACAGTTCCGAGGCCTGCCTGGTCCACCACACCGCGTTCTGCTCGTCACCGGCCTCCTGGCTCATCCAGCCCGTGTACTCGGCGATCCGCGCGGCCAGCAGGAGCAACCGGGTGGCGACCGGCCCCGTGTTCTCCCGCGCGAGCCCGTGCACCGTGCGGTGCAAGGCTTTCAGCGGTTCGAGGACCACCACCGGACTGGTCTGTAGCCCGAGCCCGCGCAGCTGCTCGAACGACGTGCGCATGCCCGCGATCACCTGCTCGTCCGGCACCGGTCGCGTCCCGCTGCCCGCGAGCGCCCCGACACCGAGCATCGTGCCCACCACCAGCACCTGCCGGCGGCCGAGCGCGGGCCCGCCGTGCGCCGCGGCCTCGACCAGCCGCCCGCCGGCCTCGAGCACGCCGTCGCAGAGCCGCGCCACGGTCGGTGTCGGCGGTTTGAGGTCGTTCTCGATCTTGCTGAGATAGCCCTTGCTGTAATGAATCAGCTTCGCCAGCCGTCCCATCGACAGGCCTGCGGCGATGCGGTGCCCGCGCAGCAGCTCACCAAAAGTCTCGGCCATGATTACCTCCATCTCCGGCGTCCTGCGAGTACATCAGCAGAATCATCACCGCGCAATCACCCCGACCATTGTCACCAATGGCCGGGGCGCATTTGCGGCTACCTCAGTCGTGCCACGGGTTGCCGCCGCCGTCCGGCGTCTCCGTGGTGGTTGTGGTGGTCGGCGGCTTGGGCGGGTTCTCCTCGTCCGCGTTGGCCGCGACACCACCGGAAACGGAAGCGGCGACCGCGATGGCGGTGAGCAGCGTGGCCGCACCGGCCGCGAAAGTGGACACGATTTTGGACATGGCGAATCCTCCGAAGGGATCGGAATTGTTTTCCGGATTTCGCCCGCTCTCTGCGGGCTCCCTTCGAGCATTCGTCTTCGAAAAGCGCGGAACCAGGTGTTTCCCGTTGCCCACCGAGGTGGTCAACACGTCCACTCCTCATCCACTTCTGGTCAACACCCGAGATGGACGATGCGCACGCACCCGGTCGCCGGCCGGGAAGTCATCAGGGAGGTTGGAGTGACCGAATCCGCGAGCTACGACATCGCCGTGTCGTTCGCAGAGGAACAGCGCGCCGTGGTCGACGAGGCGGTCGAGGCGTGCCGTCAGCGCGGCCTGACCGTGCTGGAGAGCAACGACCTGCCGGAGGCGGAAGTGCGTTTCCTCGTGCCGTTCGTGTCCAGTGCGGACGAGGTGCGGACGAACGACGAGCACGTGCTGCCGGTGCTCACCGGCGAGGACCCCGCGGCGTCACCGCACCTGCACGCGGACGGCAACCTCGTCGACACACTGGTGTCGCGCGTGGAGGAAGCCGAGACATCGGGCCGCCGGCGCGTACCCGTCGCCGACCTGGTGGCCGCCCTCAAGCAGCCCGAACCGGAACCCGCGCCCACCGTCCAGAACAACGCCCTGCGCACCCTGGCCGAGCAGTTCGTGGCCGCCTCCCCCGCGCTCGCCAAGCGCGGCCTGGCCGGCACGTTGCACCTGGGCGACACCACGGTCTCGGTGCGCGTCGACCGAGCGGACAACACGGTCTACGCCGTCGAGGTCCGTGACGACGACGTCGTGAACTTCGTCGTCCTCGGCGACTCCTCCGACCAGTTCTCCGGCCTGTGGCAACGGATCGAGGACATGCTGACCGCGTAACGCCGACGCGAAACGGGCGGTGCCCCCGTTCGGGGACACCGCCCTTTCTCACTTCCTGGCCCGCTCGACCACTTCCTCCAGCCGCAGCGGACTGGGCGGATGGTGACTCAGGCACAACGGCGCCCGCATCCGCCGGAACCCGAACGTGTCCCCGGTGACGTAGAACTGCCCGCGCTCCAGCCGCGAGATGTCCGCGACCGAACTCCCCTTGGCCCGAGCCATCTCCGTAGCCGCGGCGATCTGCGCGGGACTGTTCAACCGCCCGAAGAACTGCGTGGTGGCGTTACCGGTGATCTGGTTGTGCACACCCTTGGGCGCCTGCGTGGCCAACAACAACCCAAGCCCGTACTTACGAGCCTGCGAAGCCAGCAGAATCGTCGTCTGCGTGCTGGCCGTGACCCCGCCGGACGGCGCGATCGTCTGCGCCTCGTCCATCACCAGCAGCCCGCCAAGAGGCCGGTCCACCGCGGGGTTCCGCTTGATCCAGGCGAAAACCTCGAGCTGCAACTGGCTGATGAACCCCTGCCGCTGCTCGTCGGAAGGCAACCCGACAAAACTGATGACCGAGATCCGCGCCTTCTTGCCCTCCGAAGGCTCGAGCAACACGCCGGGATCAGTGGGTTCCCCTTGCCCACCAAGCAAGGGATCGTTGACCATGGCCGCCCTCAACGTCTCCGCGAGATCAGCCGCGGTAGCCGTCGCCGAGCTCAGCTTGCTGACCCCGTCCGGCAACTCGGCCAGCAGGTCCACGAACCCGTTGAGATCCCGCCGATCGTTGCGCGCGTAGTACTTCAACGCCTCCTTGAGCACAGCCCGCCCCCGAACAGCGAACTTGGTCTCGTTGGCGATACGGGCATGGGGCACCAGCCGGGCCACCGCGGCCTCGATGGCCGCGACGAACTCGTCCTCGTCCCCCCGGACCTCGGCGAAGTCGGGCAACGGGTGGAACACCAACGGCCGCCCGCTGGCCCGCCCCGGCGTCCACACCACTACCTCGGTGCCGGCCAGGTACTCGGCGGCTTTCGCCTCATCCCCTGCCAGCCACTCCCCAGGCGGCTCCGGCCAGGCGTCCCCGAGCCGCGCCAGGTCGTTGTTGGGATCCAGCACGATCGCCGAGACCCCTTGCAACGCACACTCTTCGACGATCCGGCGCAACAACACCGTCTTGCCACTACCGGACCCGGCGAACACGATCGCGTGCTTGCGCAACGACTCCAGCGCGATCCGGATCTCGCCGTCCATCCCGAGCACGATCTCGCCGTCCCGCACGGGCAGGTCCCGCTGCGGCTCTGACCGCGGTTGTGGTGCCGGCTGAAGCCGCGGTTCCGACTGCGGTTCCGACTGCGGCTGCGGCGTTTCGGGCTTCGGCCGTGGCGGAGGACGCGTCTCCTGGTGCCCGCTCCTGCTCCCGCCCCTCGCCGGATCCGGCAGGATCGTCTTCAGGAACGTCCTGCTGCTGGCCGGTTTCCGCGCCACCAGCCACGCGAGCAGCTGGTGCGACTGCGACGACCACATCTCCTTGAGCGCGATGAACGTGCGCAGGTCCTCGTCCGACACGTCGATGCTCTTGCCGCCGCGCTTCACGAACTCCGCGACCTCGCCCCTGGTCTTCGCCCCGGTCCAGCCCTTGGAGCCGTTGCGGATGAGCACGAGATGCCGGCCGCGGCCGTCCTCGGCCGCCGCGCGAGCGCTCCGGAACCTGCGCAGCACGGTGTTGCCGTGACCGCTGGCGATGAGCCTGAAGACCCAGCGCTCCTCGACGTCCCGTTCCTCGTCCACGGTGTGCCGCAAGCTCGCGTGCAGGCTCTTGTCACTGGACTGCGGTTCGGGGTGCCAGGCCAGGTCGTCGTTGCCGATCTCGGTGACCCACGACCTCAACCCCGCCAGCAGCAACGCCGGCATCACCTCGTCCTCGTTCTGCAGCCTGACGTCGGCGGCGGCGATCGCGGCCTTCTCCCGCAACCGCGCGAACCTGGCGTCGAGCTCGACGAGGTAGTCCGGCTCCGCCCCCGCCTGCGGCGTGAACGCGACCTTCGGAGCGGGCTTCTCCTCCTGCTCCGGCTCCTGGAAGGACCGGAGCTCCCTGACCTCCCCGTGCAGGCACGCCTCCGCGTGGGCGTGCAGGCGTTTGAGCAGCGTGCGCGGCGTCTCGTCCTGCCAGTCGGCGCCGAACGCCTCCGCCGCCACCGGCCAGGTCGGGTGAGGAGGCGTGATCCCGTGGCCCTGGTAGATCACCGCGAGCCACTTCTCGACCAGTTTCCTGGCGATCGAGGGGTCCGAGACGGCCCCCAGGATCGGCGTCAACGTGAACCGGTCGCCGACCGTGTCGCTGGCAGCCTTGCGCAGCTTGACCCACGTGGTGGGCAGGCACGCGACGATCGTCACCGTCCGCCGGGTGATCTCGCGCAGCTGCATCAACCCGTCCGAGATGAGCGCGAGCTCACCGGCCTCCTCGGGGCTGAGGTCGTCCTCGATGAGGTCCTGGGTCTTGTTGACCACGGTGTCCAGCTGGTCGATCGCGACCACGCAGGGACCGGTCAGCGCCAGGACCCGCGAGATGTCCTGCACCACCTGTCGCGCCGGCCTCGACTTGGCCGACAGCCCCCACCCGGCGCGCTCGCCCTTCTCGTCGTCGAGCCCCTCGAGGTAGTTCCTGCCGATCGACGAGTGCTTGGACGCGTACAGCACCAGGGCGCGGATCACCTCGTCGCACTCGCTGGCGATCCGGGCGTCCACCTTGTGCAGACCCTCGACGAGGGCGTCCAGGTGTTCCGGCTGCAACGGCGCTTCGCGCACGATCGCCGCGCTGACGTCCGCGGGCAGGTCCGCACCGCGGCACAGTTCCCGCAGCAGCACGATGAGCTGGAGCTGGCCGCTGTCATCGGTCCTGAGCAGCTCGCTGCGCATCGCGTCGGCGACGTCGTCCCAGAACATCGCCGCCGAGCTGACCTCGATCAGGAAGAAGTAGCCACCGATCTCCTGCACCATGGTGCGCACCGTGCCGAGCAGGTGGGTCTTCCCGACGCCCTTGCGGCCCTGCAGGACGAGTCCGATGGGATTGGACCCCGTGCTGTCCCTGGCGTCCGCGATGGCCGTCCTGATGCGGTGCTCCGCCCTGGTGTGCAGCCCGTCGACGTGCGAGGGCGAGGTGCGCCAGACGTCGTCCGGGGTCTCGGCCGAGTTGAACCGCAGGACGGCCAGCGCCTCCCGCAGCTGCGCGGTCATGACTCCTCCATCGCCACGAGGTGCAGGTCCTCGCTGCCGACCCGCAGCGCCGCGGCGTGGTCCTCGGCGGTGAGCACCTTGGTGTTGGACTCGGGCGCCAGGTGGACGGTCCCGGTCTTCATCATCTTCACCAGCACGTCGTCGACCTCACCCCTCTCGGCGCCGTTGAGCCGCGGCCGGATGCGGGCGAGCCGGATCCAGTCCTGCGGCTCGACGGCGAGCTCCTCGTAGACGGACCGGATCAACGACTCCAGGTCGCGGGACCGGATCACCTCGACGAGCGTGCCGCGAGCTTCGTGGTGCACGATGAACTTCTTCAACAGGCCGAACGTGACGCGCGCGTGCGAGGTCGACCTCGGCGGCAGCTCGCCCTTCACGAGGTCCTGCAGGCACCAGGCGATGCCTTCGTCGGTGATCTCGTGAACCATGGGCCGCACGTCTTCGGCCGTCCGGATCAACCCTGCCTCGTTCAACTTGCCCCGGCCGGGCTTCGTGAGCTTGACCTGCTCGTTCAGCTCCGTGTTCGGCATCTTCCGGTTCTCGAGCATGAGCACCATCAGGGCCGCACGTTCGGGGGCGCCAAACTTCTCCGGCATCACGCCGCCTCTCTCAGTCGGTGAACGCGTTGAGTCGTCGATCGATCCGGGCGAGCAGCTCGGTCACCGCGGCCCGGAGTTCCGGTGGCATCGCGGTCTGAGCGCCGTTGCCGTGTGACTTGCTGATGAGCGCGAGATCAGCCGAGTGGTCGAGCAGCAGCTCCATGTCGCCGCCGTCGAGCGCCGCGGTCATGCCCCGCACGGTGTCCTGGGCGAGCGCGAATCGGCCGGCGTAGGGCATCTCCGCCGGAAGACCGCGCAACGCGGTCGCGGCCGCCACCAATGCCTCGTGATTGGGTTCGTGCCCATCAGTGCGCTGGATGAGGGCGTGGAGCTGCCGCGCGACCAGCTCCGGCTGCGAGCCGAGCTCCAGGTGCCGCAGGTTGCGCAGGAAGCCGGGAAGCTTGTCCCGGTCCGTGTTCTTCGACAGCACGCAGAACAACTGCCGCTGGTCACCCTCCGGTCCGATGGCGTGCCGCAGGAAGCGTTCGGCCTCGGTGATCTGCCACCGGCTCGCCTCCCCGTCCACCAGGAGGCACAGGTGCTCCGCCGGCACGCCGGCCCGTTCCAGGATCTCCGGGTCGCCGGACACCGAGCGCTCGGCCCGCACGCCGAGCGCGTTCAGCTGGGCGACGAGTTCCTCGGTGGCCTTCTGCAACGTCCGCGGACCGGACACCAGCACGTCGAGGTCGAAGTCCCGGTGGTGGTTGCGGGCCGCCGCGACGTAGGCGTCGCGGTTGTCCTCCAGCACGTCCGTGCGGTCGAACCCCTGCGCGATCACCGCGGCGATGGTTTCGAGCGCGTACGAGATCTGGTCGGGGGACGGGACGGGTTCGTCCAGCACCGGCAGTTGTTCACCGAAGCTCCAGTAGGACACGTAGGGCACGGTGAGGTGCCGCAGCATCCGGTCCTCCGGGACGCTCTTGACGAGCCAGTTCTCGAACAGCGGGGTGACGACCTTGGCGCACTTGCGCTGCCAGTTGTCCGCGCGCTCGTACTCCACGCGGTTGTCCAGCCGCGACAGCACGGGGAGCACGGTGTGCCGTGGCCGGTCGTACGGCATCCGGTCCCGCGCGTCGTCAGCGCGCCGGGCGATGTCGACGACCTCGTCGAGGTTCTGGTCGTTGGCGGTGAAGACGACGACCAGCCGGTCCGGCAGATGGGCCGTGCAGATGCTCGCGATGTCGGAGATGCCGGTCCTGCTGTCGAGCAGGACGAAGTCGTGGTCGGCGGTCCAGATGTCGCGGCAGGTCTCGAGGAAGGTCGCGAACCCCTGCGGGTACAGCTTCTCCCAGTCGATCGACTGCATGCGTCCCATGTAGTCGCGGTCCATCTTCCCCGCGGCCAGCAGTCCGAGTGAACCGGCGCCCTCCACGTCGACGTCGACGATGTGCGGGGCAGGTCTTTTCGCGCCCGCGAGGAAATCGTGCGCGAGATCGACGACACCGCCCTGGGGCGGTCCCGACATGAGCGGTGCGAAGTAGTGGTGGAGGCCGGGGGCTTCCAGGTCCCAGTCGATCGTCAGCACCCGGTAACCCCACCGGGCGAGCAGCACCGCGATGCTGGCCATGGTGAAACTGCGCCCGACGCCGCCTTTGTAGGAGTAGAAGGTGATGACGGTCCCAGCCATGGTCAGAACCTCGGTAGCTGCGTGGGCGGCAGGAGCGGGGGGTTCGGGGGATCGACGTCAGGCCAGTCCGCCTGCCACGGAGGTGCCAGCTTGGCGAGCTTGACGAGGTCCGCGGCCAGCGTGTTGACCCGAGTGTGGAATCGCAGGTATTTCTTGCTCTGCTGGTAGACCGGGTCCGGGTGGGCCACGTCCTTGAAATCCACCCACGCACGTTCTTTTTCCTCGAGCGGAAAGTTCTCGGAATCGGCGTAGAGGATGGGATAAATCAGCCCCTGCGAGACCTCCAGACTGGCCAGACCCAGCATGTCCTCTCTGGCCCGCATGCTCTTCTGCTCGGCCATGCACCACCGCGACTGGTAGTACTGCGGGGTCAGCAGCTGGATCATGATCTTGCTGTGCCGCAGTGCGTCCTGCAGGTTCGACGGCCAGTGCACGCCGCGCTCCATCGAGCGGTCGACGTACACCGTCGGCGTCGGTGCGTAGTGGTCGGCCAAGCATTCCCGGAGCTTGTCGAGGAAGTGGTTCAGCAACCATCTCTGCACGCTGCCGTATCGGCAGTAGCTGATGAAGAAGTCGTACTTGTAGCCGGACACGGCAATGAACAATAGAGGCGGTCACGCCGCCATAAAAGACAAAAAAGTGGGCATTTTCGGCCGTTCCGACCATTAATTGGACAAAAACTGGGCGGTGACCGACAGGTCAGGAACAGCAAGAAGCCCCCGATCATATTCGATCGGGGGCTTCCCGGTTGAGTGGACGATACTGGGATTGAACCAGTGACCCCTACCGTGTCAAGGTAGTGCTCTCCCGCTGAGCTAATCGTCCGAGCGGATGACGAGACTCGAACTCGCGACCCTCACCTTGGCAAGGTGATGCGCTACCAACTGCGCTACATCCGCGTTGCCCCTCGGTTTCCCGTGGTGCGAGAGGAACTTTATCCGACGGTCCCCCGAAGTTCCAAATCGGCTGATCTTGAGCGTGCGCGACCGCCGGCGGACCCCGGAAACGACAGCGGGCCCGGTGCGATGTGCACCGGGCCCGCTGCGATCCGAATGGACGATACAGGGATTGAACCTGTGACCCCTACCGTGTCAAGGTAGTGCTCTCCCGCTGAGCTAATCGTCCGAGGCGGAGACGGGAATCGAACCCGTGTACAGGGCTTTGCAGGCCCTTGCCTAAGCCACTCGGCCACTCCGCCAGGAGCATGAGTCCACAGC
>NZ_DATLEC010000064.1:0-18636 GCF_035525475.1 Lentzea sp. | reverse complement strand
ATAGATTCTCCAGCATTGGAATTCAAGACGGCGGGATCAGTGTGATTAACCACCAGCATGGCCCAGGCCCCGAGGTCTCGGCAGGACCGCCCCCAGTCCCCAACTCATTGAGAGCGAACTTTCTCCCATATTACGAGAGCTTCGTTCGATCGAACAGCTTCAAAGCAGCCATGTGGACGCCTGGGCCATACCGCAGCGACCCGATCCTAGAGCCCATCTAGGTATCACGATTAACTGCTGAATTCTGCTTTATGGGATCAAGGCGCCGCCGTCGGCGGCGCGCACTGCGCCAGTCGCCTTCCAGCGTGGCTCGCGTCCATCCGGGCACGTCGGGCTCCCGCTTCGCTCCGCCCGCCGGCCACGGCGGCGCGATCCGCGAGGTTGTGCGGCAGCACGACGCCGACGTCGCAAGTTCTCACAAGCGACCGCCGTAAGCCGACCGGACAGGCCGATCGCGCAGTTGGTCGGCTTGATCGAGCTGGGCACGGCGATCGACGCCCGCCGACGCTTCGCGCCAACGGCCACCGCATCGTGTTAACTCGCGTCGTTCAGGCCCGCTCGCTTGAGTTCAGCCTGAAGCCGAGCCACATCCCAGCCAGCATCGATCATGGCCCCGGCGAAAACGGTTTGTGCACCGAAGACGGTCTTCCAATGATCGCGCCAGTCCTCTTGGATCACTTCAGGAATTAACAAGAACTGCACGTCATCTAGGGTGAAGCTGAGACCGCCAGCCACGCGCCACTCACGCTCCCACTCGAACTCATAAGACCACCCCGCTCCTGAACCAGGGTTGTCCACGAACGGTGTGAGTACCCAAAGCGGATCATCAGGTTCGGCGCCGCCCCTCATCTTTTCGTTCATGAGGGCCTGAAAGCTGACTTGGTGCTTCGTCCCTCGCGCCAGATACCAGACTGGCGCACCACCTCGCGATCGCACGAAGTCGCGCTTGAACCCCACACCGAACTGACCATGTCGATCTGCGAGCCGACCCAACAGCCCCAGGGGAATCTCACTAAGGCAAATCGCATGTTGAGTAGTTCCGAGGCCGACAACAGAGCGTGCTGTCCCCTGGGCCGTGGTGGCACGCAGGGTCCTTTCGTAGATGATCTTGAACCAGGACTCCCCGTCCGTCAGGTGCACGAGGTAGTCCGACATGTCTTGCCAGTCATCGTGGCCCATGTAACCAAGCACTGCGCCTCCTCCGACCGCGCTCATCCACACCCCATGATGAGTCACGGGCAGCAGCACCGGTCAAGACGGGAATGCGTGTCTTGACCAGGCACCACCGACCGCGAAGACGGGCTCAGTGTCAGGATGAGGCCCCGATGTGGTTGATCACCGCCAGGCCGTCCCCAGGCCGTGGGACGTCGGGCGACCACGAGAATCCGTGAGAACTACAGAGATAGTTCCCGCAGCTCAAGCGGTGTCCTCTGCGGACAGACGCTGGTCCGCCGACCACGCAACCAGAAGATCTCGTTCTGGTACGCGGCGAAAGAGGTCATGCCACCTACTCTGCTACGAGCAGGTGCGACGAGCTAGACCCGCGCGGCCGCCGGGCGCTTCTTCGCCACCGCCTTCCTGGGCCAGCGCGACTCCAGCCAGATCGCGATGGGCGCCGCGGTGACCACAGTGGACGCGGTACCGGCCACCAGACCGATCAGCAACGCCGTGGCGAAGTTCGCCAAGGACCCGTCGCCCAGGACCAGCAGAGCCGCGAGCACGAAGAGCACGCCGATACCGGTGTTCACGGTGCGAGGCACGGTCTGCACCACCGCATCCGACACCACGTCCGGATAAGCCTTCCCGAAACGAGAACCGCGCAGCTCGCGCAAGCGGTCGAAGACGACCACCGAGTCGTTGACCGAGTAGCCGATCACGGTCAGCAGGGCCGCGAGGAACACGCCGTCGGCCGTCTTGCCCATCCACGCGAACACGCCGACCAGCACGAGGACGTCGCTCAGAAGAGCACCGACCGTGGCCAGGCCGAGGCGCCAGTCGAAGCGCACGGCCAGGTATCCCAGCTGGGCCGCGACGGCGATGGCCAGGCCGATCACGGCGTTGCGGCGCAGTTCGGACGACAGGGACGGGCCGATCAGTTCGTTGCTGGACTGACGGGCGCCGCCGTCGACGGCCGAGGACACGACCTCGCCGATGCGGGATGAGGCCGCGTCGTCGATCGGGCCGGTGCGCAGCGAGACCTCGTTGCCCGACGACGACACGACGACGTCTGAGAACCCCGCGTCGGTCAGGGCCGAACGAACGCGACCCGCGTCGACGGAACCTCCTGCGGTGAAGTCGAGCATGCGGCCGCCGGTGAACTCGACGCCCAGGTCCAGGCCGCGCGCGAACAAGCCTGCGAAGGCCACGAGAACCAGAGCACCGGCGCTGATCAGCCACGACGACGGGCGCCGGTACAGCACGACGGACAGGCGCTGGCGGACGAAGCCCAGCGTGTGCAGGCCGCTCAGGCGGGGTCGAGAAGACACGAAACGCGTGCCGAGCGCCCACACGACCAGCACGCGCGAGAGCACCAGGGCACTGAACATCGACGCCAGCACACCGATGGTCAGCGTGACGCCGAAGCCCCGGACAGGGCCCGTGGCCAGCCAGAACAGCAGACCGGCCGCCAGCAGCGTCGTCACGTTCGAGTCGGCGATCGCGCTCAGCGCGCCTCGGAAGCCGCTCTCCGACGCGCGCCGGAGGTTGGGTTTGCGGGCGTACTCCTCGCGGGCCCGTTCGAAGATCAGGACGTTCGCGTCGACCGCCATGCCGATCGCCAGCACGAAGCCGGCCAGGCCCGGCAAGGTCAACGTCGCCCCCACGGCCAGCAGACCGGCGTAGGCGACGCCCGCGTAACCGACGAGCGCGACGACAGCCAGGAACCCGGCCAGGCGGTAGGCGAAGATGAGGAACAACGAGGTCAGGGCGATGCCGATGATCGCGGCCTTGGCGCTGGCCTCGATCGCCTCGGCGCCCAGGGTCGCGCCGACGGTGCGCTGTTCGATCACCTCGACCGGCACGGGCAGCGCGCCGGAGCGGATGACCAGCGCGAGCTCCTTGGCCTCCTCCTGGCCGAACCTGCCGGTGATCGTCGTGGCGCCGCCGGCCTGACCCGCGCCGCACGGCGTGTCGAGGCTGACCTCCGGGGACGAGATGGGCGAGCCGTCCAGGACGAACGCGATCTGGCGGCCGGGCGTGCCGGACGGTTCGCAGGCCGCCTCGCCGGTGATCTTCTGCCACTTCGAGGGTGCGTCGCCCTGGAACTGGATGTTCACCACGAAGCCCGCGCCCTGCGGGTTGCGGACGGCCGTCGCGTCCGAGATGCCCTCGCCGGTCATGACGGTCTGGCCGTTGCGCTGCACGGTCAGCTGTGCGGTGCGGCCGAGGACCTTCACGGCCTCCTCTGGGTCTTGGACGCCGGGCAGTTCGACGACGATGCGGTTCTCGCCGGAGCGGGCGATGACCGGTTCGGCGACGCCCAGCGCGTCGACGCGGCGGCGCAGGACCTCCAGCGAACGGTCGGCGGCGTCGGAGTCGCCCTTGGCCTCGAGGACGATCTGGGTTCCCCCGCGCAGGTCGAGGCCGAGGCGGGGATCGGTGGTGAGCAGCAGGAATGCGGATGCGACGAGGACGCCGAGCGCTATGAGACCGCGCACGAGCAGGCCCCGTCGCGCGGTGTCGCGCGACATGGGTGAGGAAGCCTTCCGGAAGTGGGTGCTGGAAAAGGGACTCAGCGACCGGAAGGCGGCGAGCGATCACGCTGCGGGGTCCAGCGGATGCCGTCGGGCGTGCGGTGCACGCGCCGGGCGAAGGCGACCACGAACCGCATCGGCATCGCGGGCTTCGCGACGGGCGGCACGTCCATCGGCACCTGCGACTGCGGTACCTGGGCGGCGTGGTGGTTGTGCGGCTTGGGGGCGGTGACCGGGAGGTTCGCGAAGTCGTGGCCGTGCCGGACGACCGAGCCCCCGGCAAGCGCCGGGTCGGCGGGTGCCGCGACGATGAAGAGCTGTCCGAGGAACAACAGGAAGGCGAGGGCGATCGCGTCGCGACGCATCACCGCCTCCTGCCTCCACCCACGTAGACGAGCGCTCCCCCACGACAGCGCACAACCAGGAAAGCACAAGCGGCTGCATCGTGGTGGCGCCGAACAGCAACGCGACCGTCCAGCCCACCAGGACCAGCGCCGACGCGGCGAGCAGCGACACCGTCACGGCGAGCTTGCGCAGGCCGAAGAGCACCTTGAACGGACGCAGCCGCAACGCCACGACCAGGCAGCACAGCACCAGCGCGCCGGTGAAGAACGCCAGGTAGGGCGTCGGTCGCGGCATGCCGGCGATCAGGGCGAGTAAACCGCCGCCGACGAGCAGCAACGAGAGCGTGCGCAGCGCACGCCACACCTGCGCCTTGTTCAACTGCGCCGGGGCAGGCGGCTTCGCGGCACGGCGCCGTTGCACAGTCGCGAGGTTCGCCCTGGAGTCCGAGTCGGACGGGTCGAGCTTGATCGCCGAACGGTAGGCGTGCTCGGCGGTGCCCCAGTCGCGCATCCGCAACGCCGCGTCGCCCAGCACCTGGAACGCCCGCGCCTCGGCCGGCGCGAGCTGCGAGGCGTGCAGGGCCGAGTCGAACGCCTCGACGGCGCCGTCCTGGGAGCCGGCGAGCACCTCGGCCAGCACGACGTAGCCGCGCCAGTCGCCGGGCTTGCGGCGCACGGACTCGCGCGCCGCGACCGCCGCCTCCTGGTGCCGGCCGAGGTCGTTCAACGCGAGCGCCGCCAGCCGCTGCGGCCAGGCGGGCTCGCCGTCGAGGATCATCGCGCGCTTGGCGGAGTCGAGCGCCCGGTCCGCCTCACCCAGGTCCAGGTGGGCGGCAGCGAGCCGGCACCACGCCTCGGCGTGCCGAGGGTTCGCCGCCACGAGGGGCCGCAGCAGGTCGATCGCCTGCCGCGGCTTCCCCGAGGCGGTGAGCTCGGCTGCGCGCAGCAGCACGGCTGTCATCGGCTCGGACACGCCGCACAGTGTGACAAAGCGGCTGGCCCGCCCGAACGGGTGACCTCAGACGGAGGCACCGAACCAGCGCGTGAGTTCCCCCTCCAACGCCTGCTGGTCCTCGCCCACCCACGCCACGTGCCCGTCCGGGCGCAGCAGCACGGCGGGCGCGTCGAGCTCCTCGCTGACGTCGACGACGTGGTCGACGCGATCGGCCCAGCCCTCGGCGGACAACGACCCGGTCTGGTCGACCAGGACGCCGCGACCCGCGTGCATCTGCTCGTAGAGCCCGCCCCGCTTCAGCGCGAGGTCGCCGATGCGCCGTCCCACCAGGTCGTCGTCGGAGCCGAAGTCGTACCGGATCGTCACAGCGATGATCTTCTCGATCAGGTACCGGTTGACCTCCTCGAACCGCACCAGCTCGGTGAGCAGCCGCCGCACGGCCTGCGGTCCCGGCTCGACCTTCATCAGCTCGATCTGCGCGCGGGTGTTGTTGAGCACCTCCTCGGCCACCGGGTGCCGCTCGGCCTCGTAGGTGTCGAGCAGCCCGTCCGGCGCCCACCCGCGGACGGCGGCGGCGAGCTTCCACCCCAGGTTGAACGCGTCCTGCAAGCCCAGGTTGAGCCCCTGGCCGCCGGTCGGCGGGTGGATGTGCGCCGCATCGCCCGCGAGGAACACCCGGCCGGACCGGTAGCGCTCCGCCTGCCGGGTGGCGTCGCCGAAGCGGGACATCCACCGCGGCGAGTGCACGCCGAAGTCGGTGCCCGCGACGCGCCGCAGCTGTTCCTTGAAGTCGTCGAGCGTCGGCATGACCGCGCGGTCCTCGGACACGCCGTCGGCCGGGACGACGACCCGGTACGTCGCGGTGCCGCCGAGCGGGCCGATGCCGAACCGCTTCTGCGTCTTGCGGACCTCCAGCATCAACGGCATCGCCTCCTCCCACGGGATGCCGATCTCCATCTCGCCCAGCAGCGTCTCCACGCGCGTGGGCTCACCGGGGAAGTCGATCCCGGCCAGCTTCCGCACGGTGCTACGACCGCCGTCGCACCCGACGAGGTACCGCCCGCGCAACGACGTGCCGTCGGCCAGTTCGACGGTCACGCCCTCGTCGTCCTGGCTGAGCGCGGTGACGGCCCGGCCACGCCGGATGTCGGCACCGGCCTCCACCGCGTGCTCGGTGAGCAGGTGTTCGGTGACCGGCTGCGGCATCGAGAAGACGTACGGGTACTTGGTGTCCAGCCGTTCCGGCGCGGGCCTTTCGATGCCCGCGAAGAACCCCGAGAGGGGGTGCGTCGTGCCGAGCGGGAGGAAGCGGTCAGCGAGACCGCGTTGGTCCAGGATTTCGAGACTGCGTGCGTGCATCCCCAGCGCGCGCACGACCTTGGTCGGTTCCGGTTCCCGTTCGAGCAGCACCACGCCCACGCCGTGGAGCCGCAGTTCGCCAGCGAGCATCATGCCGGTCGGTCCACCGCCGGCGATGATGACGTCGATCATGGAGTGATCCCCATTTCCCCAGGTGGATGACGTTCGCCGGGAAATGATGGAGCACCCCCGGGGTCTTGCCGCAAGCCCCTGGGTGCGCTATATGTTGAAGTGGGAGGAGAGCGCGCTCGCCTCCCTTTGTCGTGTCCGGGGGTGCGACGTGGTGCGCTGGTACTTCGCCGGCCTCGTGCTGTCGTTCTTCGGGACGAGCGCGATGATGCTGGTCGCGGGTGTGTGGGTGAAGTCGCTGACGGGGAGCGACTCCCTCGCGACGCTCGCTCTGCTCTGCATGTACGCGCCGGGCTTCCTGTCGCCGTGGGTGGGCCGCTTCGCCGACTCGTACCGCAAGAGACCGCTGCTGATCTGCACCAACCTGGCCATGGTCCCGGTGCTGGCGTTGCTCCTGGTCACCGACGAGCTCTGGGTGATCTTCGCCGTCCTGCTGGTCTACGGCACGAAGGCGGTGCTGGTCAGCGCGGCCGAGCCCGCACTGCTGGTCGCGCTGCTCCCGCCCGATCGGCTCGCGAGGGTCAACGGCCTGCGCATGTCGCTGCAGGAGGGCATGAAGCTCGTGGCACCTCTGGCGGGCGCGGCGCTGTTCGCGGCGTACGGCTCGTGGCCGGTGGTGGCGATCGACGCGCTCTCGTTCCTGCTCGCGGCGGCGGCCACGTCGATGGTCCGTGTCGACGAGCCCGCACCGGCGCCGCGGGAGACGTCGGGCCGGCCGCACCTCACAGCTCTGGCCTGGCCGATCGCGGGTGCCGCGACAGCGCTGTTCGCAGGCTCACTGCACACGGCGGCGTCGTTCGCGCTCGTCGAGAAAGGACTGCACCACGGCCCGGAGTTCCTCGGCGTGCTGCTGGCCGTCCAGGGCGCAGGGTCGGTGCTGGCGGGCCTCGCCGGCAAGCACGCGAACATCACCACCGGACTCGTCCTGGTGGCGGTGGCGGCGGTGATGCGCACGACGGCGTGGTTGCCCGCCGTGCTCGTGGCCGGGTTCGTGCAGGGCGTCGGGCTCGCCTGGGCCGTGGTCGCCGTGGTCACGCTGATCCAGCAACGCACCCCGCGCGCGGTGCTGGGTCAGGTCAGCGCCACCGCCATCAGCGTGGTCTTCGGCGCCGTGCCGATCGGGCTCGCGGCGGGCGCGGCGCTGGTCTCGACCCTGAGCTTCGAAGCGATCTACGTGGTCATCGCGCTGCTGACAGGAGCGATGGCGCTGGCGACGAACGTCCGCGGCCGCGGTCCGCGAACGTCAGGACAGCACCCCCGCGTCCTTCAGGTGGGCGAAGATGATCCGGTCGACCGGTGAGATCCGGTCCACGTCGGCGGTGGTGAGCCAGGCGAGCTCCTCGATCTCGGCCGACGCCACCGGTTCCCCCTCGAACGAGGCGGTGTAGCAGGTCATCCGCACGGTCACCCCCGACGAGTGGCCGTGCGCCTGGGCCTCGAACGTCCCCACGTGCTCCGCCGAAGCGGCGTCGATCTCGACGGACAGCTCCTCGCGGATCTCGCGCACAAGCGTCTCGACGTCGGACTCGCCCGGCTCGCGCTTGCCCCCTGGCAGGTAGTACGTGTCCTTGCCCTTCGACCGCGTGCCGAGCACACGGCCGTCCTCCAAGTAGATCCAAGCCACCTTGTCGATCACGTGACCGAGGTTAGGCGGAGGCGAGCTCCTTGACCACGCGGTGCGCGTCGGCGAGCGACTCGACCGCGAGCTCGCGGAACTGGTGCAGCTGCGGGTTGACGTCGGCCAGGGTCAGCTCGGCGTGCACGAACTCCAGGTTGTGGTCGAGCCCGACCATCGAGAACACGGCCCGCAGGTACGGCTCCTGGAAGTCGAACCCCTCGCGCGGCGTGCCCGGCTTGTACGAACCGCCTCGCGCGGTCACCACGACGACGCGCTTGCCGCCCAGCGCGAACGTGCCGTCCTCGCGCGGGAAGAACTCACTGGTCGCGAAGTGGTCGATCCACGCCTTCAGGGTCGACGGGATCGAGAAGTTGTACATCGGCGCGCCGATGAGGATCACGTCGGCGGCCTTGACCTCGGCGACCAGGTCGGCCGTGACGCCGTGTTCCGTGCCGTCCACGTGCGGGACCGGATCCGCGTTCAGGTCCCGGTAGGTGTAGCCGCCCTCGGGGTTCGACGACCTCCAGACGTCGGCGAACGCACCGGTGATCTCGCGGGTGACCGAGCCTTCGCGGCGGATGCTCGAGTCGATGTGCAGCAGATTGGTCATACCCAGAACATACGAGTGAAGAACTTCCGAGTCAAGATGTTCCGAACTGAGAACATCTCTTCCGGGATGTACGATGGGACACATGGAGGAGCGGCCGCTGCACAACGCCTGTGTGGAGAAGTGGGACTTCAACTGGCTGCTGCACCGGGCGGCCCAGCGAGTCGGGTCGTCGTTCGCCGAGGAGGTCGCGAAGCACGGCATCACCGTGCGCGGCCAGCTGATCCTGCAGGCCCTCGCGAACGAGGAGGTCCAGCGCACCCAGCTCAAGCTCGGCGCCATGCTCGGCCTCGACAAGACCACGCTGACCAGCGAGCTCGACAAGCTCGAACGCTCCGGACTGATCCTGCGCGTCCCCGACCCGAACGACCGCAGGGTGCGCACGCCGGTGATCACCGAGGACGGCGTCGAGCTGCAGCGGAAGGTCGGGCTCGCGCTCGCCGACGTCGAGCTGGCCTACCGCGCGCGCTTCACCGCCGAGGAGATGGCGGTCATCACCAAGGCGCTGATCAGCCTCGCCGACGGCGAGGCACCCGTGCACGGTTCCTGCATCTAGACCAGAGCTTCCAGGTCGCTGAACCCCGTGCGCCGCGATGTCCCCCGCCGCGATCGCATCGTCGACCGCGCGCGAGGACATGTCCTTGCACACCAGGCAGAACGCGCGAGCGCGATCACGATGCGTTGCGGTTCCGCCATCTTCACCCCTCCAGGCGACCTGCTGTCGTCCCCACCGCGACGCTGACCGCAGCTCGGCGTGGTCGCTCGGCAGAAGGCGCGAATTCGTCGTCATGATCTTCCGCCGATCACGTCTAATGGAGGTGAGCGCCGGAACCGCCGCACCGGTGCGCCGAGTGAGCTGGAGGAAGAAACCCGTGGGAGCCAAAGAGGAGTGGCAGGTGAGCTGCCGCGACATCGCTTCGCGCCGACGGGACATGACGGTGTTCGTCAGCCAGGGGCACATCGTGATCACCGTGCCGCCGGGGGAAGCCGCCGTTCTGACACCGCTGGAGGTCGGCCGCCTGCGAGCGGCGCTGCGCGACGCGGTGGTGAGCGCGTCGAACAACGAGGTGTGACCGCCACCACAGCGCTACCTACTCGCAAGTAGGTAAGTGGCAGAGTGGGGTCCATGCTGACCCGCGTGCTGCTGACCCTGGTCAAAGCCGGAGTGATCCGGCCACTGGGCCCGCGTGGGCTCTCCGGCACCGTGCGCGGGTACGTGCAGTGGGACATCACGCTCGCGTGGGGGTATCAGACCGGCGCCGCACGGCACCCGGACCGCGCGGCGATCATCGACGACGACGGCGTGCTCACGTACGCGGAGGTCGACGAGCGCACCAGCCGTCTCGCCCACGCGTTCCACGCCGGGGAACGCGTCGGTCTGCTGTGCCGCAACGGTCGCGCGTTCATCGAGACGATGACGGCCTGCACGAAGATCGGCGCCGACGCCGTCCTGCTCAACACGAGCCTGAGCGCGGGACAGCTCGCGCAGGTCGCGCGGGACCAGGAGCTCGACAGGATCGTCGCCGACCGCGAGTTCACCGACGTCCTGCCCGACGTCCCCGCGTACTTCAGCGACGAGATGGAGTCGCTGATCACCAACGGACCGCGCGATCCGCTCCCCCGCAGGCCCCCGCGCGGCAGGCTGATCATCCTCACCTCCGGCACCACCGGCTCCCCGAAGGGCGCCCGCAGGCCGGAGCCCGCGAGCCTCGCCCCCGCCGCCGCGTTGCTGTCGCGGATCCCGCTCCGGCACGGCGACGTCATCTCGATCACCTCACCGCTCTTCCACGCGTGGGGCCTCGCCGCGTTCCAGCTCGGCCTCGTGCTCGGCGCGACCCTGGTGCTGCGCAGGAGGTTCGACCCCGCTCAGGCACTGCGGGACGCAGAGCGGTGCACCGCGATGTTCGTGGTTCCCGTGATGCTGCAACGGATGCTGGAGGCGCCGCACCGGCCGAAGCTGCGGGTCATCGCCTCCAGCGGGTCGGCGCTGCCGCCGAAGGTCGCCACCCGCACGCTGCGGGAGTTCGGCCCCGTCCTCTACAACCTCTACGGCTCGACGGAGGTGAGCTGGGCGAGCATCGCGACGCCCGAGGAGATGCTCGAGGCGCCCGGCACGGCGGGAAAACCGCCACTCGGCACCCGACTGGCCATTGTGGACGACAACGGCGAACCGGTGGCGCCGGGCGAGACCGGGCGGATCTTCGTCGGCAACGAGATGCTGTTCGACGGCTACACCAACGGCACCAGCAAGGAGTCGGTGAACGGCCTCATGTCCACCGGCGATCTCGGCTACGTCAAGGACGGCCTGCTGTTCGTGGCGGGCCGCGACGACGAGATGATCGTGTCCGGCGGCGAGAACGTCTACCCGCACGAGGTCGAGGACCTGCTCTCCACTCTGGACGGCGTCACGGAAGTCGCGGTGACGGGCGTGCCGGACGACGAGTTCGGCCAGCGCCTGGCCGCCTTCGTCGTCGGCGCCGAGACCCTGACGGCGGAGCAGGTGCGCGACCACGTGAGGGCGAACCTCGCGCGGTTCTCCGTCCCCCGCGACGTCTTCTTCCTCGACGAGCTGCCCCGGAACGCGGCCGGGAAAGTGGTCAAGCGGCAGCTCCGCGACCAGCGGTAGCACCGGCTCCTGTGACGACCGGCCCGCCCGGCCGCCGCCCCATCGCCCGAACGGCTGCTTGCCCTGGACCGGGTACCTGGTGCAGGGCGTTCCACCCCGTGACGCCGGCGTGAATTGGGTGATGTCACGGATGACTCGTCTGTGTCATGCTCCGTTCACAACGTGTCCGGTCGACGAGCTAGGGGCGGTCATGACGGGGCAACGTCGCCCGCTGCCGGCGTCCGCACGGCCAGTGCTCGCGCAGTGCGACACGTGCCACGTCACGCCACAGCGACCGGGCGGCGCCCGCACTGGTTCGGCCGTCCGGCCGAGGCGCCCAGCCGGAGACGCGCGCAAGATCGTCACGGGCGCGTCCACCACCGGACGGGGAGAGCACGACTCGCGCGGTTCCACCCCGGCCGTCCTGCGGACGGCGTCCTCTTGCGACAGACCGCGGCCGGGCCGATCGCGGACGCGCGCCGGACAACGACTCCCTGCCCTCGTCGACGGCCGTCACCTATCGGAACGGAGCACCCCCATGAAGTCCAACCGCATCGCTCGCGCCATCGCCGCCGTGATCCTCAGCCTGGGAGCGCTGATGGCGCTCGGCGGCACGGCCTCCGCCGGTGAACCGGACGCCGGTTTCACACCGCCGTACGTCGTCCAGCCCTGACCGCCGGCTCCCGGCCGGGGCGGTCCCGCCTCCCTCGCAAGCGGGACCGCCCCGGCCACCGGCACACCAATTGACACACCTGGCCACATCGCCCGCCGCGGTTGGTGCACCCTTGAGGGGTGACTCTGCAACTGCGCACGCCTCGTCACCAGGTGAGCCCGAAGTCCGTCGTGCTGTGGACGATGCAGGCCGCCGTGTTCTGGCTCGTGCTGTTCGTGCCCCAGCTGATCGTGTTCCTGCTGGTGGACGAGCCTCCGACGTGGGAGCTGGCGCTCCTGGTCGCCACCGGGGTCGTCGGTCTCGCGCACACCGCGGTCGAACCGAGCTGGCGCTACCGCGTCCACCGCTGGGAGACCACGCCGGACGCCGTCTACACCCTCTCCGGCTGGCTGAACCAGGAGTGGCGAGTCGCACCGGTGTCGCGGATCCAGACCATCGACACGAAACGCGGGCCGTTCCAGCAGATCCTCGGCCTGTCCACGGTCACCGTGACGACGGCGTCGGCGGCGGGTCCCGTGGAGATCGAGAGCCTGGACCACGAGGTCGCCCAGCGGCTGGTCGTGGAGCTGACGAACACCACGCAGGCCACGCCGGGTGATGCAACGTGAGCACGCCCCCGGAGATGTCCCCCGAGATGCCGGCCGCGGTCCCGGCAGGGCTGCCCGCCGCGCCGGAGCTCACCGAACCTCCGGCGGAGTGGCACCGCCTGCACGTGCGCATGCTCGTCGTGCGGCCGCTCAACGAGGGCATCGCGATGCTGGTGCCGATCCTCGTGCTGCTGTTCACCGGCAACGGCGAGAGGTGGCGGCTGATCGCGAGCGGCGCCACCGTCGCGGCCATCCTCGCGTTCAGCTACTTCATCTGGCGCACCACGAGGTACCGCATCACCGACGACCAGGTCGAGCTGCACACGGGGTTGCTGACGCGCAAGCAGCTCGCGGTGCCGCGCGATCGCATCAGGACGGTCGACCTCACCTCGAAGCCGGGTCACCGCGTCTTCGGCCTGTCGGCGGTGCGGATCGGCACCGGCCAGCAGGACACCCCCGGCACGGACGGGCTGACGCTCGACGCCGTGACGCAGGAGGAGGCCGAGCGGCTGCGGGTGTTGTTGCTGCGCAAGGGTGTCTCGCCCCGGGTGGCCGCTCCCACCGGTGAGCGGGACGCGGAACCGCTGCCGGAGTCCGAGGTCATCTCGCGGCTGGACCTGAAGTGGCTGAAGTACGCGCCGCTGTCGTTGTCGGGCCTGGTCGCGATCGGCGCGCTGTTCGGCGTGCTGTCCAACTACGCCGACGACGTGGGCCTGCACCCGGTGCAGGACCTCTTCGAGTGGCTGTTCGACCGCCCCAGCGTCGGGCTGATCGGCACGTTCGTGCTCGGCCTCATCGTGGCCGGGCTCGTGCTCTCGGTACCGCTGTACGTCCTGCAGTTCTGGAACTACCGCCTGACCCGCGAGCCGGACGGGACCCTGCGCGTGCAGCGAGGTCTGCTCACCACCCGGTCCGTCTCCGTGGAGGAGCAACGCCTTCGCGGCGTCGACATCCAGGAACCGCTGCTGGTGCGGGCGGGCAAGGGCGCGAAGACCGTTGCCGTGACGACGGGTCTGGGATCGAAGGGCGAGAGCAACCTGCTGTTGCCACCCGCACCGCTCGAGGTGGCGCACCAGGTCTCGCGCGACGTGCTGAAGGTCGAGGACGACCCGACCCTGAACGCGCTGCGCGAGCACCCGCTCGCCGCTCTGCGCCGCAGCATGTTCCGGCACATCGTGCCGTGGGTCGTGATCGCCGCGGGCCTCGCGATCTGGGCGCCGTCGTGGGCGTGGCCGATCCCGGCGGCGGTCATCCCGTTCGCGGCACTGGTCGGCTGGGACAACTACCGGTCGCTCGGCCACGCGCTCGACGAGCGGTATCTGGTGACCCGCAACAACTCCCTGGTGCGCAGCACGGTCGCGTTGCAGCGCACCGGCATCATCGGCTGGCGCATCCGGCGGTCGTTCTTCCAGCGCCGCAGCGGGTTGATGACGATCGGCGCCACCACGGCGGCGGGCGCGGGCGTCTACCACGTCACTGACGTCGGTGAGTCCGACGGCCTGACCCTGGCCGACGCCGCGGTGCCGGACCTGCTGCGCCCGTTCCTGGTCGAGGAGTCCGCTGTCGGGGAAAAGTCCTCTGTGGACTAGGCGGTGCGGAACGTCTGGCGGTAGGCGCTCGGCGAGACGCCGATCGACGCCGCCAGCTGCTGCCGCAACGCCGCACCCGTCCCGAACCCGGAGTGGTTCGCGACCTGGTCGATCGGCAGGTCGGTGGACTCCAGCAGGTGCCGGGCGCGCTCGACGCGCTGCTGGGTGAGCCACTGGCCGGGCGACGTGCCGGTCTCGGCGCGGAACCGGCGGGTGAACGTGCGCACGCTCATCCGCACCTGCGCGGCCATCGCGGCGAGGTCCAGCGGTTCTTGGAGGCGCTCCAAGGCCCACTCGCGGGCGAGCGCGGTGGACGTGTCCGGATAGCTCGGCACCGGGCGGTCGACGTACTGGGACTGGCCGCCCTGCCGCCACGCCGGGACGACGCAGTAGCGGGCGACCCGGTTCGCGACGTCGCTGCCGTGGTCGGACCTGATGACGTGCAGGCACAGGTCGATGCCCGCCGCGACACCGGCGGAGGTCAGCACGTCGCCGTCGTCGACGAACAGCACGTCGGGGCTCAGCCGCACCTTCGGGAAGAGCTCCCGGAACGCGTCGGTGGCGCTCCAGTGCGTGGTGGCGGGCCTGCCGTCCAGGATCCCGGCCGCTCCCAGCACGAACGCGCCGGTGCAGATCGACATGATCCGCTCCGCCCTCGTGGTGGTGAGCGCGTCGAGCACGGCCGGCTCCAGCCTGCCCTCCCGCCGGGCGAGCGGGTAGCGGGTGCCCGGCACGAGGACGGTGTCGGCGTCGCGGATCACCTCCAGGCCGTGGTCCGGCGCGATCGAGTAACCGCCGCTGGTGGCTACCCTGGCGCCGTCCGGCGAGCACACCAGCAGCTCGTAGTGCTCCGGCAGCTGGCCGAAGATGTGCGTGGCGGTGCCGAGGTCGAACGCGATCGACGTCTCGAGCGCCAGCACGGCGATCCGGTGGGTCATGGCCCGATTCTTTCACATGTTGGCTTTTGGGCCACTGGTTCGCGGCTCGGCCATCGCCGAACCTTGTCGGCGTGAGACTCCATTGGGCCTGGGTTGTCGCAGGTGTGTCCTTCATCGCCCTGGTGGGCGCCGCGTCGTTCCGCGCGGCACCGAGCGCGTTGATCGAGCCGTTGCGGGCGGAGTTCGGCTGGACGACCAGCACGATCTCGCTCGCGATCTCGATCAACCTGTTGCTGTACGGGCTGACAGCGCCGTTCGCGGCGGCGCTGATGGACAGGTTCGGCGTGCGGGTCGTGGTGACCTTCGCGCTGACCATGGTCGCGCTCGGCAGCGGGCTGACGGTGTTCATGACCGCGTCCTGGCAGCTCGTGCTGCTCTGGGGTGTCGTGGTCGGGCTCGGCACCGGCTCGATGGCGCTGGCGTTCGTCGCGACGATCACCGGGCGCTGGTTCGTGCGGCACCGCGGCCTGGTCACGGGCGTGCTGACCGCGGGTGGCGCGGCCGGGCAGCTGGTGTTCCTTCCGACGGTGGCGTGGCTGTCCGAGAGCTACGGCTGGCGGCCCGCGTCACTGGTGATCTGCATCGCCGCGCTGGCCGTGGTGCCGCTGGCGGCGTTCTTCCTGCGCGAGTACCCGCGTGACGTGGGGCTCCTTCCGCTGGGCGCCACCGAGGACACTCCCCCGCCTCCCTCAGGTGGCGCGGCCCGCCGGGCGATCGGCGGACTGGTGCAGGCCGCGAAGACCCGCCCGTTCTGGTTGCTGGCCGGTGGGTTCGCGATCTGCGGCGCGTCCACGAACGGCCTGGTGGGCACGCACTTCATCCCCGCCGCGCACGACCACGGCATGCCGACGACGACCGCGGCCGGGCTGCTGGCGCTGGTCGGCGTGTTCGACATCGTGGGCACGATCGCGTCCGGCTGGCTGACCGACAAGGTCGACTCGCGGATGCTGCTCGCCGCCTACTACGCGCTGCGCGGCCTCTCGCTGATGCTGCTGCCCCAGCTGTTCGGCGACTCCGCCCACCCGTCGATGCTGGTGTTCATCATCTTCTACGGTCTGGACTGGGTCGCGACCGTGCCGCCCACCGTGGCGTTGTGCCGCCAGTACTTCGGCATGTCCGGTCCCGTCGTGTTCGGCTGGGTGTTCGCCTCGCACCAGTTCGGCGCCGCGCTGGCCGCGTCCGCCGCCGGGCTCACCCGCGACCACCTGGGCAGCTACGACCTGGCCTGGTACGTCGCGGGCGCGCTGTGCCTCGGCGCCGCGGTGCTGTCGGCGTCGCTGGCGCGAGGTCCGGAAGAGGTCCCGCGCGATCTCGCGCGCCAGGGCGCCGCCGGCTGACGGCGGGAACGACTTCACCTTGCGCGCCAACGCCTTCCGGTCGCCGTTGTCCGGCAGCCGTCCGGAGCGTGACCATGTTGTCGCACGCCGACACCCGAAGTTGACGCCCCGCGCAGTAATGTTCCGGGGGTGATGGATCGTCTGGTGTGGATCGACTGCGAGATGACGGGACTCGACCTGGGCAAGGACGCCCTGATCGAGATCGCGGCACTGGTCACGGACGCCGAGCTGAACGTGCTCGGCGACGGCGTGGACATCGTGATCCACGCTCCCGACGAAGTGCTCGCCTCGATGCCGGAAGTCGTCATGGAGATGCACGCCAAGTCGGGCCTGACCGAGGAGGTGCGCGCCTCCGCGGTGTCGCTGGAGGAGGCGGAGGCCGCCGTCCTGGCCTACATCAAGGGGTGGGTCCCGGATCCCCGGACCGCTCCCCTGGCCGGCAACTCCATCGCCACCGACCGCGGCTTCATCGCCCGCGACATGCCGGCGCTCGACGCGCACCTGCACTACCGCATGGTCGACGTGTCGTCGATCAAGGAGCTGTGCCGGCGCTGGTACCCGCGCATCTACTACGCGCAGCCGGGCAAGGGCCTCGCGCACCGGGCGCTGGCGGACATCGTCGAGTCGATCAGGGAGCTCGCGTACTACCGCCGCACGGCGTTCGTGCCGCAGCCGGGACCGACGTCCGAACAGGCCCAGGCCGTGGCCGCTGAGCTGCTGAAGAAGGCCGACTGACCCCCGATTTCAATATCGGTAGCCGTCGTTGCTATGCTTTCCCCGCCGGTCACGGACCGGTGATGGTGGGTGTAGCTCAGCTGGCAGAGCACTGGGTTGTGATCCCAGGTGTCGCGGGTTCAAGTCCCGTCACTCACCCTTTGTCGAAAGGCCTCCGCGGACGCGGGGGCCTTTCTTCACGTTTCGGGGAGTCTTCATGACCACGCTCGTCGCCAAGGACCTCGCCGCCGGCCACGGTGACCGCATCTTGTTCTCCGGCCTCAACCTGGTGGTCGCTCCCGGTGACGTCATCGGGCTCGTCGGCGTGAACGGCGCGGGCAAGTCGACGCTGCTGCGGACGCTGGCGGGCCTCATCCCCGCCGAGCAGGGCCGCGTCCAGCTGAGCCCGCCGTCGGCCAACGTCGGGCACCTGGCACAGGAGCCGGAACGCCTCGAGGGCGAGACCGTGCGCGACTTCCTGGCCCGCCGGACCGGTGTCGCGGCGGCCCAGGCCTCGCTGGACGCCGCCACCGAGGCGCTGACCGCGGGCAACGACGAGGGCTACTCGGACGCGCTGGACCGCTGGCTCGCGCTGGGCGGGGCCGACCTGGAGGAGCGGGCGCTGGAGGTCGTCTCCGACCTCGGGCTGACCGTGGGCCTGGACGCGCTGATGACCTCGCTGTCCGGCGGCCAGGCGGCACGGGCGGGCATGGCGTCGTTGCTGCTGAGCCGCTACGACATCTTCCTGCTCGACGAGCCGACCAACGACCTGGACCTGGAAGGCCTGGAGCGGCTGGAGAAGTTCGTCACCGGGCTGCGCGCCGGGACCGTGCTGGTGTCGCACGACCGCGAGTTCCTGGCCCGCACCGTCACCAGGGTGGTGGAGCTGGACCTGGCGCAGCAGCAGGTGCGGTCCTACGGCGGCGGGTACGAGTCCTACCTGGAGGAGCGGGAGATCGCCCGCAGGCATGCCCGTGACGAGTACGAGGAGTACGCGTCCACGCGGTCGTCGCTGGAGGAGCGCGCCCGGTCGCAGCGGGCGTGGATGGAGAAGGGCGTGAAGAACGCCCGCCGCAAGGCACCGGGCAACGACAAGTCCGGCCGCAAGTTCCGCACCGAGGCGACCGAGAAGCAGGCGTCGAAGGCCCGGCAGACGGAGCGGCTGATCGAGCGGCTGGACGTGGTCGAGGAGCCGCGCAAGGAGTGGGACCTGCGGATGGAGATCGCCGCCGCGCCCCGGTCCGGCGCGGTGGTGGCGGTGCTGCGGTCGGCGGTGGTGGCGCGCGGGGCGTTCACGCTCGGGCCGGTCGACCTGCAGGTGGACTGGGGTGACCGGATCGCGATCACGGGCACGAACGGTTCGGGGAAGTCGACGCTGCTCGGTGCCCTGCTCGGCCGGGTGCCGCTCGACGAGGGGATGGCCTCGCTCGGGCCGGCCGTGCACGTCGGCGAGATCGACCAGGCGCGTGGGCGCTTCTTCGGACCGGAG
>NZ_DATLEC010000058.1:0-6211 GCF_035525475.1 Lentzea sp. | reverse complement strand
GACGCGCCGTGAGAGCCACATCAAGGACTCTCACGGCGCGTCTGCACCGGACAGGGGGACTGCCCGGGACCGGACGAAGGGGAGATGTCCGGAAAACCGAAATCGTGTTCCGAAAACTAGTGCCTGATCGTGTCCTTGTTGACGCGCTCGGTCTTCGGGTCGACCACCGCGTCCTGCTTGGTGATCGGCTGGGTCGGCGCGACCGGGCTGACAGCGGGCTCCACCCGCTCGTCGCGGACGTGCTCGCCGTGAAGGTGCTCGTCGCGGGCGTGCTCGTCGTGGACCCGGTCCTCGCGGAACGCCTCCGAACGCGGCTCCGGCACGACCGGCTCCTCCTCCTCGATCAGCTTGCGGCGCGCGGGCATCACCGCGAGCAGCAGGCCGAAGATCGCGAGGCCGAGGTGCAGCCAGTTGTCGTTGGTGTTGACCGCCAACGGGTTGCCGTACTGCTCAGCCGGGTTCTGGGCCAGGATCCCCGTGATCATGAGGTCCCACACGAAGAGCGCGGCGAAGCCCGCGAACAGCAGCCAGCCGTACAGGCGGGAGAGGCCCGACCCGAGAGCCATGAGCAGTCCGAGCACGCCGACGACCACCATCACCAGGTTGTGCAGCGGGTTCACGGAGAACCCGAGCACGTGGGACTGGGCGGCCCAGTCGCCGACCCCGGTGCGTGTGAAGCCCACGACGCCGAACACGATGAACGCGATGCCGGCCAGAGCGGCCAGCATTTGCACCGGTTGCAGACCGGCGACCTTGACAGTGACGCGGTGGGTCATGTCGCCCTCCAGGCTCCGTTCTTGTCGCCGCCTGACTACCCCGCGCTCACGTTCCGCAAACCGCCCAGCCCGGTCAGCGACACGCCCGGCATTCCATTCCGGAGGACGATCACGTTCTTCTTGGCCACGTGCACCACGCGCGCACAAGAGGCGGCACGCGACCGTCAGATACTGCCCTTGCGGCCGATTCCCGCGTACGCGCCGGGCACCGCGCAGGTCGCCTCCGTCGACAGGCCCTCCATGAGCTGCCCGACCGGAGCCGGGTGCGACACGACGAGGAACCCGCCCGCGGGTAACGCGTGCCGGTAGCGGCGCACGACGCGGCCGGGACCGGTGGCGTCGTCGACGTACCGGAGGACGTCGACCATCAGCACCGCGTACGGCTCGCGAAGGTCCAGATGCGACATCACACCCGGATGCCGCAGCACCTGCTCGGGACGGCGCAGGTCCGCCTCCACGGCGCACGCCCGCGGTTCGCCCCTCAACAGTCCGCGGCCGAACGCCACCGTCACCGGATCGGAGTCCACGTAGACCACGCGGGCCTCCGGCAGCGTCTGGTGGGTCGAACCGCAGGTCGGGATGCCCGAGCCGAGGTCGAGGAACTGACGTACGCCGGCCGCCCAGCAGTGGCGGACGGCGTGGCGCAGGAACGAGCGGTGCGCGCGCGTGATCCGCGGCAGTTCGGGGTCTATCCGGACGGCCTGCTTGGCGAACGCCCTGTCGGCGGCGTAGTTGTGCGCGCCGCCCAAGTAGAAGTCGTGGATCCGCGCGGCGTTCGGCCGACGTACGTCGACCTCGTGGCGTGCGAAGGCGGGGACCGCGGCCATTCGCAGAGCGTAACTGGCGCCTAGACCATTCGGGCGAAGTTTTCGAAGATTCTTTGGGTCCGTCTGACATGAACCGTGTCGGAAGACGGCCCGGTCCACCCCACTGAGACCGGGCCACGTAGCGCGTACGGGGATCGAACCCGTGTTTCCGGAGTGAGAATCCGGTGTCCTGACCACTGGACGAACACGCCGAGGACGAGCATTCAAGTACAAATGCTCGCAGAGAATAGCGGAAAGTGAACTAGCTGGTCACAGCTTCGAGGGCGCTCCGGCCCATTCCTCTGCGGTAATCATGGAACAATGATGACCGAACAACCGGACGGCCCGCAAAGGAATTAATCGAGCCACCGGAGCGCGAGGCGTGGACGTGGTGGAGGTCGCCCCTGCCTACGACCACGCGGACATCACGTCTGTGGCAGCCTCGCACGTGACCTACGACCTCGTGAGCCTGCTGGCGTTGAAGGAGGACGCGTGACTCGCACCGGCGGTGATGTCGTCGTCGAGACGGTGGAGGCGCTCGGCGCGCAGACCGTGTTCGGCATCCCCGGACAGCACGCCCTGGGCCTGTTCGACGCTCTTCGCCGCTCCGGGCTGCGGTACGTCGGGTCGCGGACCGAGGTCAACGCCGCCTTCGCCGCCGACGGGCACGCACGCGTCACCCGTTCCGTGACGCCGCTCCTGGTCTCCACCGGGCCCGGCGCCCTGCAGACGCTGGCCGGGCTGCAGGAGTCCGCCGCCTCCTCCGCGCCGGTGCTCGGGATCTCGTCGCAGATCCCGTCGGCCGGCCTCGGCGGGGTGCGCGGCGGGTACCTGCACGAGCTGCCCGACCAGCTCGCGTCGTTCCGCGGGGTGGTCAAGCACGCGCGGCTCGTCCGGCACGTCTCGCAGATCGCGCCGGCACTGGTGGAGGCGTGGGAGGTCGCGATGACCGCGCCGTTCGGGCCGGTGTGGGTGGAGATCCCGCAGGACGTGCTGCTCGCGCCCGCGTCCGTGCCGCCGGTGACGTCGGCGCCGTGGTCGGCCCGGCCGCTGCCTCCACCGGCCGAGCTGGTCGCCGAGGCCGTGCGGTTGCTGGACGGCGCCTCCCGGCCCGTGGTCCTGGCCGGCGGCGGTGCCTCCGCCGAGGAGTTGCTGGAGCTGGCGGAGAAGCTGCGGGCGCCGGTGGTGACGACGTTCGGCGGGAAGGGCAACTTCCCCTGGGAGCACCCGCTCTCCGCGCGGTCGTGGCTGGAGGACCGGCACACCACGACGTTCCTGGCCGACGCGGACGTGCTGCTGGTCGTGGGTTCCGGACTGGGCGAGCTGTCCAGCAACTACCGGACGTTCCGGCCCGGTGGCGCGGTGATCCAGATCGAGGCCGATCTCGGCAAGCTGGAGTCGAACTACCCTGCGCTGGGGATCCACGCCGACGCCCGGCTCGCCTTGCGCGCCCTGGCTTCCGGCGTGACGGCACGCGTCGCCGACGGCGTCGCGGAAGAACGCGTGCGGGAGCTGCTGGACCGCGTCCGGGACCGGTTCGCCGCGCAGGAGCTGGACCTGGAGTGGCAGGTGCTGGAGGCGCTGCGGTCGGCGGTTCCGGACGGCACGCCCACGTGCTGGGACATGACGATCCTGGCCTACTGGGCGTGGTCTGCGTGGGATCCGCGTGGTGGCGCGCAGTTCTCGGCGCAGGGCGCCGGTGGTCTCGGCTACGGCTTCCCCGCGGCGCTGGGAGTGGCGGCGGCCGTCGACGGTCCGGTGCTCGCGGTGTCCGGCGACGGCGGTGCGATGTACGGGATCTCCGAACTGGCCACGGCCGCCCAGCACGGTTCGCGGGTCGTGTGGCTGATCGTCGACGACGGCGGCTACGGCATCCTGCGCGAGTACATGACCGACGCGTTCGGCCAGGCCACCGGCACCGAGCTCACGCGCCCGGACTTCGTGGCGCTCGCCGGGGCGTTCGGCGTGCCCGCCACCCGCAGCACGCCCGAGTCGCTGCGGGAGGACCTCGTCGAGGCGTTCGCCGCGGACGGCCCGCACGTCGTGGTGCTGCCCGCGGTGCTGCGCATGTTCGCCCCCACGCACCTGGAGCACACGTGATCGTCGCGAACTTCGTCAACGGCGCTTCCGTCGCTTCGGAGGAGACCTCACCGCTCGTGGACCCGGCGACCGGTGAGGAGTTCGGCCGCACCGCCGTCTCCCGTGCCGCCGAGGTCGACGCCGCCGTCCAGGCCGCCGCGCGCGCCTTTCCCGCGTGGTCGCGCACCACTCCCGGCGAGCGCCAGCTGGCGTTGCTGAAGCTCGCGGACCTGCTCGATGCCCGTGCGGACGAGGTCGCCGACGCCGAGGTCCGCGAGACCGGCAAGATCCGCTCGGTCGTGCTGGACGAGGAGATTCCCCAGTGCGTGGACCAGATCCGGTTCTTCGCCGGTGCCGCCCGCGCCCTGGGTGCCGCCGCCGCGGGCGATTACATCGCCGGCCACACCTCGTACCAGCGCCGTGAGCCGGTCGGCGTGATCGCGCAGATCACGCCGTGGAACTACCCGCTGATGATGGCCGTGTGGAAGATCGCTCCCGCGCTGGCCGCGGGCAACACCGTCGTCCTGAAGCCCTCCGACACCACGCCGTCGTCCTCGGTGCTGCTGGCGTCCCTGGCTTCCTCGGTGCTGCCCGCTGGGGTGTTCAACGTCGTGCTGGGCGACCGCGACACCGGCCGTCTCCTGGTCTCGCACCCGGTTCCCGCGATGGTGTCGCTGACCGGCTCGACCCGCGCGGGCGTCGAGGTGGCCCGCGCTGCCGCCGCGACCGTGAAGCGCACGCACCTCGAACTGGGCGGCAACGCACCGGTTCTGGTGTTCGACGATGTGGACGTGGACGCCGCTGTGTCGGGAATCGTCGGTGCCGCCTTCTACAACGCGGGCCAGGACTGCACCGCCGCCACCCGCGTGCTCGTGCACTCGGCCGTGCACGACGAGTTCGTCGCCGCACTGGTGAGAACGGCGTCCTCGCACGTCCCCGGCGTGGACTTCGGCCCGCTCAACAGCCAGGCCCAGCTCACCCGCGTGCTCGGCCTGCTGTCCCGGTCCTCCGGTATCGTCCACTGTGGAGGGAAGCAGCACGGTTCGGCCGGGTTCTTCCTGGAGCCCACCGTGATCACCGGCCTGGACCAGTCCTCCGAACTCGTCCAGGAGGAACCCTTCGCACCGGTGATCACCGTGCAGTCGTTCGACTCCGACGACGAGGCCGTCGCTCTGGCGAACGGCGTCCCGCAGGGCCTGGCGTCGTCGATCTGGACCCGCGACACCGGCCGCGCCGCTCGGCTCTCGTCCCGGCTCGACTTCGGCATCGTGTGGGTCAACACGCACGGCCTCGTCGCGCCCGAGATGCCGCACGGCGGTTTCGGCGCGTCGGGCTACGGCAAAGACCTGTCACTGCACGGCCTGGAGGACTACACCCGCGTCAAACACGTGATGATCGCGCACTGAGCATCGCCTGGTACGGCATCGGGTAGTGCAGCAAACTGGCAGGGACGCAGGCGGACATGACCCGGATGGCCCGGATCCAGAGCCTGAGCCTGCGCTCGTCACCGTCCGTCCACTCCAGACCGAGCTTGTCCCGCAACTCCGGCGGCAACGTGCCGACAGCGAAGTCCGGCAACACCTGCGCCGCGACGGGCCGCACCAACGGCCAGAGCGCACTCGGCAGGTGCTCGGAGCCTGGCGCTCTGCCCGACCGCAGCTCGAACGCCTCCAGCAGACCTTCCACACCGTCGGTGGGCATCAACTGCGTGGCCACCACGTCGTCGACGTACTCCCGCAACGCTTCGAGGTCCTCCGGCATCGACCTGATGCCGAGCGCCCGCCCGGTGTCCCGCCACTCCCCGTACAACCGCTGCTCGTGGATGGCGGGCAGCCGCGGCCGCAGCAACCGGTAGGCCGTGAGCAACGAGTCGAAGCTGGTGGCGTGAACCCACCGGAACAACTCCTCGTCGGCCCCGGGAATCCGCGCGTGCCACTCGACCAGCCGCCGAGCCTCCTCAGCGGCCTGCTCACCACCGAACAACCGCAGCTGCGAAGAGGTGATCGTCCGCGTCAACCGCGCGAACGGGTCCGCGCGGTACCCGTCGCGCACGGCGGCGGCGATGACCGGGTGCGCGACCTGCATCAGCACGGCCCGCCCCAGCACCACCAGCTCGAACCGCGTGTACCAGCCCAGCCGCCACGTCATCGACTCAGGTCCCAGCGTCACAACCTCGATCCTTCCCCGAGCGGCGCCACCTCAGCCGGATCTCTACCCGAAGGAGTTACGGGCACCGCCCTGATGGCCGAGGTCCGTCCGAGAACTTCATCGCCAGGCGGCACAATCCCAGGGCATCCTCGCCGGACCCGGACCCGGAGTCGGCCACGGCCTCTGGATCGCCGAGAACGCGCCCGCCGACCTGAAACGCCTTCAACGGGACCGCGTCGCCCGACTGGATGTAAGCGCTCCCTTGACCTCCAGTTAGGTCGAGTTCGTAGCGTCACGAGCATGTTCGCGATTCGGCAGTACGAGTTCGGCCCGGCCTCGAACCTCCTCGTCGAGGAGGTCTCCGACCCGGAGCCCGCCGCAGGTCAGGTGCGGATCACCGTG
>NZ_DATLEC010000040.1:0-66570 GCF_035525475.1 Lentzea sp. | reverse complement strand
AGGAGGCCGTAGTCGCCGCCCGAGTTCGGGTTGCGGCCCTGGTAGAGGAGTTGCAGGTTGCAGGGGTCGATGGTCTTGGGCTGGTCGGGGTTGGTGCGGATGATGTCGCCGTGGCTGATGTCGTTGGTCCAGGTGGCGCCGCTGTTGGCCTTGCCGGCGAACGGGTTGCTCTCGGAGGCGGCCTGCGGGGTCCACGACCCGTTCAGGCTGCTGGACGTGAACGAGCGGAAGTAGCGCCCGTTGCCGCCCATCGCCTCGACGATCATGAGGTACTGGTTCTGGCCCTGCACCTTGTAGACCTCGACGCCCTCGAAGAGGTTCGCCTGGGTGTCGCTCATGATCTGCGTGTAGGACGAGCCGAAGCTGCCGGGGAAGTTGCCGATGGGCATGCTGGCCCGGTAGATCCTGCCGTTGTCACCGGCGAAGAACAGGTACATGTTCGTGCCGTCGCCGATGATCGTCTGGTCGATGGGTCCGGTGCCGGAGTTGGGGATGCTGCCGGTGAAGAGCGTCTGCGCCGACGACCAGCCGTTGGCGTTGGTGGGGTCGCTCGACGTCCGGTAGCTGAAGGCGGTCGGGCCCCACTGGTAGGTGAGCACCCAGATGTTCTTCGGTGCGAAGTAGAACAGCGTGGGGGCGACCGCGGCGAAGTTCATGCCGTTCTGGCTGGCCGAGCCCATGTCCGACCAGTTCGTGAAGGTCCCGAAGTTCATCGAGCCCCAGGTCGTTCCCGTGTCGTGCGTCGTCGCGTAGACGAGGTGCCTGCCGTTGTGCACGACGTGGGTGAAGTCCTTGAGCGACACCCATCCCTGCTTCGGGTTCGCCAGCGAGCCGGTCGACGACCAGCGGTAGGTCGACGGGAGCTGGCACGTGCCGCCGGGCGGGGTGGTCGTCGTGGTGGTCGGGCCCGTGCCGCCGTCGGCGCGGACGAGCTGCCACTGCTGGTTGGAGCCGTTCCAGTCGCTGTACTGGACGATGTTGCCGCCGTCGGCGGTCGAGGCGCCCTGGACCTCGACGGCCTTGCCGCTGTTGCGGTTCACCAGGCGCACGTACCCGCTGTCGGAGTCGGCGAGGCGGAACTGCTGGTTCGTGCCGTTGGCGTCGGACCACTGGACGATGTTGCCGCCGTCCGCGGTGGAGAAGTTGTAGACGTCGAGAACCTTGCCCGACAGCCGTGACTTCAGCCGGTAGTAGCCGCCGCCGGAGTCGACGAACTGCCACTGCTGCTGGTTGCCGTCGTTGCGGGCCCACTGGGTGATGCGAGCGCCGTCGTTCGTGGCGAGGTTGTAGACGTCCAGGGCCTTGCCGCTGTTGCGGTTGACCAACACGTACCAGGCGGTGGTGTCGACCGTCGCCGCCGACACGGGCGCCGCGCTGAAAGCCGCCACCAGACCGCCGAGCAGAACGGCCACGGCGGCGGTGATGCCGGCTACGCGACGTCTGCGGGCGCGGGGGGCGGAGGGGGACGGGAGATGGCCTGATCCGGCCATGATCGTGCTCCTCTTCGTCGAGGTGTGGGAAGGCCGCGACCCGGCCACGTCCGATCGACCGCTTGCGCCTAGCGGTCGAGCGCGCGCCTTCTGAACGCGCGGCTGTCACGTCGCAGTGGTGCGACTGCCGCGGTTGCCGGTCGCGTCCCCCAAACTGTGAAGGAGGATCTCCGCGCGGTCAAGGCGCGTCGAACGCGTTCGACAGACGATGCGAAAGCATCGAGCTTTGTCAATGGTGGAGCGAAATCCTTGAGCTGCCAGAGGGTCTCAGGACCTCGCCGCCAGCTCGTCCGCCAGCACGGCGATCGCCTCCGGCCCGGTCCGGCAGCAGCCGCCGACCAGCCGGGCGCCGGCGTCCACCCACTCCCCCGCCGACGCCGCGAAACCGCTCCCATCACCCGTCCACGCGCGCTCCGCCGCGTCCCAGTTCTCGCCGCTGTTCGGGTACACCACGACCGGCAGCCCGGTCACCCGCCGTGCCACGGCGACCGCGGCCGCGACGTCCTCCGGCGCGCAGCAGTTCACCCCGACGGCGATCACCTCGTCCACATCGGACGCGACGGCGAACGCCTCCTCCAACGGCTGCCCGGCACAGGTCCTGTCACCGCGGACGCTGTAGGAGAGCCACGCCGGCACACCGCCGCCCCGCACCACGTCCAGCACCGCCGAGGCCTCGTCGACGTCGGGGATCGTCTCGATCGCGAGCACGTCCGGCCGGGCCTCGCACAGGGCCTCCAGGCGTGGGCGGTGGAACCGGACCAGCTCCTGCCGCGTCAGGCCGTAGCGGCCGCGGTACTCCGACCCGTCCGCCAGCACGGCGCCGTACGGTCCGACCGACGCCGCGACCCAGCGCTGTCCCTCCACATCGGACGCCGCCGACCGCGCGAGCTCCACGGACGAGCGCAGCAGCCGTGCGGTCTCGTCCTCGCTGATGCCGCGCCGGGCGAAACCGGGGAAGCTCGCCTGGTAGCTGGCGGTGATGGCGACCTGGGCGCCCGCCAGGAAGTAGGCGAGGTGCGCGGCGCGCACGGCGTCCGGCGAGGTGAGCAGCAACCGGGCCGACCACAGCGAGTCGGACAGGTCGTGCCCCGCCAGTTCCAGCGCCGTGGACAGACCGCCGTCGAGCACGACGACCTCACGCCGCACAGCGTCCGCCAGTTCCACCCGGCCGAGTCTACGAAGCCGGGCGGAGGAGTGCGCGACGACCGCTCCGCCGATTGGGTCGCGCACTCCTCCAGGACGATCTCCGGGGCACGTTCGCACGTGCCCGCCGCGTTTCGGCACGCGCGGAAACCCCGTCGACCGCCCGTCAGACACACCGCTGGCCGGAGCCGGGCCCTGTCCTGCGAGCCTCGTCCGCGACGGTCACGGCCGAAGAGGGCTCACAGGACAGGTCTAGCCGGTCGCACCCCGGTGCGTGATCGGGTCCGGGGTGCTGGCCCGCCGCGACAGGCGCGGTGGCAGCAGCATCAGCGGTGGTGGTTGCTTGCCTTCCAGCTTGGCCACGAGCAGGTCGACGGCGTGCCTGCCGAGCTCCTCCGCCGGCAGCCGCACGGAGGTGAGCAGCGGTGACGACTGCTCTGCCAGCTCGTCCGGGCAGATCGCGACGACCGCGACGTCACCGGGGACCTGGCGGCCGGCCGCGCGCAGGCACGGGGTGACCCAGCCCAGAGCCGCCTCGTTGTGCACGACCAGCGCCGTCATCGACGGGTGGGCGCGGATCAGTGCCTTGGTCGCCCTGAGCACCGAGTCGTGGTCCCCCTCGACGGACAGCGCCGTCGCGGCCACTCCCCTGCGCATGGCGGCCGCGCTGAAGCCGTTCATCGTGCGGTGGGCGAACCCCGTGCTGCGCCGGTAGACCGCGCTCGGCGCGCCGAGGAAGCCGATGGAGCGGTGGCCCAGGTCCGCGAGGTGGTCGACGCACTTCGCGCCCGCCGCCTCGAAGTCGAGGTCCACGCAGGTGAGCCCGCGGGCCGCCGCGGGATGTCCGATGAGGACGGACGGCTTGGACAGCTGCCGCAGCAGGGGCACGCGGTCGTCGTCCATCTCGACGTCCATCACGAGGAAACCGTCGACCTGCGCGCTGTTGGCCGCCCTGCGCAGGCCCGCCGCGCCGTCGTCCGCCGTCATCAGCAACAGGTCCATGTCGTACCTGCGCGCTGTCGTCACCGCCGCCGTGACGAAGCGCATCACCGCCGGCAGGTGCGTGCCCGCCCGCAGCGGGAGCACCAGGCCGATCACGTTGGTCCTGCTGGACGACAACGCGCGGTCGGTGACGTGCGGCTGGTAGCCCAGCTGCCTGATGCTCTCCCGGACCCTGGACTTCGTGTCCGCGGAGATCGTTCTCTTCCCGGTGAGGACGTAGGAGACCGTGCTGGGAGCGACCCCGGCGTGCCGTGCGACGTCCGCGATGGTGACCACACAGCCTCCTTTCGTGCTTACACCCGGTGAGCGTGTCGACACCATAAGGAGCACCTTCTGATGACATCAAGAGTTATGTGTGCGTTAACATTGCGCATCTCAGGTGGTCCAGACGAATTCGCCACCGTCTGGAAACTTGCCCGACGGAAAACGAGGGCGGCCAGGGAGAGCGAGCCCACGCGGCGCGACCCCCTCCTCGGGAGCCGGCCGCATGGGCACGCTCACATCAGCTCAGCTCACAGCGCCGGGTAGGCGTTGCGCATGAGCTCCTGGAACTGCGCGGAGAACCACTTGCCGGACAGCGGGGCGTTGCCGAGCGCACCGGACAGGTTGTTGCCGTTGCGCACGTTGCCGGTGTACGTCGGGTCGCACATCCGGTCGAAGCCCTTGCCCTCGTTGTTCGGGATCTCCTCGCTGGCACCGTCGGACTCACCCGGCGGCTTCATCCACACGTAGGCGTCGATACCCGACTCCGGAGCCGCCTTCGGGCGCTCGCCCAGCCCGGCACCCGACTGGTTGCACCAGTTGCCGAGGTGGATGCGCCGGTCCAGCTTGCCGCCGTTGACGTAGGCGTCCACGGTCGTCGTCGGGCCGGGGCCCGTCGGACGGGCGCTGCCGCCCCAGCCGTTGCGGCTGGTGTCGATCAGCATGCCGATGTTCGAGTCGAAGCCCGCCTGGATCGCCCGCTGCCGGAACGCCTGCGCGTAGGACAGCTCGTCGACGTAGCGGTTCCAGTCCACCCACTTCGACTGGCGGACGGACGTGCCGTTCACCGAGTCCTCGATCTTGAAGTAGGGCTCCTTCAACGCACCGTAGTTCGCGGTGTTGGCGATGAAGCCGACCACGTTCGACTTCGTGCTGCCGGAGGCGTTGGCCGCCTGGAACAGCAGCTCGGCGGTCGCGCCGAAGTTGTCGTCCCAGCCGATCCAGCCGTGGTGGCCGATGTCGAGGTAGTTGTAGACGTTCGGCACGGCACCCAGCTTCGCGAGCGCGTAGCCGACACCGGTGACGTAGTTGCCGTTGGCCTTCATCACGTCGCACGCCGCCACCGCGGTCGGGCGCGGCGAGACGTTGGTGATCAGGTTGGGCAGGGAGTCGATCTCCACCGTCGTGACGATCCGCAGGTTCGCGTACGCGGGCCTGGCGAGGATCGCCGCGATCGGGTCGATGTACTCCGTCTTGTACCGGTCGATCTCGGTCGCCTTGAGCTCACCGTTCGAGGCGAGCGCCGAGCAGTCGCGACCGGGCAGGTTGTAGATCACCAGCTGGATGACGAGTGGTGAGCCCGCCGCCTGGCGCACCGCCTCGTCCAGGTGTCCGGTCAGGCCGCGCGAGTCCGCCGAGCCGTTGATCGCCGCGATGCGGTCGAGCCACACGCCGGTCGGCTGGTTCGCGACCCGGCTGCCGCCCGGTTCCGCGTTGGCCTTGGCCGCCCAGTCCGGGTTCACGTACTGCTTCGCGCCGACGTACGGGTTGTCGACACGTCCAGGGCCAGGGTTGTTGGACGTGGTCGTGGTCGTCGTGGTGGTAGTGGTCGTCGTCGTGCTCGTCGGCACCGTGCCGGTGCACGCCGTGCCGTTCAGGGTGAACGACGACGGGTTGGCGTCGTTGGCGCCGGCGTTGCTGCCGTTGAAACCGACGTCGATGGACTGCCCGGTGCCGAGGTTGCCGTTCCACGGCAGGCTCGTCGCGGTCACGGCCGCACCGGACTGCGACCACGTCGCGCTCCAGCCCTGTGCCACGCGCTGGCTGCCGGGGAACGTGAACTTGAGCGTCCAGCCGCCCGACACGGCATCACCGAGGTTGGTGATCTTCACCGCTGCGCCGAAGCCTCCGCCGCCCCAGCTGTTGGCCGTGTAGTCGACACGGCAGCCGGGAGCGGCGCCCGCGGGTGGTGCGCTGAGCGCCACCCCGACCGTCGCGACGGCGGTGGCGACCACGACTCCCGTTGCGGCCCACCGCCTTTGTCCGTTGAGCTTCATTGCTCCGGATCTCCTGTCTCTCAGTGGTGCTTGATCTCCACGAGTGAGCACGCCGAGGGCGTGCACTCGAGTCTTTTCAGGCCGAGGTACTCCATGCCGATCGAGCCGGTGAGGGCGAAGCCGTCCCCGAAGGCGAGGTCCGGGTCGCCCCGGACCTCGCCGTTCGCGAGCGCCGTCCGCCAGGCCTGTTCGAGGCCAGGCCGCAGGACCAGCAGCCCGAGCCGTCCGTACGGCTCCTTGGCGCAGGTCCCCCACTCCGCGATGAACGGCGCGTAGACCTTCGACCGCACCGGACCGGCGAAGTCCGTGAAGTCGTCGCCACGCCGGACTGCTCCGCACTCGTCGGTGAGGTCGTGCAGCCACGCGGCGATGCCGTCGACACCCCGGCTGAGGTCCGGGGTGGGTTCGGCGCGTCCTACGAGGAGGGCGAACGCGACCGAACCCACCACCAGGAGGGCGAGCAGCGCCCTCATCACCGGATGGCGCACGCCGAACCGTTGAGCGTGAAGGACGTCGGATCCGTCGGCGTCGACGTCGTCGTCGCGTTGAACCCGAACGTCGCCGTGCCGCCGGGTGCCAGGTCCGCGTTGTACGACGCGCCCTTCGCGGTGGCCTGTCCGCCGGCGACCGTGATGGTCGACGACCAGGCCTGCGTGAGCTGCTGTCCCGCCGGGAAGTCCCAGACGAGCTGCCACGCATTGACGGCGCTGGTACCGCTGTTCGTCACCGTCACACCCGCTGTGAACCCGCCGCTCCACGTGCTCGGCCGCGTGTACGCCACCGTGCAGGAGCCCGTGGGGCCACCGCCACCGGTCGGCGTTCTCACCGTGACGCTCGGCGACGCCGGCGAGGCGTTGCCCGCCGAGTCCGTCGCGACCACGGTGAACGAGTACTGCGTGTCCGCCGTCAGACCGGTGACCGTCGCCGAGTTCGTCGACGAGGTGGCCACCACCTGGTCACCGCGGTACACGCGGTACGACGCCACACCCACGTTGTCCGTCGCCGCGGACCAGTCCAGCTTCACCGAACTGCTGGTGATGCCCGAGGCGACCGGCGTGCCGGGCGTCGACGGGGCGCTGGTGTCGGGGGTGCCGCTGCCACCGCCGAACGTGACGTCCGAACAGCTGTAGAACGCCTCGGGGCTGTCCGAGCGCTGCCACAGCGAGTAGATGATGTGGCGCCCCGACTTGTTGGGCAGACGCGCCTGCCAGGCGTACTCGCCGTTGGCCAGCGGTGGGTTCGTCACCTTGTCGAACGGCACCGACTCGAGGTCGGACCACTTGAGCGGCTTCGTCACGTCGAAGCCGTCCTTGGTGACGTACTGCTCCCACGTGCCGGGGTGCGGAGCCCACGCGTTGTACCGGAAGGTGACGGTGGAGTTCGCCTGCACCTGCGTCACCGGCCAGTCGGCGCGGGCGAGGTTGTAGGCGGAGAACTTCGTGGTGGGACCGCACAGGTTGCCGTCGGGGATGATCTCCCGGTGGCGTCCCGCGGCGTTGCTGATCAGGTTGCCGAACCAGTCCCACAACGGCTGCTTCCCGCCCTGGGCCACCGCCGCGGCACACGCCGGGTTGGTGGGCTGCAGGTCGCCGCCACCACCGCCGGCGCGGCCGTCCTCGTAGCAGAGGTAGGTGCGGCTGCCGGGCCAGACCATCGACCCGTGCGCGACCGCGGTGCCACCGGTCTGCACCAGTACCGCGCCGACTGTGGCCGCGACGGCCAGCAGCGCTATGCGTTTCCTCATCTCGGGACTCCTCACCCGTAGATCTCGGCGTGCAGGGAGAAGGCGGTCGCGATCTCCGCCTGCGCCCAGAACCGGTGGTAGGTGAACGTCGGTGCGGGACCACCGTCCAGGTAGGACTGGACCTTGGGCCACTGCGGGTCGTTGCGGAACATGGACCGCATCGACAGGAACGACGAGCCCTGCTTGATCTGGTCGCCGTTCGGCATCTTCCCGGTCCAGCCCGGAGGCACGTACGGGCCCTCCAGCGTGCTGGTGTTGTAGACGTCGTCGAACCGGTTGTAGTCCGTGCGCGTCTCCGGCGTCGCGATGCCGAGGCTGTCCTGGTGCTCCAGCAGCGAGGTCAGCAGCGACTCACCCGTGGTCTTGGCCGAGGCGTTGCCCGACCGCGCCGCGTAGTTCAGCAGCACCTTGGCGTAGGACGCGGCCACACCGACGTCCTGGCTGTGGTTGAGAACGCGCACACGCAGGTTCGCGTTCGAGCCGGGGTTGGTGGCGTTCCACGTGTCCGGCGCACCCGACCACTCGAGGTCCGAGGGGATCCGGAAGTTCGTGCCGGTCGTGGTGTTCGCGATCGCCCACGGCACCCACTTGTCGAGGATCTTCTTGGCACGCGGGTCACCGGTCAGCCGGTACAGCGCCGCCGTGCGCTCGATGCCCCACACCTGGAAGCCGAACCACCGGTTGCTCGGCGGGTCGCGCCACACCGGGTGGGCGTCGTAGTACATGCCGTAGAACGTCGGCGTGCCCGCGGGAGGCGAGGCGTACCGGCCCTCCCAGCTGTTCGTCACACCACCGGCGAGACCGCCGTCGGCCGACTGCAGCCACTGCAGCATCTCGAGCTGCCGGTCGAGGCTCGTCGCCCAGTCCTGCTGCCCGGTCGCGGACAACGGCTTGAGCGCGGGCACGTTCGACAGCGCGTACGCCGCCAGCGGGTTCTGGTAGCCCTGGTGCGAGGCACCGTCACCGATGCGCCACGCCCATCCGGCGGACGTGTCGGTCGCGCCGCCCCACGCGTAGTACCAGGACATCAGGTAGTGCGCGCTGTTCTTGCCCGTCGCGCCGGGGCACGACGAGGGGCTGGTGCAGTTGCCGATGCGCTTGAAGTACTTGTCGAACATGGCGTACCGCAGGTAGTCGCCCATCTTCGCGGACTTGCCGATCTCGCTGGAGATGTCGCCGGCCTTGCCCTGCGCCGTGGCCCACTGCTGGGCGAGCAGCGCCACCTGCACCACGCGGGCGTCCGCGTCCGGTGCGTTGGTGTACTTCCACTGCTTGGCGTAGGAGGAGTCCTTGGTGAAGAGGTCGAGGAACCCGTTGGGGCCGCCGTGCTTGAACGTGTCGCACGAGGGCTGCGGGATGGTCTCCCACACCGACTCCGACGAGCCGCGCTGGTAGGTGTTGATGTACGCGGGCGCCGTCGTGCCGTCACCGCACCGGCCGAAGCCGTAGGTGTTGTCGACGTCGATCAGCCAGTGCATGCCGTAGACGTCCGAGTTGCCGTACGCGGACTTCAGCTCGCCCGCGATCGGGTCCGACCCCACCGGGGCGGTGCTGTCGAGGACCGAGGGGTACTGGTCCATCCTCGGGTGCTCGGGCGCGTAGGTCGCCGGCTTCGACGCGTCGTACTTGTCGTTGGTCGGCTGGTCCGCCTTCGCCGGGATGATGTACTTCTCCATCGACGCGAAGGCGGACTTGAACGGCGCCCAGTCACCGGTGACGCGGCCGTAGCTCGCCTCCAGCCACAGGTAGTAGCTGTAGGCCTCGGACGTCGTCTGGTGCCCGTGGTCGGGTGCCTCCACCATCAGCGTCTCGACCGAGTGGTAGGGCACGAGCAGGTCGCCGAACTTGCGGAAGTACCCGCTCGCCGGGTCCTTGATCTTGTTGTACTGGTCGAGGAACGCCTTGTTGAAGTCCGAAGTGGACGGGTCGAGTTCCTTGACCGTCACGCTCGCCGGGCTGTGCCCGGTGGCCGACGCCGTGAACGTCGCGGTGCCGAGCTCGCCACCGTTGTTCGCCGACGCCACCGTCACCGTCTGCTTCGCGGTGCTGGAGAACGTGAGCGTGGCAGGGGTCGCCGTCAGGTCCGAGCTGCCGCTGCGGGCGATCGTGACGGTGACCGGCTGGCTCGGTGCCGTGGCCAGGGAGACGTCGAACGTCGCCGACTGGCCCTGTTTCACCGACACCGTGCTCGGTGAGGCCAGGACCGCGGGCCCCGACAGCACCTTGACCGCCGCGGGTGCCGAGGTGGTCACGGCTCCCCGGTTGTCCGTCGCCCGCGCGGTGATGCTGTGGTCACCGGCTGGTGCCGACGTCCACGTGCCGCTGAACGGCGCGCTGGTGTCGGTCGCGACGAGCGTGTCGCCGGCGTAGAAGTCGACCTTCGCCACCGTGCCGTCGCTGTCCTGCGCGGTGGCCGCCAGCGGGATCTGCGCGGGCAGCGTGTAGCTGCTGCCGCTCGTGGGCGCCGTCAGCGCCACGGAAGGAGCCTGGTTCGGCCCCGTGCAGGACACGCCGTTCACGGCGAAGTCCGTCGGTGGCCGGTTCGCTGAGCTCTTGCTGCCGTTGAACCCGACCTGCGCGGTGCCGCCGGATGGCAGCGACCTCGCCCAGTCGGGGTTGGTCACGGTCACGACAGCGCCGCTCTGCGTGAAGTTGCCGTTCCAGCCCTGGCTCACGCGTTGCCCGTCGGGGAACGTCCAGGTCAGGTTCCAGCCGTTCAACGCGTCGCCGTCGTTGCGGATCGACACCGCGGCGCCGAATCCGTTGCTCCACTCGTTGGTCACTTGGTAGGTGACGGTGCAGGCCACCGCGAGAGGTGCCGCCACGGCGGGTACCCCGCCGGCCAGCACCACCGCCGCAACCGTCAACGCCAATGTTCGTCGAGTCATGCCGCCGCCCTCTCGACAACTGGGAGCGCTCCCAGAGTTCACGGCACTGTAACGTGGGCCACAGGAGCCGTTTTGTACCTGGTGTAGCGCTGACTGGTCTGGAAGGCGCTTTCCACTCGCCCGCACAGGCCAACGGCGGTTCGTCTTCCGGTTCCTCTTACTGCTCTCTTCGAGTGGAATTCTGGGAGCGGTCCCAGACAGGAGCGGGGGCGCCCGCGCCGCTGCGGACGCCCCCTGGCCCGATCAGCCGCGACCGGCACCCGCACCGGCCGTGACCACGCTTTTCACCGTGCTCGCGCTGTCGAGCGGGTACGAGTAGGGAATGCTCTTCACCGAACCGCCCTGCTCGCCCGTTCCCGAGTTGACGAAGTGGTTGCTCCGCGCCACGAGCGAACCTTCGGGTGAACTGCCCTCGCCGCGGTGGAACGGGTCCTCGGTGTTCTCGAAGTAGTTGCCCTCGACCAGGACACCGGCCTCCATCGTCGACGCGACGCCGTACGAGGTCACACCGCCGTAATAGTTGTTGTAGACGTGCACCGGGTTGCCGAACCGCACGCGCGGGTGGCGCTGCTGCGTCCCGTCGAACCAGTTGTGGTGGTAGGTCACCCGGAGCTTGCCGCGGTCCTCCGAGCCGTTGTCGTCGCTGTGACCCAGGAGCATCGTCTTGTTGTGGCTGGAGAACTTGTTCCAGGACACCGTGACGTAGTCCGAGGCCCGCTTGACGTCGACCGCGCCGTCGTAGCCGTTGGAGAACGAGTTGTGGTCGATCCACACGCGGGTGGAGTACTGCACGTTGATCGCGTCGTCACCCCAGTTGCGGAAGTTGAGGTTGCGCACGATCACGTTCGAGGCGTTGGCGATGTTGAGACCCTGACCGGTGATCGCCGAGCTCGAGCCCACGCCCTCGATGGTCTTGTTCGAGGCGACCTTCGTCATGCTCGACAGCGAGATCGTGCCGGAGACCCGGATCACCGCCGCGCTCGACGACTTGGCGGCGTCGGCGAACGCGGACGCGGTGGTGACGGTGATCGGCGTGGCGCTGCCGCCCCCCGTCGTGCCACCTCCCTGAGTGGCCCAGCCGACCAGCCCGAACGGTGCGGCGGTCGCCTGGGGAACGGCCACCGCGCCGAGGACCAGCGCGGCGGCGGAAATCAGTGCTGCACGCTTTGGAATCATTCCACGCTCCCAATTCGTGAGCGGCGGTGCAACTCACACAACCAGCCGGAAACATATCGGTCAACCTGTTCGAAGATATTCGACTCGAACGATCGAAACCGGTTGACACGAAAGATCCTCTCCCTACCATCGAATTACCGCCGCACATCCCCCTGCAAGCGGAGAGCACATGAAGAAACTGGCAACAACGATGTCTGCCGTCGCCTTGGCCGCGATTCTCGCGCCTGGGGCACAGGCCGCGGGCAGCACTTTTCCCACGCCTTCCGGCACGAAACCGGTCAGTGCGACCATCAAGGTTCCCGCGGGCACCTACGACGGTGGCATGCAGCGGTTCTACGGCACCGGCAGCCTCGGTTCCGGTGGCCAGGGCGAGGATCAGGGCCCGATCTTCCAGCTCGCCGACGGCGCGACGCTGAAGAACGTCGTGCTGGGCGCGCCGGCGGCCGACGGCGTCCACTGCCTGGGCACCTGCACGCTGACCAACGTCTGGTGGGAGGACGTCGGCGAGGACGCGGCCACCTTCAAGGGCACGTCGTCGTCGCAGACCATGACCATCAGCGGTGGTGGCGCGCGCAAGGCGTCGGACAAGGTGTTCCAGCACAACGGGCCGGGCACGATGATCGTCCGCAACTTCCAGGTGGACGACTTCGGCAAGCTCTACCGGTCCTGCGGCAACTGCAAGACGCAGCACAAGCGCAACGTCGTGCTGGAGAACATCACCGCGTTCTCCCCCGGCAAGGCGCTGGTCGGCATCAACACCAACTACGGCGACACCGCGCGGTTCTCGCGGATCACCGTCGTCGGTGACAGCAGTCGCAAGATTGCGATCTGCGACAAGTACCAGGGTGTCACGAGCGGTGAACCGAAGAAAATCGGCACCGGTTCCGACGGCACGAACTGCCTGTTCACGTCCTCGGACATCACCTACCGTTAGCCGAAAAGCCCCGGCAGCCGGCCGGGGCTTTTCTCACCATTCTTCAAGAGTGTGAACTCCGATGTGTTCGAAATTCCATTCGTCACCGATCCCGGGTGTGACCGGCAGTGTCACGTTCCCGTTCTCGTCCAGCGGGTCGGCGAGGGAGACGCGGTGCGGCGGGACGCGGTCGAAGTCGACCTGCGGGTGCAGCAGGCCGCGTTCGTACCACCGGCCGGCGTCGGTCGCGCCGAGCACGGTGAGGCTGCCCGACCCGTTGCCGTGGATCTCGCAGTCGAGGTTGAACGCCTCGGCGAGGTGCACGGTCTTGAGCACCGGTGTGATGCCCCCGCTCCCCGCCGGACCCACCCGCAGGATGTCGCACGCTCCCGCCGTGACCCACTCGGCGCGGGTGTGGTGCTTGCCCCACGCCACCTCGGGACCGATCACCGGGATGTCCAGCTGGTCCGCCAGCCACCGGTAGGAGCTGACCGACGCCTCCTCCATCGGCTCCTCGAACCAGTAGAAGTCCAGCTCCTGCAACGCCCTGCCGAGCCGCAGCGCCTCGGTCCTGGAGTACCAGTGGCTCGCGTCGAGCATGAGCGCCACGTCCGGCCCCACCGCCTCCCGCACCGCACGGCACGCCTCGACGTCGCGGGAGACGCTCGGCGCGCCGGGCACCGGTGGCATCCAGGTGTGCAGCTTGATCGCCCGGTAGCCCACCGACACGAGGTGCTTGGCGAAGTCCGCGTAGTCGCCCGGTGTCGCGAGCCCGTCCGTGTCGCCGCACATCGTGCTGGCGTAGGCCGGGATCCGGTCGCGGGCACCGCCGGCGAGCTTCCACGCCGGCAAGCCTGCCTTGCGCGCGACCAGGTCCCACAGCGCCATGTCGACGAACCCGAGCGCGCGGTCGGTGAACCCGCCGTGCGACCCGCGTTGCCGTCGTGCGAGCAGCCGCCAGAGCCGTTCCCTGTCCCACGGGTCCTGTCCGAGCAGCACCGGCCGCACGTGCCTGTCCAGCACCGCCGGCCGGAGCTGGTCGGGCTGGATCTGGCAGTAGCCGGTGACGCCGTCGGTGTCCGTGACCTCCAGCAGCGCCTCGGTGACCTCGTGCTCGGGCGACGGGTGCCGGTGCCCCTCCGCGTCGACCGACGTGCACGCCGTCGTCGTGAACGTGCGCACCACGACCCGTTCGATCACCTGCGCTTCTCCCAGTCCTGCTGGGCGGTGGTGAGCTTGGCCGCGAGCTGGTCGAGGAACTCCTGCGCGGGCATCTGACCCAGCAGGACCTTCTGGTAGAGCGGCTCGGTGTCGGTCTTGGTGATCGACGAGTACTCGGGCAGGTAGACCGGTGCCGGGACGAGCACCGTCGCCGGGTCCTCCAGCACGCCGAGCGCCATCTTCACGGCCGGGTTCTTCTGGATCCACTCGGCGCCGCGCACGTCGGTGTTCGCGGGGATCTGGCCGACCTTCTCGTTCCAGTACCCGTTGCTCTCCGCCGAGACCAGGAAGTCGACGAACTTCCAGGCGGCGTCGCGGTTCTTGCCGCCCTTGAAGACCGCGAACCCGTCGGTCGGGTTCGGCACCACGGTCCGCTTGCCCGAGGGTCCCTTCGGCAGCGGCATCGCGCTGACCTTCTCCGCGCCGAGCGCCTTCATGACGTCGCCCGTCGAGCCGAGGTTGTGGTGCATCATGGCGACCGAGCCGCCGGTGAACTGGGCGACCATCTGCGTGTAGCTGTTGTTCACGTCCGCTTCCGGCGTGGCCTTCTTGTACAGCTCGGCCACCTTGCGCACGAGCTCGGTGTTGCGCGGGTCGGCGACCGTGCTCTTGCCGCCGTCGTAGAACTTCTCGACGCCGGAGTAGGAGTAGGCCTCGGACAGCAGCTGGAAGACGGAGCCGGCGCCGCCGCGGATGGTGAAGCCGTACCTGTTGTCCGCGGGCTTGGTCAGCGTCGTCGCGGCCTTGACCAGGTCGTCCCAGGTGGCCGGTTCTCCGATCTTGTTCTCCTCGAACCAGTCGGAGCGGTACCAGATCACGTCGAGGTTGCCGGAGGCCGGAACGGCGTAGAGCTTGCCGTCGGGAGAGGTCTGCCGCACGGTCTCCAGCAGGCCGGGCAGCAGCTTGCCCTTGAGCGGCCCGCTCTCCAGCCGTTCGTCGGCCGGTTCCAGCGCGTCCTGCCCGACGAGGTGCGCGAGGTAGGAGGTGGTGACGCCGCCGACGTCCGGCGTCGACCCGCCGGCGATGGCCGTGTCGTACTTCTGCTGCACGGACGCGCTCGGGATGCCGACGTACTCGACCTTGACGTCCGGGTTCGCCGCCTCGAACCTCTTGATCAGCTCCTGGTAGATCGGGGTGCGGCCGGGGCCGCCGTTGTTGTCCCAGAACGTGATCGTCGTCGGGCCGCCCTGTCCGGCCGAACAACCGCTCAGCACCAGCGCGAGCGCGACCAGCAGTCGTGTTCTCATCTCACTCCTCATCCCTTGACGGCACCGGCGCTCAGTCCCTGCACCAGGAACCGCTGCACCACGGCGAAAACCAGCACGACCGGCACCGCGGCCACGACACCGCCGGCCGCGAGCGCCCCGAAGTCGGTGTTGAACTCGCCGAGCGCGTAGCTCAGCCCGACCGGGAGCGTGAACTTGTCCTGCCTGCTCGCGAACATCAGCGCGAACAGGAAGTTGTTCCAGGCACCGATGAACGCGAACGACCCGACCGCGACCAGTGCCGGGCGCAGCTGCGGCAACGTCACCGCGAAGAACGCGCGCAGCCGCGAGCACCCGTCGACCATCGCGGCCTCTTCGAGCTCCACCGGCACGTTGCGCACGAACCCGCTCATCAGGATCAGCGCCAGCGGCAGCTGGAACGCGGTGTCCGCGATCACCAGACCGGTGAGGCTGTTGAGCAGCCCGGCGGTCTTGAAGATCACGAACAGCGGGATCAGCATCATCGCGCCGGGGATGAACTGCGTGCACAGCAACGCCAGCAGGAACACCCGCTGACCGCGGAACCGGAAGCGCGCCAGGGCGTAGCCGCCCATGAGCGCGAACACGGTGACCACCACGAGCGTGCCGAGCGCGATGATCAGGCTGTTCTGGAAGAAGAGCCCGAACCCGATGCCGTTCCACACGGTGTCGAAGTGCTCGAACGTGATCGGCCACGGCACCAGCGCGGTCTCCCCCGCCGGCCGGAACGCGAAGACGAGCATCCAGTAGAACGGGATGAGCGTGAACAACAGGTAGAGCACCAGCGGCAGGTGCAGCCGGAAGAACCGGCTGGGGTCGCGGTGCTTCCTCCGCTTCGGCGGCGCCGGCGGCGGTTCGACCGGGACGTCCGGCCGGACGAGGGTCTGGGTCATGCCCGGCTCCCGAACTTGGACAGCCTCAGGTAGAGGATCGAGAAGAACAGCAGGATCACGAAGCCGGCCATCGTGAGCGCGGAGCCGTAGCCGAAGTCGTGCGAGTCGACGGCCTTGCGCGCCACGTAGAGCGGCAACGTGGTGGTCTGGTTCGCGGGACCGCCGCCGGTGAGCGTGTAGATGAGGTCGACGTTGTTGAACTCCCACACCGCCCTGAGCAGGGTCGACAGCACGATCGCGTCGCGCAGGTGCGGGAGCGTCACGCTCACGAACCGCCGCCACCGCCCCGCGCCGTCGACGCTCGCGGCCTCGTACAGGTCCTTCGGGATGGTCTGCAGATCGGCGAGCAGCAGGATCGCGAAGAACGGCACCCCGCGCCACAGCTCGGTGACGACGGTCGCGGGGAACACGGTCGCCGGGTCGCCGAGCACCGACGTGCCGGGGTCACCGATCCCCCACTGCGCGAGCTGCTGGAAGATCCCGGTCGACGGGTTGTAGAGCAGGATCCAGATGCCGGTGGTCAGCACGCCGGAGACCGCCCACGGCGAGAACACCAGCGACCGGGCCAGCGTGCGGCCGACGAACGTCTCGTTCACGATCAGCGCGAGGACGAGCCCGAGGACGAGCTGCAGCCCGACCTCCGTGACGACCCACTTGGCGCTGAACGCGAGGCTCTGCCAGAACAGCTCGTCCTCGAACAGCATCCGCCGGAAGTTCTCGAAGCCGATGAACCCGTTCTTCCACGGCTGCGTGACGGTGTGCTGGCGCAGGCTGAACCAGCCGACGCTCGCGATCGGGTAGACCAGGAAGACCGCCATCAGCACGAGCGTCGGGGCGATCAGGGCGTACGGCGCCCAGGTGCGGGTCCTCACGCCGGGTTCCACCCGCCCAGGTAGGCGTCCCTGGTGTGGAGCTTCGCCTGGTCGTCGGTGAGCTGCGGGCGGTCCGCGTTCGTGCCGGCGCCGGGACCGGTGTTGCGGTACTCCGCGAACCTGGCCCCGCGCCAGGGGAAGCCGGACATGTCGGTCCACGGCTGTGATTTGACCGCCGCGGGCAGTTCCGTGTTGCGGATGACGACCCGCGCGACCGCGTCCGGGTCACCGCCGGGGTGCCAGGGCCTGCCGAGGAAGTACGTGCCCGCCGGGGCGTCGCTGCGGATCCTCGAGTCGACGATCAGGAACCCGTGGGGGTTGTCCGCACGGGTGCTCGCGGCGGTGACGTAGCCGTTGGGGTTCTGGCCGCGGTTCAGCGCGGTGATGGTCGCCCGCTCGAACACGGCCGTCGCCCGGCCGAAGAGGAAGTCGACGTCACCGGTGATGGCGCAGTCCCGGTAGTACTGACGAGCGCGCGTCGTCGTGGCCGCGGTGTCGGCGTAGAGGGTGTCCTGGTGGCCTTCGAACCGGACGCGGTCGAAGAGCATCCGGTCACCGGTGGCCTTGACGGCGACGGCCTGGGTCGCGGTGATCTCCGGGTGCCGGGCGCGGTCGAAGGAGTTGCGGAACGTGAGGTCCCGCGCGGTGAACCCGTCCGCCGCGATGGTCGCCGTCGCGCTGCCGGTCGTGCCGTACGTGGTGCCGTCCGGCTTCTTCGTGCCGCTGGCGTTGTCGAAGTCGATCACCACGTCGCTCGCACGCCCGGTGGCGCCCCGGATGGTGAGGTTCTGCTTGCCGGCCGGGACCTTGACGACCTCCCGGTAGATCCCCTGCGGCAGCGTGATCACGCCGTTCGCCGGTGCCGCGTCGATCGCGGCCTGGACGGTGGCGAAGCCCTGGCCCACCACGAGGTGGTGCCCGGCCGGTTCGGCTCCTGCCCGGAGGTGCCGGATCCGGTGCGCCGGCTCCAGGCCGCGGTTCAGCGTCGGCGTCCACCCGGCGTCCGTGCCCAGCGCCTTGTCGGGGAAGGCCGCGTTGTGCGCGTTCACCAGGCTCACCGGCCGGCCGTCGACCAGGTTGCCGACATCGGTGATCGCCGTGCCGCCCCAGTTGTAGACGACCTTCTCGGGTGCGATGCCCTTGATGAAGTTGTTCTGCGCGTAGATCCGCGACTGGACGCCGACGCCCCAGCTGTACGTCTGCGAGCCCTCGTACAGGTTGTTGTAGACGTGCACCTGTCCGAACCGCACGCGCGGCGCACGTTCCTGGACGTTGCGGAACACGTTGTGGTGCACGGAGACCCTGAGTTTGCCCGGATCGACCGTGGACGAGTTCGACGACCCGATGAGCATCGTCTTGCCGTGCTCGGCGAAGATGTTGCGCGACACGGTGACGAGGTCGGCGCCGTTGGTGATGTCGAGCTGCCCGTCGTGCACCTGGTAGGGCCGTCCGAAGTAGAGCGGTTGCGTGCTGTCGACGTTCGGCTCGTCGGTGAACGTGCTGTGGTCGACCCACACGTGTTCGGAGCGCTGGACCGAAACCGAGTCGTAGAGCGAGTTCCAGTTGCCGGGCGGCGAACCGGGACTGGTGTCCGTCGGGTCCCACTGCGGGAAGCAGTCGCGGGTGTCGCGGAAGGTCAGGTTGCGCACGATCACGTTGCTCGTGCCGTGGATCCTCAGGCTGCCGCCCGTGATTCCCGCGCCCCTGCCGACGCCGATGATCGTCGTGTCCTGGCCGACGTTCAGGCCGATGACCGCTTCCTGCTTCTTCGCCGACGCCTTGCGCGCCTCCTCGAGCGGCCCCTCCGGTTCGCGTTCCCATCCCCAGACCGCGGGGTCGTAGGCCGCGAGGTAACCGGCCGGCGTGTACCCGTCGGTCGCGTAGTCCTCGCACCGCAACGGTGTCCCGTCCGGCCCGGTGTTCGCGTCGATCACGCCCCTGACCTTGATGATCCGCGGGCCTGGCGAGGCCAGCGCCGCGACCAGCTCGTTCCGCGTGCGCACCTCGTGCACGTTCTGGGCGGGCGCCCGTGCGCCGCCGGTGGTACCCGGCCCGCTGGAGGCCCAGCCGTCACCGGTTCCCAGCACCTGCCGGGCCGGGTCGGGGGAGGCGTGCGCCGGGACCGCTCCGGTACCTACGCAGGCCAAAACCAGCGCGCCAACGAAAAGCCGCATGACGGGATACCCTTCAGAAAGGATTCACATACTTGAACACCGTCCACGATCGTGAAACGAGTATTACGAATGCGTCCGCCGTGCGTCAACGAAGTGAATTCATTCGACTCGTTGTCCCGGTATTCGACGATCATTCGAATCGAACGGTCGTCGAATACCGGGAGACCAGCCGGGGAAGCGCTCTCACAGGTCTGGGACCATGCTGCGCCGTCGTGGGGCAGGGCGGAGGGCTTCCCCGGTTACCGGTGGGCGTGGGGTGGCCCGGCACCTCGCTGCCCTTCATCGCCTCCGTCGACTGCGCGGCCCTCCCGCGGGCGGAAGGACTTCCCCTGCCCGAGGACGGCTCGCTGCTCTTCTTCCTGCACCACGAGCACGACCTGCTGGCTCCCCTGAACACGGACGAGCAGGAGTCTGCGCGCTGGTCGACGACCTCTGGCCGGCGGACGACCGGGGCTCGTTCCTCCGCATCGGCGGGTACTGCTCGGAGATAGGTGGTCAAGACCCGCCGTGGACGCGAATGGAGCAGGCCGGCTTCGGCATCCGGCAGGAGGCCGATCCCGTTCTTCCGGGAGCGGAACGATTCAGCACACGTGAGCAGGCGGAATACCGGCTGACTCGCGAATGGGTGCCGCTCGCCCAGTTCTACACGGAAAGCGACTACTACTACGGGTGCTTCCTGATCGGTTTCGACGACCTCGCGGCCAAGCGCTTCGACGGGATGCGCTCGTTCACGATGTTCACCGAGTAGCCGAGCGGGCGGCTCCCCACGGCCGCCCGGCGGATCACGAGCCCTTGACCGGCTTCAGCATCGGCACGAGCGCCAGCGCGGGGAGCAACAGCACCGGCACGATCAACAGTGCCCGCAGCACCCCGACCTCGTTCCCCAGGAACCCGACCAGCGGCGGCCCGGCGAGAAAAGCCGTGTACCCGATGACCGCGACCACGCTGACCCTGGCCGCCGCACGAGCGGGGTCGTCCGCCGCCGCGCTCATCCCCACCGGGAAGCCCAGCGCGGTTCCCAGCCCCCACACCCCGACACCCACGACCGCCACCGCGGTGGACGAGGCGAACACCGCCACCGCCACACCGGCTGCCGCCAGCAGCATCGACAGGGCGATCGCCGGCACGCGGCCCCACCGGTCCAGCGCGATCGTGCCGAAGATCCGGCCGAACGTCATCGTCGTGACGAACACGCCGAAGACCAGAGCGCCCAGAGCGGGGTCGAACGCGTGCCCGTCGATGAACGCGACGGCCACCCAGTCGTTCGCGGTGCCCTCCGTGAACGCCAACACCAGCACGAGCAGGCCGACCAGCAACGTGCGGGGCTCGCGCCACGCCGCCAGGACCCCGCTGCCCCTGCCGTGCTCCGCCTCGCCCGCCAGCCGGTACGTCCGCGCCGCCACCAGCGTGCCGGCCGCCACCACGAAAGCCACCACGGCCAGGTGCGCGGTCACGGGCAGAACAGCCCACGCCGCGAACGACGCCATGCCGGCGGCGGCGACGGTGCCAAGGCTCCACATCGCGTGGAAGCGGGGCATCACGGTCTTGCCGATGGCGCGTTCGACCTCCGCGGCCTCGACGTTCATCGCCACGTCGCAGAGACCGGAGCCGTAGCCGAGCGTGAAGATGCCGATCGCCGTCAGCACCGGCGACGGGTAGGCGCCGATGCCGATGCCCGCCACCGCGAGTCCCACCGCGACCGTCACGGCCGAGAGCGACACCGTCAGCTTCGGCCTCAGCCGGTGGGTGACCTCGCCCGCGGTGAGCATCGCGAGGCACGCGCCGACCGACATGGAGAGCAGCAGGAGACCGAGGGCGCCCGGCGTGAGGTCCAGCGCGTCGCGGGCGGCGGGGACCCTGGCGAACCAGGTCGCCACGGCCACGCCGTTCAGCCCGAAGGTGACCGCCACCCCCGCGGCGGCGGCTCGAACCTGGTTCCGCGGCACCGTGACAGACATCCCGGTCCTCCTTTCTCGATACATGAAGTGCTTACCTCACACATGGAAGCGCTTCCACCGCAATACTGCTGGGATGACGGAGCACACCGCCACTCTGGATGACGTGGCTCGGGCCGCGGGCGTGTCCCGGGCTACCGCCTCACGTGTTGTCACGGGACAGGGACCGGCATCGCAGAAGGCACGCGACAGGGTAACCGCCGCTGTGGCCGCGTTGGGCTACGTACCGGACGCGTCCGCACGCGCGTTGGTCACTCGCACGGGCACACGCCTCGGCATCGCCGTCATCGGGCACACCGCCGCCGTGCTCGACGACCCGTACGTCGGCCGTGTGCTGACGTCGGCGGCGCACGTCGCCGCCGAGCGCGAGGTGGGCGTCTCATTGCACTGGCTTCCCCTGAACGACCCCTCCTCACTCGCCCGCCTCACCGAGGGGCGGGGGCTCGGGGGTCTGGTGGTGGTGAACCCGACGCGGCCGGCGCTCGAGACAGTGCCGAGGGGGATGCGCGGGCGGGTGGCCGCGGTCGGGGTCGGCACACGTCACGTGCCGTCGTTCGACGTCGACAACCGCTCCGGCACCGACGGGGTCGTGCGGCACCTGGTGAGCACGGGCCGGCGCCGGATCGCGATGGTCACGGGCCCGTCGTGGTTGCCGTGCGGAGACCGCGCCGTCGAGGCGTACCGGCGGGTGCTGCACGACAGCGGCGGTGAGCCGAGGGTCGTGCCCGGCGACTTCACGGCCGCTCGCGGGACCGAGGCCGCCGTGGAGATCATGGCGCGGTGGCCGGACACCGACGCGGTGTTCGCGCTCAGCGACCTCACCGCGCTCGGTGTCCTCGACGGACTGCGCGCGCTCGGGCTGCAGGTGCCGGGAGACGTGGCGGTGGCCGGGTTCGACGACATCGCCTTCGCGGGCCTCGTCCGCCCGGCGCTCACCACCAGCACGCACCCGGTCGAGCAGATCGCCACCGCGGCGGCGATCTCCGTGCTCGACCGGCGCGACGTCGGCGGAGCCACGTTCTACCCGTCCACGCTCGTCGTGCGGGACAGCGCGTGATCACTCCGCCGGTCACGGCCGACCGTCCGGCGTGAACGCGTCCGGGTGCCCGCAGTCCTCGGCAAGCCGCTACCCGCGGGCAACGGACGTGGCCGACCAGCGCTGGTTGGCACCCGACGTCGCCCCGTACAGCCCGATCCTGGCACCGTCCTCACGCGACTCCCCGACCACGTCGAGCAGGCTGCCCGTCTCGGCGTTGACGAACGTCCACGTGCCGTCCCCGGTGGACGACAGCACCCACCTCGCGGCAGGACCGTCGGACGGCGTCAGCACGACGTCGCCGCCGGAAGCCGCGATCCGCTGTCCCGTCGAGGCGTTGACGACGGAGAACCGGGCGCGGTTGCCGTAGCCGCCCGAAAGCCGCTCCACCCGCCAGACCTGGTCCGCGGCGGCGAGGTCGGTGGTGCGCTGGACGAGCGAAGTGCCCGAAGGTGCCAGGGACTTGCCGCTCTGCACACCGGTGAGGCGGTACTCACCGCCCAGCGCGGCAGCACGGTCCACGCCGCTGACACCGCTCACCTCGACCGTGGTGACCGACCTGGCCGGCACCGCGAGCGTCGCCTTGCGGTCCTTCACGCGCACGGCGGCGCCCTTCACCAACGCGCCGTGCTGGTCCGTCACGACAGGCCTCACCGACGCGCCCGGCCGCACCGACGCGAACGCCGACAGGTCCAGCGTGACGGACTGCGCCTGGTCGGTCTTGTTCAGGTGTACGACGGACTTCAGCTCGGTGCCGCGCACCGCGGCCACGTCGGTCGTCGTGCCGACCTTCACCAGCCGGTCACCGGGTTGGACGTAGTGCGTGAAGTTCCGCAGCGTGTGGAACTTCGTGTTGACGCGCGGCGGGCAGGTCGCGAGGGTGTCCTGAGGCCCGCAGTCGAACGGGATCTGCACCACGCCCCAGTTCATCCCGTCCGGGGACTCGGCGCCGGGCGTCATGTTGTCGTAGTCCTCGACGGCCTGCCAGAGCAGCCACGCCCGCGGTTCCAGCTCGCGGAGATCGTCGATCACGCGCTCGGCGATGCCGAGACCGGGGTCCATGCTGGTGAAGCTCTGGCCGGTCCCCCAGTGCCCGTCGACCTCGCTCATCCACAACGGCTTGCCCGCGCCCTTGGCGATGTCACGGGCCGACGTGCGGCGTGCCGTGCCGTAGGTGTGCACGTTCAACTGGCCGACCTGCGCCCGTGCCGCGGCCGGATAGCCCGCCCAGTCGTCCGCGAAGATGCCGGGATTGGTCTCGTCGGGCGCGGACACCGTCGCTTTCACGCGGTTGGCGCGCAACGCTTCCGCCATCGCGGGCACGACCGCCGCCTGCAAGGCGGGACCCATGTGGGCGCCTTCCTGGCGGCCGCCCGTCGGGTTGCCGTCCGGGCCCAGCGTCGTGCGCCAGTACGGGGTGTTGGGCTCGTTGAACGGGTCGACGGTGGCGAACCGGATGCCGTGCGCGCGTTCCAGCTCCGCTGCCGCCTGGGCCAGGTAGGCGGCGAAGTCGCCGATCCTGTCCTGCCGCAGCTGGTCCGCGTTCGGGTCGAAGCCACCGGAGACGTACCCGCTCACGGTCTGGAACCACGGCGGCGAGTTGCTGAACGCCTCCCAGCGCGTCACGTCCCGCTTGATCCGGTCGACCCACCACCGCTGACGCGGATCCGCCGCGGCGTCGAAGAACCGCGGGTCGCCGGGCTTCCACCAGTCGGTGTCGGTGCGGGTCGTGCCCGCCGGCGCCTTCCACCAGCCGGGGACCGCAGCGCCCGCGCGGAGGTACTGCGGCACGTCCGGCGCGTTGCCGCCGCCGATGTCGTACCGCGCGATGCTCAGGTTCAGACCGTCCTCGCCGAACAGCAGGTCCGCCAGCCGGTTCCGGATCTCGTCCGGGTAGCCGCCGGTGGCGTTCGCGAACCACACCAGGCTCGTTCCCCAGCCCTGGAACGGCTCCTGCTGGTAGGTCGGATCCGGCCGCACCACCACGGACTCGGCAGCGCCGGACCCGGCGGCGGTGGCCGGTGCGGCGGTGGAGAACGTGAGCGCCGAAACGGCGAGCAGAGCGAGAAGTCTGGTCATCGGTTCTCCGTAGAACGCGCGATGTTAACGCTAACGTCTATCGAGAACCTACTGACGCGTCAAGGTCCTGCCGAACGGTGGCGCGTACCGTCCGGCAGGACCTCCCGGGAACGTCCGCCCGCCGAAGCAGGCCTGACCGCTCGAACCCGAGGAGAGTTACCCGAGCGAGCAGGTGGCGAAGCGCTCCAGGCCTTCGGGCCGCGCGCTCACCCGGCCTACGGCGATCTCGATCCGGTCCAGCGCGGCGCCGCGCTTGCTCGCCAGCGGACCGAGGATCGCGTTCTGCACGAAGTTCGGCCCGCCCTGACCGGCCGACGTGCGCAGCCGCTCGTTGGCCTCGGCGATCTGCTTGTCCAGGTTCGCGAGCTCGCGGTCGACCTCGGCTCGCGCGGCCGCGGGCACGTTCTGCACCACGGGCGCCGGGCAGGCGATGGCGCCACCGGCGGCCGAACCGCCGGTGGCGGGCGTGGACGGCGACGAGGTGGACGGCGGTGCCGACACAGCGGGCGCCTCACCGAGTCCGCAGGTCGCGAACCTCTCCAGGCCTTCCGGCTTCTCGGCGACCCGGCCGATGGCGGTCTCGATGCGGTTCAGCGCCGCGACGCGCTTGCTCGCCAGCGGACCGAGGATCGCGTTCTGCACGAAGTTCGGCCCGCCTTCACCGGCCGACGTGCGCAGCCGGTTGTTCGCCTCGGCGATCTGCTTGTCCAGGTTGGCCAGCTCGCGCTGTACCTCGGCCTGCGCCGCGGCGGGCACCGCCGGGACCACCGGCTGCGGACACGCGATCGAGCCGGTCACCTCCTCCCCACCGGCGAAGGCGACGGCGGCGGTCACCGCGGTCAGCGTCGCGGCGACCGCGACTCCGGCGAGGAGGACCCGCTTGCCGCGTTGTGGTCGTGCATGCGCTCTCGACATGGGCGAACCTCACGAGTAGGGGACGTTTTCTGCCGGCACACCGGGAATACGGATCCACACCGTGAAGGGTTCAACCACTTGTGAGCGTTCACAGAGGACTGGTCGACGACCGGGGGCGGGCCTGCCGGGATCACCCCCGGCCGGCCCGCCGGCCGCGTCAGCTGATGCCCGTCGCCAGGCGGTGGTACGCGGAGTTCCAGCGCAGCCGGTCGAGGAACGACGCGGGCGTCGTCTCCGAGTCGATGAGCACGAGCTCCGTGGCCGCCATCTGGGCGAAGTCCCGCAGCACCTCGGCTCCGACGGCCTGCGTCATGACCGTGTGGTGCGGGCCGCCGGCCGTGAGCCAGCACTCCGCGGACGTCGAGAGCGACGGCGCGGGCTTCCACACAGCCCGTGCGACGGGCAGCTTCGGCAGCGGCTCGTCCGGCGGGACCACCGTGACCTCGTTGGCCACCAGGCGGAACCGGTCGCCGAGGTCCGCGAGACCGACCACCACGGCGGGGCCGGGAGCGGCGTCGAACACGAGCCGCACCGGGTCCTCCCGGTCGCCGATGCCGAGCGGGTGGATCTCGCACGACGGCTGGTCCGCGGCGATCGTCGGGCACACCTCCAGCATGTGCGCGCCGAGGATCTTCGGCTCACCCGGCCCGAAGTGGTAGGTGTAGTCCTCCATGAACGACGTGCCGCGGCCGATCCCGGTGCCCATGGCCTTCACGGTGGCCAGCAGCGCCGAGGTCTTCCAGTCGCCCTCGCCGCCGAAGCCGTAGCCGTCCGCCATGAGCCGTTGCACGGCGAGGCCCGGCAGCTGCCGCAACCCGCCCAGGTCCTGGAAGTTCGTGGTGAACGCGCCGAACCCGCCGTCGTCGAGGAAGGACCGCAGCCCGATCTCGATGCGGGCGGCGTAGCGCAGCGAGTCGTGCCGCTCTCCCCCGCGCCCCAGTTCCGGCGAGAGCCGGTAGGTCTCGGCGTAGTCGGCGACGAGCAGGTCGATGTCCGCGTCGGGCACGGCGTCGACGACGGCCACGAGGTCGTTGACCCCGTAGGTGTTGACCGAGACGCCGAACCGCAGTTCCGCCTCGACCTTGTCGCCCTCGGTCACGGCGACGTCGCGCATGTTGTCACCGAACCGCGCGAGCCTCAGCGAACGCAGGTGCGCGCGGCCGGTGGCCGCACGCGCCCACCCGTCGATCCGCTCGGCCACCACGGGATCGCTCGCGTGCCCGGCCACCGTCTTGCGCGCCACCCCGATCCTGGTCTGCACGTAGGCGAACTCGCGGTCGCCGTGCGCGGCCTGGTTGAGGTTCATGAAGTCCATGTCGATGCTGGACCACGGCAGGGCCTCGTTGAGCTGCGTGTGCAGGTGCAGCAGCGGTTTGCGCAGCAGGTCCAGCCCGGTGATCCACATCTTCGCCGGGGAGAACGTGTGCATCCACGCGATCACGCCGACGCACGACGGGTCGTTGTTCGCCTCCTGCATGACCCCGCGGATGGCGCCGGAGTCGGTCAGCACCGGCTTCCACACGATCTCCGCGCTGATCCGGCCCGAGTCGGACAGCATCCGCCGGATCTGCTGGGACTGGGCCGCGACCTGGTCGAGCGTCTCGGGGCCGTAGAGGTGCTGGCTGCCGGTGAGGAACCAGATCTGGGGCTTGTCCGGCATGTGCTCTCCTTCTGGGCTCACTGGCCGTAGACGTTCTGGTAGCGCTCGTAGAGCCGGTCGACGTCCTGCTGGGCGATCACGTCCGGTTTGCCGAGCTGGAGTGCGAAGTGGACGGTGCGGGCGACGTCTTCCAGCAGCACCGCGGCTTTCACCGCGGCACGGGCGGTCGCGCCGACCGTGAACGGGCCGTGGTTGCGCATCAGCACGGCCTTCGACCGGCTGGTGCTCAGGGTCTCCACGATCCCCTTGCCGATCGAGTCGTCGCCGATCAGCGCGAACGGCCCGACCGGGATGTCACCGCCGAACTCGTCCGCGATCATCGTGAGCACGCACGGGATGGGCTCGCCGCGCGCCGCCCACGCTGTCGCATAAGGAGAATGCGTGTGCACGACGCCGCCGACGTGCGGCATGTGCCGGTACACGTAGGCGTGCGCGGCGGTGTCGGAAGACGGCGCGAGCTCGCCCTCCACCAGTTCGCCGTGCAGGTCCGTCACGACCATCGCGTGCGGACCGAGCTCGTCGTAGGACACCCCGGACGGCTTGATCACCATCAGGTCCTGGCCGGGCACGCGCGCCGACACGTTGCCCGCCGTCCAGGTCACCAGCTCGTACCGGGTCAGCTCGCGGTGCAGCTCGGCGACCGTGCGGCGCAGCTCCGTCGTGGCGGACATCAGCTCTTCCCCTCCAGGGCGTGGCGCCGGTAGCCGCGCAGCCGGTGCATGACATCGTTGGCACCGCGGCCGAAGTAGTCGTGCAGCTCCAGGTAGTCGAGGAAGAGCCGTTGGTACGCCTCGACGTTCTCCGGTATCGGCGTAAATGCGTTGCGGCGCACCGATCCCATCGCGGCCGCCGCCTCGCGGATGTCCGAATAGGACCCAGCGGCCACCGCGGCGTGCATCGCGGAGCCGAGCGCGGGGCCCTGCGCCGAGCCGATCACCGACAGCGGCAGGTTCACGACGTCGGCGTAGATCTGCATCAGCAACGGGTTCTTGAGCAGCCCGCCGGCGATCACGAGCTCGGTCACCGGCACGCCCGCGTCGACGAAGGCGTCGACGATGACGCGCGTGCCGAACGCCGTGGCCTCGATCAGCGCGCGGTAGACGTCCTCGGCCCTGGTGGCGAGCGTCTGGCCGACGACCACACCGGACAGCTCGTGGTCGACGAGCACGGACCTGTTGCCGCTGTGCCAGTCGAGCGCGACGAGCCCGTGCTCACCGACCTCCTGCCGCGCCGCGAGCTCGCTCAGCAGCTCGTGCACGGTGATGCCGCGTTCGGCCGCCTGCTCGTGGTAGACGGGCGGGACCTGGTTGCGCAGGAACCACGCGAAGATGTCGCCGACGCCGCTCTGCCCCGCCTCGTAGCCCCACAGGCCCGGCACGATGCCGCCGTCGACGACGCCGCACATGCCCGGGACGTCGCGCAGCACGTCACCGCTCATGACGTGGCACGTGGAGGTGCCCATGATCGCGACCATCTGGCCGGGCTCGACCGCCTGCGCGGCGGGCGCGGTGACGTGGGCGTCGACGTTGCCGACCGCGACCGCGATGCCCTGAGGCAGACCGGTCCACGCGGCGGCCTCTGCGGTGAGCTCACCGGCCTTGCCGCCGAGCGCGGACAGCGGGTGGTCGAGCTTCGTCGCGACGAAGCCGGCGAACTCCGGGTTGAGCTCCGCGAGGAAGTCCTGGTCCGGGTAGGCGCCGTCCTGGTGGATGCCCTTGTAGCCGGCGGTGCAGGCGTTGCGGGTGTAGGTGCCCGTGAGCTGCCAGATGATCCAGTCCGCGGCCTCGACCCAGTGGTCCATCGCCGCGTAGACCTCGGGCGCCTCCTCCAGCACCTGCAGGCCCTTGGCGAACTCCCACTCCGAGGAGATGAGCCCGCCGTAGCGCGCGAGCCACGGCTCCTTGCGCTTGCGGGCCAGCTCGTTGATCCGGTCCGCCTGCGGCTGGGCGGCGTGGTGGCGCCACAGCTTGATGTAGGCGTGCGGGTTCTCCGCGAACTCCGGCAGCTCGCACAACGGCGTGCCGTCCGCGGTGACCGGCACCATCGTGCAGGCGGTGAAGTCGGTCCCGACGCCGATCACCTGGTCCGCCGAGATCCCGGCCGCCTCGACGGCCTGCGGGACGGCGGTGCGCAGGACGTCGAGGTAGTCGGACGGGACCTGCAGCGCCCACTCCGGCGGCAACGGCCGGCCGGTGGCGGGCAGCACCTGGTCCACGACACCGTGGCGGTAGTCGTGCACAGCGGTGCCGAGCTCGGCACCGTCGCGAACGCGCACGACCACGGCGCGACCGGACAGCGTGCCGAAATCGACACCCACCACACACGCGTCGCGGTCGATCGTCATGTCAGTCACGACCTGAGTGTTATCGCTAACAATCAGCGAGTCAAGGTGTGCCCGGCGAATCGTGATTTCCCTGCGAGAGCGCCAAATGATGAGTGAGGTGAGCGCACGACAAACCCACGTGCGGCGTCCACGGCAGGACGCCACGCGGGAGGTGCCGGCGGTTCGGGCGGGCGGTGCCCTCGCTCAACGGAACCGCGCGCGGGCCACGCCGGGCCACGCCGGGGCACGACCCCGGTCCCGCACGACCTACCGGGGCGGCGCCGCCACGCTCGCCCGATGCACCAGCATCGGCTCCACGGCCCGTCGCGGTGCCGCCACTGCTCCGCCGCTGAGCTGCTGCAACAGCAGGCCGAGCGTTTCCCGTGCCACCGCGGCGAAGTCCGGGCGCACGGTCGTGAGCGGGGGGATGAAGTACGCCGCCTCCGGCACGTCGTCGAAGCCCACGACGCTGAGGTCGTGCGGCACTCGCCTGCCGCGCTCGCTCATCGCCCGCAGCAGACCCAGGGCGAGGTGGTCGTTCGAGCAGAACACCGCCGTGACCTCGGGCATCCGCGCCAGCATCTGCCCCGCGCGGTAGCCGGCCGCCGCACTCCAGTCCGCCGTGACGACCGGCGGCACCTCGGCGTTCATCGCCTCGAGCGCGCGGCGCCAGCCCTGGGCCCTGCCCGCCGCGTCGAACCAGTCGGCGGGGCCGGACACGTGCCAGACCGTCTCGTGGCCCGCCTGCAGGAGGTGCATGGTGGCGTCGTAGGCGCCCGCCGCCTGGTCGACGGTGACCAGTGGCGTCGGGCGGTCCGGGTCGCCGTCCACCGTCACGAGCGGCACACCCGCGGGCACGTCGGCCAGCGCGTCGGCCGCCGACGAGGTCGGCGCGATCACGACGATGCCCGCCACGCGCTGGTCCCGGTGCCGTTCCACCGCGGCGGAGATCGAGGCGCGGTCGAGCACCTTCACCCTGCCGACGCTGACCGCGAACCCGGCCTCCGCCGCGGCCTCCTCGAAGGCGGACAGCAGCGAGGCCGGGCCGTACAGCGTCGAGTTCTGGGCCACCACGCCGATCAGCTGCGTCTTGCCGGTCACGAGGGCGCGGGCGGCCCGGTTGGGCCGGTAGTCCAGCTCCTTGATGGCCGCCTGCACCCGCAGCCGGGTCTGCTCGCGGACGTTCGGGTGGTTGTTGAGCACACGCGAGACCGTCTGGTGCGACACCCCGGCAAGCCGTGCGACATCGGTCATCGCGGGGTCACGCGACGTCTTCTCCACTGCGGTCTCCGATCTTGGATCTGCACCGGTGATGTTAGCGATAACACCAGGTCGGCATCGATGCAGTGCTCATTGTCCACTCATTCGAGACGGAATGTGGCACGTCGCCGCGCGTCGCGGTCGCCGCCCGGCCTGGACACGACCAGGCGGCCGGTGTCATGTGCGAGATACGTGTCCGCACCGACACGGAGCGAGACCGCGGAGCGGTCAGCGAGTCCAGGCACCCGGACAAAACTCGCCGCGCGACCATAAGCGTCCGCGTCCTCGAACGGGTCGATGCGGATCACGTCGGAGTCGACTCGCACGTACCGGTCCGGGAAGTTCACCGACTGCAGCGCGACCGTGCCGGAACCGAGGAACCCCGGTGCGAACCGGAACTGCGAGTCGGCCACGTCGCGGACGTTGCCGTCGACCCGCAACCTGTACTCGTAGTGCCGCACCACCAACGCCGGCGCGTCCAAGGGCGACAGCCGCACGATCGGCCCGCCACGCCCCACGGGCACACCGAACGACGGCGTGCCGTCGGCGTTCCAGTGCAGCTTCTGCACACGGGTGTGCCGGTTCGGGTCGAACAGCGGGTCGCCGGTGATGTCGCGGTAGTCGCGGGCGTGGTAGACGAGCACGTCCGTGGAGCCCACCGTGGTGAACGAGTTGTGGCCCGGCCCGTACTGCGACGTCGGCGCGTGCGTGGTGAACACGGGGTTCGGCGACTTGGTCCACGACCGCGCGTCGAGCAGGTTCGCGTTCTCATCGGCGGTCAGCAGGCCCATGCAGTACCGGGCGTCGGTGGCGCTCGCCGAGAACGTCACGAACACCCGGCCGTTGCGGATCAGCACCGCGGGCCCCTCGTTGACCTTGAAGCCCTGCACCTCCCACGGCAGCGTGGGCGTCGCGATGCGCACCGGCGCGGTCTTCAAGGCCAGCGGTGAGGCCATCTCGGCGATGTAGAGGTTCGAGTTGGTGGCGATGCCGGGTTCGCTCTGCGCCCACAGGAAGTAGCGCTTGCCGCGGTGCGCGAAGGTGGTCGCGTCCAGTGTGAACGTGTCCCACGCCGTCACCATCTGCCCGCGCAGCACCCACCCGCTCTCGCGCGGGTCGGCGTTGGCGGACTCCAGCACGTAGGTGCGGATCCGGAACGGTTCGTCCTTGTCGCCGGCGGCGAAGTAGACGTACCACCTGCCGTCGACGCGGTGCAGCTCCGGCGCCCAGATGTACCCGCCCATCACGCCGGACGCGGGCCGGCGCCAGATGGTGCGTTCCCTGGCGGAGGACAGACCGTCCAGAGTGGACGCGCCGCGGACGACGACCCGGTCGTACTCGGGCACGGACCCGGTCAGGTAGTACATGCCGTCGGTCGGCGGCGTGATGAACGGGTCGGCGCGCTGCTCGACCAGCGGGTTGCGGGCCGGCAGGGCGGGGTCGGGTTCGGCGGCGGCACCGGCGGGGAGGGGTGCGGCGGACGCGAGCGCGCCGGTGGCGGCGATGACGCCGCCCGTGCGCAGCAGGGATCGTCGGTCGATCACGAGCGGCTCCTGATCCGGAGGAAGGTCACGGAGTTCGGCGGGAACGTGTGCGTGAAGCTGCTCGCCACCCGGACCTGTTCGGAGCGGGGGCGGATCGGCTGGGTGAACTCGGTGTTCACGTCGTCGGGACGGCCCTGCAGCACGGTCGCGCGTGCCGTCGACGCCACCGGGACGCCGAGGTCGATCCGGGTGCGGGCGGCGTTGTCCTGGGCGTTGACGACCTTCACGACGAGCTCGCCGGTGGCGAGGTCGCGGGTGACGACCTGGCGGAACGGCTCGGCGAGCTCGTCATCGGTGAACTCACCCCACTTCTGGCCGTCGAGGAAGAGCGCGACGTGGCGGCCGCGGACCTCGACCCGCACGTCGTAGGTGCGGCCGGTCTCGATGGTGGTGCCGTGGGAGATCAGCGTGCTCTTGCCGCCTCCGACCGCCTTCTCCACCGCGGACTGGGTGTTGTTCCAGCCGCCGAGGTTCCACCAGTAGTGGTTGCCGGTGCCCTGCACGCCGAACGCGACGAGGAAGCCCTCGCGGCCGGACTGCTTGGTGGCCTTGACGTTCAGCGTGTAGTCCTGCCAGGTCCTGTCCCCCGCCGTGACGAGGGTGTCCTCGGCGGTGGCGTCGGACTGCACGTAGGCGCCGTTCACCACGTTCCACGCGCCACGGCCGGACTTGGTCCACCTGGCGTCGCCGCCGGAGAAGTCGTCGCTGAACAACGTCCGACCGGAAGCGCTGGTCACGTTCACATCGTCGTAGGTCGCGGCCGTCGCCCAGGTCGAGAGCCCGATGGCGCCGGTGATCGGTGCCAGGGTCGACGGCGTGGCCGAGGCGGTGCTCGGCACGACGTGGTCGCCGACGTTGTTCATGAAGAGCTTCTGCACCTCGTAGCTCGCCGAGCCCCACGACGCGTGGTTGTTGAACCAGATCATGTCCGGGCGCCACTGGACGTAGTCCTCGTTGGACAGCAGCGGCGCGTACGAGGCGAGCTTCACGACGTCGGCGTTGCGTTCGAGGCCCGTCATGAACGAGGCCTCGCTCAGCGCGTTGAAGAACCTGTTGTCCTGCGAGGCGTACTCGCCGAGGAACACCTTGGGGCCGTTGCGGTCGTAGGAGTCGTAGCGGTTGTTGTTCTCCAGGAACCAGCTCGGGCTGTTGTAGTAGTGCTCGTCGACCATCTTGACGCCGGCCTGCCCGTTGAGCTGCCAGAGCCGGTCGAACACGCCGCCGGCGTCGTCCGGGCCGGAGTTGCTGACCACGGTGATGTCCGGGTACTTCGCGTTGATCGCCTTGCGGAACTCGGTGAACCGCGCGAAGAACTCGTCCGGCAGGTTCTCCTCGTTGCCGACGGCGAGGTGGGTGAGCTCGAACGGCTTGGGGTGGCCCATCTCCGCGCGCTTGCGGCCCCACGCCGAGTCGGCGGGACCGTTGGCGAACTCGACCAGGTCGAGCGTGTCCTGGATGTGGCGCTGGAGCAGCGCGGGGTCGTCCGTGACGCGGTTCTGGCCGCAGCCGGTGACGAGGGCGGGCACGACGGGCAACGGCATCGCGCCGACGTCCTCGGCGAACTGGAAGTACTCGAAGTAGCCGAGGCCGTAGGACTGGTTGTAGCCCCAGAAGTTCCAGTTCGTGGCGCGCTGCTCGACCGGTCCGATGGTGTCCTTCCACTGGTACGAGCGGCGACGCTCGTAGCCGGGCGCGTCGTAGCCGTAGTGGCTGCCGGTGTTCACGAGGCAGCCGCCGGGGAAGCGGACGAAGCCGGGCTTCAGGGCTGCGATCTTCTCGGCCAGGTCGCGGCGCAGGCCGTGGCCCTTGAAGGTGTCCTGCGGCATCAGGGAGACCATGTCGAGGCGGAGGGTGCCGGTGCCGCCGCCGGTCACCAGGAGCCGTCCGGTCGCCGAGGACTTCTTCGCGCGGATCGTGCCGGTGTAGCGGGCCCAGCCGTCGCCGCGGACCTCGGCCTTCACCGGGTCGCCCAGGGCGGTCCCCGCGGGGTCGGTGACGGTGGCGGTGAGGTTCGCGCCCTGGTCCGCGCGGGCCCAGACGGAGAAGTCGTAGCGATGGCCCTCGGTGACGGCTACCCCGCTGTTGTAGCCGGAGTTGATGACACCGGCGGGCAGGCCGAGCTTCAGGTAACGGCGGTTGCGTTCGTTCATCCGGCCGCTGTCGTCGGCGACGTCGACCGTGCCGCTGTGCGGCGCCCACGACGTCAGTCCGTTGTAGCCGGCGTTGTCCGCCGGGTCGTACTCGAACGAGCGGTTCTGCACGAGTTCCGCGTACAGGCCACCGTCCGCGGCTCGGTTGATGTCCTCGAAGAACACGCCGTACATGGAGTCGTCGATCGACGGGCCTTTCCGCGTGGCGTCGACCTTGAGCGTGTAGTCGGTTTCAGCGGCCGCCCCGGACCCGGGAACGGCGACCAGCAGACTCGCCGCGAGCGCGGCGCACAACAGGGCGTGCTTGCGGTGCACGGGTTTCCTCCCCCGCTCGGAAGTGAGCGTTAACATAGGACTGCGACTTCGTTACGGGCAAGGTCTTGACGTCGTAGTTGTGAACGTTCACTCTTGGCAGCCTGCAACCGCGGACACGCGGTCGAGCTCCGCGACACCGTCGTCACCCCGGAGGAATCCCAGTGCTGAAGAAGATCACGACAGTCGCCAGCGTGGTCCTGCTGAGCGCGCTCACCGCCTGTGGCTCGGGAGGTGGTGGGGGCACCACCGGCTCTTCCGGCAGCACCATCACGATGGGCTTCGCCCAGGTGGGCGCCGAGAGCGGCTGGCGCACCGCCAACACCAAGTCGATCCAGGACGAGGCGAAGGCCGCCGGGGTCGACCTGAAGTTCTCCGACGCGCAGCAGAAGCAGGAGAACCAGATCAAGGCGATCCGCTCCTACATCCAGCAGAAGGTGTCGGTGATCGCGTTCAGCCCGGTGGTGGAGACGGGCTGGGACACCGTGCTGCTGGAGGCCAAGCGCGCCAACATCCCGGTGATCCTCACCGACCGTTCGATCGACTCGGACGACACCTCGCTCTACAAGACGTTCCTCGGCTCGGACTTCGTCGAGGAGGGCCGCAAGGCCGGCGACTGGCTGGTCGCCAACGTGACCGGTCCCGCGAACGTGGTGGAGCTGCAGGGAACCACCGGCGCCGCGCCCGCGATCGACCGCAAGAAGGGCTTCGAGGAGAAGATCGCCTCCAAGCCGGACATCAAGGTCGTCGCGTCGCAGACCGGTGACTTCACGCGGTCCGGAGGCAAGCAGGTCATGGAGGCGTTCCTCAAGTCCCAGCCGAAGATCGACGTCGTCTACGCGCACAACGACGACATGGGCCTCGGCGCCATCGAGGCGATCAAGGCCGCGGGCAAGGTGCCCGGCAAGGACATCAAGATCATCACCGTGGACGCGGTGAAGGACGGCATGACGGCGCTGGCCAACGGCGAGGTCAACTTCATCGTCGAGTGCAACCCGTTGCTGGGCAAGCAGTTGATGGACCTCGCGAAGAAGGTCGTGGCGGGCGAGAACGTGCCGGCACGGGTCGTGACCGAGGAGGGCACGTTCACCCAGGAGCAGGCCAAGGCCGCGCTCCCGCAGCGCCAGTACTGAGCTCCGCTGCCGCAGGAGGAAAGACCGGGTGGCCGAGGCCACCCGCCCAAGACCCGCAGGGCCCGTCACCCGGCGCATCCGGTGACGGGCCCGGCGGCCCAGCGACGAAAGCCAGAGCCCATGACCGAGTCGCCGCCACCCGTCGTCGAGATGCGGGGAATCAGCCTCGCGTTCCCCGGCGTGAAGGCGTTGCAGGACGTCGACTTCCGGCTGTTCCCCGGTGAGGTGCACGCCCTCATGGGCGAGAACGGCGCCGGGAAGTCCACTCTGATCAAGACCTTGACCGGCGTGCACCGCCCCGACAGCGGCCAGGTCGCGCTGGCGGGCGAGGACGTGGCGTTCTCGTCCCCCGGCGAGGCCCAGCACGCCGGGATCAGCACCGTGTACCAGGAGGTCAACCTCTGCGCGAACCTCACGGTCGCGGAGAACATCCTGCTGGGCCGCGAGCCGCGCAGGTTCGGCGGCATCGACTTCCCCGCGATGCGCAAGCGCGCCGCCGAGGTGCTGGCGCGCATCGGTGTGCACATCGACCCGGCGTCGAGCCTCGGTGAACACCCCATCGCCGTGCAGCAACTGGTCGCGATCGCCCGTGCGATCGCGGTCGACTGCCGCGTGCTGGTGCTCGACGAGCCGACGTCCAGCCTGGACGCCGGTGAGGTCGCCGAGTTGTTCCGGATCATGCGCGTGCTGCGCGACGAAGGCGTCGCGATCCTGTTCGTGTCGCACTTCCTCGACCAGGTCTACGAGATCTCCGACCGGATGACGGTGCTGCGCAACGGAGCCCTCGTCGGCGAGCACCTCACCGCGGACGTCGACCGCCGCACGCTCATCGCGCAGATGATCGGCCGCGACCTCGGCGCGCTGGAGGCGATCGAGGACGCGGCGGAGAAGCACCGCGTCGACGGGCCCGTGCTGCTGCAGGCCTCCGACCTCGGCCGACGCGGCGCGATCGAGCCGTTCGACCTCGAGATCAGGGCGGGCGAGGTCGTCGGCCTGGCCGGCCTCCTCGGGTCCGGCCGCACCGAGCTCGCCCGGCTGCTCTTCGGCGCCGACCGCGCGGACTCCGGCAGGCTGCTCGTGGACGGCAAACCGTTGCGCCTGCGAGGCCCACGATCGGCGATCGCGGCCGGCATCGCGTTCAGCTCGGAGGACCGCAAGGGCGAGGGCCTGGTCGCGGACCTCTCGATCCGCGACAACCTGGTGCTCGCCATGCAGGCGGCACGGGGCTGGACGCGCCCGCTGCCGCGCAGGACGAAGGACCAGCTGGTCGAGAAGTACCTGAAGGCGCTGGACATCCGCCCCGCCAACCCGGACGCCCTGGTGCGCACGTTGTCCGGCGGCAACCAGCAGAAGGTCCTGCTGGCGCGCTGGCTCGTCACCGAACCGAGGCTGCTGATCCTGGACGAGCCGACCAGGGGCATCGACATCGGCGCCAAGGCCCAGATCCAGCAGCTGGTCACGACGCTGGCAGCCGAGGGCACCGCCGTGCTGTTCATCTCGGCGGAGCTGGAGGAGGTCGTGCGCATCGCGGACCGGATCGTCGTGCTGCGCGACCGGCGCAAGATCGCCGAGCTCGACGGCTCGGCGACCGGCGTGGACGAGGTGGTCGAGCTCATCGCGGGCGGGGCCGCACCGGAGAAGGTGGTGTCGTGAACAACCGTGCCGTTCACGCTGTTCCAGCGGGCGCGAACAGGTCGGCAGCCATCCCACGGCAGCCGCGCCACGCCCCGCATCGGCACACCGGACCGGTCACTCGCGCCGGCCGTGCCACCCCCGCACATCACCACACCGTGCCGAAGGAGGTGGCCCCGTGAAGAACCGGCTCATCTGGCCGCTCATAGCGCTGGTGGCCCTGCTGCTGCTCAACCTCGTGGTCACACCGTCGTTCTTCTCGCTGCGCATGCAGGACGGTCACCTCTACGGCGGCCTGGTCGACGTCCTCAAGAACGGCGCGCCGACGCTGCTGATCGCCCTCGGCATGACGCTGGTGATCGCCACCCGCGGCATCGACCTCTCGGTCGGTGCGGTGGCGGCGATCGCCGGGGCCGTCACGTGCGTCCACATCGGAACGTCCGGTGACGCGGGCACGGCGTTCGCCGGCATGGCGATCGCGCTGGTGCTCTGCGCCGTCCTGGGTCTCTGGAACGGGTTCCTCGTCGCGGGGCTCGGCATCCAGCCGATCATCGCCACGCTGGTGCTGATGACGGCGGGCCGCGGTGTCGCCATGCTGGTGACCGAAGGTCAGATCGTCACGGTCAACAACACCGCCTACCGGCAGGTGGGCGCCGGGTTCGTGGTGCTGCCGACGTCCATCCTGATCGCACTGGCCGTGCTGGGCGTGGTGGCGTTCGTGACGCGGCGGACCGCGCTCGGCATGCTCATCGAGGCGGTCGGGGTGAACCCCGAGGCGTCGCGGCTGGCCGGGGTGCGGTCGCGCACGATCATCTGGACCGTCTACGTGTTCGCCGCTGTGTGCGCGGGCATCGCCGGGTTGATGATCAGCTCGAACGTCAGCGCCGCCGACGCCAACAACGCCGGGCTGTGGATCGAGATGGACGCGATCCTCGCCGTCGTCATCGGTGGCACGTCGCTGGCCGGCGGGCGGTACTCGCTCACCGGCACGCTGCTCGGTGCCCTGATCATCCAGACCCTCACCACCACCGTCTACACGATCGGCGTCGCGCCGGAGGTGACGCTGGTGTTCAAGGCCGTCGTCGTCATCGCCGTGTGCCTGGTGCAGGCGCCCAAGGCCCGTGCGGCACTGAGCTTCCGGAAGGTGGCCGTCTCGTCATGACCGCTCTCTCCCAGCGGGTGCCGTCGCGGTTCCTGCCCGTCATCGCGACCGTCGTGCTGTTCGTCCTCGCCTTCGGCGTCGGCTCGGCGCGCTACGACGGCTTCGCGTCCGGTCAGGTGATCGCGAACCTGTTCATCGACAACGCGTTCCTCATCGTGCTCGCCGCCGGCATGACGTTCGTGATCCTCAGCGGCGGCATCGACCTGTCCGTCGGTTCGGTGGTCGCGCTCTCCACGATGGTCACCGCCGCGGGTCTGCGGGCGGGCTGGCCCGCGCCGCTGGTCGTGCTGGCGGTGCTGCTGATCGGCTCGACGCTCGGGCTGCTGATGGGGATCGTGATCCACCGGTTCGACATCCAGCCGTTCATCGTCACGCTCGCCGGCATGTTCTTCGCCCGCGGCCTGTGCTTCCTGATCAGCGTCGAGTCGGTGTCGATCAAGAACAGCACGTTCCGCGACGTCGCCACGGCCGCGATCGAGCTGCCCGGTGGCGTCACCATCACCTACAACGTCGTGATCGCGCTGCTGGTCGTCGTCGCCGCGGTGTACGTCCTGCACCGCACGCGCTTCGGCCGCACGGTCTACGCGGTCGGCGGCAACGAGTCGTCCGCGCTGCTGATGGGGCTGCCGACCGCGCGCACCAAGGTCGGCGTCTACGTGATCAGCGGGTTCTGCTCGGCGCTGGCCGGGCTGCTGTTCAGCCTGTACATGCTGTCGGGCTACGGCCTGCACGCCGTCGGCATGGAGCTCGACGCCATCGCGGCCGTCGTGATCGGCGGAACGCTGCTGGCGGGGGGCGTCGGGTACGTGCTCGGCGGGGTCGTCGGGGTGCTGGTGCTCGGCACGATCCAGACGCTGATCTCGTTCCAGGGCACGCTCAGCTCGTGGTGGACGAAAATCGTCATCGGTGTCCTTCTGCTGGTGTTCATCGCCGTGCAGCGCACTATGGTTCGGCGGTGAGACGCACCGGTCCCGTCCTGTTCGTCCTGGTGGCGCTCGTGGCGATCCTCGGCGTGGTGGTGCTGCGCGACCGGCCGGGCGTCGCGGGTGCCCCCGTGGCCGCCGCCGGCGCGAGCACCGCGCCCACGAGCACCCCGACCGCGACCACAGCCACGAGCACGGCGCCGCCTGCTCGTACGACCCGGGCCCCGACCCGCTGACCGCCGCGATGAACGTGGCGGACTACGAGAACTCCGCCGCGTGCGGCGCGCACGTGCTGGTGAAGGCCAACGGCAAGAGCATCACCGTGCGGATCACCAACCTCTGCCCGGCACCGTGCCGTCCCGGCCAGCTGGACCTCAGCGCGCAGGCGTTCGCCCAGCTCGCGCCACCCGTCCAGGGCGAGATCCCCGTGACTGCTTGCTGTCCTGCACCAAGGAAGTGTCTTTACGTTCAGGGATTTTCGGACCGTCGCAAGCCCAATTTGCCCTTACAGGACAGGCATTTCCTCCATGCTCAGGTCAGATCTGCGTCACATTGCATGATCGATCGAGGCTAGTGTGCTCCGACCAGCTTGCGGCCGAACTCGCACGCCTCCTCGATCACCGTGTCCTGCGGGATGGTCTGGTCGTGGTGCACGACGTAGTCGAGCATGCCGTGGAGCGCGCCGTACAACAGCACCGCGTTGATCTTCGGTCTGTCGATGGAGAAAACGCCGGCGTCACGACCACCACTCAGCAGCGTCGACAGCGTCAGCAGGTGACGGTTCGCCGCCGAGACGCCGGTCTGCACGTCCTTGTCGCCTGGCGCGTGTGCGAACAACGCGTCGTGCAGATGCGTGTTGATCATGTAGGCGTTGATCATCTCCACGATCCACGTCTCCAGCCTGCCGATCCAGTCGTCCTCAGGCATCCGGGACAGCAGGAGTTCCTGCTGCGCTATCAACCGCTCCACCACGCGTTCCTGCAGCGCGGCGATGATGTGAGACTTTGACTGGAAGTACAGGTAGAACGTTCCCTTCGCGACCCCGGCGGCCACTGTCACGTCGTCGACCGTCAGAGAGGACAGTCCTTTGTTGACGATGATCCGTTCCGCCGCGTCCAAGAGCAGGCCGCGTTTGTCCGCTGTGTTCCGCGCTGCCGTCATCCTCATCCTCACGCCTACCGGTGCTGCCGCGCCCCAGTATGCGCCATTTGGTCGCCGCATCGGGTTCGAGGTGTGGCGAATTGCCGAACTCGGTCAGGCATCCGCCACCGGCACATTGTCCTGCACTACCTGCGGCATGACCACCGGAGGATCCTTCAACCGTGCGTTCACGACAGCCGCCGCCATGACGGACATGGTCGCGACGATTAAGACGGCCAGGTAGCCCACGTGGCCGGCGAGTGCAACGGCCAGCGCGCCCCCTACCAGCGACACGAACGTGCCGACACTCGCCAAGACGGTGAAGTCGCTCGCGGCCGTCGCGGGCCGGGTGAAGTCCATCGTGATCGCGTTGATGGCCACTGACCCGGCGGCGTACACGGCACCGAACGAGCACAACGCGACGGTCGTCCCGAGGAACGGCGCGTGGCCAAGAGCCATCGGGCTGAACCCCAGCAGCGCCAGGCCCTGTGCCCCGCAGGACAACGCGAGCACGCGCCTGCGGCCGAGGCGCTTGACCAGCAACCCCGCACCGAGTGCGGCCAGCCCGCCGACCGAGCTGACGGCGATGCCCACGATCAACCCGACGCGATCAGCCGACCAGCCCGCGTCGACGAGCATCGGCGTCACCAACGCGTATCCGCCGGTAACACCGATCCAGCTCAGCGGCAGCAGGAACAGGGTCCAACGAACCACGCCCGGCACCTTGAACACGGTCACCACCGCCCGGAAACCGGGGCGCTCGCCGATGTCGGCGTACTCCGGTTCGCGGTACCGGGCGAGCGGCCACAGCGGGATGGCGGTGAGCACGGCGAGCGACACGACGGCCGCGCGCCAGCCCCACTGGGAGTACACGAACAGCACCGCGCCGCCGCCCAGCATGTGACCGACATATCCCCCGGCGAACCGCACGCCGCTGCCCACGCCCCGGTCCTGCGGTTCCAGCGCGCGGACGGCGAGCGCGTCGGCCGCCACGTCCTGCATGGCCGAGGCCTGCACCACGATCAGCACGACGACCATCACCAGGCCGTAGTCGCCGACCGGGTCCAATGGCAGCAACGCGATCAGCATCGCGGCCATCAACGGCTGCAGCACCAGTAGCCACGAGCGGAAGTGACCCCGGCGCCCGCCGAACCGGTCGAGCAGCGGAGCCCAGAGGAACTTGACCGAGAACAGCAGGCCGACCGAGCTGACGAGCGCGATCTGGCTCAGCGACGCGCCGCGGTCGCGCAGGATCACCACGAGCGCCATGTAGATGAAGTTGATCGGCAGGTACTGGCCGGCCTGCAGCATCCCGAGCAGCCGGAACGTGTCCCGCCTCGATGCTCCGTTCACCCGAAGCTCGACTCTGGTAACTCGGCCCATTGACGCCGGACCCGCCGCACCGTGACGAACAGCGGGTCCTGGTGCTCCGGCAGCGCCTCGTCGATGGGCAATGCGAAGCCCGAGAACGCGGCCATCGAGAGGACCCACTCCGGGAGGATCGCCGCGCGGTACTTCGCGTAGGCCTGGCAGCACCGGCGCGCCCAGGCGAGCGCCTGCATGCGCGAGTGAGGCGCGCGCTGTTCCGCGAGCTGCGCCGCTGCCCAGCACGCGGTGCGCAGGTCCGTGGCGCGCCGCGCCACCGCGGCGAAGCTGTGTTCCCGCGCGGCCCGCATGTGCGTCAGGTACACCGATTCCAGGTCATGCCGGTCGTACGGCCCGTCGTTGTCGATCCTCATGACTGCCCCGACGTGACGCGCCAGCCTGCCGCGCGGGACCGTTCGGCGTAGAAGCCCGCGTACCGGCCCTGTCGTTCGATCAGCTCGTCGTGGGTGCCGAGCTCGATCACCGCGCCCGCGTCGATCACCGCGATCTGGTCGGCGTTGACGATGGTCGAGAGCCGGTGCGCGATCACGACGATGGTCTTGCCGCGCGCCGCGAGTGCGCCCATGCCCGCTGCCACCGCCGTCTCGTTCTCCGGGTCGAGCGCCGCGGTCACCTCGTCGAGCAGCACAATCGGCGTGTCCTTCAACAGGGCACGGGCGATCGCGACGCGCTGGCGCTCACCGCCGGACAGCGACAGCCCACCCTCGCCGACCCATGTCCGCCAGCCGTCGGGCAGGCGTTCCACGACCTCGTCCAGCCGGGCTGCGGTGACCGCCTCCCGCATCTGCTCGTCCATGGCGTCCGGTGCGGCGAGCCGCACGTTCTCCTCGATCGTGCCGTCGAAGAGGTAGGTGTCCTGGAAGACAATGGACATCTGGTCCATCAGATCGCCGGAGGTCAGGTCGCGCACATCGGTCCCGCCGATCCGCACCGCGCCGCGGTCGACGTCCCAGAACCGCGCGATCAGCCGCAGGAGCGTGGTCTTGCCCGCGCCGGACGGTCCGACGAGCGCGGTCATCGCGCCGGCCGGGACGCTCAGCGAGAGCCCGCGCAGCACCGGCCGTCCGTCGTAGGCGAACGTGACGTCGTCGAACTCGATCTCGGCCGTGGCCGGTGGCGTCGACGTGCCCGGTTCGGGCAGCGGGGACGCGGTGAGCACCTCCGACACCCGATCGACGGCGATGTCGGCGGACCGGATCGCGCCGAAGAGGTTGCCGACCTGGGCGAGCGGCTCCACGAACCGGGTGGCCAGTACGAGCAGCGCCACCACGTCGGCCACCGTCAGCTCACCGCCAAGGGCGAGCCAGGTGCCGGTGATCAGCACGATCGTGAAGCCCAGTTGCACGACGCCGACGTACACCAGCTGCGGCACCGTGAGCCTGGTCAGCGCCGCGCGGAAGGTACGCCGCTGCTCGTCCAGCGCCCGTTCCATCGGCGCGAATCCCTCGAGCGCGCGCCCTGTGGCGCGGAAGACCGGCTGCGCCTGGGCGAACTCGATCGCCCTCCCCGCCGCCTCCGCCGACGCGTCGTCCATGATCGACTGGGTTTCCCGCACCACGGGGCCGGACCACCTGGTCACGATCATCGCGGCGGGCACGGTCACCAGGAACGCGACGCCCATGCGCCAGTCGACGAAGAACACGCCGACGACCACCGTCGCGGGCGTGGCGATCGACTGCACCAGCTCGGGCCAGACGTGCGACACGACACTCGCCGCCGACGGCGTCGACTGCGCGACCGCGCGCGCCAGCCGACCGGACGGATTGCCCACGAACCAGCCGAGTGGCAGTCGCCGCAGGTGCCGCCCAACGTCGTGCTGCACGTCCCGCATGACCCTGTTGGCGGTGCTGTAGCCGAGCGCCTTGGCCCACCACGCCCCGGCGAGGTAGGCGACACCGAGCACGGCGACCACGCCGAGCCATTTCACCGCGGTGTCGAGATCCGGCGGGGTGGCGAGCACGGCCCGCAGCAACGGGATGATCGTCACCAGCAGACAGCCCTGCAGTACGCCGATGAAGACGTACCTCGCGGTGAGCATGCGCAACGTCCGGCCGTGCGGCCAGATCGGCAGCAAACGCTTGATCACTGGGCGACCTCCGTCGTCATCTGCTGGATGAACCACATCCGGGCGTACTTGCCGTCGCGTTCGATGAGCTCGTCGTGGGTGCCGTGCTCGACAATCCGGCCGCCATCGAGCACGAGGATCTGGTCAGCGTGCGCGATGGTGTGCAACCGGTGTGCCACCACGAGAAGCGTCCGGTTCTTGGTCAGCTCGGACAGCGCTTCCTGTACGGCGACCTCGTTCTCCGGGTCCACCATGGCGGTCGCCTCGTCCAGCAGCACGATCGGCGCGTCCTGCAGGATCGCGCGGGCGATCGTCAACCGCTGGCGCTCACCGCCGGACAGCACGCCGCCCCGTCCGGTCACCAGGGTGTCGTAACCCTCTGGCATCGCCTCGATCACGTCGTGCATTCGAGCGGCCCGCGCGGCGGCCTCGACGTCCGCGTCCGTCGCGTCCGGCCTGCCGAGCCGGATGTTCTCCCTGATGGTGTCGCGCACCAGCACGACGTCCTGGAACACCACGGCGGCCAGCCGCAGCAGCTCGTTCTGCGGGATCTCGCGGATGTCGACGCCACCGACCTCGATGGCGCCACCGGTCACGTCGAAGAAGCGAGGAATCAGCCGGGTCATCGTGGTCTTGCCCGACCCGGACGGCCCGACGATCGCCGTCACCGTCCCTTGTGGACACAACGCGCTGACCTCGCGCAGCACCTCGTTCTTGCCGTCGTAGGAGAAGTTGACCGCGGAGAACCGCACGTCGTACCTGACCGGCACCTGCGGGCGCACCGGTGCGGGCAGCGGCGGTTCGGCGAGCACGTCCGTGACGTGCTGCGCGGCCACACGCGCTTTGCGCAACGACTGCGTGCCCTGCAACAGCGTCATGAAAGGCGCGGGCAGCCCGACACCCACCAGCACGAACGGCAGCAGGTCGACCGGCTGCAACCAGCCGGCGGCCACAAATCCCGTTCCCGCGCCGAGCACCACCACCAGCACCGACGCGGGGGACAGCAGCGCCATGTTGGCGAACATCGCCTTGCCCGCTTCTCGCGTCCACGCCGCGAGCACATCGCAGAACTCGTCCACGACGGACGAGAACCGCTGGTACGCGCTGCCGTCCTGGCCGTACGCCTTGATGACCTGGATCCCGTCGACGTACTCGATCGTCGAGTTGTTGATCCTGCGTTGCGCGTCCATCAACTGGGCCATCCTGGCCGGCAGGGTGCGGTGCGCGATCCTCATGGCCAGCACGGCCAGCGGCAGCAACGCGAGCGTCACCAGCGTCATCCGCCAGTCGACGGTGACGAGGTAGACGATCGCGGCCAGCGGAAGCCCGATGGCGCTGGCGACGTCGAGCATCGCGTGCGCCACCAGGTGGTGCATGTCCTCGATGTCGTCGTCCATCACCTTCTTGAGCTCACCGGAGCCCCGGCCACCGAACCACCCGAGCGGCACGGTGGCCATGTGCCTGGCCAGCCTGCTGCGCAGATGCCGTTGCAGGTCGGCGTCGGCGAAGTGGGTGACGAAGTTGCCACTCACCAGCAGTCCGAGCCGCCCGGCGGCACCGACGACGCCCACGACGACCCACCACACCACCGCCGATCGCGCTCCACCCGTCAGCAACAGTGCCGCGATCTCGGCCACCGCCACGTAGGGCAGCAGCCCGAGCACGGAGCTCACGAACGCCATCGCGGTGCCCAGGTAGAGCCGTCCCCGTACCGGGCCGAGGAGTTCCACGACCCGCGGCCTTTCGGTGTCGCGTTGACCGGGCTCGGCCGTCGCGACAGTAGGTGAAACATCAACAGTCGTGGTCACAACAGAAGTCCTCCCCTGCTCACACCGTGCGTACAGCATACGCACGAAGGAAGTGTAAACGAAACCCATTTCCAACAAGCAGGTGGGGTCAGCGCGCGAAGAAGCCGTCGATCATGGCCTTGAGGCCGTCGCGGAAGTTGTCCTGACTCTTCAGCTCCAACATGGCGGGCATCACGTGTGCCATCTCCTCGTACTCGGCCCGGCCGGCAGGCTCCTGCCGGCCGTAGCTCCGAGCCGAGGCGGCCGCCAGATGCCCGAAGAACACGTGCCCCCAGGTGTAGCGCCAGATGGCGGTGTGCGCGGAGGCCGCGGTCCTCTCGTCCAACCCGGCCGCGCGCATCGCGGCGAACATGTGCTCCGACAGGCGCAGGGCACTCGGCGGCAGCTCTTCCACCGCGAGCACGGCCTGCACCACCCAGGGGTTGGCCTCGAGCACCTGGTGGACTTCGGTGACGGTGTCGATCAACCGGCGGCGCGGGTCCGGCGACGCGGGCAGAGGACGGTCGGTGATCCGCCGGGAGACCACGTCGAGCAGCTCCATCAACACCTCGCGCTTGTCAGCGACGTGCCGGTAGAGCGACATGGGCGCCGTCCCGATCTCATCGGCCAGCCGCCGCATCGTCAGCACTTCGACGCCGTCCCGTTCGACCACTCGCATCGCCGCACTGATGATGCGGGCCCGGCTCAGCGGCCCCGCCTGACCCACACGTCCTCGCACCCCGTCCTTCACTAACACAGTGTGCACGCAAGGCTTTGCCCGACCGGTGACCAGTTGATACGGAGGTTCCCAACGAGACCGGCCTGAGTTAGAGTGATGACTGACCGTCAGTCATGTCGGTTTGCGCAGTTCTTTGCGTCGGTTCCGGAAATTCACTCAACTTTTCGTCTTCACCACCAAGGGGAAATGACGTGGTTGCGAATACGGATGTGGTCACGCCGATGCCGCTCATGAGAATCGCGAGCGGTTTCGGGATGACAAAGGCACTGGCGGCGGCCGTGGACCTCGGCCTCTTCAACTATCTGTCCAAGGTCGTGACCGCGACGAAGGCGCAGATCTGCCGTGACCTCGGCCTCGCGGATCGACCCGCCGGGATGCTGCTGACCGTCTGCATCGCGATGGAACTGCTCGAGTCGGACGGCGAGTGGGTCCGGAACTCCGCCATGACCGAGGAGTTCCTCGTCATCGGCAAGCAACACTATTTCGGCGACTACGTGAAGCTCAAGGACGTTCGCGCCTACCACTCGTGGAATCGGCTGACGGACGCGTTGCGCACCAACGCGCCGGTCGGCTGGGACCCGACGACGCAGGCCACCCCGTTCGAGGGTATCTCGCCAGAAGAGGCCGAGCTGTTCTACTCGGCGATGCGGTCGCTCTCCGCCCACACCGCGGCCACCCTGGCCAGGGCCGTCGATCTCTCCGGCGCCAGGAGGCTGCTGGACGTCGGTGGCGGCAGCGGCATCTACTGCATCGAGCTCTGCAAGGTGAACGAACAGCTCCACACGTCGGTGTACGACCTGCCGTCGGTGTGCCCGATGATCGAGCAGGCAGCCCGTGAGGCAGGCATGGCGGACCGCATCTCCGCCGCGCCAGGCAACTTCCTGACCGATGAACAGCTTCCTGGCGGGCACGACGTCGCGCTGCTGTCGACGGTGCTGCACGACTGGGATCCCAAGTTCAACGTCGTCCTGCTGCGCAAGGTGTACGACGCCATCGAGCCCGGCGGCATGGTCGTGATCTGCGAGCAGTTCATCTCCGACGACAGGGACGGGCCACTGGAAGGCGCACTGCTGAGCCTCAACATGCTGGTCGAGACCACCGGCGGCGCCAACTACACGAGGAACGAGTACAAGAGCTGGCTGACCGAGGTCGGCTTCACCGACATCGAGCACGTCGGCTTCGAGGCGGCCGGGGCCAACGGGGCCATGTTGGCGCGCAAGCCACGCTGACGATCATCCGGGAGGAATTGCGTGTACCGCATCAACGCGGAGCTGATGATTCCAGGCAGGGGAGCACCCTTGTCCGACGCGACCGTCATCGTCGACGGCCACCGCATCTCCTATGCGGGCCCGCGTGACAGCGCACCGGAGGGGGAGCGTCCGAACGTCTCCGTTCCCGTTGTCATGCCAGGACTGTGGGACTGTCACGTGCACTTCGCCGGCGTGCGCGAAGGTGCGAGCACCCAGGAGATGATGCTCACCCCGGCACCGCTCGCGACGGCGCGAGCGGTGAAGGACGCCGAAACGTTGCTGCGGTCCGGTTTCACCAGCGTTCGCGACCTCGGTGGCTACGGCGTGCACCTCGCCGCCGCGGTCGCCGAGGGCACGGCCCTCGGGCCGTCGATCTACAGCGCCAACAAGGTGATCAGCCAGACCGGCGGTCACTCCGACGCGCACCGGCTGCCCTACCAGTCCGTCAGCGATCCATGCCGTGCCAACGGGATGCAGATCCTCGCCGACGGCGTCGACGAGTGTCTGAAGGCGACGCGGCTGCAGCTGCGCGAGGGCGCACGCGTGATCAAGGTGTGCACCTCTGGCGGCGTCGTGTCCGAACTGGACGATCCGTACCACCGGCAGTTCAGCGACGCTGAGCTCCGCGCGATCGTCGAGGAGGCCGGCCGCGCGGACCGCGCGGTCGCCGCCCACTGCCACGGCAAGAAAGGCGTGCTGGCCGCCGTCGCCGCCGGCTGCACGACGATCGAGCACGGCAGCCAGATCGACGAGGAGACCGCGGCCGCCATCAAGGAGAGCGGCGCCATCCTGGTGCCGACGCGTACGATCTTCGCCGCGCTGCACGCGAACCTCACCATGATGCCGCCGCACTGGCGGCCCAAGGTGGCGCGGCTGGCGGAGGAACACCTGACGAGCATGCGGGTCGCACTGTCCGCGGGCGTGCCAATGGCCGCGGGCTCCGACCTCGGACTCAGCGTGCCCGGCACTCCCCTGTCCTTCGGCCGCAACGGCGCGGAGTTCGGACACCTCGTCGCCGCGGGGATGACCCCGCTGGAGGCCATCGAGGCGGGAACCGCGGCCGCACCACTCACCCTGGGCCCGCAGGCGCCGAAGACCGGCGTGCTCGCGGAGGGGTACGACGCGGACATCATCGCGCTCACTGCCAACCCGATCGCCGACATTTCCGTGCTGGCGCGGCCAGAGCTGATCTCGCACGTGTGGCGGCAAGGGAAATCAGTCAAGCAAGAGGGCGCGCACACCACAGCGCATCGGGGGGCCGTTGATGAGCTTTGACATCGAATCGACACCGCTCGGGGTCAGACTCCCCTTTGCCCGTTCCACAGTAGACAGTCTCGACCTGCCCGCACCACCCGACCTGTCCGGACTGGAGCAGCGTCTCGACTTCGTCGCGCAGGGGCACGACGCGGTGCTGTTCGTCGAAGGTGGTGCGGGCACGGGCAAGACCACGCTCCTGAGAGCCGTGGCGGGTTTGGCGGAACGCCGCGGCTTCGTCGTGTTCTCGACCAGCGCCAGCCGGTACGAGTCGAGCCAGGAGCTCAACCTGGTCCGCAGGCTGTGCGGTCGGCCGGAGGAATTCACCTACGACCAGGAAGACCTGCAGACGGTCTGTCGTGACGTGCACCGGTCCGTGCTGGCCGCGGCCAGCCACTCGCCGGTGCTGCTCATGATCGACGACCTGCACTGGTGTGACCTGTCCTCGTTGCACTGCCTGGCTTTCCTCAGCCGTCGCACGACCGGGCGACCGGTCGCCATCCTCTGCTCCAAGCTCAGCGGCAGCAACGGTCCCGACCCGGTGCTGCTGGAAGAGACGCTGCGGTCGCACAGCTCGACATCACGGGTCAGGCTGGGCCCGCTCACCGAGGCGGCGGTGCGAGATCTGGTCACCCGGGCACTGGGGCGCGTGCCGACGGAGCTGTCCGCCGCCCTGGCGTGGTGGTGTGGCCGTAACCCGTTCCTGGTCGGCGAGGTGCTGGAAGCGCTGACCTGGTACCAGGGCCTCCCGGTGTCGGTCACCGACGTGGTGCCACCGAGCATCTACCCGTGGCTGCTGGGCAGGCTGCCGCACGCCGTGCCGGCGTGTCTGCCGGTGGCGCAGGCCGTCGCGGTGCTCGGTGACCACGCCAGGCTCGCGCTGATCAGCGAGGTCGCCGGGGTGTCGTCGATCGACGCCGCGCACGCGGTCACGGCGATGACGGATCTCGGCCTGCTACGGGCAGGAGAGACGGTGGCTTTCCAGCATCCCGTCGTCGGCGCCGCGGTGCGCAACGCCATCCCGCCGATCGAACTTCCGCTGCTGCAGTTGGTCGCGGCCGAGCAGCTGCAACGGTCGGGAGCCTCGCTGTACGACATGGTGTCGTTCCTGCTGGCCTCCGACGCCGTGGAGTCGCCGTTCACCACCCGGCTGCTGATCGACGTCGTGCGCCACCTGCGCGACACGGCGACCGCCGCGGCACAGCTGACGGTGCTGCGGCAGCTGCTCGTCCGTCAGCTGCCGGACGAGGCCAGGGTGGAGGTCGTGCACCAGCTCGGTCATGCCGAGCTCGACCTCGCGCCGAACCAGGCGGTCGAACACCTCGCCGAGGCGCACCGGCTGACGGTCGACGTGCGGCAGCGAGCCGCCGTCGCGATCGAGCGGGCGCAGGCACTGCACTCACTCGGACGCGCGGAGGAAGCTGTCGCCCTGCTCGAGGACGCGGCGTCCGCGACGTCCTCCGACGAGACCCTGCGGGCCCGGATCGAACTGCAGCTGGTCACCACCGCGATCGACGACCCCGGACTGCACACGGCGGCCCTGCGGGCGACGCGCCGGTTACGGATGAGCAGGCACACCGAGAGCGCGGAACGCATCGCGGCGACGCTGACCGGCGCCACGGCCTGTGACGTGGAGCCTGGTGAGGCGTGGCGGTTACTGGCCCCGACCGGATCGCCGGGGTTACCGCTGGCGTGGCTGATGACCGCACGCGCGGTGCTCGCCACCGGGCAGCATCACCGAATCCTGCCGTACACCACGGAATGGGTGTCGGCGAAACGACAGAGCCCGGTGCAGGAGGTGCTCGCGCTCAGCCTGCGGGCCGAGGTGCTGCTGCGGCTGGGCAACGCGACCGACGCGGCGGCCGACGCGAACGCCGCGCTCAAGGTGCTGGACACGCTGGACGGCGAGGTCCGGCAGGCACCGTTGCAGGCGGCACTCGGGCCACTGGTCGACACGCTGCTGGAACGCGGTGAGCTGGACTCGGCCAGCCGCCTGCTGGCTGACGCCCAGCTCGACGCCGACCTGCCACCGCGCTGGCACCGGGTGACGTTACTGCTCGGCAGGGGACGGCTGCGGCAGGCGCTCGGTGACCCGGTGGGCGGGTTGTCGGACGTCCTGCGTTGCGGGGATTTGCTGTCTTCCTGGGGAGACCACGGCCCGTACGCGGTGCCGTGGCGGGTGCATGCGGTCCGCGCGCTCCTGGCGCTGGGTGACCGTGACACCGCACGCGAGCTGGCCGAGGAGGAACTGGCCGAGGCACGCGGGCAGGGTTGCCGGGCCCACCGGCTGGGGGTCGCGCTGTGTTCGATGGGCCAGACGGCGGGCGGCAACGCCGGACTCGACCTGTTGATGGAGTCCATCAACGTGCTCGAGGGCAGCGACGCACAGCTGGACCTGGCCGTGGCGCTCGGCGAACTGGGCCGCGCGCTGAGCCGAGCCGGCCGGGCCCGCGACGCGCGGCACCGGCTCAAGCAGGCCTGCGCACTGGCCGACGAGGCAGGTGCGACGGTGCTGTCGAACGTGCTGGAGAGCAGGTTGCGGGAGGCAGGGGGCAGGGCCCGCGGGCGGGTGCACGGTGTGGGGTCGCTGACGGCGACCGAACGCCAGGTGGCGAGGCTCGCCGTGACCGGGCGGACCAACAAGGAGATCGCGAGCACGCTCTTCGTCACCCGGCGCACCGTCGAGATGCACCTGACCCAGGTGTACCGCAAGCTGCGGATCACCGGTCGCAGCGAGCTCTCCGACGTGCTGGGGCTCGACTCCTGACCTCCTTCCCCTTGCGCACGAAGGCATTCTCATGGCTCGCACCGCAAGGTTTCTGCTTCGTCATCGGGATCGCAGGGGGCCAAGCGGTGGTTGCCGGGTCATGTCCGGCACGGCCGGATGGTGGAGGTCCGGTGGCCTGTGTCGAAGTCCGTGTTCGCGATAGTCGAACGCGACTTCGGTACGGACCCCTAACAGTGTTCTGCCGGGTGGTCTGGCCCGCGGACTCGGGTGAGGACGCGCCAGTTCTTGAGTGTGGCCATGCCGCGATCGGCCAGTAGTGACAGGTCTGCGTCGCGGCAGGTGTCGAAGACTGCGTGCTGGCGGGCGGCGGGCGGTCCGTCCGAGACCCAGGACAGCCGGCCGCAGGGGTCGGTCAGCACTTGCGGGGTGATGCCGTGGTGGCGGTTTTCCTGCAGTAGTGCGGCTTTTGGTGGCGGACTCGGTCGACGCGGATCACGGTGCCGTACAGCAGCGCGTAGTGGGAGACCGAGGCCGCGAGCTGTGCCACGAGTACCAGCAGGGCCTGGCTGCCGGGGGGTGACGCGGCGCCGGCGGGCCCCCATCGCGGCACGGTGACGGCGGATGTGCGTGCGACGTGGTCGAGGGTGCGATTGGACAACGTGATCGTCGCGGTACAGAACAACACGTGAAGCTGCGTTTGCCGCTGCCGGTCAGATTGATCTGATCTTGTGACCAGCAAGATCAGGATGGAAGAGGCTCAGCACTTGCAGGCGTTCCGAACAGCCAGGCGGCGAACCGCCACCGCGGTTTGCGCAGGTCGGCGCGATCTGACGATGCCCTGCATGAGACGTGGTCCAAGCCGTGTCGTGCAGGTCTCGTCCGCGACAGTCGAACGGACTTGCAGGACACGGCCTGGTACGGACCACCAAGCTGTCGCCGCCCTATCCCATCCGGGCCCGGCTCCGCCCCGCCCTGGCGGAGGGAGCGGCTTCGGGTGAGCGCAGGTCGCGGCACAGCGCCTTGATCAGTGCGGCCTCCTGGGTGTGCAGGAAGAAGTGGTCACCGGTGAACAGGTCGACCCGGCACCGCCGCGTCGTGTGCCAGGACCACGCGTGCAGGTCCGTGACCGGGATGTCCGGGTCCTTCGTCCCGCCGTACACCGAGATCGGGCAGTCGAGCGGGTCGTCCGGCGAGAACCGATAGCGCTCGGAGACGGTGAAGTCGGCGCGCAACGCGGGCAGCAGCATCCGCATGAGGTCCTCGTTGCGCAACACCTCCTCCGGTGTGCCGTTCAACTCACGCAGCCTGGCGACGAACGCGTCGTCGGACAGGTGGTGGATCTCCGCCTCCCGCAACGGAAGATGCGGCGCGCGGTGCCCAGAGACGATCAGTCGCGCCGGCACCGTGCCGTGGCGTCGCCGCAGCAGCCGTGCGATCTCGAACGCGAGCACCGCGCCCAGGCTGTGTCCGAAGAGGACGATCGGCTGGTCGAGGTGTGGCAGCAGCGCAGGAACCAGGTCGTCCAGCAGCGGCGCCAGCCGGTCTGTCGGCCGGTCGCGGATCCGGCCGCCGCGTCCCGGCAGCTCGATCAGGTGGAGGTCGGCCACCTCGCGGAGCGCCTGCCGCAGCGACACGTACGCCCGCGCGGACCCACCGGCGTAGGGAAAGCAGAACACCTGGGGGCGCACTGGTCACCCCGTCCCGACCGGCACGGCGACGTTCACGCTCGGCGAGCCGGCCAGCGTCGGGAAGATGGTGCGCAACAAGATGTTCACCGTGCCCTCGTAGATCTTGCCGGCCTTGGCGTCGCGGAAGAGCTTCTCCACCGGATGAGCCCGGTCGTACCCGGTGCCGCCGTGCACTTCGACGGCGACGCCCGCGGCGTGTTCGGCGACCTCGGCCGCGAACAGCTTGGCCATCGCGGACATCCGCAGTCGCTCCACCGGTGAGCAGCCCTGCTCGACGGCTCGCACGGCGTCGTAGGTCAACGCCCGCGCCGCCTGCACGCGCGTCGCCACCGAGGCGATCGGGAACTGCACGCCCTGGAAGGTGTTGATCCGGCTGCCGAACTGCTCGCGGTGTGCGGCGTGCCGCAGGCTCAGTTCGAGCGCGCCCTGCGCGAGCCCCACCATCTGGGCCGCGATGCCGAGCCTGCCGATGTCCAGCGCCTCCAAGGCCACCGACCGGCCGGCACCCACGCCGCCGACGGCGTCCACGGCACGCACCAGAACGCCGTCCAGGGTGAGCTCTGCCGTCGCCGCGGCCCGCACGCCGAGCTGGTCGGTCGGTTCGGCGACGGTGAGCCCCGGCGCGCCGCGGTCGACGAGGAACGCGGAGGCCTCCCTGCCGTCCGGCGACGCGGCGAACACCAGGAACAGGTCGGCGTGCACCGCGCTGCTGGTCCACTTCTTGCGGCCCCGCAACAGGAACCCACCCGCCACCGGCTCGGCGACGGTCTTCAGGTTGAGCGCGTCGCTGCCCGCCTGTTCCTCGGACAGGGCGAACGCGCCGATCGAGCCACGGGCGAGCGCGGGCAGGAAACGACGTTTGAGATCACCGTTGCCCAGCCTGAGGATCGTGCTGACGATCAACGCATTGTGCACGTCGACCGTCACCGCGACACCGGGATCGACCCGCGCCACCTCCTCGATGCCGACCATCACGTCGAAGAGGTTTCCGCCCCTGCCGCCGTAGGCGCGCGGAATCTCGATCGCCATGAGGCCGGCCGCGAACAGCTCCTCGCGCAGCGCCGCGTCCAGCCGCGCCGTCCTGTCCATCTCCGCGGACAGGTGCCGGATCCGCTGCTCGGCGAACTCGCGGACGGTGTCCCGCCACTCCTCGTCAGTCACCCGCCACCGCCTGCGCGATCCGTTCGACGGTCGGGTTCACCAGCAGGAGGCTCACCGGGACGTCGGCCCTGAACGCCGCCTTCAGCTGAGCGGACAACCGCATCGCGAGCACGGAGTGCAGGCCGAGGTGGCCGAGATCGGTCAGCACGCCGAAGTCCTCCAGCCCGAGCTGCGCAGCGACGATGTCCATCACCTGGCGTTCGAGCTCGGTCCGCGGCGCGACCTTCGGCTCCGCCTGGCCGACGACCCGCAGCTCGGGCAGCGCGGCGTGGTCGATCTTGCCGTTCGGCGTCATCGGCACCGCGTCGACCCAGCCGACAGCCGCGGGCACCATGTGCGCTGGCAGCCGCTCCCGCAGGTGGAGGTACAGCTCCGCCTCCGGCACGCGCTCGCCGTCCGGTGTCACATAGGCCATCAGCGCGCCCGACCGCACGATCACGCAGGCGGAGTGGACGTTCGGATGTGCCCGCAGCTCGGACTCGATCTCGCCCGGCTCGATGCGGAACCCGCGCACCTTCACCTGTCCGTCGGCGCGGCCGAGGTATTCCAGTTCGCCGTCGGGGCGCCGGCGGGCGAGGTCGCCCGTGCGGTACATCGTCTCACCCGGAACGAACGGGTCCGGCACGAACCGTTGGCCGGTGAGCTCCTCACGCCCGTGGTAGCCGAGCCCTACCGCGGGCCCGGACACGTGGATCTCGCCGGGAACCCCGATCGGGACCGGCCTTCCGGAGGGGTCGAGCAGGTACAGCCGCTGGTTCGGCAGCGGGGAGCCGATCACACTCGCGCCGTCGCCCTTCTCGATCTCGTCCCTGCCGATCCGGTGGAACGTGCTGACCACGCTGGCCTCGGTGAGCCCGTACAGGTTCACCATCGTCACGTCCCGCTCGGCCCAGGACTTCAGCGTGCGCGGGTCGAGCCGGTCCGCGCCCAGGAACACGTAGCGCAGCGCGAGGTCGTCACGCGGGACGAACTGCTCGAACGCGGCGGGCGTCTGACTGAAGACCGTCACGCCTTCCCCCGCCACCAGGTCTTGCAACGCACGGGGGTCACGTGCGAGACCGGGTGGCACGACGACGAGTGCGCCGCCGTGCGCGAGCGCTCCCCACATTTCCCAGACGGTGTAGTCGAACGCGTAGGAGTGGCACAGCGTCCACACGTCGTCGGAGTTGAAACCGAATGTGTCGCGCGCCGCCGACAGCAGCGAGAGCACGCCGCGGTGGGTGACGCGGGCACCCTTGGGCTGACCGGTCGAGCCGGACGTGTAGAGGACGTAGGCGAGGTCGTCCTCGGTCGTGTCGACGACCGGCGGCGCGGAGGCCTCCGGGCAGAGCGTCCAGTCGTCGAGCCGCAGCACAGGCCGGCCCAGCGCGGACGCCACCTCGGCGACCGCGCCGCTCGCCAGCACGAGCGGCAGGTCCGCGTCGTCAGCCAGGTATCGCAGCCGCTCCGGCGGGTACTCCGGGTCGAGCGGCACGTACGCCGCTCCCGCCTTGAGCACCGCGAGCACGGCGACGATCAGGTCGGCCGAGCGTTCCACGCACAGGCCGACCAGCGATCCGGGGCCGATCCCCCGTGCCCGCAACAGGTGTGCGATACCGTTGGCGGTCTGGTCGAGCCGCCAGTAGGTCATGCTGACGTCACCGCAGCGCACCGCGACCGCGGTCGGCTGCCGTTGCACCCACTGCGCGAACCGGTCCTGCAGCGTTCCCGGCGGCACCGGCACGAGCGGTTCACCGATGTGGGCGGTGAAGGCCGCGATCTCCTCCTGTGGCCGGGGATCGAGGTCGCCGATGCGTGTGTCGGGGGTGCGCACCATCTGTTCGAGCAGCGCGCGGAGCTGCGCCGCGACGGCCCGGCCCGCATCCCTGCCGAAGTGCCGCAGGTCGTGCATGATGCGCAGCGGCATGTCGTCGCCGGGCATGATGACCATGGTGATCGGGTAGTGCGTACGACCGTCGTACACGGCGTCCACAAGGGACAGTTCGACGTCGTCCAGCCTCATCTCCGGCATCGGCACGTTCTCGTACGACACGGTGGTCTGCAGCAACGGCATCGGCACGCCGGCGAGCCGCTGGATCTCCACGAGCGGCAGCGACCAGTGCTCCCGCATCACGGCCTGCTCGGCTTGGAACCGGCGCAGCCACTCGAACAGCCGCTCCTCCGGGTCGAGCCTCGTGCGAACCGGCAGCGTCACGATCATCGGTCCGAGGATGCCGCCCGCACCCGCGAGATCCGGTGGCCGGTGCGCGATCGTCACGCCGGTCACGAGGTCGTCGGTGCCGAGATGGCGGCTGAGCAACACGATCCAGGCCGCCTGGGTGATCGTGGGCAGGGTGAGCTGGTGTTTCTTCGCCAGTGCCTGCAGGTCGTCGGCAAGGTCGCCCAGCGTGATGTGCACGTAGTCGTGCACCCCCATCCGGCCGACCGCGACCGGGTCGGGGGCGAACCCGAGTGGAGCGGGAGGCGTGAAACCCGCCAGCTCCTCCCGCCAGAACTTCTCCTCGGTCGTTGTCGTCCTGCCATGCCACCAGCCGACATAGCGCCCGTACGGCACCGCTTCGGGCAGAACCGGTTCCTCGCCCCGGTACAGCGCGCGGTAGCAGGCGAAGAAGTCCACGATCGCGAGCCCGAAAGACCAGCCGTCCATGAGCAGGTGCGAGAAGCGCCAGGCGAACGTCCAGGTCTGCTCGTCGCGCCGGATCAGCGACACGCGCATCAGCGGCGCCGCGGTCAGGTCGAAGCCCTGGAGCCGTTCCTCGATGAGCCACTCCTGGTAGCGCCGTTCCTGCTCGTCGGACGCCTGCCCGCGCCAGTCCTGCAGGTCGAGCGGGAGCGTCACCGTGCGGTGCACGACCTGCAGCGGCTCTCCTCCGTCGTTCCAGTGGAACGTGGTGCGCAGGATCGGGTGCCGGTCGACCACCGCCTGCCACGCCCTGCCGAACTCCTCCGGCCGCATCGCGCCGGTGAACGTGAGGCTGAGCTGCTCCACGTACACGCCGCTGGCCGGCTGGTGCAACTGCTCGTACAGCAGGCCCTGCTGGATCGGCGACAGGCCGTACAGGTCCTCGATGTTCTTCGCCATCAATGCCTCTCAGTCGTCGTCGCCGAAGCGGGCGAGGAAGGAGCCGAGGCTCTTCTCGTCGAGCCCCGCGAGCGGGAAGTCCGATGTGCGGTAGGAGCCGGCCGCCGCGTCACGGCAGTGCGCGACGATCCGATCGAGCGCCTGCTCGAACCGGTCGGCCTGCCCCGTGGGGTCGTGGCTCTCCCGATGGCGCCAGCGGATCCTCAGCGTGCCGTCGACCACGACAGCGCTGATCTCCAGCGGCGGTCCGGCCGGCGTCGTGCCGTGGTGCTCCGGTCCCGCGAAGTCCGCGGGCAACCGGGCCGGACCCGCCAGCCGCCAGTCGGCCGGCACCTCGTGCAGCAGAACGTCCTCATCGGACAGTTCCACCTCGTCCACCGTCATGGTGCGGAAACCGTCCTTCACGGCATTGATCACGTCGGGCACGGCCGCGTCCGAACCAGGCCGTGGCAACGGGGTCAGCGTGGTGAACCGGCCGACTGTCGCGCTCAGGTCGACGGCACCCCCGGCCCTTTCGGCGCTCCTCGAGACGACGACCCGTGCGTCCACCGCCAGGAGAAGTGCCGCGGCGAGGGTCTCGGTCGGCGACACGTGGAACGCGGCGAAGGTCTCTTCTCGCCAGTCGGCCGGCACGGTGCGGTCCAGCGTCCGGTCTCGCGGCGCGGCGCCGACGCCGGCGCCGACTGCGGGAAGCGCGACGTTCCTGGCCCACGCGGTGTACGGGCCCACCGGCTCGAGCCAGCGCACCGGTTCCTCCCGCGACACCTGGTCGTACGCCGAGGCGAACTCACCCAGCAGGATCTGCCACGACCGGTCGTCGATCACCAGCCGGTGCGCGACCCAGACGACTTTCCGCTCGCCCTCACCGAGGTGGAACACCGCGAGTTCGACCATCTCGCCCGTCGCCGGGTCAAGCTCGCCCGCGATCTCGCCGACCATCTGGTTCATCAGCTCGGCTCGCTCGTCACCGGGCAGCGCGGAGAGGTCGATCTCCGCGATGTACGGCCGTTCTCCCGGCTCCGCCGGCACCCGCTGCTCGCCGGTGTCGGGGTCGACCACCAGCCGCAGCACGGGATGCCGCAGCATCAGCTCGGCCAGCGCCTCCTCCGCGACGCCCACGTCGAAATGCTCGGTCGTGTCCAGCAGGACCCACTCGGCGCGATCGGCGAGCAGTACGCGCTGGTACGGCGTGAGCGGGACGGCCTCCGCCGTCACCGGCGCGATGCCGGACCGCACCAGCGCACCCGCGAGCTGCGCCACCGTCTGGTGCTCGAACAACTGCTGTGGCGTCACCGGGAGCCCGAGCGCGTTCGCGCGGGTCACCGCCTGGATACCGAGGATCGAGTCGCCGCCGAGATCGAAGAAGTTGTCGTGCGGGCCGACGTCCGGCCTGCCGAGCACATCGGTGACGATCGCGGTCAGCTGCTCCACGAGTGCCCGCAGCCGGTCGTCGACGATCGGATCGCCGTCCCCTGCCCGGTCGGCGGCCGGGTCCGGCAGCGCCGCCCGGTCCACCTTCCCGTTGCCGCTCAACGGGAACCGGTCGAGCACGACGAACTGCGACGGCACCATGTACGACGGCAACCGATCATCGAGGTGGGTCCGCAACCCCTCGATGTCATCACCCTCACACACCACGTAGGCGACCAGGCGCCGGTGGCCTCGGTCGCCGGCCGCCGTGACGACGGCCTGCGCGACCTGGGGATGGACCAGCAGCGCGTGCTCGATCTCGCCCAGTTCGATCCGGTAGCCACCGATCTTGACCTGGAAGTCCTCCCGGCCGAGGAACTCGATCACCCCGTCCGGCCAGTACCGGCCGAGGTCGCCGGTGCGGTACCAGCCGTCGGCGAAGCTGCGCGCCGTGCGTTCCTGGTCATTCCAGTATCCCCGCGCGACACCGGCACCGCCGATGAGCAGCTCGCCCGGCACCCACACGGGGCAGCGCTCACCGCGCTCGTTGACCACCGTGAAGCTCTGGTTCCGCAACGGTTTCCCGTACGGGATCGACACCCAGCCGGGGTCCACCTCCTGCACCGGGAAGAAGATCGACCACACCGCGGCCTCCGTGGCACCGCCCAGGCTCACCACCGAGCAACCGGGCGCGAACGCGCGCACGCGGTCCGGCAGACCCACCGGCAGCCAGTCGCCGGACAGCAGCATCACCCGCAGCGGCAGGTGGTCCGACCGGCCGTCGGCATACTCGGCGAGCATCTGGGCCAGCGCGGGCACGGTGTTCCACACCGTCACCTGGTGCTCGGTCACGAGCTCCCACCACCGGCCAGGGTCGCGTCCGGCATCCGGTTCCGGCAACACGAGCGCGCCGCCGACGCCGAGCACACCGAAGACGTCGAACACCGACAGGTCGAAGCTCAGCGAGGACAGGCCGAGGACCCGGTCTCCCGCGCCGATTCCGAACCTGGCGCACACGTCCACCAGGGTGTTGAGCGCCGACCGGTGCGTGACCGCCACGCCCTTCGGTGTGCCCGTCGACCCGGACGTGTAGATCACGTAGGCCACGTCGTCGGGCCGCGCTGGGCACTCCCAGCCCGCGATGTCGGCCGACTGCCAGCCATCATCCTCGTCGATCTCGCTCACGACGCACGCCACGCCGGAGTGCTCGGCGAGCCACTGCCTGCGTTCCTCCGGCAGGTCCGGCGCGATCGGCACGTAGATCCCGCCTGCCGCGAGCACGCCGAGCACCGCCACGGTCTGCCGCCAGCCCTTCTGCACACCGATTCCGACCGGGGTGCCCCGGCCCACGCCCCTGGCGCGCAACGACTCCGCGAGCCGCACCGCTCGGCCGCCCAGCTCGCCGAACGTCACCCACCTGTCGTCCGACCACACCGCGTGGACGTCCGGAACGGACAGCGCGCGAGCGAAGACCGCCTCGTGCAGCAACATGTCCACCAGCTCGCCCTCGGTCGCGTTGACCTCGGCGAACACCGTCTCCTGCCATGCGGGCAGCGTGACGCCCGGCACCTGCCACGCGTCCTCCTCGACGAGACTCTCGACGAGCGCGCGATAGGTGTCGAACATGTCGTCCAGTACGCCCGCCGGGAACAGCTCCTCCACCGCGTGCCACGACATGTCGAGCGCGCCGTCGACCTCCATGACGAAGTGGTCCAGCGACACCTGCGGGGTCTGCGAGATCACGTGCTGCTGCGTGCCGAGCCAGGCGAACGGGCCACCGGTCGTCACGGGGTCCTGCATCAGCGCGCTGGTGAACACGATCGGCATCAGCGCTCCGGTCGCCGAGCCGCGCACCCGCGCCAGCTCGCGGAGCACCCGGACGCCGCTGACGTGCCGGTGCTCGAGGTCCTGCCAGCTGCGGTGCTGGACCTGCCGGACGACATCGCCGAACGCGGGCGCCTCGCGCAGGTCCACCTCGAGCAGGTTGAACGAAGCGAACTCGCCGACCAGCTCGTCGACCTCGGGGTGGAACGGCAACCGGTTCACGGCGGTGAGGTTCAGCGTGAAGTGCTGCGACTTGCTCCACCGTCCGACCACCGCCGCGTAGGCGGACACGAGCACGCTGGTCGGCGTGACGCCGTGCGACGCGGCGATCTGCTTGATCCGGTTCCACTGCCCGACGTCGATCCTGGCGTGCCTGCGGGAGAACTCGGCCGGTCCAGACGGGGCGCTGAGCGTGGGCAGCTCCGGTGCCGGCGGCAGGCTGTGCACCCGCTCCCGCCAGTACTCCAGCGACCGCTCGTACACGGAGGTCTCGCGCATCGCGGCCTCGGCGAGCACGTAGTCGCGGAACGACAGGCTCAGCGGCTCCGGTGCCCAGTCCGGGCTCTCGTAGAACCGCTGCCAGTCCCGCTGCACCTGGAAGAAGAAGCTCGCGACGTCGGCCCCGATCAGGTCGAAACTCACGTGCACCCGCACCCGGTCATCGCTCCGGGTCGCCCGCACCTCCCACAACGGCCACTCGTCCACCTTGTGCATCTGCGCCGACATCCGGTCACGCACCGCCTCCGCGCCCTGGTCGTCCACCACGATGCGGTACGGCTCAACGGATTCGAGCACCTGCTGCCGTCCGTCCGGCAACACCACCGCACGCAGCATCTCGTGCCGGTCGACCACCTTGCGCCACGCGGTCTCCAGCCGCGCCAGGTCGAGCGTGTCGCTCTCGTACTCCAGGTAGACGTGCGCCGCGACATCGCCCATCTCGAAGCTGCCGAACCGGCCGATCCACTGCGCCTGCTGGATCTCCAGCAGAGGGAACGGTTCGAACCGGTGTGCCGGGTCCGGCACCGCGACCGGCATCTCGTCCGATGTGGACTGTCCGTCGGATGCGGCGACGCCTGCGATGGTGGGTGCGGCGAGCAACTGCTGCAACGTGACCTCGATCCCGAGCTCACGCAGCCTGGTCACGACGCGGGACGCGAGCAGCGAGTGGCCACCGAGCTCGAAGAAGCTGTCGTGCACACCGATCGGGCTGATCCCGAAGAACTCCTCCCACACCCCGGCGGCGAGCCGTTCCCGGTCGTCGCGGGGCGCCACGTAGTCCGCGAGCAGCATCGACCTGTCGTCGTTGTCCTCGGCATCCGGCGCGATCTGGAGGGGCTTGACGACGCCACCGCCGTCCGGCCGCTCGACCCAGTGGCGCCTGCGCTGGAACGGATACGTCGGCAGCGCGATCCTGCGCCGCTCGGTGTCATGCAAAGCGGGCCACACGACGTCGACACCGAAGCCCCATAGCCTGCCGAGCGCCTCGCGCAGCGCCGTGCCGTCGGACCGCTCGTCGGTGGCGGACCGCATCGTGGCGAGCACGGCGCTGCGCGGCGGCAGGCTCTGCCTGGCCAGTGTGCCCAGCGCGTGACCGGGGCCGGCCTCGACGACAGCGAACTTCCCGCCCGTGGTCGCGGTGCGCACGCAGTCGGCGAACCGCACGCCCGCGCGGATCTGCCGCGCCCAGTAGGCGGGATCGGTCGCCTGCTCGTCGGTGATCCAGGTGCCGGTGACGTTGGACGTGAAGCGCCGCGTCGGCGGCTGGAGCGTGATCGAGCGCAGGTGCTCGGCGAACGGCTCGACCGCCGGGTCCATCATCACCGAGTGGAACGCGTGCGACGTCCGCAGCGGACGCGCGGTGATGTCCTCGGCCGCCAGGGCATCCCCGAACGCGGTCACCTCGTCGCTCGGGCCGGAGACGACGACCAGTTCGTCCGCGTTGACTGCCGCCACCGCGAGGTTGCCGGACAGCAGCGGCCGCACCACGGCCTCGCTCGCCGCCACCGACAGCATCGCACCCGCCGGCTGCTCCGCCATGAGGCGTGCCCTGGTGACGACCGCCGTCAACGCGTCCGGCAGCGTGAACACACCGGCCAGACAGGCGGCGACGAGCTCACCGACGCTGTGCCCGACCATGCCCACCGGCCGTACGCCCCTCTCCTCCAGCAGCCTCGCCAGCGCGTACTCCGTGACGAAGAGTGCGGGCTGGGCGTACCGGGTGTCGGTGAGCGCGGCGGCCTCGCCGTCGAACAGGAGCTCCCGGAGGTCCCTGTCGAGCAACGGGCGCAGCAGTTGGAGGCACTCGTCGACGGTGTCGCGGTAGAGCTGCTCGGTCTCGTACAGGCCCCGGCCCATACCGGGGTACTGCGTGCCCTGGCCGGGGAACAGCAGCACCACGTCCGGCTCCTCGCCGCGACTGTCCCAGGTGAACACCCGGTCCGGCGCCTCACCGTCGAGCAGGCCGGGAAGCTCGGCGAGGTCCGCGCACACGAGCGAGCGCCGATAGCGCCGGTGCGCCCGGCCGGTCTGCAGCGTGTAGGCGACGTCGGCCAGGTCGAGCTCCGGTTGCGTGCCAACGTGTTCGGCCAGCCGACTGGCCGCGTCGTCGAGCGCGGCAGGCGTAGCGGCGGAGAGCAGCACGACCTGCTCGCGATCCGCCGGCCGCGGCACGTCCGTCGTCCTCGCCGCCTCCTTCCGGGGCGCCTCCTCCAGGATCACGTGGGCGTTGGTGCCGCCGATGCCGAACGAACTGACGCCGATCCGGCGCGGTGTGCCGTTCGGCTTCCACGGCACCAGGCTCGTGTTGACCGCGAACGGGGTGCGGTCGAAGTCGATCTGCGGGTTGGGGCGGTTGAAGTGCAGGCTCGGTACGAGCTGTTCGTGCTTGAGCTGCAGGATCGCCTTGATCAGTCCGGTGATGCCCGCCGCGGTGTCCAGGTGGCCGACGTTCGACTTGACCGACCCGAGCGCGCAGTAGCCGGACTGCGCGGTGTGCTCGCGGAAAGCCCTCGTCAGTGCGGTGACCTCGATCGGGTCGCCGATCAGCGTGCCGGTGCCGTGCGCCTCGACCGCGCTGATCGTCGCGGCGTCCAGCCCGCCGACCTCGAGCGCGGTGGCGATCACGCTGGTCTGCCCGTCGATGCTCGGTGCGGTGTAGCCGACCTTGCGGGAACCGTCGTTGTTGGTGGCGGAGGCTTTGACGACGGCTTCGACGTGGTCGCCGTCGCGCAGCGCGTCCTGAAGCCGTTTGAGGACGACCACACCGGCGCCACTGCCGAACACCGTGCCGCTCGCGTCCGCGTCGAACGGGCGGCAGTGCCCGTCCCTGGAGAAGATCAGGCCTTCCTCGTGCACGTACCCGGTGTGCTGCGGCACCCGGACGGAGACGCCGCCCGCGACCGCGACGTCGCACTCCTGGTTCAGCAACGCCTGACACGCCAGGTGTACCGCGACCAGCGAGGTCGAGCACGCGGTCTGCACCGTGACGCACGGCCCGTGCAGGTTGAGCTTGTACGCGGTGCGGGTGGTCAGGTAGTCCTTGTCGTTGTGGATCATCAGCTCGAACGCGGTGGCGTTCGGGGTGAAGCGCGCACCCGCCAGCAGGTTGGAGATCAGGTAGGTCGGCAGGTTCGCGCCGGCGTAGACGCCGATGACGTCCTGCTCGGAAGGCACGCACGCGGCGTCCTCCAACGCGTCCGAAACGCATTCGAGGAAGATCCGCTGCTGCGGGTCGAGCAGCGCCGCTTCCCGTGCGGTGAAACCGAAGAAGCCCGCGTCGAACAGGTCGATGTCGTCGAGTGGTGCGCCTGCCCTGACGAATCCCGGCTGCGCCAGCACGTCCGGCGGCATACCCGCCGCGAGCAGGTCGGCCTCGTCGAGCGGCGTGATCGACTCGGTGCCCTCGCTCAGGTTGCGCCAGAACCGGTGCACATCCCGAGCGCCGGGAAACCGTCCGGCCATCCCGACGACCGCTATGTCCGTCATGCTCGTGTCTTCGATGGACACTGGAAGTCCTCCGTGGTACGTCGGGGTTTCAGGAGCGGCGGCGCTGGGTTGAATTCCGCTGCGCCGAGTTCCGCTGCCGGGACTCACGCAGCCGCCTGCCTCGGTCACTGCCCGTGCGTGCGGCGGCACGGTCGTCGTCCGCGCCGCCGAGGCGCTGGGCGAGCGCTCGCGCGTTCGGGCACTCGAACACGGTCAGCATCGGGAAGTCCCGGTCGAGTACTGCCCGCAGCCGCTGGTAGATCGAGGTGATCCGCACCGAGTTGGCGCCGAGCTCGAAGAAGTTGTCGCGCGCGCCGACGTCGGTGCTGCCGAGCACCTCGCGCACCACGTCGACGACCAGCTGCTCCAGCTCGTTCGCGGGCGCCTCGTACACGGTGCTCCGCGCGACCGCCACGCTCTGTGCGGCCAGCGCGCCCCGGTCGACCTTTCCCTGTCCGGACAGGGGTAGCTCGTCGACGACGCGGATCACCGACGGCGCCATGTAGCCGGGCAGGAGCCTGGTCAGGTGCTCGGTCAGCCGTTCGGTGAGCGAGCCCTCCGCGGGAGGGTCGTCGTCCGGCGTGCCACCGACCACGACGTGCAGCAGCTCGTGTGTCTCGCCGAGCGCGAACAGGTCGGTGATCCGGTCCATCCGCGTGGCGCCGACCTGGCAGAGCCCGAGCTCGCAGCAGGGCGCCGTGGTCTCCAGCAGCTGCGTGATCAGTCCGGTCTCGATCAGCGTGAAGTCGCGGGCGAGCCTGCCGTACAGCGGTTCGATCGCGGCGTGGTCGGCCACCAGGAAGATCGCGAACGCGCACCCGTCGTAGAGCGACCTGCCGGCAGCCGCGAAGTCCGGACCGGGCCCGGCCTCGTCCGCGGAGCAGCGCACCAGCCGATGTGCGTCCGGGTCGTAGTAGTAGGCCCCGCCGGGAAGGTCGTTGACCCGGTCCTGCTTGACCCACACATAGGTCTGCACGGGGTAGAGGCCACCCGCTGACCCGTAGTCGTACGTGGGCAACGCCCGGTCGCCCGCACGGGCCCGCAGCGCGCCGAGCAACCGGCTCAGCCGCTCGAACGGCACGGGCTCGCCGAGAAACGCCCGGCGGCTGGAGCGCGTGCGTGGCCGCGTGACGTCGACCAGCGGCACCACCGCGCCGGACAGAGCGCGGATGCCGTGCCGGGCAAGGGTGAACTCCATCCGGCGGGCCGGATCCAGCTCGACGTCGCCGACGTCCTCCGCCTTCCTCTCCTCGGCGGTGACGAAGGCGACCAGCCGCTTGTCACCCCGCTCGCCCGACGCGATCACCACCGCCTGCCGCACATCGGGATGCGAGGTGAGCGCGTGCTCGATCTCGCCCAGCTCGATGCGGTAACCGCCGACCTTGACCTGGAAGTCCTCCCGGCCGAGGAACTCGATCACCCCGTCCGGCCAGTACCGGCCGAGGTCACCGGTGCGGTACCACCTGCCACCGTCCACAGCGGACACGAAGCTCCGCGCGGTCCGCTCCTCGTCGCGCCAGTATCCCTCGGCGACACCGGCGCCGCCGATGAGCAGCTCGCCGGGCACCCACACCGGGCACCGTTCACCGCGCTCGTTGAGCACCGCGAAGCTCTGGTTCCGCAACGGTTTCCCGTATGGGATCGACACCCAGCCGGGATCGACCTCCTCGACGGGATGGAAGATCGACCACACCGCGGCCTCCGTGGCACCGCCCAGGCTCATCACGGCGACGCCGGGCGCCACCGCGCGCAGGCGATCCGGCAGATCCACCGGGATCCAGTCGCCGGACAGCATCACGACCTTCAGCCCGACCGCGCCCCGCTCGCCCTCGGCGTGCGCACAGAACATCTCCGCCAGCGCGGGCACCGAGTTCCACACCGTCACGCCGTGTTCGACGACCAGCTCGCGCCATCGGCGGGGGTCGCGCGCGGCGTCCGGCTCCGGCAGCACGAGCGCGCCGCCGACACCC
>NZ_DATLEC010000033.1:0-32922 GCF_035525475.1 Lentzea sp. | reverse complement strand
GAAGCGTAGCGTCAGCGAGATCGTGAAGAGGTTCGCGAACGGCAGGAAGCGGGCCGCGCGGCTCGCGGCCAGCGCTGGCGCGACCCGCTGGTCCTGGGCCGCCCCGACGCGGCGTCCCGGTGGCCGGGGAAGTGGCCGAAGCCCTCGACGCCGACCTGGACGTGGTGGTGGCGCGCAAGATCGGCGCCCCGAACCACCCCGAGTACGGCGTAGGAGCCGTGACGGCGGACAACGCACCGTTCTACGACCAGAACGTGCTGCGAGCGTTGAACCTCACCGAGGAACAGCTGACCCGCACGTGCGACGACAAACGAGCGGAAGCGAGACGACGCACCGCCCCCTACCGCGGCGGCAAACCGCTCCGCACCAAGAACCGCGACGTCATCCTGGTCCCGAGGCACTTCCGGGCAGTCAGCCGCTGGTACGAGAGCTTCGATCAGACCACGGACGACGAGGTGCTCAGAGCGCTCGAATAGTGCTCCACCACCGGAAACGGCGAGTAGAACGGGTGCAGCAAAGACGACCAGCGCGCATACGACGGCCCCTGCCGGAACCCGACGGTGTGCGCCTCCAGCGATTCCCACCGCACCAGCAGCAGGTAGCGCGACGGCGTCTCCAGCGAGCGCAGCAGTTCCAGGCCGAGGAAGCCCGGCGAGGCGCTGATCAACGACCGCGCCTCGCCGAACGCCCACTCGAACTCGTCCGAACGTCCCGGCACCACGTCCAGGACGGCCTGTTCCAAGATCACAGGCGGCAGAACCTGATGTCCGACGCCAGCACGGCCTTGGCGCCGATGGCCGACAGCTCGTCCATCACCTGGTTCGCCTCCTTGCGCGACACCATCGCGCGGACGGCCACCCAGTTGTCGTCCGCCAGCGGCGCGACCGTCGGCGACTCGAGGCCCGGGGTCAGCGCCACGGCGTCGTCCAGGATCGAGCGCGGGCAGTCGTAGTCGAGCATCAGGTACTGCTGGGCGAACACCACGCCCTGCAGGCGGGCCGTCAGCTGCTTCTTCGCCTTCGTCAGCTCCGAGCCCGCGCGGTGCACGAGCACTGCCTCCGACTCGCAGATCGGCTCGCCGAACGGCACCAGGTCGTGCTGCTTCAACGTCCGGCCGGAGCCGACCACGTCGGCGATCAGGTCGGCGACGCCCAGCTGGATCGAGATCTCGACGGCGCCGTCGAGGCGGATCACCTGGGCGGTGATGCCGCGGGCGCGCAGGTCGCGGCCCACCAGCTTCGGGTAGGCCGTGGCGAGGCGCTTGCCCTCCAGGTCGGAGACCTTCCAGTCCGTGCCGCGGGGGCCGGCGTAGCGGAAGGTCGACGAGCCGAAGCCCAGGGCGAGCAGCTCCTCCACGGAGGAGCCGTTGTCGTCGGCGCCCGAGTCTGCGGCCAGGTCACGGCCGGTGATGCCCAGGTCGAGGTCGCCGGACGCCACGTAGATCGCGATGTCCTTGGGACGCAGGAAGAAGAACTCGACGTCGTTGTTGGGGTCGAGGACGGTCAGGTCGCGCGGCTCGTGCCTCTGCCGGTAGCCGGCCTCGGTGAGCATGGCGGAGGCGCGTTCGGCGAGCGCGCCCTTGTTCGGGACTGCAACGCGCAGCATGTGGAAGTCTCTTTCAGAGGTACTTGTACACGTCTTCAAGGGTGAGGCCGCGGCCCAGCATGAGCACCTGGAGGCGGTAGAGAAGCTGCGAGATCTCCTCGGCGAGCTTCTCGTCGGACTCGTACTCGGCGGCGATCCAGACCTCGCCCGCCTCCTCCAGGACCTTCTTCCCCTGCGCATGGACGCCGGCCTCGAGCGCTGCGACGGTGCCGGATCCCGCCGGCTTGGTGGCGGCTCGTTCGGTCAGTTCGGCGAACAGGGAGTCGAAGGTCTTCACGACTCGACATCCTCCCATCCCGCACGGCCCCGTCCACACCGCGGTCGGTCCTGTCCCATGCCCTGGACGTGATTTGTCCTGCATGGACACCCGGTAGCGTGAACTTCCGTGTCCGAGTTCGCCGAGGTCCTCGAAGCGCTGCGCCGCGTGCGCGGGATCAACCCGTTCTTCGCCCTGGACGTGGGCCGTCCGGACGAGTCGTGGCTGCCGGGAACGGCACTTCTCGAAGGCCCCGCGCTGAAGAACACCATCGACGCCATCGCGAACCGGTACGAAGCGGAGGAACCACGCGTCGCGGCCAGCCTGTTCTTCCTCAGCTACACCGCACGGCTGCTGAGCCCGCTCACGGCCGCCGACATCCCGGTCGACGTGCGGCCGGAGAACCTCTGGTGGCACCACGACCCGGTGAACGGCCTGAGCGTCCGCATCGACCTGCCGCGGCTGGGCCCGCCCGCCGCCGAGGCGCTCGCACCCGTGGTGGAGGCGATCCAGACCGTCACCCCGGTGGCGAGCGGGCTGCTGTGGGGCAACGCGATGTCGAACATCGCCGGCGCGCTGAAAATGGTGGTGCGCGCACGCACGCTCACCGCCGAGGAAGCGGAACTGCGCGGCGCGCGGCTGATGAGCGCGCCGCCGTTCGAACAGGCGGGGGAATTCTTCTCCATTCCGGGCGAGGTCGCGTTCCGGCGCAGGAGCTGTTGTCTTTACTACCGCGTCGCCGCAGGTGGGAAGTGCGGTGACTGTCCACTCGTGAAGTGAGGAACGCAACAACTCTTATGGCCGGTTGTGCTCGGCGGGCCGATCAACTTACGGTGCACGCGCCGCAGTGACGGGAAGCCGGTGGAAATCCGGCGCGGTCCTCGCCACTGTGACCGGGAAGCGATCCCCGCCGAGCACGTCACTGGTCCCCGCCGGGACTGGGAAGACGCGGGGGCAGCGTTGATCCGGGAGTCAGGAGACCGGCTGCGGCGCCGCAAGGAGAGTTGACCTTCCACGAGGTATGGAGGAGCCCGTCATGACGAGCCCCGCAGCACATCTGTCCGCCGTCCCGGTGCCCAAGTGGGCTTTCGCCGCCGCACTTCTCGGCCTGATCGTCACCTACCTGGTCCTGCAGGAGAACGGTCTCGCGCTCGGCGCGGGCTCGGAGCTGCTGCACGAGTTCTTCCACGACGGCCGGCACGCGCTCGGCGTCCCCTGCCACTGATCAGCCCCACCGGTCAAGCGGATGACGACGACGTACAGGTCCCTCGCGCTGCGAGGGCTGGCGGCGGGCGGCATCGCCGGCGCCGCCTCCGCACTGGTCCAGCTCCTGGTCACCGAGATCCCCATCCGGGCCGCGCTCGCGGTCGAGGAGGCACGGGAACCCGCCGGTGACGGCCACGCGCACTCGCACGGCGAGGAAGAGCTGGTCAGCCGCGGCGCCCAGGTCGTGGGCGGCATGCTCGGCGTGGTGATCGTCGGCGTCGCGGTGGGCCTGGTGTTCGCCACGGCCTACGCGCTGTCGAAGCGCTGGTTCACCGGCCGCACACCGTTCAGCCGCAGCTTCGCGCTCGGCGCCGCGGTGTTCGGCGCGGTGGCGCTGCTGCCGTGGCTCAAGTACCCGGCCAACCCGCCCGCCGTGGGAGATCCGGAAACGGTGAACCACCGGACGGCGCTCTACCTCGGTGTGGTGGTGGCAGGCCTGGTGATCGTGTGGGCGGCGAGCCGGCTCGCCGAGCAGCTGCGCGCGCGGTCGCAGCCGGTGCGGGTGACCGGGGTGCTGCTCGCGGTGGTCGCGGCCGTCGCGGTGGTGCTGCTGGCGTTCCCCGCGCCGCCGGACACGATCCCCGCGGACATGCCGGTGGCCGTGCTGTGGCAGTTCCGCCTCAGCTCGCTGGCTCAGCTCGCCACGCTCTACGTCGGCATCGGCGTGGTGTTCGGCCTGCTGGTCGACCCGGCCACGCGCAGGGCCAAGGCCGCCGAGGCGGCTGTCGCCTGACGGTGCGGGGTGGCCGCGGCCACCCCGCCCAGGCATCGTCTACAGGGTCACGCGGACATAGAACGGATCACCGTCGACGATTCGGTCGTACGAGTACCAGGCGCCGAGCCAGGAACCCGCGGCCTCGTTGTCGTCCTTGTGAATGGATTTCACCGAAAAGTTGCGCAACGGGTTGTACGTCTGGGACGCCCCCTCGCTCGTAGTGGCGAACGGGTATTCGTCGCACTGGTGGTCTGGTTTCGGATACTCACCGGGAGGCAGCTCGCTGGTGCAGGCCGCATGCGCGGTGTCCCGGTTCTCCTTACGGCGGTCCTTGTCGTAGAAGAGGCGGTGCAGCGGTGAGCCCCCGACGGCGCCGGGGATGCGTTTGCCTGCCACCCTCGGATACGTCTCGTCCGGCCGTTCCAAGGCCTGCTTGTAATGCAGTCCGGACGCCTGCATCGCCGCGAACCCGGGCGTGCCGATCGGAAAGTTGATCACCGCGTTGACGTCGGGGAAGATCGCGCCCTGCCCGCCCGTGAACGCGTTGTACTTGAGGTAGTCGGCGGAGTCGAAACGTACGCGGTTCCTGGGCGTGTCGATGTCCCGCCGACTGTTGTTCGGCGCCGTAGCGGTCACGTGTACCCACGCGTTGCCGTATCCGAGCCGGTCGGGGTTGTGCTCCGCGACCGCCGGCTCGGCGCCGACGACCTTCATGCGCGCCTCGTCATTCGCTTCCCAGTCGGCGATCGAGCGTTCGGTTGACGACGACCCGCTTTCCGGCTTGCAGTCATCCGGCTGTACAAGGGAGTCGCAGCGCATCTCGACCTTGACCTTCATCAGGCGATCAGTCGGCGAGACGTCCTCGAAGTCCGAGACGAAAACCCGGTAGAGCGACTCGCGGGAGTGCGTGTTGCCTTCTCCGATCACCGTGACGAGGTAGACGACGCGGCGGCCGAAGCACAACGATCCCCAGCAGTGCATCTTGTAGTTGATGGAGGCGTTCCCGCTCCAGCAGTACGAGTAGTGGTTCTTGACCTGCCCCGGAGGGTTGTCCCCGGCATCGGGGTTGCGGCACTGCTCGAAGGTGAAGTGGTCGTACTTGAAGTCCGGTGGTGTCCAGGTCGCACCCATCTGCGGTGCCGATGTGGGCTGTCCCTCGGAGTACGTACCGCTGCGGCCGTGTTCACCGCGCAGCGACGCCAGATCGCGTAGTTTCGGCGCCTGTTTTGGCGGCGCCGCGTCCCCCGCGTCCCCGCCACCCGAGTTGACCTCGGCCAACGCGCCGCTCTCGTCGAGGTAGACGGCCGCCCAGGTGCCGTTCGCCAGCCCGGCGCCGTTGATCTCTTCGTTCCCGCCGCCGAGCGGCGCGCCGTGCTGACCGAGATCGTCCCAACCCTGTGCCGCCACAGTGGGGTCGACGCCGAACCTGCCACGGCTGATCCTGGCTCCAGAGCCGACCGACAGGACGGTGAGCATCCCGCTGGGTTCGAGGACCACCGCAGGGCGCCCATGACCGGTGTGCCCGGCCAGCGTCTCCCAGTTCTGCCACGTTCCCGCCGGTTTCGCCTGGCGGCGGGTCGCGATCGTGCCGTCTGCCCGCCGCAGCACCACCTCGAGACTCCGGTCGGCGCGGGTGATCACCTGTGGGTCGTTGAGATAGCCGTTGGTGAAGCCCGGCTCGCTGAACCGCTGCCACGCCCCGAAAACACCCCCACCGGTGGCCTGGCTGATCTTCCACGTGGCACCGTCGCTCGCGTTGACGACCACCTCCAGCGCGTCACCGACTCCTCGCCCCACGGACGGCGCCGAGGTCAGACGGGTTCCGCCCAGCGACACCCACGGCGACCAGGGCCCGCTCGCACCGCGCTGCGATGACGTCCACAGCGTGCCGTCCGTGCCGGTGCTGAACAGCGACAAGGCCTCGTCCTTGCCCCTCGTCACGGCGATCGGGAGCCCGTAGGAGTTCCCACCGAGCAAGCTCCAGCCGGACCACGCGCCGTTCTTGCCTTGTTGTCGCGTCGTCCAGATCACGCCGTCTCCGGAAGCGAACAGCTGAAGCGAACCGTCGTGCGTCTCCACCACGTTCGCGTTGTTCATGTCTACGTCCGAGTCACGCGGAATCGTGCGGTAGGTCGCGGCTCCGCCGACGCCGTCAATCGACGCGTGCAGCCATCGGCCCGTGTGCCGGGAGATGTACTCCAGCCTGTTGTCCGTCGTTCCGATCACCAGCGGCGGATGGCTCGAAGGCGACATCGGCCTGACGTCAGCGATCGCGGTGACAGTCGCCGCTGTCATCAGCGCTCCTGCCGCGAGAGCGGCCACCACCACGATTCTCAGAATTCGCGCCGAAAATGGGCGCGAAAAATTCTTTCTTTTTGAAAGCACAAGCCCCCCCAAAATGAAATGCCGTTTAGCTCCGGCACCTCCCCCGAACTCATGCTCGTGGCTCACTGCAACAAGATCTACCGCCGTCCGGCGCAACGTTGGCAGTGCCTGTGCGGCATCATGACGCCATGACGCAGAACGGTCTTCAGCCGTGGGAACGCATCCACAACTGGTTGCGTGTCAACGCGTCCCGCACTTTCGGCCAGATCACCGCCGGGCCTGACGCGACTGACTTCTGGCGCCTGGCCGGGGCGGAGAACCTGATTCCGGCGCGGTACACCCCGTTGTCCTTCGAGGACTCCGGGCGAGAACGGAGCCGGAAACGGACCGATCTCGAAGTCGAGGCGGAGCCGGCGGGCACGACGTCGGGGATCTTCCTCGGCGAGTTCGTCCCCATCGCCGCGAACGGCATGGGCGACTACCTGTTCGTCGACGAACGGCCGGGTCCGGAGTCCGGGTGCGTCCGCGAGTGGGACGTGGACGAGGGCAGTCGGCTGCCGACGCTGTGGCCGAGCCCTCACGCGATGCTCACCGACATCGCGCGCTCGCTCGACACCGGCGAACCGGCTCTGCGCGGGCACGCGGACGCCGCCGAGGCCAAGTTCTTCAGGGTCTCCGTCTACGTGCCCGAAGTGCACGACGCCAGGCTGAGCTGGCAGCGGTTGCCGACCTAGAGCGCCTTCAGCACCTCGAGATCGACGCCCACCAGGGAGTCGCGGAAGATCCGCCTCTCCCCCGCCGGCACCTCGACGTCGCAGGGCACCACCAGCACGGTGCACCCGGCCGCCACCGCGGCGGCCACACCCGTGGGCGAGTCCTCGATCGCGACGCACCGCGCAGGATCCACGTCCAGCAACCGCGCCGCCTTCAGGTACGGCTCCGGCAGCGGCTTGTTCAGGCCGTCGACCTCGTCGCCGCACACCGTGACGTCGAACAGGTCCCGCCCGATCGTGTCCAGCGCGACCTCGGTCAACGAGCGTTCCGTCGACGTCACCAGCGCCATCGGCACGCCGGACGACCGGACCGCGCGCAACGCGTCCTGAGCGCCCTCGCGCCACGGCAGTCCGGCGCGGAAGACCTCCTCGGTGCGGCGGGAGATCCACGCGGCGCCGTCGGCCATGTCCGCCTCGGTGGGCTCGATGCCGACGTCGGCGAACAGCAGGCGCATGGTGGTGGGCACGTTGCTGCCGACCATGCGTTCACGGGTCTCCAGCGACAGCACGCCGCCGAGCTTCTCCGCGTACTCGTAGAGCGGGATGTCCCACAGCTTCTCGGAGTCCAGCAGCGTGCCGTCCATGTCCCACAGAACGGCCTGCAAGTCAGACATTGAAGTACTTCGCCTCCGGGTGGTGCGCCACGAAGGCGTCGGTGGACTGTTCCGGGTGCAGCTGGAGCTCCTCGGACAGGGAGACGCCGATGCGCGACGGGTCGAGCAGGTCGACGACGCGCCTGCGGTCCTCCATCTCGGGGCAGGCGCCGTAGCCGAACGAGTAGCGCGCGCCGCGGTAGCCGAGCTTGAAGTACTCCTCGACCTCGGCCGGGTCCTCCGCCGCGACGGACTCACCCGACGGCCACACGAGCTCCTCGCGGACCCGTTTGTGCCAGTACTCGGCCAGCGCCTCGGTGAGCTGGACCCCCAGTCCGTGGACTTCCAGGTACTCACGATACGCGTTCTTGCCGAACAGCTCGTTCGCGTAGTCGGCGACCGGCTGGCCCATCGTCACGAGGTGGAAGGCGATGACGTCGACCTCGCCCGCCTCGCGGGGACGCCAGAAGTCCGACAGGCAGAGCCTGCGATCCCTTTTCTGGCGCGGAAAGGTGAACCGGAAGCGCTCCGGCGAGCCGGCCGAAGGCTCTTCGAGGATGACCAGGTCGTCGCCTTCGGACACGCACGGGAAGTAGCCGTAGACGACGGCGGCGTGGGCAAGAACACCTTCCGTGGCAAGGCGATCCATCCAGTAACGCAGCCGCGGGCGTCCCTCGGTCTCGACCAGCTCCTCGTAGGTCGGGCCGCCCCCGCGCGCCCCCTTCAGGCCCCACTGGCCCATGAACGTCGCCCGCTCGTCCAGCAGCGCGCTGTAGTCCCCGACCGGGATGCCCTTCACGACGCGGCTGCCCCAGAACGGCGGCGCCGGGATCGGGTTGTCCACCGCCACGTCCGAGCGGCCGCCGAACGACTCCTCCTCCGCCACAACGGCTTTGCGCGCGGCGGCGATGCGCAGCGACCGTTCGCGGCGCGCCTTGCGTTCCGCCGCCTTGGCCTGGGCGTCCGGGTCGACCATCGGGCTCTCACCGCGCTTGGCCGCCATGATCGCGTCCATCAGGCGCAGGCCCTCGAAGGCGTCCCGCGCGTAGCGGACGTCGCCGAGGTACATCTCCGTCAGGTCGTTCTCGACGTACGCGCGGGTCAGCGCCGCGCCGCCGAGCAGCACCGGCCAGCGCGCGGCGACACCCCGGGAGTTCATCTCCTCGAGGTTCTCCTTCATGATCACGGTCGACTTGACCAGCAGGCCGGACATGCCGATCGCGTCCGCGCGGTGCTGTTCCGCTGCCTCCAGGATCGAGTTGATCGGCTGCTTGATGCCGATGTTCACGACCTCGTAGCCGTTGTTGGACAGGATGATGTCGACGAGGTTCTTGCCGATGTCGTGGACGTCGCCCTTGACGGTCGCGAGCACGATGCGGCCCTTGCCGTCGTCGTCGGTCCGTTCCATGTGGGGTTCGAGGTGCGCGACGGCGGTTTTCATGACCTCCGCGGACTGCAGCACGAACGGCAGCTGCATCTGGCCGGAGCCGAACAGCTCGCCGACGGTCTTCATGCCCGAGAGCAGCGTGTCGTTGATGATCTGCAACGCCGGGCGCTCGTCCAGCGCCGCGTCGAGGTCCGCTTCGAGGCCGTTGCGCTCGCCGTCGATGATCCGGCGCTCCAGCCGCTCGAACAACGGCAGCGCGGCCAGTTCCTGGGCGCGGGTGGCCGAGTTCGACTTCGTGGTGACGCCCTCGAACAGCTCCATGAGCTTCTGCAACGGGTCGTAGCCCTCGCGGCGCCGGTCGTAGACCAGGTCCAGTGCCACGGCGCGCTGCTCGTCGGGGATGCGGGCCATCGGCACGATCTTGGACGCGTGCACGATCGCGGTGTCGAGCCCTGCCTGCACGCACTCGTGCAGGAACACGGAGTTCAGCACCTGGCGCGCGGCCGGGTTGAGTCCGAAGGAGACGTTCGACAGGCCCAGCGTCGTCTGCACGTCCGGGTAGCGGCGCTTGAGCTCGCGGATCGCCTCGATCGTCTCGACCGCGTCGCGGCGGACCTCCTCCTGGCCGGTGGAGATGGGGAACGTCAGGCAGTCGACGATGATGTCGCCGACCCGCATGCCCCAGTTCTTCGTCAGGTCCTCGATCAGCCGGACGGCGACGCGCACCTTCCACTCGGCCGTGCGGGCCTGGCCCTCCTCGTCGATGCACAGCGCCACCACCGCCGCGCCGTGCTCGGAGGCGAGCCGCATGATCTTCTGGAACCGGCTGTCGGGGCCGTCGCCGTCCTCGTAGTTGACCGAGTTGACCGCGCAGTGGCCGCCGAGGCACTCCAGACCTGCCTGCAGCACAGCGGGTTCTGTCGAGTCGAGCATGATCGGCAACGTGGACGCGGTGGCCAGCCGCGAGGCCAGCGCGCGCATGTCCGCCTCGCCGTCGCGGCCCACGTAGTCGATGCAGAGGTCGATCAGGTGGGCGCCCTCGCGCGTCTGGTCGCGCGCGATCTCGATGCAGTCCTCCCACTTCCCGGCCAGCATCGCCTCGCGGAACGCCTTGGAGCCGTTGGCGTTCGTGCGCTCGCCGATCATCAGCACCGAGGCGTCCTGCTTGAACGGGACGGCTTGGTACAAAGAGGACAGACCGGGCTCCGGACGCGGCCGGCGCGCCGACGGGCCCAGGTCGCGCACGGCCTCGGCGACCTGGCGCAGGTGCTCCGCGGTCGTGCCGCAGCAGCCGCCGACGAGCCGCGCGCCGAACTCCCGCACGAACCCGGCCAGCGCCTGCGCGAGCTCCTCCGGCGACAGCGGGTACACGGCGCCGTTCGGTCCCAGCTCGGGCAGTCCGGCGTTCGGCATGACCGACAACGGGATCCGCGCGTGCTTGGCCAGCGTGCGCAGGTGCTCGCTCATCTCGGCGGGACCGGTGGCGCAGTTGAGGCCGATGAGGTCGATGCCCAGCGGCTCCAGCGCGGTCAGCGCGGCGCCGATCTCCGAACCGAGCAGCATCGTGCCGGTCGTCTCGACGGTCACCTGGGCGATGACCGGCACGACACGGCCCTCGGACGCCATCGCGCGCTTGGCGCCGATGATCGACGCCTTGGTCTGCAGCAGGTCCTGCGAGGTCTCGACGATGATCGCGTCCACACCGCCGACGAGCAGGCCCTTGCACTGCTCCTGGTAGGCGTCGCGCAACGTCGCGAACGGCGCGTGTCCGAGCGTCGGCAGCTTGGTGCCGGGACCGACGCTGCCCAGCACGAACCGCGGCCGGTCGGGGGTGCTGAACTCGTCGGCGACCTCGCGGGCGAGCGCGGCGCCCCGTTCGGACAGGTGGAAGATCTGGTCCGGGATGTCGTACTCGGCCAGGTTCGCGAGGTTCGCGCCGAAGGTGTTCGTCTCGACGGCGTCGACGCCGACCTCGAGATACTCGCGGTGCACGGACCTCACGACGTCCGGCCTCGTGACGTTCAGGATCTCGTTGCACCCCTCCAGACCGTTGAAGTCGTCGAGGGACAGATCGGCTGCCTGGAGCATCGTGCCCATGGCACCGTCAGCGACGACAACACGGTTCATCAGCGCTTCCAGGAACGGCGACTCTCCGCGATCACGCATGGGCCAAGCCTACGACGTGTAACTCGCGCGAGGCCGTAGTCTGGCGCCGTGAACGATCCGTCCCAGGAATCCCCGACACCTTCGACCACGCGCCAGCCGCTCACGAGCCCGATCATGGTCTGCGCCTTCGAAGGATGGAACGACGCCGGCGACGCCGCCAGCACCGCGATCGAGCACCTCCAACTCACCTGGGACGCCACCCCGCTCGCCGAGATCGACCCGGACGACTACTACGACTTCCAGGTGACCCGGCCGACCGTCCGCATGGTGGACGGTGTCACCCGCAGGGTCGACTGGCCGACGACGCGGCTGTCGGTGTGCAGGCCCCCCGGCTCCTCCGCGGACGTGATCCTCGTTCACGGCATCGAGCCGAACATGAGGTGGCGCAAGTTCGTCGCCGAGCTGCTGGGCCACGTCGACGCCCTCGGGGTGACGACCGTCGTGACGCTGGGCGCGCTGCTGATGGACACGCCCCACACCCGTCCCGTGCCGGTGACCGGCACCGCCTACGACCCGGACGCCGCCGAGAAGTTCGGCCTGGAGCACTCGAAGTACGAGGGCCCGACCGGCATCGTCGGCGTGTTCCAGGACGCGTGCGTGCAGGCGGGCATCCCGGCGATCTCGTTCTGGGCCGCCGTGCCGCACTACGTCTCGCAGCCGCCGTCCCCCAAGGCCACGCTGGCCCTGCTGCACCGGGTGGAGGAGGTCCTCGACATCGAGGTCCCGCTCGGCGCGCTGCCGGAGCAGGCGGAGGAGTGGGAGCGCACGGTCACCGAGATGGCCGACGAGGACGAGGACGTGCGCAACTACGTGCGCGCGCTGGAGGAGCGCGGCGACGCGGCCATGCAGATCACCGAGGCCTCCGGCGACGACATCGCCGCGGAGTTCGAGCGGTACCTGCGGCGTCGCGGTCGCGGTCCGGGCTGGCCGTCGCCGGGCCCCCGCTAGGGAAAGTTAGCTCAGACAAGCATCTCCGCCGTTCCCCCACTAGGGTGAGCGGCGGAGGTGTCCGTGGGCCGCTTGGCACGCGCCGGGTTGTACGCCGGCGCCTTGATCGGGCCGTTCGGCGGCGCTGTGACGACGTCGATCCTGCCCGAGATCGGGGACAGCTTCGGCCGGTCGCCGGGCGAGACGGCGTCGACGCTGACGTACTACCTCGTGCCGTTCGCCGTGCTGATGCTGGTGTCCGGCACGCTCGCGCAGCGCTGGGGTCCACAACGGACGGTCCGGGTCGCTTACGTCGCCTACGCCGTGACGTCCCTGCTGGCCGCGTCCGCGTGGTCGTTCGAGGTGCTGCTGGCGTCACGGGCGTTGCAGGGCGCGACGAACTCGTTCACCACGCCGGTGCTGCTCGCGGTGATCGCCGCCTCGACGCCGAAGGAGAAGCTCGGGCGCGCGCTCGGGTTGTTCGGGTCGATGCAGGCGGCCGGGCAGACGTCCGCCCCACTCGTCGGCGGGCTCACCGCCGAGGTCGACTGGCGGCTGGCGTTCGTGGTGATCGCGGCGGTGGCCGTCGGGCTGGCGGTGCTGGGCGTGCCGCGGACCGACGCCGAACCCGAGCGCGACGCGAGCCTGCGCAGCGCCTTCGTGCCGAGCACCATCAGGCCCGCCGTCATCGCGTTCGTCGGCTGGGGCTGCCTGGGCGGTCTGTCGTTCCTCGTGGCGTTCCGGCTCGACGACGTGTTCGGGCTCGGCGCCGGCGAACGCGGGCTGCTGCTCACCGGCTTCGGCGTCGTCGGGTTCCTGACCGCGCGGTACGTCGGCAAGGCGATCGACCGGTTCGGCGCCATGACCACGGTCGTCGTCGGCTCGACGCTCGGCGGCGGGCTCATCGTGGCGGTGGGCACGTCGCCGTTCGCGGCGGTGGTGGTCATCGCGTGGGCGCTGACCGGTGCGGCCGCCCAGGGAGTGCTGGTGAGCATCAACGCGCTGGTGTTGCAGAGCGAGAACGCCAACAGGGGCGGCAGCGTCAGCGTCGTGCAGTCGCTGCGCTTCATGGGCGCCGCCTCGGCCCCGTTGGCGTTCGTCCCGCTCTACCAGTCGCACCCGCTGCTGGGGTTCGGAGTCCCGGCAGCCCTGCTGGTCGTCGTGCCCGCCGTCGTCACGTGGTCAGGTCGCGGCGCCGGAACCCGGCGAACCCCGCGACGAGGAGCACCACCGCCACCGCGGTGAGCCACGCCAGCGGGCCGAAGGTGATGTCCGGGTACTTCGGCACGTGGCTGAACGGCGACACGTCGATCACCCACTGGTCGAGCTGCAGCGCCGGGCCGAGCAGCGTGAGCACCAGCGACGCCGACACCACCGCCCAGCTCACACCCGTGAGCTGCGGGAACAGCCCGAACAGCACCAGCGCCACGCCCGCGATCACCCATGCGGCCGGGAGCTGCACCAGTGCCGCGCCGAGCATCTTCGGCAGCACGGTGCCCAGGTCACCGACCTGCAGGCCGTGCACGAGGCCCAGCCCGAGACCGGCGAAGGCCAGCACGACCGCGCCGCCGACCAGCGCGAACGCCGCGTGCGACGCCATCCAGCCCCAGCGCGAGACCGGGGTGGCGAGCAGCGGCTCCGCGCGGAACGAGGTCTCCTCGGACCGCAGCCGCAGCACCGCCTGGACGAGGTAGATCGACGAGATCAGGCCCAGCAGCTGGGTGACGGTCGCGAAGAACGCGTCCACCATCGCGTCCGCGCCGCCGATCTGCTGCACGAGCTGGCCGAGTGTCGGGTTGTCCTGCACCATCTGCCCGACCGCCTGCGCCACGCTGCCGTAGATCGTGCCGACCACGAACAACGCGAGCGACCAGCCGATCAGCGACCCCTTCTGCAACCGCCAGGCCAGCCCGAACGGGGTGCTGATCCCGCCCTGCGGCGGGCCGAGCCGGGCTGCCAGCAGACCGAGCCCCACGTCACGACGGGTCACGATGTACGCGGAGGCGCCCACCAGCAGGGCGAACGCCGCCAGCGGGAGCAGCAGCACCCAGAACCTGTCGTCGCCGAACGACCGCACGTGCTCGGTCCAGCCGATCGGCGAGAGCCAGGTCAGCCACTGCGGACCCGACTCCCCCGCCGCGTCGCCCGCCGCGCGGAACAGGTAGGTGACGCCGAGGAACCCGCCCGCGATCGAATTGCACACACGGGAGTTCTCCGACAGTTGCGCCGTGAACGCGCTGACACCGGTGAACACGAGACCGGCCGAGGCCGTGGACAGTCCGAACGCGAACGAACCGGACGCGTCCAGTCCTTTGCCGATGAGCGCCAACGCCTGCAGCACACCGATCAGCAGGCTCGTGCCCCCCGCGACGACCACCGCGGCGGCGAGCGGCGCGTGCCGGCCGACGACCGCGGCGCTGATGAGCTCGGTACGACCGGCTTCCTCTTCCGCGCGGGTGTGCCGGGTGACGACCAGCATCGCCATGATCGCGATGAACAGGCCGGAGAAGACGCCCCAGCGCCACACCACCAGGCCGCCGAGCGACGACCAGTCGTGCAGCGGGCCGAGCATCGCGAGGAACGCGGAGTTCGCGTTCGCGGTGACGCCGAGCAGGTCCCGTGACTGCTGCGTGCTGTACAGCTCTTCCAGCGCGGTCGTCGTGGAGTAGGTGACGCCGACCAGGAACAGGACCCAGACGGGCAGCAGGACCCGGTCGCGGCGCAGCGCCAGCCGGACCAGTTGCCAGGTGCCGATCACTTCGCGTCCTCGTAGTGGCGCAGGAACAGCTCTTCCAGGGTCGGCGGCTGCGAGGTCAGCGTGCGCACGCCCGTGGACACGAGCTGCTTCAGCACGAGGTCGAGCTTGTCCGAGTCGACCTCGAACCTGACGCGGTTGCCCTCGGCCACGAGGTCGTGCACGCCGGCCATCGAGGTGAGGCCGTCGGGCGGGCCGGCGAGCTCGGCGGAGATCGACGTGCGGGTCAGGTGCCGCATGTCGGCGAGCGTGCCGGTCTCGACGATGTGGCCGTTGCGGATGATGCTCACCCGGTCGCAGAGCGCTTCGGCCTCGGCGAGGATGTGGCTGGACAGCAGCACGGTGCGGCCGCGCTCGCGCTCGTCGTTGATGCAGTCCTGGAAGACGGCCTCCATCAGCGGGTCGAGGCCGGAGGTCGGCTCGTCGAGGATCAGCAGCTCGACGTCGCTCGACAGCGCGGCGACCAGCGCGACCTTCTGCCGGTTGCCCTTGGAGTAGGTGCGGCCCTTCTTGCGCGGGTCCAGCTCGAAGCGCTCGAGGAGCTCGTCGCGGCGGGCCTTGTTCACGCCTCCGCGGAGCCGTCCGAGCAGGTCGATGACCTCGCCACCGGTCAGGTTGGGCCAGAGGCTGACGTCGCCGGGGACGTAGGCGAGGCGGCGGTGGAGGACCGCGGTGTCCTTCCAGGGATCGCCGCCGAGCAGCCGCGCGGTGCCGGAGTCGGCACGCAGCAGGCCGAGGAGGACCCGGATGGTCGTCGACTTGCCGGCGCCGTTCGGGCCGAGGAAGCCGTGCACCTCACCGGTTCGGACGTCCAGGTTCAGGTCGTCCAGCGCACGCGTCGAGCCGAAGGTCTTCACCAGGCCCGACACGGATATCGCAGATGTCATGGCCGGTAAGCTACACTCGTTTCACAAGTTCGTGAAGCGCGTAAATTTTGCCCGATCGACTGACGAAAGGGGATGATGCCGCCGTGACGAGAGCTACGGAGCGTGACACGCAGGCGGTGAGCCAGTTCGTCGAGAGGTTCGGCGGGATTCTGGCGGACACCGGCGTGCCCCGCATGCCGGCTCGCATCCTCGCGGCGCTGCTGACGACGGACTCGGGACGGCTCACCGCAGCCGAGATCGCCGACCTGCTGCAGATCAGCCCGGCGGCGGTGTCGGGCGCGGTGCGCTACCTGACCACGGTCCAGATCGTCAGCCGCGAGCGCGAGCCGGGATCCCGCCGCGACGTGTTCCGGATGCGCGACAACGTCTGGTACGAGACGACGTTCCGCAAGGACCAGATGCTGGTGCTGATCGACGAGGTGCTCAGCCAGGGCGTCGACTCGCTCGGCGCGGACACCGAGGCCGGGATGCGGCTCGACGAGACGCGCGAGTTCTTCCGGTTCATGCACGACGAGCTCGGCTCGCTGCTCGACCGGTGGCGCGGCCACCGCGAGAAGTGGATCGGGGAACGGTCTTCCTGACCGCACGCCGGAAGGGGAGTTCCGGGTGGACGGCTCCCCCTCCTTCCCGGCTGCGTCAGCCCGTGGTGAGCGTCAGGCCGCTGACCGAGCCCTCCTGGTAGTTCACCGTCTGGCTCTTGGCCTGGACCTCGCCGCAGTGCCGGCCCGTGGTCGAACCGGAACGGCAGATCGACGCGCCGACCGCGGCCTCGGCGTGACCCGTCACGACAACGTCGGTGCCGCCGTAGTGGTTCACCTTCGCCGTCGGGGTCCACGACGAGTTCGCGCGGACGAACGAGTAGTCGTTGCCGGGGAAGGACGACTTCTCGAACCGGCCCAGCGCCGACCGGTCGGCACCCGCGACCGCGTCACCGGGCGACACGGAGTGACCGGCCGCGCTTGACGGTGATCGTGACCGCGTTCGCCCTCGTGTCGACGAACCAGCCCGTGACCTCGGAAGGAGCCTGCGACGCGTCCAGCCTCGCCTTGGCCGCGTCGGTCACGCCCACGACGAGCTTGCCGGTGGGCGCGTCGAACCACGCCCCGCCTTAGCTCTCGCCGGCGAAGCCCTCCGCCACTCGCCGCAGGGCCGTGGCCGCGCTCTCCTGACGCAGCCGTTGCGCCGCTGCCGGGCGTCCAGTCCGAGGTCGCGCCGCATCGCGGCGAGCAGGTCGGCGGACGGGTGCGGTGCGGCGACGGCGACAGGGGAGACCGTCGTCGCGAGTGCACCCGTCAGCACGGCCACGGCCGCGACAGCCATGCGCTTCGTAGGCAGTTCTCCTTGGTCTTCGGTTGTGCGCAGGGCCGGTGTAACGCCGGACCGGGCGACCGCGACGAGGAGATCAGCTGTGCTGCGACACAGCTCGCACGACACCGGATGACATGGCGTCCCCAGGCGGTCGAACTGCCCGATCAGTTCGTTCCTCCGTTCGGGCGACGCTATGTCGTGCTGCCTACCGGTCGGTAGGGCCGATCGAGGGGTGGACCTCTCGGCGTTCGGGTTGGTATAGGCGAACGAAATGCGTCCTCTCAGTCTCTTCCGGTGACGGAGAGCGACCGTTTGTGTTGCCACGAAACAAAAAATCTGTCAACAGTTCGCACTCGACGGCGTATCCCTCTGACCTGCGGTTTAGGTCTAGCGTCCAGGTCACCCTGTTCCCTGCACGAGGGAGAACCCTGCAATGCGAAGAGTCTTGGGTATGGGACTCACCGCCGCGGCCGCCGTCTGTCTGGCCGCCGCCGTGGTGCCCGCCGCGTCAGCTCAAGAAAACGTGGGGACGATTCTCGGCGCCGACCGCGCCGACGTCGTGAAGGACAGCTACATCGTCTCGCTGAAGGCCGACACGGCGTCGAGGGCCGCCGCACCGGGCTTGGCGAGCAAGTACGGCGGCCAGGTCGGTCAGGTCTGGCAGCACGCGCTCAACGGTTTCTCGGTGAAGATGACGGCCCAGCAGGCCGCCCGCCTCGCCGCGGATCCGAAGGTCGCGTTCGTCCAGCAGGACGCCGAGGTCCACATGCTCGACGTGCAGCAGAACCCGCCGTCATGGGGTCTGGACCGCGTCGACCAGCGCGACCTGCCGTTGAGCAACAGCTACCAGTACGACACCACGGCGTCGAACGTGACGGCGTACATCATCGACACCGGTGTGCGCACCACCCACTCCACGTTCGGCGGCCGCGCCACGTGGGGCACCAACACCTCCGGCGACGGCAACAACACCGACTGCAACGGCCACGGCACGCACGTCGCGGGCACGATCGCGGGCTCGGAGTACGGCCTCGCGAAGGCCGCCAAGGTCGTCGCCGTCAAGGTCCTGAACTGCTCCGGCTCCGGCACCACCGCCGGCGTCGTCGGCGGCATCGACTGGGTGACGGCGAACGCGGTGAAGCCCGCTGTCGCCAACATGTCGCTCGGCGGTGGCGCGGACGCCACCCTCGACGCGGCCGTGCGTCGTTCCATCGCTTCCGGCGTGACCTACGCGATCGCGTCCGGCAACTCGAACACCGACGCCTGCAGCACCTCGCCCGCACGCGTCACCGAGGCGATCACCGTCAACGCGTCGACCAACACCGACGCGCGCGCCTCGTTCTCGAACTACGGCTCCTGCACGGACATCTACGCGCCGGGCCAGAACATCGTGTCGTCGTGGAACACCAACGACACCGCGACGAACAACATCTCCGGCACCTCGATGGCCACCCCGCACGTCGCGGGCGCGGTAGCCCTGTGGCTCGCCACGCACCCGACCGACTCCCCCGCCGCGGTCTGGGCGGGCCTGGACGCGGCCTCGACCCCCAACAAGATCACCAACGTCGGCGCCAACACGCCGAACAAGCTGCTCTACACGCTGTGGGGCGGCGGCCAGCCCGGCACCCCGTCGGTGACGAACCCCGGCACGCAGACCTCCACGGTCGGCTCGCCGGTGTCGCTGCAGCTCTCGGCCTCCGGCGGCACCGCGCCGTACACGTGGTCCGTCTCCGGTCTCCCGGCCGGTCTGTCGGCGTCCGCCTCCGGCGCGATCTCCGGCACCCCGACCGCGGCGGGCACCTCCACGGTGACCGCGACGGTGACCGACGCGGCCGGCAAGACCGCCACCGCGACCTTCTCGTGGGTCGTGAACGCGGTCGGCGGCAGCTGTGACGCCAGGACCAACTCCACCCCGGTCGCGATCCCGGACCAGTCCACCGTGACGAGCACCATCGCCGTCTCCGGCTGCGCGGGCACCGCGTCGGCCACCGCGTCGATCAAGGTCTCGATCACCCACACCTACAAGGGCGACCTCGTGGTCGACCTGGTCGCACCCGACGGTTCGGTCTACAACCTGCACAACCGTTCCGGCGGCTCGGCCGACAACATCAACGAGACCTACACCCGCGACCTCTCGGGTGAGGCGGCCAACGGCACCTGGACGCTGCGCGTGCGCGACGCGGCGTTCCTGGACACCGGCACGGTGAACAGCTGGACGCTCGACGTCTGATCGTCTCAGCGCTGACCGAACCGCCCCCGGTGCTTCCGCCTCGGGGGCGGTTCCGCTGATGGCCGATGAGAACAGGGCCTGTGACGACGGCCAGCGACTGCTCGACAAACCCGCCGCAGATCGAGACGGCAGCATCAACGGGAGAGCCGAAGCGGCCCTTACGTGTTCAGCCAGACCTGAACGGCAACAGCTTCTGCGTTCAGGCCTCACGGAACACTCGCGCCGGTGCTCGAACCACTCCCGCAGCTCGCCCGCGTCGATGCCGTAGGCACACCATCGAACATCGTCGTTGATCGGCCGGCCACTTAGGACACCGCGCCGAGGCCGACGAGTGGATCGCCATGCTGGGTCAGCTGGTGCCGGCCATCGACCCGGAGGCGTTCACCGGGCCGACCGGTCAGCCGGTGGCCGTCGAGGAGACGGCCACCGGGTCAGACAGTTAGAGCTCCACGCCCAGAAGCGCGTCCACAGCCGTACGAACCTGCGACGGCCCGTGCCGAACCGACCCGCCGTGCGTCAACGCCTCGTCGGCCCACGCGTCGATGGCGGCCAACGCGCGCGGAGTGTCGAGGTCGTTGCCGAGGTGGTCGCGCAGCCGTGTGACGGTGTCCACAGCGGACGGTCCGGTGTCCAGCGCGGCGGCCTTGCGCCACCTGTCCAGCCGGACCAGCGCCTCGTCCAGCAGGGACTGGGTCCACGGGCGGTCGCCGCGGTAGTGGCCCGCCAGGAGCGCTAGGCGGATGGCGTTCGAGTCCACCTTCTCGGAGCGCAGCTTCGAGACGAAGACCAGGTTGCCGCGCGACTTCGACATCTTCTCGCCGTCGAGGCCGATCATGCCCGCGTGCACGTAGTGGCGGGCGAACGGGTGCTCGCCGGTCTGGGCCTCGGCGTGCGCCGCCGAGTACTCGTGGTGCGGGTAGATCAGGTCGGAGCCGCCGCCCTGGACGTCGAAGCTCATGCCGAGGCGGTTGTGGGCGATGGCGCTGCACTCGATGTGCCAGCCGGGGCGGCCCTCGCCCAGCTCGGAGGCCCACGACGGCTCACCGGGGCGCTTCACGCGCCACAGCAGCGCGTCGAGCGGATGGCGCTTGCCGGGGCGGTCCGGGTCGCCACCGCGTTCGGCGAACAGCCGCAGCATCTCCTCGGCGGAGTAGTTCGACTCGTAGCCGAACCGGCCCGTGGCGTTGTGCTCGAAGTAGATGTCCGGGTACTCGGCGTCGTCCACCCGGTAGGCGTGACCGTCGGCCAGCAGCTTCGCGACCACCTCGACGACCTCCGGGATGGCCTCGACGATGCCGACGTAGTCCTGGGGCGGCAGGACGCGCAGGGCCTCCATGTCCTCGCGGAACAGAGCGGTCTCGCGCATGGCGAGCACGACCCAGTCGTCCTTGTCCCTCACGGCCCGCTCGAGGAGCGGGTCGTCGACGTCGGTGACGTTCTGCACGTAGTGCACGTTGTGCCCGTTGTCGAGCCACACGCGGTGCACGAGGTCGAACGCCAGATAGGTGGCGGCGTGGCCGAGGTGCGTCGCGTCGTACGGTGTGATGCCGCAGACGTACAACCTGGCGGTGTCTCCTGGGGCCGTCGGGCGAACCTCGCCCGTCGCGGTGTCGAACAGCCGTAGCGGGCGGGGGTCTCCCGCAACCCGCGGCACAGGAATCGATGACCAGGTCTGCATGCGTCCGACACTAACGCGTGCCGCCGGATGGAGTGCGTTTTCGGGCTGTTGGGACGACCACGTCGGACACCTCCGGACAGAAAGACCGGACATTCGTTGACGCCGTTCTCGGCGCGCCCCTAGCTTCCGAAAGCATGCTTCGTGTCGTCGTGGCCACGGTGGTAGCGCTCTCACTCTCACCCTCTACAGCACAGGCCGAACCCCTGGACGTGGTGGCGTACCTGGAGAATCCCAGGATGACCGGCGAGAACCAGGAGCCGCCGCACCCGGATCTGAAGCCCGAACGGCGGCTGAGCCTCAACGGCGACTGGCGGATCCGGATGTTCGACAAGCCGGAGGACGTCAGGGACACGCCGGACGGCTGGCGCACGGTCAGGGTCCCCCACACGTGGCAGACCGACTTCCTCGACCACCCGATGTTCCGCAACATCCCCACCGAGATGTACCCGGACGCCCCGCCGGCGATCCCGCGCGACGTCAACCCCACGGGCGTCTACGAGAAGACGTTCGACCTGCCGCGGGACTGGGACCGCACGCTGGTCAGGTTCGAGGGCGTGACCAGCGGATACTTCGTCTGGGTGAACGGCGCGTACGTCGGCTACGACCAGGGCGGCTACACGCCCGCCGAGTTCGACATCACGAGCAGGCTGGGGCCCGGCCGCAACACGATCAGGCTCCAGGTCCACCGCTGGTCGGCGGGCTCCCACCTGGAGGACTACGACCAGTGGCGGTTCTCCGGCATCTTCCGCGAGGTCTGGCTCTACTCGACGCCGAAGACCTACCTCCAGGACGTGACGATCAAGACCGGCCTGGACGCCGAGTACCGCGACGCCACGATCAGCACCGACGTGAAGATCGGCGGGCCCCAGGACGGCCACACCGTCCGCACCAGGCTCTTCGACCCGCGCGGCCGGGAGGTCCCGATCGAGGACGGCGAGGTCGCCGACCCGCTCAAGTGGACCGACGAGACCCCGAACGTCTACGAGCTCCGCGTCGAGCTGCTGAAGAACGGCCGTGTCGTCCAGACCGGCAGGCAGCCCGTCGGGTTCCGCGAGATCGAGATCGTCGACCGCCAGCTCAAGATCAACGGCAAGCGCGTCGTGTTCCGCGGCACGAACCGGGCCGAGACATCCGTTCACGGCAGCCGCTACGTCACCCGCGCCGACCAGGAAAAAGACGTCGAGCTGATGAAGCGCTTCAACATCAACGCCGTGCGCACCTCGCACTACCCGAGCGACCCGTACTTCTACGAGCTCGCGGACCGCAACGGCCTGATGATCGCCGACGAGGTGGACATCGAGACCCACCACCACGACGGCTGCCCGACCAACTGCCTGGCCGAACGCCCGGAGTGGCAGGACGCGTTCCAGGACCGGTTCGTCGCCATGATGCAGCGCGACAAGAACCACCCGAGCGTGATCATGTGGGACACCGGCAACGAGGCGGGCCTGGGCAAGGCGCACTACACGATGGCCGAGTACGCGCGAGCGCACGACACCCGTCCGCTCTACCACCAGCCGAACGTGCCGGACGGCGACGCGCCCTACGCCGACGTCGCCGGACCGCGCTACCCGTCGCCCGCGAGCCTCGAGGCCAAGGCGAGGACGACCACCAAGCCGATCATCATGGGCGAGTACGCGCACGCCATGGGCAACAGCCTCGGTAACTTCCAGGAGTTCTGGGACGTCGTGCGGGCCCACCCCCAGGTGCAGGGCGGCTTCATCTGGGACTGGGCCGAGCAGAACATCGCCCTCCCGCTGTACACCACACCCGATGACGCCAACGGCATCCTCTCCTACCTCTCCGGCAAACCGTCCCAGGTGGACGGACCGCACGGCAAGGCGTTGCGGCTCAGCGGACTCGACGACTTCGTGGAGGTCTACCGCGACCGCAGGCTCGACGAGGTCACCAACGGCCTCACGCTCGACGCGTGGGTCAGGCCCGACACGTGGACCGGTGACTTCACGGTCATCTCGAAGGGCGACCACCAGTACGCGCTGAAGATGTCCGACCCCACGACGCTGGAGTTCTTCATCCACAGCGGCACCTGGCGCTCCGTCCGTGCGACGGTCCCCGCGGACTTCCAGGGCAACTGGCACCGCGTCACCGGCACGTTCGACGGCACGAGGCTCCGGTTGCTGATCGACGGCCGCGAGGTCGCCACCACCGACTTCACCGGCACGGTCGACTGGTCGCACTGGCCCGTCAACGTCGGCCGCAACTCCGAGACGATGCAGGAGAACGTCGGGACCCGCATGGCGCACGGCTCGGTCGACCAGGTCCGGATCTACCACCGCGCCCTGACCGAGGCGGAGCTGGCCCAGGACCCGAAGTCCACCGCCGTCCTGGCGCTCGACTTCGAGAGGCTGGAGGACAAGGGCCGTCACCAGTTCTACGGCGCGGGCACCGGCGGGGTCGACGGCCTCGTGTGGGCGGACCGCAGGCCGCAGCCGGAGACCACCGAGCTGATGGCGGTGCACTCCCCCATCCGCTTCTCCTTCGCCGGCAACAGGCTGACGATCGTCAGCGAACGCCAGTTCACCGGCACCGACGACCTCGAACTGCGCTGGCAGGTCCAGGACAACGGCCGCACGGTCGCCCAGCACCGCGGCCCGCTCCAGCCGGGCACGATCGCGTTGCCCGACTTCAGCGCCCCGACCGAGCGCTGGCTGACCGTCCGCGCGACCGACCGGAAGGGCGACGACGTCGGCATCGCCCAGTTCCCGCTGGACGGCACGCAGGTCACCGGCCTGCACACGTCCGGCTTCCCCGGCAGGCTGACGACCACCGAGACCGACGCCGAGGTCGTGGTGGCCGGCAAGGACTTCCGGTACGTCGTCAGCAAGTCCTCCGGCACGCTGACGTCGATGCGGGTGCGCGGCACCGAACTGGTCAAAGCGGGTCCGGAGCTCGACGCGTGGCGCGCGCCGTTGTCGAACGAGTTCATGAGCGAGGACGGCTCCTGGTACCGCGACGGCCTCGACCGGCTCAAGACGACGCCGTCGAGCGTCACGGTCGAGCAGTCGGGCGCGGACACGGTCATCACGGCCAAGTCCACGGCCCAGGCGGTGCGGGACGCGTCCTTCGGCCAGACCTTCACCTACCGGATCACCGGTGACGGCGAGATCCACGTCGGCCACCGGGTCGCGGCCAGGGACCGCATGCGCGACCTGAGCTACCTGCCCGGCATCGGCTTCACGCTCAAGGTGCCCGACGACTACCAGAGGTTCACCTGGTACGGCCGCGGGCCCGGCGAGAACTACGACGACCGCAAGGCCGGCAACCCGGTCGGCGTCTACCAGTCCACTGTGGACAAGGAGTTCCACGACTACTACAAGCCGCAGGACCACGGCAACCACGCGGACACGCGCTGGGCGACACTGTCCAACGGCCGCGCGGGCCTGCTCGTCGCGGGCGACCTCGACGTGCGGGTCTCGCGGTACGACGACCTCGACCGCGCCGCGTACCCGTTCGCGCTCAAGAAGAACGACGGCTGGACCACCCTGCACGCGGCGCATCGCGTGACGGGGGTCAGCGAGACGTTCCACGAGCCGCTGCCGCAATATCAGGTCGAGGCGGGCAACGAGTACGCCTACTCCGTGCTGCTGCGCCCGCTCACGCCCGTGGAGGCCGCCACGGGCAGGCTCGGCAACCGGGTGGACTGCGCGCCCGCCGCCGAGCTGAGGGCCGCCGACACCGCGCTGGAGCCCGGCGAGCAGGTCGAGGCCGAGCTCGTGGTCACCACACCCTGTCCCGGCACGACGACCGCCAGGCTGACCGCGCCGGACGGCTGGTCGGTGTCCCCCGCGACCGCCGACCTCTCCAGCGGCTCCGCGAAGGTGACGATCCAGCGCCACGACGGCCCGACCGGCACCCGTCCGGTGTTCGTCGAGGTCACCTCGGGCAAGGGCAGCACGACGCTGAGCAAGGACTTCACCGCGACCCCCCGTGCGCCGCAGGGCGAGACACAGGTGTCCGCGCTGGAGTTCCTCACCGAGCGCAACGGGTGGGGCCCGGTCGAACGCGACCGCAGCAACGGCGAGGAGCCGGCCGGCGACGGCGTCCCGATGAGCATCCGCGGCACCGGCTTCGGCAAGGGCGTCGGCGCGCACGCCGACTCGGAGTTCCAGGTCTACACGGGCGGCAGGTGCGCCACGCTGACCGCCACGATCGGCATCGACGACGAGACGGGCGGCAGCGGCAGCGTCCGGTTCGAGGTGCTGACGGACGGGCGGTCCGCGTACCAAAGCCCTGTGCTGACAGGGCAAAGCGCGGCCGTTCCGATCACGGTCGACACGTCTGGAGCAACGGTGGTGGAGTTCCGCGTGACGGACGGAGGTGATGGGAACGCCCATGACCACGCGGACTGGGCAAACCCCGTTCTGAAGTGTGGATGAGGCGTACCGTTGGAGATCAAGGGCATTCGCCGATGAAAGGCGGGGTCTCATGGTCTTCTTCGAAATCCTCGGCGCGCTCGTCGCGCTCGGGGGCATCAGCGCCGCGATGAGCGCGCGAGTGATCAAACAGTTCGAGCAGGGACTCGTGTTCCGGTTCGGCAAGCTCCAGCAGGGCGTGCGCGGGCCGGGACTGACGATGCTGATCCCGGGGGTCGACCAGCTCCGCAAGGTCAACCTGCAGATCGTCACCCTGCCCGTGCCCGCGCAGGACGGCATCACGCGCGACAACGTCACGGTGCGCGTCGACGCCGTCGTGTACTTCAAGGTCCAGGACCCGGCGAAGGCCGTCATCAGCGTCGAGGACTACCGGTTCGCGATGTCGCAGGTGGCGCAGACGTCGTTGCGGTCGATCATCGGCAAGAGCGAGCTCGACGACCTGCTGTCCAACCGCGAGCGCCTCAACCAGGGCCTGGAGCTGATGATCGACACGCCCGCGCTGAGCTGGGGCATCGACATCGACCGGGTCGAGATCAAGGACGTGGCGCTGCCGGAGAGCATGAAGCGCTCGATGTCGCGGCAGGCAGAGGCCGAACGCGAACGCCGTGCGCGCGTCATCACCGCGGACGGCGAGCTGCAGGCGTCGAAGAAGCTCTCCGAGGCCGCCGGGACGATGGAGGCCACGCCCGGCGCGCTGCAGTTGCGGCTCCTGCAGACCATCGTGGAGGTGGCGGCGGAGAAGAACTCGACGCTGGTGCTCCCGTTCCCGGTGGAGCTGCTGAGGTTCCTGGAGAAGAACACGAACGTCGAGCTGCCGAAGAAGGACGACTCGACGGATTCGTCCATGTGAGTTAACCGCGGTAACGCCCCCTTGCGCCGGACGACGTGTGGGCAGGGGGTTGGTGAGGCATGCAGGAGAGGATCAGGGGCAGGTTCGTCGGCATCGGCGTCGGCTCGTACGAGCTGGTGCAGCCGCTGCAGCACGCCGTGAGCGACGTGCGGGAGCTGCGCGCGCTGCTCCAGGGCTACGAGGGCGAGCCGCTGGCCGACCCGGCCGAGGCCGAGATCCGCGAGCACATGAAGGCGTTGCGCCGCACCCCGCAGGACGGCGGCGCGCTGGTGGCGTTGTGGAGCGGGCACGCCATCCCCGTCGCGGGCAACCTCAGGCTCCTGGCGAGGGACAACGACGGCACGGCCGACGGCATCATGCTGCACGAGTTCGCGCTGTGGTGTGCCGCGTCGGGTGCCCACCAGGTGCTCATCATCATCGACGCCTGCTACTCCGGCGCCCAGCTCGACGAGGCCGTGCGGACGATCGCCGCCGTCCAGGAGGAGCTGCTGGCCGGTCAGGTGCACTGGGCGGGCGTGCTGGTGTCGTGTTCGAGCATCGAAACGGCTCGCGACGGGTTGTTCGGCGGGCATTTGCGCAAGCTGCTGCGTGCCGGGCCCACGGCCGTTGAGGACGCACGGCGGTGGAGCGACCGCACGGCGTTGGTCGACGGTGGTGCGGTCGGCACGGCGTTGCTGAACGCATGGGACAGCGACGTTCAACGGCCGCGCTTCATGCAGTACGGCTCCGCACAGCCGATGCTGCCCAATCCGTTGTATGCCGCGAACACGGTCGTGAAGCACCTGCTGCTCGCGGCGCGCGGTGGTGACTCGGCGGACAACCGGTCGTGGTTCACCGGCCGCACCGCCCAGGTCGACAAGGTCGTCAGCTGGGTGCGGTCCGGTGCTGCGGGGCTGCGGGTGGTCACGGGGTCGCCCGGCACCGGCAAGTCGGCGGTCGTCGGCCGGGTCGTGAGCCTGTCGAACTCCGCGGAACGCGACCTGCTGCTGACCGCCGGGCCGTCGTTCCGGCACGCCGACCCCGGTCCTGGCTCGGTGGACGCCGCCGTGCACGCCCGCGCGATGGACGCCGACCGCGTGGCCGACCTGCTCAGCCGCCAGCTCGTCGGAGCGGGCCTGATCGCCCCTCCGGAGGGACCGCGCCGCGGCGCGGCCGAACTGGTCGGCGTGGTCAGCGCGCTCCCCTCGCCGCCGGTGCTGGTCGTCGACGGCCTGGACGAGGCGCGCGGGGAGTCGTTCTCGATCGCCACCTCGCTGCTGACCAAGCTCGCGAACCACGCCGTCGTGATCGTCTCGACCCGCCAGGCCCACCGGGTCGCGGGTGGCGCGCCGCTGCTGACCGAGCTGTCGCCGGTCGAGGTGCTGGACCTCGACGACGCCGACGACGAGGCGGACGTCCGCGACTACGTGCTGGCGCGGCTGGGGTCGAAGGTGCCGCGGGCAACCGTGGACGAGCTGGCGCGGCTGCCGTTCCTGACCGCGTGGATGATCACCGACCAGGTGCTGGCCGACGGCGGTGCGGACCTCAAGTTCTCGCTGGAAGCGGCATTCGACCGTGAGCTCGCGAAGGTGCCGTCGGCCCGTGCGCTGCTGACGGCACTGACGTGGAGCTACGGCGCGGGATTCCCGGAGGAGGAGTGGCGGGCCGTCGCCGAAGCGTTGTCGGGCGAGAAGTTCAGCCGTGAGGACATCACGGCCGTGCTCACCGAACTGGGCCGTCACATCGTCCAGGACGGTGAAGAGGGCACGGCGGTCTTCAAGCTCACCCACCAGACGTTCGCGGACCACCTTCGCCCGCAGTTCGCCCCGAGCCGTGACGAGGTCTTCGCGCCGGGCGCCGAGAAGGTGGCGTGTGCGCTGATCGAGCTGTACCGGCAGCGGATGGAAGCGGGCGTGCCGCCGAACGCGCCGGGCTACCTGTGGAAGTACGCGTGGCGGCACTGCGGGCACGCCGGCACGCGGGCGCTGGACGGGCTGCGGGCCCTGGCCGGGATGAACCGGATGTTGTTGCCGGACATCGCTCTCGCGGCGACGACGGCGGCGAACGAGCTGATGCACTGGGGTCGCGGCGACGAGGCCATCGCGCCACTCGAAGAGGCCGCCGAGCACTTCCGCGCATTGGTGCCGGCCTTGCGGATGTACCTGGCGGACCTGGCTTTCGTGCTCAACAAGCTCGGACGGCGGTTCCGCGAGGCCGGGCGGCTGCAGCAGGCCGTGGCGCCCGCCGAGGAAGCCGTGGTGCGCTACCGAGAGCTGGTCGCGTCGACTCCGACGACAGCGGAAAGCCTTACGCACAAACGGCTCGCGCAACGCATCGCGAAGACGACCACCCACGGCGGTGACAACCCCACGTACGCGGCGCACCTCAGTGGCGCGTTGGTGGACCTGAGCGAGACCTACGCGATGCTGGGACGTCGCCACGAGGCGCTGTCCACGGCGAGGGACGCGGTGGCCTCCACCGACGCCGATGCACCGCTCGCCCGCGCCATGACCGCCCTCGCCACCCGCTGCAGCGAAACCGGCCGCCGCTACGAGGCCATGCAACGCTCCAAACAGGCTGTCGAGCTCTACTACTCGCTGGCGCAGACGAACCCGGTGTTCCTCGCGGACCTCGTCACGGCACTGGTCGAGCTGAGCCGCGACCACCTCGCCCTGGGCAGGCTGGCCGAGGCCGACCGCACGACGCGGCAGGCCGCGGAGATCAGCGGCACCCTCGGGCGCCACGCCGCGTTCCGCCCCCAGCTCGCCGACGCGGCGCTGAGCCTGAGCGTCGCCTACAGCATGGTCGACCGCACCGACGCCGCCCTGACCACCGCGCGGCAGGCCGCCGACCTCGCCGACGGCCTGCGGATCCACGCCCAGGCGCTGCACAACCTCATGCGTCGCCAGCGCGACGCCGACAAGGCCCGTGAGGCGCTCGCGACCGGTCTGCGGACCGTCGAGGTGTGCCTGCTGCCGGAGAACACCGACCGGCTGTCGACGCTGGCGGCCGCGTTGTTCACGCTCGACACGCTCTGCGCGGGGCTGGGGCAACCCGAGATCGTCGACGAGACCTGGGACCGGGTCACCGCGCGGTTCACCGGCCCACGCCTTGCCACGCTGCTGGTGCTGCGCGCGGCCGCGACCAGGGCCGGTGACCCGGCGGCCGCGAAGTGGCTGTGCCAGGCGCTGACCCACGTCGGCCAGTCCAGACAGGCCGTCCACGACGTGCACGACATCGCGCGCCGCCACTACGACTCGGGTCCGTGGCCGTGGGACTCCGTCCCGGACTGGCTGACGGTGGACCGTGTGTTGTTGAAGACCGCACGCTCGTGGGTGTTCGCGCGCACGTACGCCGAGGAACGCGAGATCCTCATCCAGCACCCCGAGCTGTTGTCGACGGACGCCGACGTCGCCGTCAGCGAGGCGTTGTACGGCACGAGCCTCATCGAGGCGCAGGTCATCCAGTCGCGGCGAACGACCGCGCAGCAGCAGGGTGTGGTGCTCGCGTACCGGCCGTGGTTGCTCGCCAGCCTCGCGGACGAGTTCATCGACGCCACGCCCGCCCGTCGCCGCGAACTGCTCGCCACGCGCCGTGAAGAGCTGCTGGACAAGGAAGTCCTCAAGAACGTGCGGGACAACCGACCTGTGCAGGCGTTGCTGCTGCTCGCGGACGAAGACGCCGACGTGGTCACCCTGGTGCTGGAAGCCCAGGATGACTCCGAACGGGTCGTCGAGGTCCTGCGAACGCTGGCGGGTTCTGCGCCACCGCAAGTCCTGACGCAAGCCGTGACGGCGTTGGAGCCGCACGCGCTGGCGGCGCTGTACAAGGCAGTGGCGCGCGCTCGGGCCGGCGACACGCGGTGGGCGTTGCCGGCACCAAGCCAGCGCCTCACGTGGATCCGCGAGCTGACCTACCTGGTGCCCGCGGACCTCGAGCTGCTCACCCTCATCCGCAAGCTCGCCGAGGAGTCCTGATGAGCGATCTCGTCGTCGTCCTGCCCGGCATCCTGGGCAGCACGTTGCGCGACAAGGACGGCATGGTGTGGGAGGTGTCGGGCAGGGCCGCGGTGCGCGCGGTGCTGTCGCTGGGCCGCAGCCTCCACCGGCTCACGCTCCCGGCAGGCATCGGCGACGAGCACCCCGGCGACGGCATCGAGCCCGTGGCGCTCATGGCGGACCTGCACGTCATCCCCGGCATCTGGACGCCTCTCAAGGGCTACGACCGGGTGACGCGCAGGCTGAGCTCGCTCGGCTACAGCGTCGAGAAGGGAACCCTGCTGCTGTTCGCCTACGACTGGCGGCTGTCGAACCGCTACAACGGCGCGTTGCTCGCCCGGCGCGTGGACGAGGCGCTGGACCGCATCGGCCCGGACGCCAAGGTCAGCTTCGTGTGCCACTCGATGGGCGGGCTCGTCGCGCGGTGGTGCATCGAGCAGTGCGGGATGGCCGAGCGCACCGACAAGCTGATCACGATGGGCACGCCGTACCGGGGCGCCGCGACGGCGTTGGACCAGCTGGTCAACGGCGTGAGGAAGGGCCTCGGGCCGTTGGCGGTCGATCTGACCGAGTTCGCGCGGTCGATGCCGTCGCTGCACCAGCTGCTGCCCGAGTACGCGTGCATCGAGTCGCCCGGTGGCCTGCTCAAGACCACCGAGGTCTCCTTGCCCGAGCTCGACACGAAGATGGTCGCGGACGCGATGGCGTTCCATGGCGCGTTGACCGACACGTTCGCCGACAAGACGTACGCGATCCTCGGCGGTAAGCAGCCCACGGCCACGACCGCGCGTATCGCCGACGGCAAGGCGACCTGCTACCGGACGTACGAGGGCGACGACCTGTACGGGGACGCGACCGTGCCGATGGTGGGTGCCGCACGGCGTGGGCTCGCGTTGTCGTCGAACACGCTGCACCGGGTCACCGAGCAGCACACGTCTTTGCAGGACAACGCGGCGGTGCTCGACGCGGTGGAGTCGTTCCTGACCGCGAAACCGATCGTCCCGCGCGCCGTCACGGCGACGGAACCGCAGGTCAGCGTGCCCGACCTGGTGATGGCCGGCGAGACACTGAAGGTCACCGTCGAGCTGCGCGACACCACTCCGCGGGCGGTGAAGGTGGCGTTGCTCGACGAGAACGGCAAACAGGTCGAATCGCGCGCGCCCGCGATTTCCGAGAGCATGACGATCGAATTCGGCGATTTGGCCCCCGGTGCTTACTACGTGCAGGTCAGCGGCATCTCGGTGGGTGCTCCGGTGGTCCCGGTGACCTCCGCGGTGCTCGCCATGGATTGCCCCGTGGCCTGACCCGGAGGACCATTCAGGTCTGGCACGGAGGAGGCGCGATGACCACGATCAAGCCCACGCCCGTGGTGCCCCATCCCGGGGCGGCACGGACACGACCCAAGGGCTCGTACTTCCTCTCGCTGTTCAAGACGACGGATCCCAAGCAGATCGGGATCATGTACCTGACCACGTCGTTCGTGTTCTTCATGATCGGCGGCGTGATGGCGCTGCTGATGCGCGGCGAGCTGGCGCGGCCGGGTCTGCAGTTCCTGTCGAACGAGCAGTACAACCAGCTGTTCACCATGCACGGCACGATCATGCTGCTGCTCTACGCGACGCCGATCCTGTTCGGGTTCGCGAACTTCATCCTGCCGCTGCAGATCGGCTCACCGGACGTCGCGTTCCCCCGCCTGAACGCCTTCTCGTACTGGCTGTACCTGTTCGGCGCCATCATCACCGTCGGCGGCTTCGTGACACCGGGCGGCGCGGCGGACTTCGGCTGGTTCGCCTACACACCGCTGTCGTCGGCCGTGCACTCACCGGGCGTCGGCGCGGACATGTGGATCATGGGCCTGGCGATCTCCGGCCTGGGCACGATCCTCGGCGCGGTCAACATGACGACCACCGTGATCTGCCTGCGGGCGCCGGGCATGACGATGTTCCGGATGCCGATCTTCACCTGGAACATCCTGGTGACGTCCGTGCTGATCCTGCTGGCGTTCCCGATCCTCACGGCCGCCCTGATGGGCCTGGCGGCGGACCGGCACCTCGGGGCTCACGTGTTCGACCCGGCCAACGGCGGCGTGATCCTGTGGCAGCACCTGTTCTGGTTCTTCGGTCATCCCGAGGTCTACATCGTCGCGTTGCCGTTCTTCGGGATCGTGACCGAGATCTTCCCGGTGTTCAGCCGCAAACCGCTGTTCGGCTACAAGGGCCTGGTGTTCGCGACGTTCGCGATCGGCATGCTGTCGGTCGCGGTATGGGCGCACCACATGTTCGCGACCGGAGCGGTGCTGCTGCCGTTCTTCTCGCTGATGACGTTCCTGATCGCGGTACCGACGGGGATCAAGTTCTTCAACTGGGCGGGCACGATGTGGCGGGGCCAGCTGACGTTCGAGTCGCCGATGCTGTTCTCGATCGGCTTCCTGGTGACGTTCCTGCTCGGCGGCCTGACCGGCATCATCCTGGCCTCACCGCCGCTGGACTTCCACGTCCACGACACGTACTTCGTGGTCGCGCACTTCCACTACGTCCTGTTCGGCACGATCGTGTTCGCCACCTATGCCGGCATCTACTTCTGGTTCCCGAAGATGACCGGGCGGATGCTCAGCGAACCGCTGGGCAAACTGCACTTCTGGACCACGTTCCTCGGCTTCCACGGCACGTTCCTGGTGCAGCACTGGCTCGGCAACCAGGGCTTCCCGCGCCGCTACGCCGACTACCTGCCCACCGACGGCTTCACGACGCTCAACACGATCTCGACGATCAGCGCGTTCGTGCTCGGCGCGTCCGTGCTGCCGTTCCTCTACAACGTCGTGCGCAGCTAC
>NZ_DATLEC010000026.1:0-9059 GCF_035525475.1 Lentzea sp. | reverse complement strand
CGGTGTGGTTCCTCGACGCCACCCGCGGCGAGGTCGACCTCTACACCATGGGCTGGACGAAGTACCTCGAGGCGCGCGCCGCCGACGAGAAGCGCCGCCGCCGCGAGCGGGCGAACGCGGAGAAGAAGGCAGGCGTCCTGATGGCGCAGGCCGACAAGATGCGCGCCAAGGCGACGAAGGCGGTCGCCGCGCAGAACATGGCCAAGCGCGCGGAGAAGATGCTCGCGGGCCTGGACGAGACCCGTGTCGCGGACAAGGTCGCCAGGATCCGCTTCCCGGAGCCCGCGACGTGCGGCAAGACGCCGCTGATGGCCGAAGGCCTGAGCAAGTCCTACGGCTCGCTGGAGATCTTCACCGGCGTCGACCTCGCGATCGACAAGGGCTCGCGCGTGGTGATCCTCGGCTTGAACGGCGCGGGGAAGACGACGCTGCTGCGGCTGCTCGGCCAGATGGAGCGGCCGGACGCGGGCTCGCTGATCCCCGGTCACGGCCTGAAGGTCGGCTACTTCGCGCAGGAGCACGAGACGCTCGACCACGAGGCGACCGTGTGGCAGAACATCCGGCACGCCGCCCCGGACACCCAGGAACAGCAGCTCAGGCAGCTGCTCGGCACGTTCCTGTTCAGCGGTGAGCAGCTCGACCAGCCCGCGGGCACGCTGTCCGGTGGCGAGAAGACGCGGCTGGCGCTGGCCGGTCTGGTGTCGAGCGCGGCGAACGTGCTGCTGCTCGACGAGCCGACCAACAACCTGGACCCGGCCAGCCGCGAGCAGGTGCTCGACGCGCTGCGCCGCTACGAGGGCGCCGTCGTGCTCGTCACGCACGATCCGGGCGCGGTCGAGGCCCTTGAGCCCGAGCGGGTGATCCTGCTGCCCGACGGCACCGAGGATCACTGGTCCCAGGAGTACCTGGAACTCGTGCAGTTGGCCTGAGGCAACGTTTTTCGCGCTTTTGCGGAGCGTGGTCGAAGGTCAACTCTGAGTGATCAACCGACCACTCACAGATCATTTCGCATGATCGCCTGGCGTTCTGGCGTTTCGTGTTCGATCATTGCGACCACAGGGGCCGAAGCAGGCCCGACCTGCTCGTACGGAAGGCGGGACATGGTGGCTGACCTGAAGAAGGGCGCCCGGATCACCGGCGCCACGCGGGACAAGCTGGCCGCTGACCTGAAGAAGAAGTACGAAAAGGGCGCGAGCATCCGGGCACTGGCTGAATCCACCGGGCGCTCCTACGGCTTCGTCCACCGGGTTCTCTCCGAGTCCGGTGTGACGCTGCGCGGTCGCGGTGGCGCCACCCGGACGAAGAAGAAGTAGTTCCGACCCAGACTGCTACTCTCCGGTAACTAGCTTCTAGTTCGCCGGAGGTAGGACCATGCCAGTGCCCACCATCGACGCTGGCGTGCTCGAGCGCGGTGGCGTTCGGCTCGCGATTGCCGGGCCGCTCGCGACCGTCACGCTCGATCGTCCCGACGTGCTCAACGCACAGACGCCCGCCACCTGGCAGGCGTTGCGGCACATCGGTGAGCAGCTGGACCCGGACGTCCGAGTCGTGGTCGTCCGGGGATCCGGTCGCGCCTTCTCGGCGGGGCTGGACCGGCGCATGTTCACCGGAGAGCCGGTCGACGGCGAACCCGGTGGTCTCGGTGCGCTGCTGTCGGTGTCCGCTGAGGAGGCGGACGCCAAGATCGCGTCGTACCAGGCCGGGTTCACGTGGTTGAGCGACCCGGCACGCGTGACGATCGCCGCGGTGCAGGGGCATGCCATCGGCGCGGGTTTCCAGTTGGCGCTGGCGTGCGACTTCCGCGTGCTCGCCGAGGACGCGCAGTTCTGCATGGCCGAGACCGGTCTGGGCCTGGTGCCGGACCTGGGCGGGACTCTGCCCCTCGTGCGTCTCGTGGGGTACTCGCGCGCGGCCGAGTTGTGCGTGACTTCTCGCCGGGTGTCCGCGGAGGAGTCGCTGCGAATCGGCCTCGCGAACTCCGTCGTGCCCGTCGCGGACCTGGACGCGGCCGTGGAGGCGCTGGTCGCTGCCGTTCTGAAGCCCGCGCAGGGTGCGGTCACGGAGACGCTGGCGTTGATCGCGTCGGCCGCTTCGGGTGTGGGCTACACGGAACAGCTGGCTCTGGAGCGCGCCGCGCAGCTGCGCCGGCTGCGGTCGTTCGCCGCCCTGTCCGCTCAAAGCTGAACTTCACCTCGTTCCCAGCCGTACGCGAAGGAATTGTCAGACCGCTGTGCTGTTCTAGACAGCGTGGACGGCTACAGCTCTTGGCGATTCATGATGGGGGCCACCTCCGACGCACCTTCCAAGGTGCGCCGGGGGACCTTCCGACGCGTGCTGGCCTTCGCCCGGCCGCACCGGGCGAAGCTGGTGGTGTTCCTCCTGCTGACAGTGGTCTCGTCGGTGCTGGCGGTCACCACCCCGCTGCTCGCCGGCCGGGTGGTCGACGCGATCGTGAAGGGCTCCGCGCCGTCGGTCGTGGTCTGGCTGGCGGTGGTCATCGCGCTGGTCGCCGTGGTCGACGCCGGGCTGGGCGTCGTCGAGCGCTGGCAGTCCACCCGAATCGGTGAAGGTCTGATCTACGACCTCCGCCGTGCCGTGTTCGGGCACGTGCAGAAGATGCCGGTCGCGTTCTTCACGCGCACCCGCACCGGCGCGCTGGTCTCGCGCCTGAACAACGACGTGATCGGCGCTCAACGCGCCTTCACGTCGACGCTGTCCGGCTTCGTCACGAACATCATCCAGCTGGTGCTGTCGCTGGGCGTGATGTTCACGCTGTCGTGGCAGGTCACCGCTCTGGCGCTGGTGCTGCTGCCGGTGTTCGTGCTGCCCGCCAAGCGGATGGGCCGCCGGATGGCGGACATGCAGCGGGAGGCCTCCACGCTGAACGCGTCGATGGTCACCCAGTCGACGGAACGGTTCTCGGCGCCGGGCGCGACGCTGGTGAAGCTGTTCGGCCGGCCGGACCGCGAGGACGAGGAGTTCGGCGAGAAGGCCGCGCAGGTGCGCGACATCGGCATCCGGACCGCGATGGCCACCCGGTGGTTCATGACGGGCCTGACGCTGGTCTCGGCCTTGGCCCAGGCCCTCGTCTACGGCCTGGGCGGTTACCTGGCGCTGACCGGGCACCTGGCCGCCGGTGCCGTGGTGTCGCTGGCGCTGCTGCTGACCCGCCTGTACGCGCCGCTGACCGCCCTGGCGAACGCCCGCGTCGACCTGATGACGGCGATGGTGTCGTTCGAGCGCGTCTTCGAGGTGCTGGACCTCGACCCGATGATCAAGGAACGTCCCGACCCCCGGACCGTGCCCTCCGGTGCCGTGTCGGTCGAGTTCTCCGACGTCCGGTTCGCCTACCCGTCGGCCGAGAAGGTGTCGCTCGCCTCGCTGGAGTCGGTGGCCACTCTCGACACCCGCGGCGGCGAGGAGGTGTTGCACGGCATCAGCTTCAAGGCCGCGGCGGGCCAGCTGGTCGCCGTGGTCGGCTCGTCCGGCGCAGGCAAGTCGACGCTGGCCTCACTGGTCCCACGCCTGTACGACGTGGACGCCGGTGCCGTCCGGCTGTCCGGAGTGGACATCCGCGACCTGTCGTTCGAGTCGCTGCGCTCGACGGTCGGCGTGGTGACCCAGGACGGGCACCTGTTCCACGACACGATCCGAGCCAACCTGGAGTACGCGTCGCCCGGCGCCTCCGACGACGAGCTGTGGGACTCGCTGCGCCGAGCCCGCCTGCTCGACCTCGTGACGTCCCTGCCCGACCAGCTGGACACGGTGGTCGGCGAACGCGGCTACCGCCTGTCCGGCGGCGAACGCCAACGCCTGACGATCGCACGCCTGCTGCTGGCCAAGCCCCGAGTGGTGATCCTGGACGAGGCGACCGCCCACCTGGACTCGGAGTCCGAGGCGGCGGTGCAGGAGGCGCTGACCGAGGCCCTGCACGGCCGCACGGCCCTGGTGATTGCACACCGGCTGTCGACGATCCGCAACGCCGACCAGATCCTGGTCCTGGAACACGGCGAGATCGTCGAACGCGGCACGCACACCGAGCTGATGTCGGCCGAGGGCCGCTACGCGGACCTCTACAACACCCAGTTCGCCCAGCCGCCGGTGGTGGGCGTCTTCCCGACCCCGAAGTTCAGCGAACGCACGGAGGTCCCCCAAACAACCTGACCACGCCGCGCCCGCGCAGCCACCGTGCCCGCGCGGCCGGGCCGGAGCGCGCGGCCGGTCTCGGTGGTGGCTGGGCTCGAGCGCGTGGCCGCGGGTGGCGGCTGGGCGGAGGCGGACGGGCTCCGGCTGCGGTCCGGGTGCGCGGCAGGGCTCGACGGCAGCCGGCTTGCGCCTGGCAGGGCTGACCGGACTCCGTGGGCGGTTCGGCTGGTCTGCTGGGGTGCGGCTCGGACGCGCGGCCGGTCTTGGCCCTCGCCACGACCCCGCCGCCCTTCACCACCCCCGACCGACCGGGGCCGGGCATCGGCTCAGCCGTTCGGCTGGGTCGCGGCTCCACCTCCCGGCCGGGTGATCGGCTGATGTCCCGAGGATCCAGCCCTGCCACGGTGAGAACCACCAAGGCGAAGGGGGATCGGGATGAGCGACTCCGGGGGCATGAGCCGGCGAGCGTTGATGGCGGGCGCGGGGGCCGTCGCGGCGGGCGGGCTGGTGGGGCAGGGGTACGCGGCTGCGGCGGAGACAGGTGCGGTGCGGATCGGGCCTGGCGACGTGCGGTACGAAAATCTGGTGCGGGGGAACAACTTCCGGTTCGCCGGGCAGCCCGACGAGATTCGGGTGGCGACGTCGGCCGAGCAGGTCGTGCGGGCGGTGGACGAGGCTGTGCGGGGTGGGCGCTGGATCGCGGTGCGCAGTGGTGGGCATTGCTTCGAGAACCTGACCGCGTCGCCGGGGGTCCGGACGTTGCTCGACCTGTCGGCGTTGAACGAAGTGGGGTACGACGCCGCGAAAAAGGCCTTTGTGGTGCAGCCCGGGGCGACGCTGGGGCAGGTGTACCGGACGTTGTGCGCCGGGTGGGGTGTCACGATTCCGGGTGGTGGCTGTCCGGAGGTCGGGGCCGGCGGGCACATCGCGGGTGGTGGGTACGGGCCGTTGTCGCGGCGGTACGGGGCTGTGGTGGATCACCTCCACGGCGTTGAGGTGGTCGTGGTCGGCAAGGACGGCAGGGCTCGTGCGGTGGTTGCCACGCGCGAGAAGGACGATCCCAACCGCGAGTTGTGGTGGGCGCACACCGGTGGGGGCGGCGGCAACTTCGGGGTGGTGACGAAGTACTGGCTGCGGTCGCCGGATGGCAGGAACGTGCTGCCGCCCGTACCACGCGAGATGGTGCAGCACGTGACGATCTGGGACTGGGGGCAGCTGACCGAGGAGAAGCTCGGCGGGATGCTGCGGAACTTCGGGACGTGGCACGAACGCCACCGCGCGCCGGGGCGCCGCAGGCCGGGCTGTACGGGATTCTCGAGGTGCAGCAACGGAACGGTGGCATCGCCATGCTCTCCATGCAGGCCGACGCGGACCTGCCGGGCGTCGGCGCGATGATCGACGAGCTCGTCTCGGCGGTGACGGCGGGGCTAGGGCTCACGCCGGTGTTCGTGTTGCGCAAGTCCGTGCCGTGGCTGCACAAGATGACGTGGCCCGGCACCGGCGAACCGGGGGACGTGCTCACGCGGCGGTACAAGATCAAGGCGGCGTACCTGCGGCGGTCGTTCGACGCGAACCAGCTCGGTGCGATCTGGCGCAACCTCAGCGACCCCGCCGGGGCCGCCGGGCGGTGGCATGGTGTTGGTCGAGTATGGCGGGCAGGCCAACGCCGTGGCGCCGCACGAGACGGCGACCGCGCAGCGCGACGTGGTGATGAAGGCGGTCTACCAGGCGGTGTGGAGCGAGGAACAGGATGACGCGGCCAATCTCGCGTGGGTGCGCGAGTTCTACCGCGACGTCTACGCCGAGACCGGTGGGGTGCCCGTGCCCGGTGAGGTGAACGACGGTTTCTACATCAACTACGCGGACGCCGACCTCGCGGACCCGGCCTGGAACACGTCGGGCGTGTCCGCGCAACGCCTGTACTACAAGGACAACTACCCGCGGCTGCAGCGGATCAAGGCGAAGTGGGACCCGCACACCGTGTTCCGGCACGCCCTCGCGATCCAGCCCGGATAGATTGACCGCCGGGGCGGCGGGCCTCTTCATCACCGAGGCCACGGTGAAGTCCCACCTGCTCAACATCTACGGCAAGCTCGAGGTGAGCGACCGGGCCTCCGCGGTCACGGAGGCCTTCCACCGCGGGCTGCTCGTCCCGAGGATCACCCCTTGAGGAAGGCGGCCGTGGCGTTCAGGGCGCTCTGCGACGACCCGGCGTTCTCCACGAACACCGCGAACGCCACGGTGCCCTGGTAGCCGACGAACCAGCCGTGCTCGGTGCCGCCGCCCGCCTCCGCGGTCCCGGTCTTGCCCGCCAGGCCGGGGATCCCTGCCAGCTGCTTCGCGGTGCCGGAGGTGACCACCTCGCGCATCATCGACCGCAACGGCGCCAGCACCGACGCGGGCGGGCCCGCCGCCACGTCGTTCGCGACGGGAACCTTGCCGCGCAACAGGGTCGGCGTGGGCTGCCTGCCGGAGACCACGGTGGCGGCCACCAGGGCCATGCCGAACGGGCTCGCGACCACGGTGCCCTGGCCGAAGCTGTTCTCCACCTGCTGGTCCCCGGTGGCGGGCGGGACCTTGCCGGTGTTGGTGTCGGCGCCCGCGATGGTCCAGTCGGCGCCCAGGCCGAAGCGCTTCGCCATGTCCGGCAGGGCGTTCGGGCCGAGCTTCGAGCCCAGCTCGCCGAAGGTCGTGTTGCACGACAGGGCGAAGGCGGTGTGGAACGGGATGCTGTCGTGGCCGAAGCCCGCGTTGCTGATGCGGCGGGTGCCGATGGTGGCGGTGGCGGGGCAGGCGACGGAGGTGTTCGGCTGGACCAGTCCCGTGTCGAGCGCCGCGGCGCCGGTGACGATCTTCATCGTCGAGCCGGGGGCGTAGCGGCCGACGAACGGGTTGGTGTTGCTCAACGTCCTGTTCTGGGCCACGGCGAGGATCTCGCTCGTGGACGCCTCGACGGCGACGATCGCGGCGCCGTTCGGGAGCGCGTCGACCGCGGCCTGCGCCGCTGCCTGGCGGGCAGGGTCGAGGGTGACGGTGATCTTCTCGCCGGCTTCCGGCTTCTTGCCGTCCAGCGCGGTGAACGCCGCACCCGCGGAGATGCCGACCTCCCAGCCGTCGGTGCCCTTGAGGTCGCCGACCTGGCCCGTGATCGTCTTGTAGAGGCCGTCCGGGATGGTGCCCTGTGCCAACGGCTTCCCGTCGCGGCCGAGCAGCGCCCCGTCCGCCACGGCCCTGCGGTAGACGAGCGAGCCGCCGTCGGTCAGCTGCGGGTGGATGACCGCCGGGGTCCAGTGGATCTTCCAGACACCGTCGACCCGCTGCATCGGGATCTTGACGTCGTACTTCAGCAGGGCCGAGTTCGGCATCGTCCAGGAGACGGACGCGGTGATCTCCGCGGTCGTGGCGTCAGGTCCCGGCGGTGCGGCTTCGCCCAGGCGGGCCTGGTAGGCCGAGGTGCCCATGCCGGCCCTGGTGGCGGTCAGGGCCTGCGTGGCGGCGGGCGGCGCGTCGGTCAGGGCGGCGGCCGCCGCGGGGTCGGAGGCGAACGCCCCGGTCACGAACGTCTGCGCCACCTGGGCCGGCGTCTCGGCGAGCTTCGTCGTCGGCTGCTCGCTCGAGCCGGCCGGACCTCCGCCGAAGAGCAACGCGCCCGCCACGCCGAGTGTGGTCGCCGTGACGAGCGCGCCGCCGATCAGGATCCATCTGCGAGTCTTGGTCTCCACTGGTCAAATCCCCCCGGAAAAGTGTTCTCCCCGGTGGGAGGTTAACGCGGAGGGGCCGTGCCGCCCTGAGGGTTTCTACCTATCCGAGCTGCGGGATGCGGGTCTGGTAGTGCCTGAGCAGGTCGGCGTTGGCCGCGTCGCCGCCCTCGACGTTCGCGCTGCGCCACAACGGCAGCCGCACACCGGTCTCGGCGGCCTTGTCGACGAGCCGGACCATCAGCAGGTTCCAGAGGAACGCCGTGGCGATGGTGGAGATGGCCGCGGTGACCGGCGCCTCGGCGGGGTAGGTCGAGTCGCCGGGCGGGACGAGGTTGTCGAGGACGACGGTGGCCACCTCGGCCAGCGTCACGCCGGCGCGGCGCGGGGCCTGGGCGCTCGAGGCGACCGAGGTGACGGCGACGACGGGACAGCCCTTGTTCGCGGCCTCCTGGGCCAGCTCGACCGGGTAGTGGTTCACGCCGGAGGTCGAGAAGACGAACAGCACGTCGTGCAGGGCGATGCCCGCCTCCCGCAGGACCTCGCCGGCGAGGCCGGAGCGGCGTTCGGCGGCGGTGCTGCTGATCGCGCCGTGCATCGGCAGCAGCTCGGGGTGGTAGATCGGGCGGACGCAGGCGAGGCCACCCGCGCGGTAGAAGGTTTCGGCGACCGCTGCCAGTGAGTGTCCTGCGCCGGCGGTGAGGAGGGTTCCGTCGGCCTGGACTGCGGCGAGCACGAGCTCGGCCACGTCGTCCAACGCGGCCGCGTTGTGCTGTTCGACGCGCGTCAGGTGCGTGCGCACGAGGGTGCCGTAGTCGGACCCGGTCACGGTGTCGGTCGTCATGCGGGTCAGTAGTACCGGATCGTCGATGACCTCACCAGTAACCCAGGCGCTACAAACCTCGATACGCGCGGTACAGGGGCGACTGCGCGGCGGACAGGCGGTGGTTTTGAGCAGAAGGCACTTCTTCTTCTGGGTGGTGCTGACGGCGGTGTTCGCCGCCGCGGGAGCCACGAACATCGCGCTGGCGGTGACCTACTCCGAGCTGTGGCCGGTGTGGGCGGCGCTGGCGCTGCTCGTCGTGGCGAGCGGGTGCGCTCGTGCGGCGGTGCACGCACGGCCGTAGACCAGCAGTTCTACGCCTCGCCGCCGCGCGGCCCGAGGTCTTCCGGCCGGTCCACGTCGGCGCCGTCCGCCACGTCGGAGCACTCGAC
>NZ_DATLEC010000009.1:0-52264 GCF_035525475.1 Lentzea sp. | reverse complement strand
CTAGGGGGCGTGTTCGGACACGGGACTTTCGGCGGATCGTTCCGGGCGTCCCGCCGTGCCGGCATGGCCGCCATGTACTCCGACCGCGCCCTGGTCATCGGCGCCGGCTTCGCGGGGCTGCTGGCGGCGAGGGTGCTGTCCGAGTCGTACGGCGACGTCGTCGTGGTGGAACGGGACCGGCTCACCGCGGACACCCGGCACCGGCCGGGCCTCCCCCAGGCGCACCACGCGCACACCCTGCCGGCACGCGGCGCCGAGGTGCTGGACGCGCTCCTCCCCCGGTTCGGTGCCGAGCTGGAGAACGCGGGCGCGGTCCGCGCGGACGTCGGCAGCGACCACCTCGTCCGCTTCCCCACCGGCTGGGCGCCACGCGACCACCTCGGCCTGAGCGTGCTCTCGGCGACGCGGGTGACGATCGAGCGGACCGTCAGGAGGCGCGTGCTGAAGCTCCCGAACGTGTCCCTCGTGGACGGTGTCGCGGTGGAGGGCCTGCTCAACGACCGCGGCACGGTCACCGGCGTGCGCGGCGTGCGCGGCGACGGCCCGTTCACCGACTACGCCGACCTGGTGGTCGACGCGTCCGGCAACGCGGGCAAGCTCGTGTCCTGGCTCGCGGAGCACGGCGTGCACCGCCCGGCACCGTTGATCGTCAACAGCCGCGCCTCCTGCGCTTCGCGCCTCTACCACGTCAACGCCGACCTGAGGCTCGACTGGAAAACGGCACGCGAGACCACGTGGGCGCCCGGACGACGACGCGGCGGCGCAGTGTCCGAAGTGACGGATGCCTGTGGTTCGTGACGCTGATCGGCGCGGACGACGACGCGGCGCCGACGGACGAGGACGGGTTCGCCGAGCACGCCGCGACCCTGGAGTGCCAGGACATCGCGGAGATCGTCAAGACCGCCACCCCGGCGTCACCGATCCACCGCTCCACCACCCTGTACAGCCGCTGGAACCGCTTCCACCAGGTCCCGGACTGGCCGCGCGGGCTGCTCGCGCTCGGCGACGCCGTGGTCTCGCTCAACCCCGTCCACGACCACGGCATGACGCTCGCCGCCCTCACCTGCGCCGACCTGCGCCACCTGCTGCGCGACCACGACCTGGCCAAGGACCCCCTGCTGTTCCAGCGCGCGGTCGCCAGGGCGGCACAGGTCCCGTGGACCTCGGTGACGACCGCCGACCTCGGCTGGAGCGCCAGGAAGATCCCGCTGCGCACGCGGTGGCGGCAGTGGTACGCGCGGCGCGTGGCCAAGGCCGTTCCCGGCAACAAGCGGGTCTACCGCGCGTACGTCCGCGTCGCGCAGATGGCCGACCACCCCGCGAAACTGTTCACACCGGCGGTCTTGTGGCGTGCGCTCAGCGGATCGCGCCCTCGGGCCACAGCACGGTGACCGGCACACCCCGCGACCGCGCGTAGGCGACCACGTCGGCCGTTCCGCCGGGACCACGGCCGGGCTGCCCGTCCCACACGGCGAGCAACGAGTCGGACTCGTCGACCATCCGCTTGCCCGCCTCCATGTAGGCGTGCGGGTCGGGCGTGACGTACGGCAGTTGCACAACCTTGCCGGCGCAGGCCAGCAACCGGTCGAAGACGGGCCGGTAGTGCTCGGGCAACGTCTCGCGGTACCTCGACGCCGGCAGCACGGCGACGAGAGACCCGCCCACGTCCAGCACCGCCTGCGCGAACACGGCGTCCGCCCCGTCCGCCAGGCACGACACGCCCACGACGTCGCCGTTCCCCGCGACCGCGTCCCGGATCATGCGGTCGACCCGCGCCTCCAGGTCGGAGGAGAGACCGCGGTGTCCGGTGATGGCGAGCTGCATCTGGGCAGAATAGGTGGTCGGAGCGGTGGTCAGCTGTGATTCCGCTCCGCGATCGACAGGTAGTGCGTGTTCGTCATGACGCCGAGGATGTTGCCGAACGGGTCGACCACCGACGCCGTCACGAACCCCTCCCCGCGCACCCGCGGTTCGTCGTGCACCGCGGCGCCGAGCTCCTTGAGCCTCACCAGCGTCGCCTCGAGGTCGTCGACCGCCCAGTAGACGATCTCGCCCGCCGGCCCGTCCGACGGCGTCACCTCGAACAGGCGGTGCACGATCCCCAGTTCGGCCTCGTAGTCGCCGATCCGGAACTCGACGTACGCCAGCAGGCCGTCCGGGGTGCTGCGCTCGAAGTACGCGTCGACGCCGAGGAACGACGCGTACCAGGCACGGGCCTCCGCGACGTCGTCGGCGAAGTAGGACACGGTCGACATTCCTCGCAACACAACTGCCTCCAGGACTCACTTAGTCGTTGTGTTTTCAGCTTCGGCCGTAAAGTGCTCATCTAGTGAGCACTTTCAGCGGAAACCTGGAGAAATGCGCGCAGACCGACTCGTCGCCACGTTGTTGCTGATGCAGGCCCGCGGTCGGATCACGGCCGCTGAGCTGGCGGAAGAGCTGGAGGTCTCCCTCGTCACCGCCCGCCGTGACCTGGGAGCGCTTTCCGCGGCGGGGGTGCCGGTCTACCCGCAACCCGGCCGGGGCGGCGGCTGGTCGTTGGTCGGCGGCGCGCGCACGGACCTCAGTGGGCTCACCTCAGCGGAAGCACAGGCGTTGTTTCTCATCGCAGGCCCGGCCGCGTCCGTGGCGCCACAGGTCAAGTCGGCGTTGAGAAAGCTCGTACGCGCGCTGCCGCAGACCTTCCGCGCCGATGCCGAGGCCGCCGCCGAAGCGACGATCATCGACACCTCCGCGTGGGGCGAGGACGTCAAGGAACGGCCCGGTCTGGTGGCGACGCTGCACACGGCCGTGGTGAAGCAGCTCAGGGTGCGGCTGACCTACCAGAAACGGGGCCAGGCCCCGGACGGGCGCGTGGTCGACCCGTGGGGACTCGTCGACAAGGACGGCACCTGGTACTTCATCGCGGGCACCCGGGACGGCCGGCGCACGTTCCGGCTCGACCGCATCCTGGGCGCCACGCTCACCGGCACCCCCTCCACCCGGCCGCCCGACTTCGAGCTGGCGGGCGAGTGGGACGAGGTCGTCACCGCGGTCGAGCGACGGCGTTCGGCGACGGCGGCGATCATCCTGGTGCCGACGCGGTTCCTCGACGTCTTCCGGCACCAGCACGGCCGCCACTGCACGGTCGTCGAGGAGGTCGGCGACCAGACGAAGGTCGAGCTGACAGCGCCCCGTCCGCTCGACATCGCCCGCAACGTCGCCGGGTGGGGCGCCCTGGTCACCGTCGAGTCGCCCGAGGTCCGCGACCACCTCGCCCGCATCGGCGAGGAGCTCGTCAGCCGATACCGGCCTGCTTCTCCAGCCGGTCCAGCCGGGACATGATCATCTGCAGGACCTTCGCCGCGTCCGGGGTCGCCGCCTGCTGCTTCTGCACGTGGATGATGCCGGCCAGAGCGGTCTGCACAGCCCGCCGCGTGCCCTTGAGGTCCGCGCCGAGCGAGCGCAGCAGCTCGCCGCCCTCGCCGTCCGGTTCGGCCACGATCCCGAGCAGCAGGTGCTCACAGCCCACGTAGTTGTGCCCGAGCGCGATCGCCTCGACGACCGCCAGCTCCAGCGCGTTCACCGCGTCGGGCGCGAAGCCGGATCCTTCGAGCGTCGCGGGGTCGAAGCGCACCGCCTGCGGGTCGATGTCGATGGCGCGCAACACGTCCAGCGCCAGGTTGCCGCCCTCGTCGACGAGCGCCCGCGCCAGCTCCGCGGTCGTGACCACCGGCGACTCGGCGGCGAGCCGGAGCACGGTGCGTAAGCGTTGCGTGAGCTGGGAACCCCTTTCCCCGTCCAGGTCGGCGACGGTGAGACCTCGCACGGCGGTGAGCCGTTTGACGGAAACCTCCAACGCGCGCTGACAAATCGCGGAGACCGGAAGGGCGAGTTCCTTGACCGTTTCGGCCAGGTCATCGGGCAGGTAGACGTTGATTTTAGGCATAACCCCATCTATACCCCCATATAGGGTTATGGTCAACGACAACCGCGGCAACCGTCACACTTGTGAGTGATCAGAGGGGACGGGAACAGGCGTGGAGGAGAGCAGCAGGCTCGTTGCGAGCCGCTACCGGTTGAGGCAGAAGGTCGGCCAAGGTGCGATGGGAGTCGTCTGGCAGGCCTATGACGAGCAGCTTCACCGCGTGGTGGCGGCCAAGGAGCTGCTCGCACTGGACGGTCTCGACGACGTGAGGATCGCGCGTGCCAAGGCGAGGGCCATGCGCGAGGCCCGCCTCGCCGCCCGTCTCGAGCACCCGAACGCCATCCGCGTCTACGACGTCGTGGAGGAGGACGGTCAGCCCTGGCTGATCATGGAGTACCTCCCCTCCCGCAGCCTCGCCGCCGTGATCAACGAGCAGGGCACCCTGCCGCCGCGCGAGGTCGCGCGCATCGGGTGCTACACCGCCGCCGCACTGGCCGCCGCGCACCGTCACGGCATCCAGCACCGCGACGTGAAGCCCGGCAACGTCCTGATCGGCGACCAGGAAGTCAAGATCACGGACTTCGGCATCTCGCGCGCCACCGACGAGGACGCGACCGCCACCGCGACGGGGACCGTGGGCACGCCCGCGTTCTTCTCCCCCGAGGTCGCGCGCGGCGAGGACGCCGGTCTGGCGTCGGACGTCTTCTCGCTCGGCGCCACGCTCTACAACGCCGTCGAGGGCGGCCCGCCGTTCGGCACCGCCGACAACAACATCGCGATGCTGCACCGCGTCGCGAGCGGCTCGATCATGCCGCCGGCCAACGCCGGTCCGCTGCTCGCCCCCGTGCTGTTCCGCCTGCTGTCCAACGAGCCCGAGCGCCGGCCGACCATGGAGGAGGCCGTCCACCTGCTCGCCGCGGTGGTGAACGACTCGCCGAAGGGGTCGGAGGCGACGGTGGTCATCCCCTCGACCGTCGAGCTGCCGGTCGAGGCCCAGCCGGGTGAGAAGGCGAAGAAGGGCGCGGGAACGGCCGCGGCCGGACTCGTCGCGGGTGCCGCTGCCGCCGAGGCCGCGGGGCTGACCGCTCGGCCGGCGAAGCCCGAGGTGGCGGAGGAACCCGCCGCCCCGGAACCCACTGCTCCGGAACCCGCCGTTCTGGAACCCGCCGCGGAGGAACCGGCGCCCGTCGAGGAGCCGGCGGCCGAGGAGAAGACCACTGCCGCGGCGGAGCCCGCGGCACCGGTGGAACCCTCACCCGGCCCCGCGACACCCGTGCTCGCGACTCCCGCCCGGGAGGTGACGCCCGCGGCCGCACCGCCGGTGCCTCCCACGCCGGCGCCGCCCGCGGAGGCCGAGGAGAAGCGCCGCAAGTTCCCGCTCGTCCCGATCGCGATCGTCCTGCTCGTGCTGGCGGTGGGCGTCGGCTCGTTCCTGCTGTGGCCCAAGGGCGAGAAGAACGACCAGGCGAACAACACCCCGGCGTCGAGCGGCACCTCCAACGCGAACCCGCCGGCCACGAGCCAGTCCGAGACGCGGTCCCAGCCGACGACCACGTCGGAGACCACGACCCAGACGCCCCCCGAGACCCAGGCGAACCCCCCGGCCAGCACCCCCGGCCAGGGCCAGCCGCAGCCTCCGGCGGGACCGAAGAACGCCCAGGAAGCGCTCACCGCCTACTACGGGTTGATCCCCGGCGACCTGCCGACCGGCTGGACGCTGCTCACCGACTCGTTCAAGGCGGGGCGCGGGCTGACCTACGAGGGTTACCAGTCGTTCTGGCGCAACTACACCTCGGTGCAGGTCTCGAACTTCGTGCCGCAGGGCGACCTCGCCGTCACCGCGACCCTGCAGTACATGCAGGGGTCGAGCGTCGTGGAGACGGCGACGCACACGTTCACGTTCGTGCAGCAGAACGGCAAGTGGCTGATCAACAGTCAGGCATGATCATCCTATGACCCGACATGCACTCGTCACCGGCGCCTCCCGCGGCATCGGCGCCGCCATCGCCCACGCCCTCGCGGACAGCGGCCACCAGGTGGCCGTCCACTACCGCTCCGGCGCCGCCGAGGCGCAGGCCGTCGCCGGCTCGCTTCCCGGCGGCGGCCACGTCACCGTCCAGGGCGACCTCGGCGCGGACCAGGCCGGGCAGGTCGTGGCCGAGGCTGTCGAGAAGCTCGGCGGACTCGACGTCCTCGTCAACAACGCGGGCATCTACTTCCACCACCCGATCGCCGCGACGAGCTTCGACGAGTGGCAGCAGGCCTGGCGCCGCACGATCGAGCTCAACCTGTACGGCCCCGCCGACCTCACGTGGCACGCCGTCCGCCACATGACCGCCGGGGCGCGGATCATCAACGTCGGGTCGCGCGGCGCCTACCGCGGTGAGCCCGACGCTCCCGCGTACGGCGCGGCGAAGGCCGGTCTGCACGCGATGACCCAGTCGCTCGCCCAGTCCCTCGCCCCGCAGGGCATCGCGGTAGCCGGTGTCGCGCCGGGGTTCGTCCGCACCGAGATGGTCACCGATCTGCTCGCCGGGGAGGCAGGCGACGCGATCAGGGCGCAGAGCCCGTTCGGGCGGGTGGCCGAGCCCGAGGAGGTGGCCGCGGCGGTCGCCTTCCTCGCGAGTCCGGCCGCGACCTGGGCCAGCGGCACGATCATGGATGTGAACGGGGCCTCCTACCTGCGCTGACGTGCGACCGGTCGACCGGAACCAGTTCCGGTCCCCAGTTGATCTTCCCGACAACCGGTCTAGACCACTACCGTCGCGGTGGGCGCTCGACGAAAGTGGAAGGCAACCCCTGCAATGCGTTCACTCCGTTCACGCCTCGGTGCCGCCGGCCTCGCGCTGGCCGCCGCCGCGGCGACGATCACAGTCATGGCGCCTGCCGCGCAGGCCGCCTACCCCGCCGGGTTCAAGAGCGTCGGCTACATGCCGTCGTGGGCCGGCAACGTCAGTTCGATCCAGTACAGCAAGCTCACGCACATCAACTACTCCTTCGTCCTGCCGAACTCGAACGGCACGCTCCAGGGCGTTCCGGACCCCGCCAAGCTCCAGCAGCTGGTGAGCCTCGGCCACCAGAACGGCGTCAAGGTCTCGATCGCGGTCGGCGGCTGGAACGACGGCAACGACGACAACTTCGAGATCCTCGCGGCCAGCTCCAACGGCCGCACGGCGTTCGTCAACGCCATGGTCAACCTCGTCAGCCAGTACAACCTGGACGGCGTCGACATCGACTGGGAGTACCCGGACCCCGGCACGGAGGGCGACAACTACACGCTGCTCATGCGGCAGCTGGGCGACCAGCTGCACAGTCGCGGCAAGCTGCTCACGGCCGCGGTCGTGAGTGAGGGCGGTACCGCCAACGGGGTGCAGCCCGCGGTGTTCGGCATCGTCGACTGGCTGAACATCATGGCCTACGACGGTGGCAGCCCGCACGCGAACTACGACTGGTCGATCGCTTCCGTCAACTTCTGGAAGAACCGCGGTCTACCGGCGAGCAAGGCCGTCCTGGGTGTGCCGTTCTACAGCCGGCCGACCTACATCGCCTACCGCGACCTGGTCGCGCAGGACCCGGCCAACGCCAACCGCGACACCTACAACGGCAACTCCTACAACGGCATCCCCACGATCAAGCGCAAGACCTCGTGGGCGCTGGCGAACGCGGGCGGGATCATGAACTGGGAGCTGTCCCAGGACACGACCGGCAGCACCAGCCTTCTCAACGCCATCTGGGAGACCGCCAACGGCGGCACCACCCCGCCGCCCACCGGTGGCACGATCGTCGGGTTCGGCGGCAAGTGCGTCGACGTGGCGGCGGCGAGCTCCGCGAACGGCGCGGCTGTTCAGCTCTACACCTGCAACGGCACCAACGCCCAGCAGTGGTCCCGCAACGGCAGCACCGTCCGCGCCCTGGGCAAGTGCCTGGACGCGTCCGGTACGGCCAACGGCGCGGTGACCCAGCTCTGGGACTGCACCGGCGCGGGCAACCAGCAGTGGACCGCGGAGTCCAACGGCCAGCTGCGCAACGTGGCGTCAGGAAGGTGTCTCGACGCCACCGGCAACAGCTCCGCCGACGGCACCAGGCTCCAGCTCTGGGACTGCGCCGGAACCGCCAACCAGCGCTGGACGTTCGCGTAGGAACTTCAGCCCGATGACGCAGGCGATGATCCCGGTGAGGAACACGATCTTCCACGCGGAGACCGCTTCCTCGCCGGTGATCATCGCCCACGCCACCGTCAGCGCCGCGCCGATCCCGACCCACACGGCGTAAGCGGTTCCGACCGAGATCTGCCGCATGGCGAAGGAAAGCCCCACCATGCTCACCGTGGCGGCGATGACGAAGACGACGTAGGCCCCTTGGGACAACGCCGTCGCCCACACCGCCTCGAGCACGGCGCTGGCCAGCAACACACCCCAGTACATCAGCTCACCACCTTCAGGCCCGCGACGCAGCCGATCAGCACGACCAGCAGCAACGCCTTGGCCACACCCAGCTTCTCCTGACGGCGGACGACCGCCACGAGCACCGTGAGCACAGCTCCGATGCCGACCCACACCGCGTACGCCGTGCCGACCGGGATCTCCCGCATCGCCCACGCGAGGCCGACGACGCTCAACGTCATCGACACGGCGAACACCACCACCGGCCACGGCCGCCGGAACCCGTTCGACGCCGCGAGCGCCGTGGCCCACACCGCCTCCAGCACCCCGGACGCCACCAGCACCACCCAGTACATTGGCACGACCGTACCGGAACAACCGGCCGGGATCATGGCTGTGGCACCGAGTCTGGAGAACCTGCTGGGTCGAATGAGTAGCTGTACTCATGACAGCGCCGGTGTGACCCAGGACTCTCGGTTCCATGACTTCCACGCCCGCGAACACCCCGACGACCGGCGCCTTCTACATGCAGGCCGTCCTGTCGTTCGGCCTGTCGCTGACCGCCGTCGGTATCGGAGTCGTGTTCCTGCCCGTTGACGGCTGGGTGCGCGCGTTCCTGGGCACCGCGATGCTCTACACCGTCACGTCGGCGTTCACGCTGGCCAAGGTGATCAGGGACCGGCAGGAGGACACCTCCATCTCGAGCCGGGTGGACAGAGCGCGGCTGGACAAGCTGCTGGCCGAGCACGACCCGTTCAAGCTCGACGCGGTCTGACAGACGGCGAAGGCCCGTTCCGCCGGGCAGCGGAACGGGCCTTCTGACAGGAACTACTTCGCCAGACCGTCCTCGACCGCCTTGATGATCGCCGGCCGCAGCTCAGCAGCGGAGATGATCGCGTCGACGGCACCGACGTCCACCGCGCGCTGCACGCTGTGCACCCGGTCGAACTCCGCGGCCATCTCGTTCAGCTTCTCCGTCCGCACCGACTGGCGCGTGGTGACCAGCTCGGCGGTCAGGGCCGCGCGCTCGGCGCCGGACGCCTCCGCCGCCGCGGACTCCAGCTTCTTCACCCGCGGGTCGTTGGCCGTGCGGCCGTCGACCTCCCTGGCGAACACCACCGCGGCGGCCGGGGCGCCGCCGATCACCGAGGCGAACGAGCCCTCGACGGCCAGGACGGTCATCGACGGGTTCAGCGCCTTCGAGAACACCACGAACGCTCCGCCGTGGTACCGCGAGATCACGGTGAACACGATGGGGCCGCGGAAGTTCACGATCGCGCGGCCGATCTCCGCGCCGTACTCCAGCTGCAGCTCGCGCATCGACTCCGGTGAGCCGTCGAAGCCCGACAGGTTCGCCAGCACCACCAGCGGGCGGTTGCCCGAGGCCGCGTTGATCGCGCGGGCCGCCTTCTTCGACGACTTCGGGAACAGCGTGCCGGCGGTGTAGGTGTCCGGGCCGTCGGTGGGCGGGAAGCCGGTGCGGGCCACGCCGCGCGACTCGATGCCCAGCAGCGTCACCGGGATGCCGCCGAGGCGCACGTCCTGGACGACCGCGGTGTCGGCGTCGGCCATGCCCGCCCAGCGCTCCAGCACCTCGTGGTCCTGGTCGGACAGGGCGCGCATCACCGTGCGGATGTCGAACGGCTTCTTGCGGTCCGGGTTCGCCTCGACCGAGAAGATCTCGCCGACCGTCGTGAACGGGCTGTCGCCGACGACGTGCGGGTAGGACGACACGTCGCGGAAGGCGGGGTCCGACGTGGGGACCCTGCGCGGTCCGGCCTCGCCGGGGGCGATGTAGCTGTGCTCGTAGTGGGCCAGCAGGACGTCGAACGCCGAGCGCAGGTCCGGGGCCCAGTACTGCGCCTGGCCGTTCGGGCCCATGACGCGGTCGTAGCCGCCGATGCCGTAGTTGTCCTCCGCCGAGACGCCGCCGGAGAAGTCCAGCGCCTGCTTGCCGGTCAGCACCATGGCCGAGTCCGGCGTCATGACCAGGATGCCCTTGGTGTGCATGAGCATCGTGGCCTCGGCGTTCCAGTACGGCTGGGCGCCGACGTTGATGCCGTTGACCACCACGTTGATCTCGCCGCCGGCCTGGGTGAACTCGACGATCCGCTTCAGGGCGGCCGCGACCCAGTCCATGTTCTCGACACCGGAGCTCATCGAGATCTTCGCGCCGGACGACAGCGAGAACCACTCCAGCGGAACGGAGAGCTCGGTCGCCAGGTCCAGGGCGTGGATCACGCGTGAACACTCGGGCTCGGCCAGCGCGCCCAGCGACTTGGTCGGGTCGCCCAGCAGCACCACGCGCTTCATGCCCTCGGGGTACGCCGGGGTCGGCGTGGTCACCACACCGACGACGATGCCCGCCCTGTTGCCGCCACGCGGGCGGTCCACCGGCACGAGCGCGCCGTCGACGAGGTCGTGCTCCACGAACGACCCGCCGTCTCCGACGAGCATGTCGACCAGCTCGTACGGGTAGATCGTGCCGCGCGACTGGGCGCGCAGGACGTTCTGGCGGTAGTCGTCGAGCGGCTGGATCGGCTCGGTCGGCGGCTGCACGAACGAGAACCGCACGCCAGAGCCCGCGTCCTGGGCGATCCGCACGCCGATGTCGGTCAGCTCGCCCGACACGGGGTCCTTGCGGCGCGCCAGGAACAGCACCTCTTCGAGGTCCAGGCCCGTGGTCGTGGGCAGCACGCGCTGGCCGATCGCGTCCAGGTCCTTCGAGGACAGGTCCGTGGGCGGCCATGCGTAGAGCACGACGCGGTTGGTGGCGAGCCTGGTGCGGCCACCGGACTGCGCACGGGCCCGGCGGATGCCGTCCAGGCAGGTGGCGAGGACGTCCTCGGCCGCGGGCAGCGCCACGATCCGGCCCTCGTCGTCGCGCAACGGGGTCAGGTCGCGGACCTGGCCCAGCGCCACCAGCCGCTCGTCGGACTTGTTCGACTTCGCCACCGCGCGGAACAGGTACACGTCCTCGTCCACCGAGGACAGACGCGTGAGGTCGAACTCGCGCAGGCGTTCCAGCTGCATGCGTTCGGCGATGCGCGGGTGGAGCCCGCGCACCAGCCTCTCCTCGGCGAACCCGTTGGACGACGGGCGGAACGTGAAGTGGTGGTGCATCGACTCGCCGCGACGGCCCGCCACCGTGGTGGTGATGCGGGTGATCGTCGGCGGCAGCTGGTGCGCGGCCAGGGCGGCGCCCAGACCGGCGGCCATCTCGTCCTGGTCCGACGGTCCGTCGGACCAGTTGACGTAGAGGTCCGCGACGACCGCGTTGCCCTCGCCGTGCTTGACGACGTCACCGATGGCGTCGGACAGCCGCGGGAACTCCACCGCCGTCGACACCAGGCGGGTCCGCTCCGGCTCGTTCTCCGCGAGGAGGAACGCGCCGCTCACGCGCGGGTTCGCCAGCGCCTTCTTGGTGTAGTAGCGGCGGGCCAGCACCTCCAGCAACGGGGTGTTGTCCGCGCCGGGCTTGCCGATGCGCTGACCGAGCAGGCGCACCAGCGGCTCCGCGGACGCCACCATCGCCGCGATCCGCTCCTCGCGGTCGTGGGCCTGCGGGTTCGCGTCGAGGTGGATCAGGTGCTTGCGGACCTCGCTGTGCACGCGGGCGCGGTTGCGGCGCACCAGCGGCTGGGCGAACCACGTGAACACGACGCTACGGGCGAGGTCGGCCACCGCCGGGTAGCGGACCTGCGTCGCGGCGATGATGTGCTCCAGCACCAGGCCGACCCTGACCTGCTCGGACTCCACGGGCGGGGCCTCCTCGACCCACTGGCGCAGCAGGGTCGTCGCGACGGCCGCGTCGAACACCCCGCGGCGCAGCGCCACGAAGATGCGGAAGACGGCCTGCTCCAGCGCCGGCGTGCGGTCGAGCTCGGTGATGCCGTAGTGGCCGAACACGCTCGTCAGCCGGGCGCGGAAGCTCTCCGGCAGCGCCGCGCGGTCGGCGTCGAGCGTCTTGAGGTAGGTGTGGAAGTGCTCGCGCGGGGAGTGGATGTGGTTCTCCGGCTTGGTCTCCTCGCCGGCGGGGCGGTTGCGCGACAGGTCGCACAGGTCGGCGAAGATGCCGAGCAGCTCGGCCTCCGCGACGAGCGGCCGTTCCCTCAGGTCACGTCGCGCGCTCATGTAGTCCGCGAGCACGCGGTCGGTGTCCGCCGCGGTGGTGTCGAAGCCCAGCAGCAACGCCCGCAGGTCGTCCTGGCCGCGGGCGGCGAGCTCCTCGGGACGGACGTCCGTGCGCGGCGCGGGCAGTTCGAGCTCGACCGACGACTCGGTCTTCGCCACCTCGGCGGTGCCGTCCGCGTCCTCGACCTCCTCCAGCTTCAGCAGCGCGCCGCCGGCGGGCACCTGGGTGCCGACGACGACGTTCAGCTCCTTGAGGCGGGCGCGGAACGGCGCGCGCAGCACCGTCTCCATCTTCATCGCCTCGAGGACGAGCACGGGCGCGCCGGCCTCGACCTCGGCACCGACCTCCAGCGGGGTCGCGACGACCAGCGCGGGCATCGGCGAGCGCAGGACGCCGCCCTCGTCACGGGTGACGCGGTGGGTGACGCCGTCGACCTCGACCTGGTGGACGGGGCCGTGCGTGCCGGTGACGACGCGGAACCGCGTGCCGTTGACGGTGATCTGGCCGACGTGGTGGTCGAACCGCTCGACGTCGACGTCACCGGTCAGGACAGTGCCGGAGTCGGCGGCGGACACACCGACGCGGTACTTCGTGGCGCCGGTGCGCGCCACCTGGACCACGTACGGCTGGCCGCGCAGCACGAACTCCAGCTTGCTCGCGCCCTCGTGGTTCATGCGGGGCTGACCGCCACGAGCGGACGCGAGCAGCTGCGTGAGGTTGATCTGCTCCTCGTCCTCGTAGACCTCGATGCCGGCCGCGGCCAGGGCGATCGCGGAGTGGCGGTGCGAGACCAGGCCACCTTCGGCGCGGACGCGGTCGATCCACGACGTGTCGGCCGAGCCGTCGATCACGGCGGGCTCGTCGAGCAGGTCGAGCACGAAGCTCTTGTTGGTCGTGCCGCCCTCGATGATGACGGTCGTCTCGGCCATGGCGCGGCGCAGCTTGCCCAGCGCCTCGTCGCGGTCGCGGCCGTACGCGATGATCTTGGCGATCATCGAGTCGAAGTCGGCGGGGATCTGCGAGCCCTCGGCCACGCCGGTGTCGACGCGGACGCCGGGACCGGCGGGCAGCTCCAGGCGGACGATCGTGCCGGGGCACGGCGCGAAGTCGCGGTCCGGGTCCTCGGCGTTCAGGCGGGCCTCGACGGCGTGGCCCTGCTCGACGGGCTTGGCGCCCTCCAGCCTGCCGCCGCCCGCGACGTGCAGCTGCGCCTTGACCAGGTCGAAGCCCGTGGTGATCTCGGTGATCGGGTGCTCGACCTGCAGGCGGGTGTTGACCTCGAGGAACGCGAAGAGCTTCTCACCGGGGTGGTAGAGGAACTCGACGGTGCACGCGCCGCGGTAGCCCACCGCGTTCGCGAGGCGCTCCGCCGACGTCTTGAGCTCGTCGACCTGGTGCTGCTCCAGCACGCAGGAGGCCGACTCCTCGATGATCTTCTGGTTGCGCCGCTGCACCGAGCAGTCGCGGACGCCGAGCGCCCACGCCGTGCCCTGGCCGTCGGCGATGACCTGCACCTCGACGTGCCGGGCGCCGGTGACGAGGCGCTCCAGGAACATCACGCCGGAGCCGAACGCACGTTCGGCCTCCATGCTGGTGCGGTCGAAGTTCTCCCGCATCTCCCCGGGAGAGGTGATCTTGCGGATGCCGCGGCCGCCACCACCGGCGGTGGCCTTGAGCATCAACGGGTAGGTGACCTCCTCGGCCACCTTCAGGGCGTGCTCGAGGTTCTCGACGGCACCGCGCGACCACGGCGCGACCGGAACCCCGACCTCCTCGGCGATCAGCTTCGAGCCGATCTTGTCACCGAGCTTGCGCATGGCCTCGGCGGACGGGCCGACGAACGTGACGCCGACCTTCTCGCACAGCTCGGCGAACTCGGGGATCTCGGCGACGAAGCCCCAGCCGACCCACGCGGCGTCGGCCTTCGTCTCGACGAGGGCGGTCTCCAGCACCTCCAGGTTGAGGTACGGACGATCGGCCGCCAAGCCGAGGTTGTAGGCGAGGTCGGCTTCCCTGACGAAGGGCGCCGACTTGTCGACATCGGTGTACAGGGCGACGGTCTCGATCCGTTCCCCTGACTCGGCGGCGAGCTCACGGACGGCGTGGATCAGCCGCATAGCGGCTTCCCCGCGGTTGACGATCGCTACACGACTGAACAACGACTTGGCTCCTCGCGGACATTACGACCTCAGCGGCAGTCGCCGCCCAATCGATGTACACACTCTCGTCTACTACCCGGTAACAAAACCGCTAGAGCGGAGCGAGTTGAGCAGCGTGCTTTGTATGAAACCAACAAGGCACCAGGTCCTCGGTTCAGCTTCACTTGAGCCCGTGGCCCAACTCACCCGGCGAGAGGCCCCTGTCCGCTTCACAAGGGAGGCGGGGATCAGTCCTGGGGGATCCGGATCACATCCCCGGGACGGATCACGTTCGGGTCCGTGATGACGTGCGGGTTCGCCCTGACCAGTCGCGTGTAGAGGTTGCCCGCGCCGTAGAACTGGGTGGCGATCCCCCACAACGTCTCACCCGGCTTGACCACGTACTCCAGGAACACCCGGTAGCCCGGCACGATCCGCGGCCCGTAGACGACGGGCACGATGACCTTGTCCAGTTCAGCGCCGTCCTTCGGCGAGGACCAGAACACCTCGACGAAGAGCCGGTCGAGCGCGAACGACGCCCCGGACAGGTCGACGTCCACCTGGAACTGCCCGTGGCCTCCCCCACCGTCACCGGCCGTGAACCCGCCCATGACCTCGTCGTGGCCCTCGTGGACGCGGTAGCCGAACCGCGCCTCGAACGCCCCGCCCGCGGTGCCGGCGATCTGGAGGTGGCTTCCGACCAGGCCGAGAGGTCTCGGCTGTTGTACGTCGATGGACATGTGGCTCCCCTTCCCTCGCCTGCCAGGTCGCAAGGGGGAGGAAGAACGTTGCCGGGGTTCACCCCGGTGGAGCAACGAGGAGTCACATCGCCCGGGCGACCCTCGCGCCCACGGCCGAGGACGAAGGTGCCCCGTTAGTTCATTCCGGACGTGGCCGGGTAGCCACGACGCATGCGACCAGTTCAGAAAGCTGCCATGGTGGCCGGTGCGGCGTTCCTGCTCGTCGGCGTGCTCGGGTTCATCCCCGGCATCACCACGCACTACGACGAGCTGACCTTCGCCGGCCATTCCGGAGCACTGCTCCTCGGCCTCTTCTCCGTGTCGGTGCTGCACAACCTCGTGCACCTGCTGTTCGGTGTCGCGGGCCTGCTCGCTGCCAGGACGACGCAGTTCGCCCGTGCGTTCCTCGTCGTCGGCGGTGGCATCTACGTGTTCCTGTGGGTGTACGGCTCGGCGATCGGCGAGCACTCCGACGCGAACTTCCTGCCGGTCAACACCGCCGACAACTGGCTGCACCTGGGCCTGGGCGCCGTGATGATCCTGCTGGGCATCGCCACCACGGCGGTCGAACGGTCGCGCAGTAACTCGCCGGTCAATTGAGCATGGCGATCGAGATGGTCAGCGCTCCGGCGAAGCTCACCCACGCGAGGTAGGGCACCAGCAGCGCCGAGGCGGCCTTGCCGCGCCACGAGAACACCACGATCAGCGCGACGATCGACAGCCACAGCAGCACGATCTCGGCGAACGCGAACCCGAACCAGCCGAGACCGAAGAACAACGGCGTCCACAGCGCGTTGAGCACCAGCTGAACGCCGAACAACGTCAGCTCGCCGCGCGTCGCGCCGTTTCGCCAGGCCAGCCAGCCCGACAGCGCGATGAGTCCGTAGAGAACCGTCCACACAGGACCGAACAGCCAGGCCGGCGGCGCCCACGACGGGCGCCGCAGAGCCAGGTACTCATCGCCCGCCGACACCGAGAACAGCGACCCCACCACTGCTGTCACGACGACCGCCGCGACGAACACGAGCAGGATCCGCACGGGGTGGTGGCGCTGGGGCAACCTCGTCGTCATGAAGAACTCCCGACCGGCAGAGCACGGATGATGGCGAGCACCGTCGAACGGCGGGGCGCCGCCCGTTCGGCGTCGTCGAGCAGCGACAGCTCATCGGCGAGCCGGTCGGCGAGGCCCATGCCCGGAAGTCTAGATTCGACTCAAAATCGTTTCAACAGCGTCCTTGAGCGTGTCGACCGCCGACACGCCGGGCGGTAGCGGGACGTCCGACCAGCCCGAGCCCGCGACCAGCACCGGAACGTCGCACAGGTCCGCCAGGGGCACCTGGTCCGCGTACACCTGGTCGTGGGCCCACACCACCACGACCCGGGGCCGGAGCTGCCGCACGGCGCTCACCAGCGCGGCGGCGGGCACGCGGGCGCCGAGGTTGCGGGCGACGCAGTCCTGCTCGGCCAGGGCGGCCGCGAGCACGTCCAACGGCAGGCTGTGCTGCTCGTCCGGCGCGCACGCCAGCAGCACCGAGGGGGTCCCGACGGTCACGCCGGACGTCCGCATCGCGTCGGTGATGCTGCCGCTCGCGACGTGCTCGATCTCGACGCCGACCGCGGTCGACGCCACCCGTTCACCGATCTCGACCAGGAACGGCACGAGGATCGAGTCCCAGGTGTGCACGACGCCGTGGCGGGCGATCAGGTCGGCGGCGACGCGGCGCATCCCCGCTGCGTCGAGGCGGCCGGCGGCGGCCGCGAAGTCCAGGTCTTCCGGCGCGACCAGGGTCGCGGCGGCCGACGCGGGGGCGACCCCGGAGCCGGTCAGCTCGACCATGCGCTTGAGGCGCGCCAGGTCGTCGTCGCTGTAGCGGCGGTGCTTGCCCTCCTGGCGCGTGCTGGGACCGAGCCCGTACCGGCGGTCCCACGTGCGCAGGGTCGTGGGCGCGACGCCGAGCATCCGCGCGACCGCTCCGGCACTCCACTCCACGACTCACCTCCGCTGCATCGATTTCGAATCGTAATGCGCGGACGCCGGAACAGCCCGCGACGGGCTGGTCCGGCGTTGCGGCGGGCTCTACTTCCTCTTGCCCGTGACCAGGTCCTTGAGCTGGGTGCCGCGACGGCGCAGGCCCCACTTCGTCACGCGGATCAGTGCCTCGCGGACGATGTTGCCGCTCATCTTCGACTCGCCGAACTCGCGCTCCTGGAACGTGATCGGCACCTCGCGGACGCGGAAGCCGAGCTCGATCGTGCGCCAGAGCAGGTCGATCTGGAAGCAGTAGCCCGCCGACGCGACCGACGCGAGGTTGAGCTTGCGCAGGGTGTCCGCGCGGAACGCCCGGTAGCCGCCCGTCATGTCACGGATGTTCGCGCCCAGCGCCATCCGGGAGTACAGCGAGCCGCCCAGCGACAGCAGCTTGCGCTGCGTCGGCCAGTTCACGACCTCGCCGCCGGGGACCCAGCGCGACCCGAGCACCAGGTCGGCCTTCGGCAGCGCGTCCAGCAGCCGGTGCAGCTGCTCGGGGGCGTGCGAGCCGTCGGCGTCCATCTCGCAGATGACGCCGTAGTTGCGGTCGAGCGCCCACTGGAAGCCGGCGACGTACGCGGCGCCCAGTCCGGCCTTCTCGGTGCGGTGCATCACGTGGACGCGGTCGTCGGCGGCCGCCATCTCGTCGGCGAGCTGGCCGGTGCCATCGGGGCTGCCGTCGTCGACGACCAGCACGTGCACGTCGGGCAGCGCCGTGTGCAGCCTCTTGACGATCTTTCCGATGTTGTCCCGCTCGTTGTAGGTCGGGATCACCACCAGCACCTGCCCGAGTTCCTGGTCAGGCCGCTGCGCCATTCGAGTCCTTCCGTCGTCGGGTGAAGCCCAGCACCAACGCCACAAGGCCCGCAGTGGACATCACCCACTCGGGCCAGGCTCCTAGCCAAGTCGCCAGCGTAGTCTGCGTCCGCAGCGGCAGAGTCGCCACCAGGGCGTCGGGGACGAAGAGGCCAGTCTTCCGAGTGACGGAACCGTCCGGTTGGACCATCGCGCTGACACCGGAGGTGGCGGCCACGACCACGGCCCGGCCGTGCTCGACCGCGCGCACACGTGACATGGAAAGCTGCTGGTAGGTCATCTCCGTGTACCCGAACGTGGCGTTGTTCGTCGGGATCGCGATGATCGTCGCGCCGGTCGTCACGGAGTCGCGGACCACTGAGTCGAACGCCACTTCGTAACATGTGTCAATCGCGACCTTCGCCGGACCCATGACGAAACCGTCCGGGTCGGTGCCGGGCTGGAAGACGCCCGCCCGGTCGACCTCCGAGGCGAACAGGCGGAAGAACGAGCGCATCGGCATCGTCTCGCCGAACGGCTGCAGCTTGCGCTTGGTGTAGGTGTCCGTCGGCCCCTTGCCGGGCTCCCAGAGCACCACGGTGTTGCGCGGCAGGTTGTCGCCGCGGTCGACCACCACGGCGCCCACGGCGATCGGCGCCTTGATCGCGGCGGCGGCCGCGTCGATCACCGCGGCGGCGTCGGCGTTGCGGAACGGGTCGATGTCGGAGGAGTTCTCCGGCCAGATGACGATGTCCGGTTGCTCGACCCTGCCCGCGGCGACGTCGGCGGCGAGCTCCATCGTCTTCTTGGTGTGGTTGTCGAGCACGGCCCGGCGCTGCGCGTTGAAGTCGAGCCCGGCGCGCGGCACGTTGCCCTGGATCGCCGCGACCGTGACGGTTCCCCCGGACGCGTCGACGCCCACGGGCACCACGAACCCGACCAGCAGCGGCACCACGACCAGCGGCACGCCGAGCTTCCAGTTCTCCACCAGCCAGAACAGCCCGAACCCGGTCAGCACCACCGCGAACGACACCAGCGGCGCTCCCCCGAGCGACGCGAGCGGCAGGTACCAGCCCTCCGGCTGCCCGAACGCGATCTTGCCCCAGGTGAAGCCGCCGAACGGGAACACCCCGCGCAGCCCCTCGTCCGCGACCCACAGCAGCGCCGCCCACAGCGGCCACCCCGGCACGCGGGAGACGAACGCCATCGCGGTCGTGCCGACGGCGATCATGACCGCGCAGGCCAGCGCCAGCGGCAGCCAGGCGATCAGCCCGACGAACTCCCCCGTCCACCGCAGCAGCGCCACCATGAACCCAAGCCCGAACAGCAGCCCGTACCCGAACCCCGCCCGCGCCCGGCGCCGGTGGATCGTCCACGCCAGCAGCGCGAACCCGACCGGCGCCAGGAACCACAGCGGGCGCGGAGGGAACGACAGGTAGACGAGCACGCCGCCGGCCACGGCGAGCGCCACGCGCAGCAGCACCGGAGGACTCAACTTTCGCCCACGGGCGGGCAATTCCGGCGATTCCGGCGCGATGGGGGGTGCGACCACCCGATCAGCCTACGAGGCCAGGAGTACACAGGACGTCATGACATACGTGGATCTTGTGTTGCAGAAGCTCTCGACCGACGGCGAACGCGAGGCGTTGATCGGCGGCGACACCAGACTCACCCGGTCCCAGGCCCGTGACCTGCTGTTCCGCCTGGCCGACGGCCTCACGCAGCGTGGCGTGCGCCCCGGTGACGGCGTGGCGGCGTTCGTCGGCAACACGCCGGAGGCCGTCCTGCTCACCGTCGCCGTCCACCTGCTCGGCTGCCGTCTGGTCTACGTCCCGCCGGAGCCCGGTCCGAGCGAGCTCGCGGCGTTGGTCAAGAGGGCGGAGGTGGCCGCGGTCGTCGTCGACCCCGCCTTCAGCGACCGGCTCGACGGCTGGCACCTCCAGGACCTGCCGGGTGACCCGGTCGAACGCACCCCCGCCCCCGGCCACACGACCGTCAGCTACACCGGTGGCACCACGGGCCTGCCCAAGCTCGCCGTGCACCGCTCGCACTCGACCGCCCGGCTCGAGGCGCTCAGGCACATGCCTCCGACGAACATGCTCTGCAACACCCTCATCACCCACGGCAGCGGCGCGGGCGTCTCGATGGCGGCGCTGGTCGTCGGCTCGAAGCTGGTGCTCGGCCCGTCGACCTTCGACGCGGACACGTTCGTGCGCCTCGCCCGTGACGAGCAGATCACCACGACGATGTTCGTCCCGCCGATGATGTACGAGGTCCTCGACCACCCGGACTGCCCCGGCCCGCAGTTCCTCGGCATCGGTGTCGGAGGTTCCCCGCTGGCCCCGCGGCGGCTGCGGCAGGCCATCGAGAAGTGGGGCCCGGTGGTCTTCCAGGCCTACGGCATGACCGAGGCGCTGGGCATCGCGACGATGCCCGCCTCCGACGTCGACTTCGCGCGCCCGGAGACCCTCCGCACCGTCGGGAAGCCGAACCCCGGCATCGAGGTCGAGGCCCGCGACGGCGACGTGTGGGTGCGCGGCCCGATGGTCATGGAGGGCTATTGGGGGGAACCGCCGTTGAGCGAAACGGCGGACGGCTGGTTCAACACCGGGGACATGGGCTATTTCGATGACAACGGTTACCTTTACCTCAACGACCGGAGCAAAGACGTCATCGTCACCGGACGGACCTCGGACAACGTCTACTCGCGCCTGCTCGACGACTTTCTCGTGACGCTGCCCGGCATTCGGCAGGCAGCGGCCGTGGGCCGACCGGACGAGGCGTTGGGCGAGGTCGTGCACCTGTTCCTGGTGCCGGAGGACGGCCACGACGTCGATTTCGACAGCATTCGCGATTCGGTCGTGGGCGAACTGGGTGAGCTTTACCAGCCCAGTGGCATCACGATCGTGCCTCAACTGCCCCTGACGCAGGTCGGAAAGGTCGACAAGCGCCGGCTGCGTTCGCAGTTTCGGTAAGGTTCCCCCCAAATCAGGAGGTGACGGCGGATGCCCCGACCGAGCGTGGAAGCCGAACGCAAGGCGCAGATCCTCGCGTCCACCTGCAAGGTGATCGCGGCCGAGGGCTTCCGCCATCTGCGCGTCTCCGACGTGGCCAAGGACGCCGGCGTCTCCGGTGGGACGGTCCACTACTACTTCGAGACCAAGCGGGAGCTGACCGACGCCGCGTTCGCGCACTGCTTCGAGCAGTCGCTCATCCGCCGCCGCTGGATCCTCGAGTCCGACGAGCCCCCGCTCTCGCGCCTGCGCATGGTCGTGGAGTCCTACCTGCCCGAGGGCGCGGAGACCGTCGAGGCGTGGAAGGTCTGGGCCGAGCTGTGGGTCGAGGCGATCCGCAGCCCCGAGCTGCAGGAGCTCAACGAGCGCTTCTACGGCGAGTGGCGCCAGATCGTGGAGAGCATCTTCCGGGCCGGTCAGGCGTCGGGCGACATCCTGACGCCGGTCGACCCGGCCGAGCTGGCGAACATGATGGTCAGCATGCTCGACGGCCTGGCTCTCCAGGTGCTGGCGGGTTCCCGTGCCATGACGGTCGACGTGATGCGCACGATCTGCCTGAGGTTCGTCGACCAGCTGTCCACCACCTCGGTGGGATAGCGCCTCCGGGACAAATCAGGGTTGGTCCCGATGCAACACTTCGCCAGTTCTGGGCATCCTGGGTGTATGACCACGACAGTCGCCTTGAGCAGGCCCAGGACCAACCGGATGATCGCGGGTGTGTGCGCGGGGCTCGCCCAGCGCTGGGGCATGAAGGCGAGCACCGTGCGCCTTCTGTTCCTGTTGTCCTGCCTTCTGCCCGGACCGCAGTTCGTCGTCTACCTCGTGCTTTGGGTGATGATGCCCGACCGCGGCTACTGACAGACCGTGCGGACGCTGCCCACGTGCCCCGGCACGTGGGCAGCGGCGTTCTCACCTGTTCTCCTCGACGGGGATGGCCGCCAGCTCCTCCGTCAGGTTGGTGAACGGCTCGGGGTCCACCCGCAGCATCCCGTCGAACGGCTGCGTCATCCCCAGGCACAACACGCAGACGAACGCCAGGATGGCGGTGGTCAGGCATATCTGCAGCACGTGGCGCCTGCGCGCCGTGAACCCGATCAGCAACGGGAACACGACCATCGCCACGGCCCCGACGATCGTTCCGATCAGCATCAGGTGGCCCGTGTCGTCGAGTCCGCTCGCGGAGTCCAGCCGCTCTCGCCGCAGGTCGGTGATCTCCCGCAACCGCTCCATGGCCCTCTCCCGCGTGCTCCTCACCTCGTCCGGTGTCACGGGCAGGCTCAGGACCGCCGCGTGCAGCGAGTTCAGCGTCGCGGTGGTGCCCCCGTCCGACTCGCCGTCCGCCAGCAGCGGCCACTCCTTGTCCGCCACCAGCTTCGGGTACTCGACGAGCAGCCCGCGGATCACGTCCCGCTGCGGCTGCGGCATGACCGACGTCTGCCAGTAGACGTCGGCGACGGCGGCGGCCTCGCGTGACGCGTTGTCCCCCGCGGCGCCGTTCCCCTCCCAGACGATCACCACGTAGAACGCCAGCGCCACGATGAACAGCCCGCTGACCACCGCGCCGAGGAAGCCGCGCGAGTCCGCGTCCCTGTCGTCGGACTGCTCGTGGGCACGAGACCGTCCGAGCAGCACGCAGGCGACGGCGGTCACGACCACCGAGACGAGAACGACGACCAGCGCTGTCCACATGGCCTCCATCTCCCCACAAGAGGACGCCGTTTGACCACCAACACCACGCTTCTCGGCGGTCTCCTACGCCCAGCGGGACCAACCGGCCGGTCATCAGGTGCACAGCCGGTCCACATCGGACCCCATGCGAAAACCCGTGCACACGAACGGGAGAACGGTGGTCGCACAGTCCTCGACGGAGAGTGAGCACGCCCCGATCAACGAGCGGTGACAAGCACGACGACGCGTGTCAACCTGTGCCGATCCGACCGGAAGGCGTGGCATGCGTGTACCGATCCTCACCGCCGTCGTGCTGCTGGTCGCGCTCCTCGCGCCCGGTCCCCCGGTCGCCGCGGCCGAGGTGTGGCGCACCCAGTTCGACGAGGCGGTGTACGGGGACGTGGCGGTGGTGGGCAACTCCGTCCTGACCTGCCCGACGCCCGAGCAGGCCGGTCCGCACCCCCGGTACCCGCCGCAGTCCTGTGTGGACGCGCTGAACCGCAAGGGCCGCGGGCCGTCCGCGCAGAACAACGCCCACCGCATGTCGTGGACCGACGTCGACGGCGACGCCAGGACGTTCAACTCCTCCCGCGCCCAGCTCGCGGTCCCGCAGGGCGCGACGATCGCCTACGCCAAGCTCGGCTGGGCGGGCAACTCCTCGTGCGACGACGCGGCCGCACCGCCCGGCGGCCCGCGGGACCCGGTCACGTTCAACGGCACCACCATCAGCCCCGGCCAGTTCCGGGTCGACTCCCCCGACGAGCTCAGCGGCACCGACAACGCCTTCTACAGCGCCGAGGCCGACGTCACCCGGTACGTCACCGCCGGCACCGTGACCGTCGGCAACGTCTGGACACCCCAGGGGTTCGACTGCTTCGGCGGCTGGTCGCTCACGGTCGTGTGGAAGTTCGCGAACGCCACGCCCGCTGTCCCGGCCAAGCGCCACATCGCGGTGCACGGCGGTCACGTCCGCCTCACCACGAAGCTGCCCGTTCTACGCACGCCGATCGCGCCCATGCACCCCGCTGGCGGCACCGTGCGCCTGGGCTTCACGGCCTACGAGGGCGACTGGGCCAACGACGGGGACCAACTGCTCGTCAACGGCACTCCCGTCGGCGGCAGCAACGTGTTCGTCTCGTCCGCCCAGGGAGCCGAGCACCCCAACAACATGAGCGTCGACGCCCGCACGCTGACGCTGGCCGACGACGTGCTGAAGCCCGGCACGAAGAGCGCCGAGCTCGCGTTCCAGCGGGACGAGGACGCGTTCCTGGTGCAGAGCGTCGCCTGGTCGTTCCCCCTGCCCGAGCTCACCCTCGCCGTCACGCCGGAGGTGCCGGCGGCGCACCCGAAGGACACCGTCCAGCAGACCGCCGCGGTCACCAACACCGGTGACGCGCCCGCGGCCGACGTCACCGTGTGCGGCCAGCCGATCGGCACGCTCGCACCACGGGCCACGGCGACCAGGACGTGCTCGTCGACCGCGGCCGAGGACGACTACCCGGCCACCGTCGCCGTCAGCGGCGCCAGTCTCGCGGGCGACCTGCTCGCGGCCAGCAGGACCTCGACGGTCGACGTGCTGCACCCGGCGTTGAAGGCCACCGCGCCGGCGGATCCGATGACGGCGTTGCCCGGCCAGGCCGTCACGTTCCGCACGACGGTCACGAACACCGGCGACACACCGCTGTTCGGCCTCGTCGCCCGTGCCACCTCGGGGTGCGCGCCGATGCAGGGGCAGCTCGACCCCGGTGCGACCTCGGCCGTGGACTGCACGGCTCCCGCGGGCGAGCAGAGCGGCGCGCTGACCGCCACCGTGACCGCGTCCGACAAGCTCGGCGGCAGGGTCGAGGCGTCGGCGTCGACGCAGGTCGAGGTGATCTACCCACGTCTGACCATCACCGCGCTCTGGTCGAAGGACCACGCTGTGGACGGCGAGATCGTGACGGTGACCATCACAGTCGGGAACCCGTCCGAGTACCCGATCGAGGACGTCCGCGTCGAGGGAGAGCCCGCCGCGTGCCGCCGGACGTTCCCGGTGCTGAGGCCGCGCGAACGGATCACCTACACGTGCCAGGTCGTCGCGCCGGTGAACTCCCGGCTGACGGTGTCCGGCGCGGGCGCCGGCCAGGCGGTCAGCGAGAGCACCGTCGTGCGGATCGCGTCGGTGGCCGCTCCTCCGCCACCCCCCGTGCCGGCGCCACGGGAACCGGCACCACGGGAACCGGCGCCACGGGAACCGGCACCTCGGGAACCGGTGCCTCGGAAGCCGGTCGCGCACGTCGGGCAGGTGTCGAAACCCGTCGTCGGAGGTGTCGCGGCGATCATCAGCATGGTCGGCATGGTGGTCGTGGCGAGTGCGCTTTCCGGGCTGGGCAGGCGTTGAACCGTGTTCCCGCGGGGCCGGATGCGGTAGAAGGGGTTCATGGAGATCACCGCGCCAGGGGTGGTTGAACCGACGTGCTGCTGAAGACACTGCAGGAGTGCGCGGCGCGGGCCCAGCCGGCGGCGCTCGTCGAGGAGGCGGGCGGCTGGTGGCTTCGGCATTCCCCCGGCGACGCCTGGTGGGTGGGCTCGGTGCTGCCGCACGACCGCGAGGACCGGGTGGCGCTCGCCGAGTCGTTCTGCACCGCGCGGGGGTCGGACGTGCGGTTCCAGATCACACCGGGCGTCTGCGCGGACGATCTCGACGAACGGCTCGATGTGCGGGGTTACGAGCGGAGCCGTGACATGTCGCTTCAGATCGCGTCGACCGCCGACGTGCTGCGCCAGGCCGATGCCGACGTGGGCGAGATCAACGCCCAGCCAACGGACGGGTGGCTGGCGGCGTGGCACGCCGTGACCGGGCGCGACGTCCACGCCGAACGCGACCTGCTCAGCCGCGTGGAGCACCCGAGCGCGTACGCGTATGCCGAGGTGAACGGGCAGGTGGTGGCTGCCGGGCGCTCCGTCGACGAGCACGGGTGGGCCGGCGTCTTCGGCATGGCGACGTTGTCACACGCACGCGGGCAAGGTGCCGCACGGTCCGTACTCGCGACGTTGGCCACGTGGGCGGCGGCGCGCGAGGCGAACCACATGTACCTGCAGATGGTGAAGTCGAACTTATCGGCGTTCCGCCTCTACGAGCGGACAGGGTTCCGTGAGGTGTGCACGTACCACTATCGGATCCGTGCATAACTGATCAGGAATCAAGAAGGCACGGCCGGGACGTCCGAGTTAGGTTCTGCGCCATGACCAGCAGAGCACCGGCACCGCACGACGCGGACACCCACGACCTGATCCGCGTGCAGGGCGCACGCGTGAACAACCTGCGCGACGTCGACGTCGAGATCCCGAAGCGGCGGCTGACGGTCTTCACGGGTGTGTCGGGCTCCGGTAAGAGCTCTCTGGTGTTCGGCACCATCGCCGCGGAGTCGCAGCGGCTGATCAACGAGACCTACTCGGCGTTCGTCCAGGGCTTCATGCCGGCGCTGCCGCGCCCCGAGGTGTACCTCCTGGAGGGCATCACGACGGCGATCCTGGTCGACCAGCAGCGGATGGGCGCCGACCCGCGCTCGACCGTCGGCACCGCGACCGACGTGCACGCGATGCTGCGCATCCTGTTCAGCCGCCTCGGCACGCCGCACGTCGGCGGCCCGCAGGCGTTCTCGTTCAACGTCGCCTCGATCTCCGGCGCGGGTGCCGTGACGATCGAGAAGGGCGGCCAGAAGGTCAAGGAGCGCCGCGAGTTCGCGATCACGGGTGGCATGTGCCCGCGCTGCGAGGGACGCGGCCAGGTCTCCGACATCGACCTCACCGAGGTCTACGACTCCTCGAAGTCGATCCTCGAGGGCGCCATCAAGGTGCCCGGCTACAACGTCGACAACCAGTGGACCGTGCAGACGTTCGCGCAGTCCGGTTTCATCGACCCGGCCAAGCCGATCCGCAGGTACACCAAGAAGGAGCTGCACGACTTCCTGTACAGGGACCCGGTCAAGATCAAGGTCAACGGCATCAACCTGACCTACGAGGGCCTCATCCCGAAGCTGCAGAAGTCGATGCTGTCGAAGGACCGCGAGGCGCTGCAGCCGCACATCCGCGCGTTCGTGGACCGCGCGGCGACGTTCGGCACCTGCCCCGAGTGCGAGGGCACCCGCCTGACCGAGGCCGCGCGGTCGTCGAAGATCAACGGCGTGTCGATCGCGGACCTGTGCGACATGCAGATCACCGACCTGGCGGACTGGATCCGTGGCGTGAAGGACAAGGGCGTGGCGCCGCTGGTGGAGAAGCTCGCGCACACGCTGGACTCGTTCGTCGAGATCGGTCTCGGCTACCTGTCGCTGAACCGCCCCGCCGGCACGTTGTCCGGCGGTGAGGCGCAGCGCGTGAAGATGATCCGGCACCTCGGCTCGGCCCTGACCGACGTGACGTACGTGTTCGACGAGCCGACGATCGGCCTGCACCCGCACGACATCGAGCGCATGAACAACCTGCTGTTGCGCCTGCGGGACAAGGGGAACACCGTGCTCGTCGTCGAGCACAAGCCCGAGACGATCGCGATCGCGGACCACGTCGTCGACCTCGGCCCCGGTGCCGGGCGCAACGGCGGCACGATCTGCTTCGAGGGCACGCTGGAGGGGCTGCGGGCCAGCGACACCGTGACCGGCCGGCACCTGGACGACCGGGCGTCGCTGAAGCCCTCGGTGCGCTCGGCCTCGGGCGTGCTGGAGATCCGCGGGGCGTCGGCCAACAACCTGCGCGACGTGGACGTCGACATCCCGCTCGGCGTGCTGACCGTGGTCACGGGCGTGGCGGGCTCGGGCAAGTCGTCGCTGATCCACCAGTCGATGCCCCGCGACGCCGGTGCGATCATCGTCGACCAGACGCCGATCAAGGGCTCCCGGCGGTCGAACCCGGCGACCTACACCGGTCTGCTGGAGCCGATCCGCAAGGCGTTCGCCAAGGCCAACGGCGTGAAGCCCGCCCTGTTCAGCGCGAACTCCGAGGGCGCGTGCCCGAACTGCAACGGCGCGGGCGTGGTGTTCACCGACCTCGGCATCATGGCGACGATCGAGACGCCGTGCGACGTCTGCGAGGGCAAGCGGTTCGACCAGGCGGTGCTGGAGTTCAAGTTCGGCGGCCGCGACATCTCCGAGGTGCTCGCGATGCCGGTCTCCGAGGCGGTGGAGTTCTTCGGCGCGGGTGAGGCCCGCACGCCCGGCGCGCACGCCATCCTGGAGCGGTTGGCCGACGTCGGCCTCGGCTACCTGTCGCTGGGCCAGCCGCTGACGACCCTGTCGGGCGGCGAGCGCCAGCGCCTGAAGCTGGCCACGCACATGGGCGACAAGGGCGGCATCTACGTCCTCGACGAGCCGACGACCGGCCTGCACCTGGCCGACGTCGCACAGCTGCTCGGCCTGCTGGACCGCCTGGTCGAGTCGGGCAAGTCGGTGATCGTGATCGAGCACCACCAGGCCGTGATGGCGCACGCCGACTGGATCATCGACCTGGGCCCCGGCGCGGGTCACGACGGCGGCAAGGTGGTCTTCGAGGGCACGCCCGCCGACCTGGTGGCCGGCCGCGCGACGGTGACCGGCGAGCACCTGGCCGACTACGTGAAGGCCCCGGTTCGACTGAGGAAGCGCTGAACGGGTACCAAAGGGACATGAAGATCACGCCGTTCCTGGACCGCAGGCTCAGCCGCAGGTTCGCCACCTACGACAGCGACCAGGACGGCTACGTCGAACGCGCGGACTTCGACCTGGCGAGCCATCGCCTGACGTCGGCGTTCGGTCTGCGCGACGACGACCTGCAGGCGAAGCGGTTCCACGAGCAGTTGCTGAGCGTGTGGGACCACCTCGCCGCCATGACGGACGTGAACGACGACGGCAGGATCAGCCTGTCCGAGTACAAGACGGCGTTCGCGAACGGCGTGCTGGGCCGCCCGGAGGCGTTCGACGACATCTACGTGCCCTACCTCGACGCGCTGATGGCCGTCGCCGATCACGACGGCGACGGCCAGATCGGCGTCGAGGAGCACGTGCGGTGGTCGCAGGCGCTGATGAACGTCTCACCGTCCGACGCGCGCGCCGCCCATGCACGGCTCGACCACGACGGTGACGGGTTGATCGGCATCGAGGACCTGCTGGCCGCTCTCCGGGCCTACTACTTCTCGGAGGACCCGGAAGGGCCGGGCGCCTGGCTGCTCGGCCCGGTGGGGTAGGCCTCCACGGCCTTCTTGATCGAGGCACCTTCGGTCTCGACGTACCGCCTGGTCAGCGACCTCGTCATCAGCCAGCCGAGGCCGGCCAGCGGCCCGGAGATGGTCAGGGTGAGGGTCAGCCGGCTGCCGTCGGCGTGCGGCTCGACGACGTGCCCGCCCGTGATCGTGACGCCGGGTGACTTCGACACCCAGGTGAACGACGTGCCGTCGGTCAGCTCGGTGACCGTCCAGACCGCTTCGGACAGCCTGGGTTGCTTCAGGCGGGTGCGTGAGCCGACGACGAGCGGCCCTTGGTCCAGGCGTTCCGCCTCGTCGACCGTCGGGATGCGCTCGGGCCAGCGTTCGACGTCGGCCACCACTGCCCAGACGCGCTCGGGCGGGGCCGCGATGGTGACTGAGTGCTGCAAGCCGGGCATGGCCCCGAGTCTAGAACCGTCTCGCGATCTCCTCGGACGCTTCGGCCGCGATCCGCAGCGCCGCTGCTCGGGGCGACGGCTGGTCGACCACTCCCTTGGTGAGACGGCGCATGGTCGTGGCGATCTTGTCGAACGCCGACTCCGCCGTGGCCTCGACGTCGCCGAACAACGTCCACCACCACCAGGAGTTCGTGGCGGAGTTCGCGACGACGTCGGGGATGACGAGCGCGTCGATCTCGGCTTCGGCTTCCTCGGTCACCGGCATGTTGGCCGCCTCGACGACCAGCTTCGCCCTGACCCGGTGCGCGTTGCCCGCGTTGATCGCGTAACTGGTGGCGGCGGGGACGAGCACGTCCGCCTCGACGTCGAGCCACCGTTCACCGTCGAGCTGCTCGTCTTGTTCGCGGAGTCTCGTCCTGTCGATGCCGCCGTGCTGGTCCCGTGACAGCAGAAGGGTTTCCACGTCGAGACCTCGTGGGTTTGCGACGACACCGTGGACGTCCGCGAGCCCGACGACCTTGACGCCGTTCTGGGCGAGGTACCGCGCGGTAGCGCCACCCATGGACCCGAAGCCCTGCACGAACGCGGTCGCGCCGGTCAGTCCGAGGTGTTCGATGCCGGTCAACGCCGCCTGCGCGACACCGTAGCCACCGACCAGCTCGTCGAGGCCCACACCGTCCACAGTGACCTGGAAGGCGTCCGCAAGTCGTTGGCGCGCTTTCTCTTCGTCGTCCAGCAGCGGGTACACCGCCTGGATGGACGACCGCAGACCGATCTTCTCGATGACCCGGTCGATCGTGGACTGCCTCAGGCCGAGGTCCTCCCCCATCGTCCAGAACCGTTCGACGTAGGGCGACATCGCGTACAGGTAGTTCGTGAGGACGTCTTCGGCTCGCGGGTCGTAGGGGTCGAAGTCGATGCCACCCTTGGCGCCGCCGAGCGGCACGTAGCGCGCGTCGGGGTCGTAGTTCAGTGCCTCTTTGGCGGTCATTCCCGCAGCCAGTCCGCGCACCTCGTCGAGCGTGCACCCCGCACGCATCCTCAGCCCGCCGCTGCTGACCCCGCGCACGAGCCGGTCGATGACGAGATAGCCCTTGGCGTGCGTAGCCGGGTCGGTCCACGTGACTTCGAGGTAGCTCACCGGCCTCAGCCTACGGCGTCGGTCACCTGGACATCTGCATGAGGAACTCGGCGTTGCTCTGCGTCTTGCGCAGCCCTTCGAGCAGCACGTCGATCTCGCGGTCGGCCATCGCCCTGCGCATGGTGTCCGTGATGGACAGCTCCTGGGGCGAGACGAGCAGCTCGGCCTTGCGCGTGCCGGACTGGTGCAGGTCGACGGCGGGGTAGATCCTCTTCTGCGCGGCCTTCCGGTCGAGCTTCAGCTCGGCGTTGCCGGTGCTCTTGAGCTCCTCGAAGATCACCGTGTCGGCCGTGGACCCGGTCTCCACCAACGCCGTGGCGAAGATCGTGAGGCTGCCACCCTCCTCGATGTTCCGCGCAGCACCGAGGAACTTCTTGGGCGGCGTGAGCGCCCCGGCGTCGATACCACCGCTGAGGATGCGCCCACCGTTGGGCGCGGCGAGGTTGTAGGCGCGTCCGAGCCGCGTGAGCGAGTCGAGCAGGATCACCACGTCCCGCCCGTCCTCGACCAGCCGCTTGGCCCGCTCCACCGCGAGCTCCGCGACCGCGATGTGGTCCCGGGGGTGCTCGTCGAACGTCGAGGCGAACATCTCGCCGGGAACAGTGGCCCGCATGTCGGTCACCTCTTCCGGCCGCTCTCCTACGAGCGCGACGATGAGGTGGACGTCGGGGTCGTTCTTGGCGATCGCCTGCGCGATCTGTTGCAGCACAATGGTCTTGCCGGCTTTGGGCGGCGCCACGACGAGTGCCCGCTGCCCCTTGCCGACCGGCATGACCAGGTCGATGGTGCGGCTGATGAGCTCGTCGGGGTCGTGCTCCAGCCGCAGTCTCTCGTTGGGGTAGAGCGGCGTGAGATCCTCGAACCTCGGCCGCCGGTGGGGCCTGCGCCCGTTGACGGTGTCGACGCCGACGAGCTTGTCGCCCTCCGCCTCACCGCTGATCTGGTCGCCGCGGCGCAGGTCGTGCTGCCTCACGAGGTGCTGCGGAACCTGCGGCCCGTCGACCAGGAATGCCTTGTTGTTGCGTACGTCGAGTACACCGATGTGCATCGGGTCTGTCCTTTCAGGAGGGTTTCAGATGCGCTTCATCGACTCCGCACGCCGTGTGCGGAGGAGAGCGCTTGTCGATGCACTCGGGAGGGCATCGAATATGGGTCCACCAGCGTCAAAGGCTGGGGGTTCGTCGCTGCGGCGTTGTGATCGTCCAGCAGCTGGCCGGAACTTACGTGCGCCTCAGCGCACTGCCGGTACGGCATGACTGTATCAGACAACGTCAGGCGCGCACCTGTTATTCCGAGCACTTCCTCCACGACAACCGGAACGTGGTGCTCACGCTCGAGTCGGTCGAATCCATGGTCATGAAGCCGCCGGTACCCGTCACCTTGAGCTCGGTCTCGATGACCAACGGCTCGCGCCCCTTGCACGGCCCGTGCTGCACCCCGTCCGGGGTGTCCGTGGCGTACCAGTTGTCGCTCATCGGCCCCTGATAGGTGTGCGTGCTGTGACGCGTCGGAAAACCTGGAAAGCGGTAGGCGTTGCGCACGACCCCTTTGACCTTCGCGTCCAAGTGCGCGAACCCCCGGTAGTCGGTGGCCGCGACACCGTACGTGTACCCCGCCGCGTGGTTGATGCGAAGCTCGATCGTGCAGCTCTTCTTGCCGCTCTGCACCAGGAAGTCGCTGTAGGTGACCGTGAACGCCTCGTTGTCCGACGACATGGCAACGCTGCTCGTGCCCGCCGGACAGCCCTCGCCGGCGACACTGGTCACGTCGACCGTGACCAGCCCGAGCGGCTGGACGAGCGAGACCAGCAGTGCTACCACAGCCAGCATCGGGCCTCCTCGAGTCGCTGCAGGAGAACCTACCGAGGCTCGCAATCCCGCAGGGCCCGCTCATGCGACCTGTTGGCCTCCCGCACCACCCGCGGGGATGACCAGTGCATCGACGGCCAGCACGCCATCGGGACCGACCCTCACCGGGTTGAGCTCGATCTCGGCGAGATCCGGCCGAGCCGTGATCGTCTCGGAGATCCGGGCGATCACCTCGGCCAGCGCCGGCACGTCGGGGGCCGGTGCGCCGCGCCAGCCGGACAGCAGCGGGGCGCAGATGAGCCGTTCGAGCATGTCGTGCGCCGTGGCCGGGGTGACGGGTGCGAGCTCGATCGCGGTGTCGTTGAACAGCTCCGCGTGGATGCCGCCCGCCCCGACGAGGACAACGGGGCCGAACGAGTGGTCCTGCTTGGCGCCGATGATCAGCTCGACGGCGTTCTCGCGCGTGTCCATCTCCTCGAGGACGTACGGTCCGGGCCCGAGCCTGGCGTGCATCTCCTCGAACGCCACCGCGGGGTCGGTGACGTTGATCTTCACTCCGCCGCACTCGCTCTTGTGGGTGAGCCAGTCGGCCTTGAGGGCGTACGGCGCCTTGAGCGGCGTGGATCTGGCTTCGGCGACGCTCGTGACAGCGTGGGCTCGGGGGAAGCGGACGAAGCTCAGGAGGTCGCGGGCGGCGAGGTAGCCCGGCTGGAACGACACCGCTGTCGCCCCGCCTTTGACCGTCGTGGCCAAGCCTTCGTCACCCGTCACCCGACTCCGTTCGCCCGCAGCGGCCGGTTCCCCTTCCGCTGCCGCCGTCTCGTCCTCGGCCACTGCCTCGACCCCCGCGGTGGCCAAACCCTCACCCACTGCCGCCGTCTCGCTCCCGGCGTGCGTGGTGGCCAGGCTTGCGCAGGCGTCCCCTCCAGGGGGTCCCCCGGCTTCGATTCTTCCAGGCAGCACCGACAGTTCCGGCGTGCGCGGCGCGCGAGTGGGCCGTTGATCAAGCGCGCCGAGGCGTGCCGCGTCACCCAGCGCGGCCATCGCGCGCTCGATCGTGTGCTGCACCGGTACCCCGCCCGCCCGCAACGCCCGCACCGCGGCCGAGTCCGGGCGCATGCTGTGCACCACCACGGTGACACCGGTTTCCCTGGCCACGTCACAGATTCGCGACGCCACCGCCACCTCGGCGGACTCCAGTGTTGGCGTGTCCTCTCCGTAGCTGCCGAAGTAGCCGGACAACACGACGGTGTCGACTTCTCCCCCGCGCGCGAGCACCTCGACGGCGCGCGCGTAGTTCGCCAGGTCGCGCTCCCCCGCCCCGGCGAGGTCGATCGGATTGCGCCTCGACGCCCCGGCGGGCAACCCGTCGGCGGACGTCAGCGCGGGCACGGACAACCCGGCCGCGACCGCGAGGTCCGCCGCGATCGCACCCTGACCACCGGAGTCCGAGATCACCCCGACCCGTGCGCCGCGGGGCGTCCCGCACGACAGCACGGCGGCCAGGTCCACCAACGCGGCCGGAGTGGCGACTCGCACCGCGCCGGCACGGCGGCAGGCCGCATCCACAACGTCCAAAGAGGACGTCAGCGCACCGGTGTGGGTGAGAGCGGCTTCCTGGGCGGCTGCGGAAGAGCCAACGGTCAGCAACACCACCGGCTTTCCGGCGGCGCGCAGTTCCGACATCGCCGTCACGATTCCAGGACCGAAGCTCTCCAGGTAGACGCCGACGACCGTGGTCATGTCGTGCGGAACGAGGTCCAGCAACGCTTCCGTCGCCGTCACGTCCGCCTGGTTGCCCACCGAGACGAACCGCGAGACGCCGATCCCCGACGCCGCCGCGAGCCCGCCGATCTCCAGCCCGACCTGCCCGCTCTGCGACACCACCCCCAGCGAACCCGACTGGAACCGGCCCCAGGCGAGGTGCAGGGACGTCGCGGCGTCGAACACACCGAGGCAGTTCGGCCCGAGGAGGCGCGCTCCCGCGTCACGGATCCTGCGGACGACCGAGTCGTCGATCCCGGAGGTGATGCCGACGAACCCCCGCACACCGACCGCCAGCGCCTCGTCCACCACCGCCGGCACGTGCGCCGCGGGCACGGCGAGCACCACCAGTTCGGGGGCCTCGGCGATTTCCGACAGCGACCGGACCGTGGGTTCCGAGAGGACCAGGCCGCCGCCGTGGTTGACGAGGTGGACCGTGCGGCGGTCACGTCCGACGAGAGCGCCTCGCGCGAGCCAGTGGCCCCACTTGGCGGGGTCGTCGCTGGCACCGACTACCGCGACGGACGCGGGATCCGAGAAGATCATCTGGCACCGAGGCCACGGGAGATGACGAGGCGCTGGATGTCCGAGGTGCCCTCTTCGATCTCTTCGAGCTTGGCGTCGCGCATCCAGCGTTCGACGGGGTAGTCGCGTGAGTAGCCGTAGCCGCCCAACGTCTGCACGGCCGCATGGGTGCACCACATGGCGTTCTCCGATCCGACGAGCTTCGCCATCGCTGCCTCCTGCGCCACCGGGTGTCCTTCGTCGTGCAACGTCGCCGCGCGCACGGTGAGCAAGTGCGCCGTGTCGACACGAGTGGCCATGTCGGCGAGCCGGAACGCCACCGCCTGGTGCTGGATGATCGGCACGCCGAACTGCAGCCTGGTGCGCGCGTAGTCGTTCGCGAAGTCGAGTGCGGCGCGGGCGAGTCCGGTCGTGGCGGCGCCGATGAGGATGCGCGACGCGTCGAACGTCCGCATCAGCCCGGCGAATCCCTGCCCCTCCTCGCCGAGCCGGTTCTCCACGGGCACGCGCACGTCGTCGAGGAACACCTCGGCGTTCACGATCGCGCGTTGGCCCATCTTGCGGAACGGCGGTCCGACTTCGAGGCCGGGAGTGTCGCGGGGCACGACGAACGCCGTCACGCCCTTGGCGCGCTTCGACGGGTCGACGGTCGCGAAGATGACGAAGTACTCGGCGTAGGGGGCGTTGGAGATCCAGGTCTTCTGTCCTTTGAGGACGTAATCGTCACCCACACGCCTGGCGGACGTCCGGATGCTCGCCGCGTCCGATCCACTGCCCGGTTCCGTCACGGCGACAGCGGTGATCGGCGGAGTTCGAGTCGCGAGTGGACGGAGGAAGCGTTGCTGCTGCCGGGGATTGCCGAGGTGCTCGATCGGCGCGCTGAAGAAGCCGTTGGACGTGACCAGGTTGCCGATGCCGATGTCGCCGTGGCACAGCTCCTGCTGGATCAGGACCTGGGTGAGCAGATCGGTGACACCGCCGCCGCCGAACTCCTCGGGGATCATGAAGCTCGTCAGGCCGAGCTTCGCCGCCTTCTCCCAGAGGTCGAGCGGCGACTCGGTGTCGGCCTCGTCGACGGCGCGCGCCCGCGGGCGGATCTCGGCGGCGGCGAACTCCCGGGCCAGTTCGACGAACTGCTGCTGTTCGGCCGTGAGCCGCAGGCCGTCGCGGACGGTCCGCCCCATTCTCTCTCACTCCTAATTTGACTGATGAGTCAGTTATTCGCGGTCCACGGGGCAGCCTAGCCGCGTTTCAGCAGGTTGGAAGGTCGCGAACGGGTGATGGCTCGGGGCCGCGAACCCGATCGTGAGGAGGAATACCGGGAGTTGTCCACAGATCGCCGAACGGTGGGTTGACAGGTGCGTTCGGTCGCTAGGTTGGGTGGAGGTGGGTGGTTTGCCCCCTGGGAGGGCGGGGCCTCGCGCACCGACCGATTTGCATTGCCGATGCCGCCGAGAGGCCTGTTCGCATCAGAGTTGTTTGGTGGCAGAGTCTTCTGTGACGCAAGTCCTCAGTGAACGGTGCTGTGGGCCTGTTCGCGGCGAGGTCGCCGAGGCCCGGCGATGACGAACTCGTGACAGAGGCGCGGCCCGTCGATAGGCCTGCCCTATGCGAACCGCGCCCGCCGAGCCATCGGACTGCCGCCGGAGGGCGCGCGACCGCAGCCGCACACCGGCCGGCCGCCGGCTGCTTCGCCTGCCGTCACGACGAGCCGGGCTGACGCACCGTGATCACCACCCGGCGCAGGAGTACCCGCACGGAGCATCCCGCATGATCAGCGGAACACCGCCTCCGCCAGGATGACGGCCATGACCGACTGGCTCAGCCGCTACCGGAGCGGGCGACGGGACGCGGTGTGGCACGAGCTCCGTCAGCTCGGGAGCGGCGTCCGCGAGCGGGCCGACGAAGCGCGGGCCGTCTGCGAGGAGATGGCGCGGCGCGCCCGGCACAACGTCGAGCTGATCGTGGAGCGGCTCACCGCCGAGGGCTACCGCTTCCACGCGAACAACGACGAGCAGACCCCGGCGACGCCCCACATCCCGCCCACCGAGAACGCCGAAGCACACCTCGGCTGGATGCGGGACAGGTTCGGCACCCTGCCCATGACGCTGGAGGCCTGGGTCAGGATCGTCGGCGACGTGTGGCTCGTGGGGACGCACCCGCGGTGGCCGACGTCGGCCGGAGCCGACCCACTGGTCGTCGAGGTGGAAAGGCCGTGCTCCAGCGAGGGGTACCGGAGGTACCTCGAGGAGGAGCACGAGGCGTGGGCGCAGGAGCCCGACGGACTGTTCGAGTTCTCCGTGGCCCCCGACCAGCTGCACAAGGACAACACCAGCGGGGGCTCGCCGTACGGGTTCGTCCTGCCCGACGGGTGTGCCGACGGCCTGTTCGCCTGGGACGGCGGGCCGATGCCGTTCGTCTCCTACCTCAACCGCGTGTTCGGCGACGGCGGCTTTCCGAACCACACCGGCACCGAGGGCGAGTGGTGGATCAAGCACCAGCTCGCCCAGGACCTGCTCCCGCTCTGACCGGTCGCGACACACCCGGCGGCGTGGTCAGGTCCTCAGCGCCGCCCGGACGATGTCCAGCGCCTCGTCCGAGGTGAGGCCCAGTTCCGCGGACATCGCCGCGTACTGGGCCGCCGCCGCGCGGACGCGCTCCCGGTTGTTGTCGCCGTTCGCGCTCACCACGGTCCCTGCGCGGCCCCGTGTCTCGACGAGGCCGGCTTCCTCCAGCTCACGGTAGGCGCGCGCCACCGTGTTGACCGCCAGGCCCAGGTCTTTCGCCAGGGCGCGCACCGTGGGCAGCTTGGCACCCACCGGCAGGTCCCGGTTCGAGATCGCGTGCGCGTAGTGCACGCGCACCTGCTCGTACGGGGGCAGGTCCCCCTGGTGGTCGATCTTCACTGCGGCCCCATCCTCCCCGGCATGTCACTACCTCTGTATTGACCAACGGAGGAGTTGCCGGGAGGTTGCGGTCGAATCACCGGAGATTGGTCTGGTCCGCACCCATCCGCACGTACAGCTCGCGCCAGCCCTGGTCGGACTCCGACGCGGCTCTGCCGTCGCAGTAGGGCTTTGTGCCGTTGGTCGTGTAGTAGCGGAGGATCGACAACGACACGACGGTGTCCCAGTTCCCCTCGTCGAGGTACTCCTCCCCCGGTGCCTGGTCCTGGTGCCTCATGCACGAGATGCACCTAACCGGCCAGCGCACGCGTGGCCAGACCGACTCCTACGAGCATCACCAGCGCCGCGGTGCCCAGCGGCGAGAAGTCCGCGAGCCTGCGGAAACGGGTCAGGCGCGGCCCGAAGCGGTCCCTCAGCGAGACCAGCAGCAGGCCGGCGGCGGTCAGCGTCGCGGCCATGCCCAGCCCGTAGGCGAGCACGAGCACGACGCCGAACCACGTGCGGCCCAGCGCGATCGCGCCCAGGAGCACGACCAGCGCGGACGGCGAGGGCACCAGGCCGCCCGCGCCGCCCATCCCCACGAGCCCCGCCCGGCGGTGCCCATGGCCGTGACCGTGCCCATGACCATGTCCGGAGTCGCGCCGCTCATGCCCACGGGACAGCACCGCCGAGCGGAGCAGCGCCCCTCCGATCACCGCGACCAGCAGACCGCTCGCCACGCCGAGCCAGCGCAGCACCGACTCGCCCGCGACCACGCTGGACACGCTGAGCAGCAGCCCCAGCACCAGTACCCCCGCCGTGTGGGTGATGGTGACGGTGGCTCCCACGAGGAGTGCGTCGCGGCGGGTTCCCCCTCGACCCCGCCAGGTAGGCGGCCATCACTGTCTTGCCGTGGCCGGGCAGCGCCGCGTGGGACGCGCCCAGCACCAGGGACAGCAGGACCGCGCCGATCCCGACCACCGGGGTGAGGTCACCCACCAGGCCGGCGGCCACCTTCGTGGCCGCTCCCAGCGCACCGGGCGGGGTGACGACGGTCCCCTCCCCCGGTCGCGCCACGAACCGCACCGCCCGGACGTCCAGAGGGGACGACAGCAGGTCCTCCGGGTAGGTGCGCAGCTCGTCGCTGACCGACTCGGCCGGAGCGCCGGACACCGCGACGCCGACACCGGCGACGGTGATCTCGCGCCAGCCGACCCCGTCCTCGAGGTACGAGTCGCTGAACGTCACGCCGATTTCGCCGCTCACCGTCAGGGGCGCGGTGTACTCGCAGGTCAGCCTCATCGTGGGCAGACCCGCCTCACCGGCAGGGCGCACGACGCCGGCGTCGCGCACCTCGAACAGCAGCTGCCGCTCGTCGGCCATGGCGTCCAGCGACTTCGCGCGTTCGGCACACCGCTTGCGGGCGTCGACGAACTCGCGGTCCTGCAAGGTCGGGGCTCGTGAAGGCGTAGACGTCGGTGTTGTCCACCGCGGGGTCCACCGCGATCAGGGGTGCCTCGCGGTGGCTGGAGGCCTGGGCCGCCGGTATCGCCGCCGCTGCCGCGACCACGACCGCGGCGACCGCCCCACGGCGTAATCGCTTCTTGTTGCTCGTAGACATTGTCCTGCTCCCTTCCGACAGCCAGGGATTCGGAGCAGGACGTCTGCCGGTTCGGTTCGATTTTTGGTGCTGTTCGGCGGCTTCGAAGCTGTGCGCTAAGGCGTCTTCGCTTCAGCCAACCTGGCTAGGACCGTTTCAGCCAGACTGCGGAACTCCTTGTAACACCGCTGTACCAGCCCTAGGGTGCTGCCGATCGCGCCATCGGCCGAGCGCAAGTCGAACATGGGCTTCCGGGCATCGTGCGCCAACGGCATGAGACTCTGGTAATTACGCACGGTAGCAATCTCGTAGCCACGAACGTCAGACCCAGACCTCGCCTCGCCTAGTACCTCATCCGCGAACACGCCGGGGATGCGGTCCAGCCAACGCCGGTACGCGGCGACCGGTCGATCGAGCCGCATGGTCGGCTGCATGATCACGTATCCGAGCGGAACCATGTTTCCGGCTGGCGCATCGATCGCAGGAGGCACCTTCGGCATTACCGTCTCCTGCCACGTCGACCGCCATTGACGAAGCGCCGGTCCCAGGTTGATCAATCCTCGCAGCGAGAACAAGTCTGCCGCCAACGGCATCAGCACCGTGTCGGAGGCCAGCAGCGCCGAGCGGTTGATCGCACCGAGGTTCGGCCCAACGTCGATGAGGACGACGTCCGCGTTCACCTTCTCCGCGGCAGCCGAGATGATCCGGTGAAACGCGGTGGTAGCCCTGATAGCGGCCATGTCCGTACCGGTGAAGCTACGAGGCCAAGCGTCGGAGAGCTTCTCCTCGAACGCACTCAACTCGAGATCGCCAGGCAACAACCAGAGCGTGTCTCGAATTCGAATGGGGTCGAACAGCTCGATGTCTCCCAGCCCTTCCATGATTGGCCCGACAGAAGCTGCCAGAGTGCCTGGGTTCGCCGCATCCAGCATGGGCAGCAGACGGGGTTGAAGTTGCCCCAGCACGGGACTGCTCGACTCGTTCCACAAGGCCGCGAGATCGTCCTCATCGAGAAATGCCGCGGTCAGGTTCGACTGCGGATCAAGATCGACGGCCAATACTCGTTGACCCAGCCGCTCCATCATGTGCGCAAGGTGATAGGTGAGCGTGGTCTTTCCAACGCCACCCTTGTTATTGAAGAGCGCCAGCGAGATCACGCTTGCCTCCTCACGAGCACAGACCACGACACGTCATCGACGACATATTCGGCCGGCGGGTTCCCGTTTCGCGCCAACGATGCCCGAACGCGACCAATACCGCGCCCGAACCGGTTAACATAACCTAGAGCCTTCATCGCACCAGCCAGCGAAGGGTTTCTGTAGTCGTTGACCCGTTCGAAGTTGTCAGCGTTGACCTGCCCGAAGGGACCACCTGGGTTGGTTACTTCGATTCGATCATCGAACCATGCGATGCGAACAGGAGCATAAGACGACTCGTAGTTACGATGCATCACCGCGTTCATGCAGATCTCTCGCAGCGCTTCCAACGGATAGTCTGGATGTTCCTCTTCTCTGAAATCGTCCACAGTGACCAACGCGGTGTGAAGATGCCCTCGCAGTACGGCGGACAGCCGAGCGGCGGCATCGACCACGTTGCCCCGGATCTCCTGATCGTCGACTACAGGAGCGTCGAGATCGGTGCCCTTGTAACGGACGAACTGGATATAGGCGCCAGGAATCTGTGCGCTCGGATTCAGGCCGATCGCGAGCAAGCCCAGTACGGTTGGAACACCGTTGGGATCCGTTAGACGGAGAGATGCCAGCTGCAAGTCAGCCGGGCGCCCGTTTTCCTCCAGCACCTCAGGAGAGACCACCGATGGCAGGTAAGTCGACCGGAACAGCGTCAGATCGAGGTCCTCGATCGCGGCTGAGTGAACGGCGTGACTGTCGAAAGGCGCCGAGAGTTCGCGACGCCTCTCGGTGAGCACGCGTTCATCCTCTCGGTGTGCTTTTCGCGTAGTCGGTCCCGGACGCACGTACACGACACCGTCGAACCGCACTGGCGGTGTGGCCGAGGCTTCAACCCGGATCCTCACCACTTCTTGACCTTTGAAGATCGCACGACCGACCGTCATCGACGGCCGGTCGATGACTCGGCCGTCATCGCGATACTCGGTCAACGTCAGCAGAAGCCGATCGTTGATCTCCACCTTCACCGGCTCGCCCGAGTCGTCCACTCCAATGAGGAGGTCGCCTCCGCCGTTCTTCGGTAGATCGTTGGCGAACGCGCAGATCAGCTGGCCGATCACCTTGCGCTCCGGGACAGACTCCTTGAACTCGAGGCTGGAGGTCTCGTTCGTCCCGAGCTGGTCGGCAAGGTCGGTGGTCATGACCGCAATCCTCGCAGACCGCGCGATCTCCGCAGTGCGGTGTTGCCTATTCGGCGGCTTTAGGAGCCACGACAGTTCCGCGTGCCCGCGTTACGACAATCGGCTCAACCAGTACGTCGGCCGCCGAAGGTCCGCGTTCGGGCGACGAACGGCACACCACCCGTGCTTCGAACTCGATCTCACGCGACCGCTTGCCGATGCGCACCAGCGTCGCCGTGGCCTCCACGACGTCACCGGCCTGGATCGGCGCCGCGAACTCCACGGAGCTGTACCCGGCGAAGAGTCCCTCGTCGGAGTCCGTGTGGATCAGCAGCTCGGTGGCGACGTCGCCGAACATCCCGAGCCCGTAGGCACCGTCGACGAGGTTGCCCCCGTAGTGCGCGTGGGAGTGCGGCACGTAACGGCGGTGCGTCACTTGAAAGCCTTCGACCAAAGCCCCGCTCACGCGGCGACCCCCTTTTTCTCCTGCATCGCGTGCACCAGATAGCTCGCGACCTCGCCCGGCGTGGTACCCCGGGAGAACACCCGATCAACCCCCAGTTCGCCCGCCATCAGCGGGTCGAAGCGGGGACCACCGGCGACCAGCAGCGGCCGCCTGTCCCCCATCGCCTCGCGGAACGCCGCGGACATCTCCTGCGTGTTCAGGATGTGCGCGTCCCGCTGGGTCACGACCTGGGAGATCAGCACGGCGTCGGCCTTCTCCGCGCGGGCGCTGCGGACGAGCTCGGGAACGCTCACCTGCGCGCCGAGGTTCACGACCTTCAGCTCGCGGTAGTACTCCAGGCCCTTCTCGCCGGCGAACCCCTTGATGTTGAGGATCGCGTCGATGCCGACGGTGTGCGCGTCCGTGCCGATGCAGCCCCCGACGACGACGAGCTTGCGCCGCAACACCTTCTTGAGCGTCGTGTTGACCTCGGCCGGGGACAGCAGCGGGTACTCGCGCTCGACGACCTTGACCTCGTCGAGGTCCACCAGGTGCTTCACCGAGCCGTAGACGACGAAGAACGTGAAGTTCTCGCCGATGGGGTTCGAGTGGACCACCATCGCGGGGTCCATGCCCATCCTGTTCGCGAGCTGCTGCGCCGCGCCGTCCGCCTTGGGACCGAACGGGATCGGCAGGGTGAACGACGTCTGGACCATGCCGTCGCCGGTGGTGTCGCCGTACGGCCTCACGTACCTCTTCGGGTCGGTCACTGCACGGCCTCCAGCATCTCGCTCGCGGGGTTGAAGTACGTTTCGGCCTTCTCGACCACGCCATCGGCGCCCTTGCCCTTGTTGGCAGGGCGCTTCATCAGGCCGAACGTGCCGTCCGCGATCGCGTTCAGCAGGCCGTCGTCGACGATGCGCCCGAGCAGGTCGACGGCCTCGCCGAGAACCTGGTGCGCCCGCTTGACGATGAGCCCGTCCGGCGCGGGCCGGAAGTCCTCCGCGAGGCTGCCCGCCGCGTTGAGCACGTACCGGACGTTCTGCAGAGCGAGGTCGCGGTCGGACAGGAACGGCGTGACGACGGCCTCGGTCATCATGCCGACGAGCAGGATGGACTGTCCTGTCAGGACACCCGCGAGGTTGAAGAACCCGTCCAGCAGGTAGCCGTTGAAGACGTCGCCGGTCATGTGCTTGGTCGGCGGCATCCACTTGAGGGGCGCGTCCGGGAACAGCTCGCGGGCCAGGAGCGCGTGCGCGAGCTCCAACCGGAACGAGTCGGGCACCTTCGGGTTGATCTCGAACGCGTGCCCGAGGCCCAGCAGGTGGTCGGGCAGTCCCGCCTCGTGGGCGAAGTGCTCGTTGAGGAGCTGGGAGACCGTGACGGTGTGCGCGGCGTCGACGGCGTCCGCGGTGGTGAGGTAGTTGTCCTCGCCGGTGTTGATGATGATGCCGGCCCGCGCGTGGACCTGGCGGCTGAAGCGCTGGTCGACGAACGTGCGGATCGGGTTGATGTCGCGGAACAGGATGCCGTACATCGAGTCGTTCAGCATCATGTCGAGCCGCTGGAGTCCGGCCAGCACAGCGATCTCCGGCATGCACAGCCCGGACGCGTAGTTGGTCAGCCGCACGTACCGGCCGACCTCCTTCGACACGTCGTCGAGCGCCGCGCGCATGATCCGGAAGTTCTCCTGCGTGGCGTACGTGCCCGCGAAGCCGTGGTGCGTGGCGCCTTCCGGCACGTAGTCGAGCAGGCTCTGGCCGGTCGACCGGATCACCGCGATGACGTCGGCGCCCGCGCGGGCCGCGTTCTGCGCCTGGACCACGTCCTCGTCGATGTCGCCGGTCGCGACGATCAGGTAGATCCACGGGCGCTGCGCGGGGTCGCCCCACTTGGCGACGAGCTTGTCCCGCTGGGCCCGGTTGCGGTCGACGGTCTTCAGTCCCCTGGCGACGGCGCTCGTCGCGGCCTTCTTGGCCGCCGTCAGGTCCTTGCGTTCAGGGATCTTGAACTGGATCTGGCCCGCCGCCGTGGCTTCCGCGAGCTCGGTGAGCGTGGCGAGGTTGTTCTCGCGCAGTGCGTGGAAGGCCGGGAGCGCCACGCCGTGCTCCAGACCGCACTGCTCACGGACCGTGTCGATCACGCGGTTGACCCACGGCACGTCACCGGCGCGGTGGGTGGAGTCCGCGCCGGTGATACCTGCCAGGCGGAGTGTGGCGCGCTCGACGGCGACGGTGGTGTGCGCCTTCGCGAGGGACACCACCGGTTCGGCGGCCCGCGCCGCGAGTTCGCGCGCGGTCGCGACGACCTTGGGGTCGAGGTCGAGCAACGCCATGAGTCACTTCCTTTCGTAGATGGCCCGGCCGTTCAGCACGGTCCGCACGCAGACGGGCGCCGGACCGGTCAGGTCGGGCAGACCGGGCACACCCGAACGCGGGTCGGTCGACCAGCGCTGCACCCGTGCGTCCGACCCGGCCACGACGAGGTCGCCGGTCTCCCACACCGCGTAGGTCGCGGGCGCGCCGGGCTGCAGAGTGCCGGTCAGGCCGTCGTCCACGCCCGCCGCACGCCAACCGCCACGGGTATGAGCGGTGAAAGCAGCGCGAGGTGACACCCCGAAGCCCTCGGTCTTGTGGTGCACCGCCGCGCGCACGGCAGCCCACGGGTCGATGGCGGTCACCGGGGTATCCGAGCCGAACGCGAGCACCACGCCCGCGGCGGCCAGGCGGGAAAAGGGGTTCAGCCCCACACCGCGCTCGGCTCCGAGCCGCTGGACGTACATCCCAGTCGGACCACCCCACTCGGCGTCGAACAACGGCTGGACGGACGCGATCACACCCCACCCGGCGAGTTTCTCCGCCTGCTCCTCGGTGACCATCTCGACGTGCTCGAGGCGGTGGCGCGCGGAGGCCAGGGCGGGCGTGCCGAGCGTCTTCTCGGCGGCCTCGAAGCCCTCGATGATCGCGGCCATGCCGGCGTCGCCGATGACGTGGAAGCCGGCCTGCAGACCGAGCTCGGCGCACTTGACCAGGTGGTCGGCGATCTGCTGACCGGTCAGGTAGAGCGCGCCCGACGTCGGGGCGTCGGCGTAGGGCTCGACCAGTGCGGCCGTGCGCGAACCGATCGCGCCGTCGACGAAGTGGTCACCGGCCAGACCCCGCACCGGGACCGAAGGCAGGTCACCGGCTCCCCAGTAGGCGACCACCTCAGGCCCCTCGCCCAGTGCGAGGAGCTCGCGCAGGTCGTCCTCGCCGGAGATGTCCGGACCGGCGCACTCGTGCACGGCCGCGATCCCCCGAGAAGCGGCGTGGTGGAGGAACGCCAGCTGCGCGGCTCGGCGTTGGTCAGCGGTGATGGCCGCCTTGGCGGTGCCCCGGACGTGGTGGTGGGCGGCGCGCGAGAGAGGGCCGTCTCCTGAGAACCCGTCCGCGGCACGAGCCTCGTCGGTGATGAGGTTGGACGAGACGAGTGCGGAGTGCACGTCGATGCGCGACAGGTACACCGTCTTGCCGCCGGCGGCCTCGTCGATCTCCGCGCGCGTCGGCGGGCGGTTCTCCTGCCAGCGCGTCTCGTCCCAGCCGTGGCCCCACACGAGCGGGCCGGGAGCGTCCCGCACCTGCTGCAGCAAGGAGTCCACCGAGGACGTCCTGGTCAGGTCGAGGCCCGTCAGGAGGAGGCCGGCCGACGTGGCGTGCACGTGCGCGTCGACGAACGCGGGCGCGACGAAGGCGCCGTTCAGCTCGATGACCTCGGCGTCGGGGTGCAGTGCACGGCCGACCGAGTCCTGTCCGATCCACACGACGACGCCGTCCGTGACGGCCATGGCCGTCGCATCCGGCGCGTAGATGCGGCCGCCGACCAAAAGTTGCGTACTCACGTCACGCAGTCTGCCGTTGCTCGAACAGCGCCCGCACACCCGGCCGGGTCCTGACCAGGTCCAGCGCGAACGACGCGTGACCAGGCACATACCCGTTGCCGACCAGCATCTCGACGTCGGCCGCCAGCCCCTCCGCTCCCAAAGCGGCGGCACTGAACGAGGTCGCCATCGAGAAGAAGATCACGGTGCCGCCGTCCGCGGTCGCGAGGATGGCGCCGTGCTCGCACCCCGGCACGTCCACACACACGACCGTGACGTCGACTTGTTTGCCCACCGCTTCAGCGACAGCGACGGGGTTGCGTGCGTCCGCGATGACGACCTCGTCCGCGAGGCCCGACTCACGCACCAACGCGGCCTCACGCTCAGTCGGCACCAACGCCACGAGGCGCGACGCACCGGCCTGACGTGCGGCCGCGAGAGAGAGCGACCCCGACTTCCCGCCACCGCCGAGCACCAACACGGACCCACCGGGGTGCTTACGCACCACACGGTCGGTCAGTGCCGGTGCACCGCACACGTCGAGCACGGATAGCGCCAGCTCGTGGGACATGTCGTCCGGTAGCACGGCCGCGATGGACCGTCCGAACAGCACAGCGGTCCCCCGGCACGGCACCTGCTCGTCCTCGCCGTCCCAGTCCCGCAGGTCGTCGTCGATCCTCAACGGCGTCAGCGTGAGGCTGACCAGTGTCGCGATCCGGTCGCCGACCTTCAGCCCGAGCGGCGACTCCGGCCCCACCTCGAGCACGGTGCCGAGCAGCATGCCGCCCGAGCCGGTGACCGGGTTCTGCATCTTGCCGCGCTCGGCGACGATGCCGAGCACGGCCTGCCGGACCGCGGCGCCGCTGCCGTGCTGCTCCCTGAGCTGCCGGAACGACGCCGCGTCCAGGTTGAGGCGTTCGACCGCGACGACGACCTCGTCGGCGGCGGCGACCGGGTCCGCGTCCAGCCGCCACGCCTGCTGCGGAAGGACGCCGGCGGGGTCGAGGACGCGGTGCAGTCCGTACGCGCTCACCTGAAAATCCTTCGGTCGACGACGCTGTCTCGAAGATATCTTCACGTGAAGCTTCAAGATCCCGCAAGCATCACTCGGAAATCAGGCGGAACCAGCGGCAGTCGTACGGTGCCAGGTCCACCTTGGCGCCGCTCTTGGCCGGCTTGACCGTGCCGCCCGTCGCCAGGTCCGTGAGCACTCCGTCGGCCGGAACGCGCACGGTGACCTCCTGGTCGGCGAAGTTGTGCACGGCGATCACGGTGCCGCCGTCGCAGTCCGCGCGATGGGCGAACACGGTCGGATCGCCGACGTCGAGCACCTGCACGGTGCCCCACGCCAACTCTGGCGCCTCGCGGTAGAGCTCGACCAGACGACGCATCCACGTGAGCAGCGAGTCCGGGTCGTGGCGCTGCCTGCCCGCCTCCTCCCAGTCCATCGGCACGCGCACCGCGAGCCGGCCTTCCAGCGACAGGTCCTCCTCCAGGCCGATCTCCTCGCCGTAGAAGAGCACCGGCGTGCCCGGCAGCGTGAACAACAGGCTGTAGACCATCCGGATGCGGCGCTGGTCGCCGTCGAGCATGCCGGGGAGCCGGCGTCGCAGGCCACGGCCGTAGAGCTGCATGTCCGGGTCAGGGCCGAAGGCGTCGAAGACCTCCTGGCGCTCGTCCATCGGCAGCTTGTCCAGCGTCAGCTCGTCGTGGTTGCGGACGAACGTCGCCCAGTGCCCGTCGCGCGGCGGCAGCGGGCGTTCCTGCAACGCCTTGACCATCGGCCCGCTCGACTGCCGGGCCAGCGCCAAGTACATCGCCTGCATGCCGACGAAGTCGAAGCACATGGTCAGCTCGTCGCCGACGCCCTGGCCGTAGAAGGCCATCGTGTCCTTGTACGGCAGGTTCACCTCGCCGAGCAGCACGCCCTCGCCGTTGCGGCGGTTGAGGAACGCGCGCAGGTCGGTGAGGTAGTCGTGCGGGTCGGGCAGGTCGATCGCGTCGGTCTTCTCCTGGTGCTCCAGCAGGAACGGGACGGCGTCCACGCGGAAGCCGCTGAGCCCCAGCTCCATCCAGAAGCCCATGATCCGCGCGATCTCGTCGCGCACGGCGGGGTTGGCGACGTTCAGGTCGGGCTGGTGCTTGTAGAAGCGGTGCAGGTAGTACTTGCCGACCTCCTCGGAGTACTCCCAGAGCGAGTTCTCCTTGTCGGGGAAGGTGATCCCCTGAGGTCCGTCCTGCTGCGGCTCGTCTGCCCACACGTACCAGTCGCGCTTCTCGGGGTCGTGGAACCACGGGTGCTCGTCGGACGTGTGGTTGACGACGAGGTCGGCGATGACGCGCATGCCACGGTCCCGTGCGGCGCGCACGAACTCCACGAAGTCGCCGAGCGAGCCGAGCCGTGGGTCGACGCCGTAGAAGTCGGTGATGTCGTAGCCGTCGTCGCGTTCGGGCGTGGGGTAGAACGGCATCAGCCATACGCACGTGACGCCGAGGGCGTGCAGGTGGTCGAGGCGTTCGGTAGCGCCGCGGAACCCCTCGTCGGAGAAGGTCTCCACGTCGAGGCAGTAGAGGACGGCGTTCTTCCACCAGACGTCGGACGTGCGGATCACGCGGTCACCTCCGGCAGGACGTGCTCGCCGAACGCGTCGATGAACGCGGTCAGGTCCTGGCCCACGTGGTGCAGGTAGATCTCCTCGAACCCGATCTCCTCGTAGGCGTTGAGCTGCTCGGCGTGCCACTTCAGGTCCGACGACACGTTGACCACCTCGGCGACCTGCTCCGGCGTGACGTTCTCGGAGACGACGTCGAAGTGGTCGACCATCTCCAGGTCCCAGCACACGGGCGGCTGGAAGATGTTGCTGCGCCACTGCTCGTGCGCCATCGCCATCGCCTTGTCCTCGCTGGGGTCCCAGCTCAGGTGCGCCTGGAGGTGGAGCTTGCCCCGGCCGCCGGCGTCGCGGTAGGCGTCGGCCACCTCGCGCAGCTTGTCGGGGGCCGCGTTCACGGTGATCAGCCCGTCGGCCCAGGACGCGCACCACCGCGCCGTCTCGGGGCTCACGGCCGCGCCGATCAGCAGCGGCATCTCGTCCGGCAACGTCCAGAGCCTGGCGCGGTCGACCGTGACCAGGCCGTCGTGGCTGACCTCCTCGCCGGAGAGCAGCGCCCGGATGACGTCGACGCACTCGCGCAGCCGGGCCGTGCGGACGTCCTTGCGCGGCCAGCCGTCGCCGGTGATGTGCTCGTTGCTCGCCTCGCCGGTGCCCAGCGCGGCCCAGAACCGTCCTGGGTACATCGCGGCGAGCGTGCCGATCGCCTGGGCGGTGATCGCCGGGTGGTAGCGCTGCCCCGGTGCCGTGACCACGCCGAACGGCAGGCTCGTGGCCTGCAGCGCGGCGCCGAGCCACGACCAGGCGAACCCGGACTGGCCCTGGCGCGAACTCCACGGTGAGAAGTGGTCGGAACTCATCGCCGCGCCGAACCCGGCTTCTTCGGCCCTGCGCACGGCGGTGAGCAGGGCGGAGGGGTGTATCTGCTCGTGTGAGGCGTGGATCCCGTAGACCGTCATGTCCCTTCAGTACCCATTCGAGCACTTCGAGAAAGCTTTGAACCGAGCGAACGTCGCGCCCGTGTGGAATGCAGCACCCTCGCTGCGGAGGAGGAACGACGATGTTCAACGAGACTCGTGTCGGCACCGTCACCGTCGTTGAGTTCGTTCGGCCGGACGGCTCCATCGAGCCGATGAACGTCGATTTCCAGTACCGCTCAGACGATCCGCACGCCGTGACGATGCGCTTCCACGCACGTGACCAGGAGTCGACGTGGCTGGTCGGGCGCGAGCTGCTGTCCGACGGGCTGATGTCGCCGGCGGGGATGGGCGACGTGCGGCTGCGTCCGGCGGAGGGTGACGTGCTCGTGCTGGAGCTGTTCACCGAGGACTCGCACGCCGTGTTCCACCTGTCGGCGGACGAGCTGGGCCGGTTCCTCGACTCGACCTACTCCGCGGTGCCGGCCGGGCGTGAGGTCGTCGACTTCGAGCTGCTGCTGAAGGACCTGCTGGCCTGACCGGTCAGAGGCGCAGGCCCAGCACGAGCTCGTCGGCGGAGTCGATCACGCGGAAGCCGACGTGTTCCCAGAAGCCGATCGCGTGTGTGTTGTGGTGCCGCACGTGCACATGAACGCCCTTCTCCAGACGTTCGAGCAACGCCCGTACGAGCGCGCCACCGAGCCCTTTGCCCTTCGCGCGCGGGAGCAGGTTCGCGTGCATGTGCGCCGGATAGTCGCGAACCATGATCGGGTCGACCCGCGCCGGGTGGTGGATCTGCTGCACGATCCGGTTCGCGTCCGGCGTCAACGGATAGCGGACGCGCAGGTCAGGCCACCAGTCGCGGTCGCAGCGGTCTTCGAAGGCCTCGGTGTCGGACGCCGCGACGGCATAACCGCAGACGCCGTCATCGTCCTCCGCGACAACCGCCAGGTCGGGCTCGAACGCCACGTACGGGCCGACGTGGACGTGCCCCATCAACCGCGCGTCGTCGAACAGGTGGCGCACGCCCTGGCCACCGTTGCCCGTGTCGAGGCAGATGTCGTAGAGCGCGTTCAGGTCGGCGGGCCGGTACGCGCGGATCACGTCAGTTCGCGCCGGTCGGCGATGATCACCGGCTCGGCGTCGACGACTTCGCCCTCGACGACCTGACCGGCGCCGAAGCGGCGTTCGTGCTCGAACTTGAGCGCCGCCGCCTCCGCCCTGCGCGCGACCCGCCTGCTCACGATCCTGCGCGTCGGCGGGAACAGCAGGAACAACGCCACCACGTCGCTGAGGAAGCCCGGCACCATGATCAGCGCACCGGCGGCCGCGATGAGCATGCCGTCGGCCATCTCCTGGTGCGGCTGCTGACGCCTCAACACCGACTCGCGCAGCGCCGCCACGGCGTGCGCACCCTGCCTGCGCACCAGCGACAGACCCACCAGGGTGCCGACCAGGAGCAGCGCGATCATCCAGAGCCCGCCGATGGCGTTGCCAACGGCGACCATGACCGCGACCTCGGCGAAGACCCCGAGCAGCAGCAGCGCGAGAACAGGCATACCGGTTGAACGCACGGGACGCCGCAAATGCTCCCGAGCACCCCTCAACCAGGCCTTGATCTGAAATATTTACGGCAGCCTGGCGGTATGACAGGATATCTTTACGCCACCTCGACGTAGAGGAGTACGGATGACCGCGCTGCACGACGCCCCCACGGCGCTGGAGCGGCTGGACCGCCAGCCGTACACGTACGTCCGCCGAGAGCTGGTCGAACCCGACTGGCGGCGCTTCCCCGGCTGGGCCCACGTGACCGAGGCGCAGTGGCGCGACGCCCAGTGGCAGCGGGTGAACTGCGTCAAGAACGTGAAGCAGCTCCGCAAGGTGGCGGGCGACCTGCTGACCGACAAGTTCTACGACGACCTCGCCGCGGACCAGTCGTCGTTCGCGACGATGTCGATGCTGATCCCGCCGCAGATGGTCAACACGATGGCGGTAGACGCGCCGCTGACGCCCGCGGAGTTCACCGAAGCCTTCCTGGCCGACCCGGTGCGCCGCTACATGCTGCCGGTCTCCTCGGACCGCGACCCCGACTGGCCGTCCCACCCGCACTCTCAACGCGACTCGCTGCACGAGGCGGAGATGTGGGTGGTCGAGGGCCTGACCCACCGCTACCCCACCAAGGTACTGGCGGAGATGGTGTCGACCTGCCCGCAGTATTGCGGGCACTGCACCCGCATGGACCTGGTCGGCAACTCCACACCGTTGATCGACAAGCACAAGCTGACCCTGAAGCCGGTCGACCGCCAGGACCAGATGATCGGCTACCTGAAGAAGACCCCCGGCGTCCGCGACGTGGTGGTCTCCGGCGGCGACGTGGCGAACGTGCCGTGGCCGCAGCTCGAGTCGTTCCTGATGCGCCTGCTGGACATCGAGACCGTCCGAGACGTCCGCCTGGCCACCAAGGCCCTGGCCGGCCTCCCCCAGCACTGGCTCCAGCCACGCGTCGTCGAGGGCCTGGAACGCGTAGCGCGCACGGCGTCCCGTCGCGGCGTGAACTTGGCGATCCACACGCACGTGAACCACGCCCAGTCCGTGACGCCCCTCGTGGCCGAGGCCGCGCGTACGGCCCTTGAGGTCGGTGTGCGGGACGTGCGCAACCAGGGCGTGCTGATGAAGGGCGTCAACGCCACTTCGGACGACCTGCTGGATCTTTGCTTTGCGCTGCAAGGGGAAGCGAACATCCTGCCGTACTACTTCTACATGTGCGACATGATCCCCAACGCGGAGCACTGGCGGGTGTCGGTGTGGGAGGCGCAGGAGCTGCAGCACGCGATCATGGGCTACCTGCCCGGATATGCGACGCCGCGGATCGTGTGCGACGTGCCGTACGTCGGGAAGCGGTGGGTGCACCAGCTCGCCGATTACGACCGCGAGCTCGGGATCTCCTACTGGACCAAGAACTACCGCACCGGGATCGAGCTCGAAG
>NZ_DATLEC010000038.1:0-47674 GCF_035525475.1 Lentzea sp. | reverse complement strand
CCGGCACCGTCGGCGCCTCGCTGCGGGTGCCGGTCCCCAACGCCCGGCTCTGGACCCCCGACGACCCCTTCCTGTACGACCTGCGCGTCACGCTGGGCAGCGGTGACACCGTCGGCGGCTACTTCGGCATGCGCTCGCTCGGCAAGGCGATGCTCGGCGGCGTGCTGCGGCCGACGCTGAACGGCAAGTTCGTCTTCCAGCTGGGCACGCTCGACCAGGGCTACTGGCCGGACGGCATCTACACCGCGCCGACCGACACCGCGCTGGCCTTCGACCTGGAACAGCAGAAGGCCCTCGGCTTCAACATGGTCCGCAAGCACATCAAGGTCGAGAACGACCGCTGGTTCTACTGGGCGGACCGCCTCGGCCTGATGGTCTGGCAGGACATGCCGGCGCTGGCCAGCGGCCGGGAGCCGTCGCAGGCCGGGCGGACCCGGTTCGAGAAGGAACTCAAGGAGATGATCGACGAGCACAAGGGCATCACGTCGATCGTGCAGTGGGTGCCGTTCAACGAGGGCTGGGGCGAGTACGACGCCGGCCGGATCGTCAACCTGGTCCGGTCGATCGACAACACCCGCCTGATCAACCACAACTCCGGTTCCAACTGCTGCGTCTCGGATCCCGATCCCGGCAACGGCGACGTGATCGACGACCACCACTACCAGATCACGACGGCGACCCGCACACCCGACGCCAGCAGGGTCGCGATGCTCGGCGAGTTCGGCGGTCTGGGCCGCCGGGTCGTCGGCCACGAGTACCAGCCGGGCGCCGGATTCGCCTATGGCGCCCTGTACCCCGACGAGACGTCGTTGACCAAGAGGTACGAGGAGGTGGCGAAGCAGGTCGCGCGGATGATCCACACGCGCGGGTTGTCGGCGTCGGTCTACACCGAGCCGTACGACGTGGAGAACGAGGTCAACGGCTTCTACACCTACGACCGGCGCATCCTGAAGATGACCGAGTCGCGGGTGCGGGACGTCAACCTCAAGGTGCTCGCCATCGCGCGCGGCACGGCGGTGGGACCGGACGACGTGGTGTCGTTGCGCGTCACCACTTCCGGCTACACCGACCGCTACCTGCGGCACGCCGCCGGAACGGCCCGCACCGACGTGATCAACGACGACCTGGGCCGGTTGGACGCCACGTTCCTGGTGCGTCCCGGACTCGCCGACGCGGCCTGCCTGTCGTTCGAGTCGCGCAACTTCGCGGGCCAGTTCCTGCGGCACAGCAACTCCGTCATCCGCAAGGACGTGAACGACGGCAGCGCCCTGTTCCGCGCCGACGCCACGTTCTGCCCGCGGGAAGGCAGCGGCGGTACCGCGCTGGAGTCCTACAACGTGCGCGGTTCGTTCGTGCGGCACTACAACTCGAACGTCTACTTGGCACGGTCCGGCGGCACGAACCCCTGGGACACCGCGAACTCCTTCGCGGCGGACACGACGTGGGCGATCAGCGTCGCGTTGTGGCGCAGCGGCGCCGAGCTGCCGCTGGACCAGGCCCGGTCGTTCCGGGTGACCTCACCGGGCTTCTCGGACCGCTACCTGCGGCACCGCGACTCGCTGGCGCGCACGGACGTCGTGACGGCGTCGAGCGACAGCTTGACGAAGTCGGACGCCACGTTCGTCGTCCGGCGCGGGCTCGCCGACCCGACCTGCTACTCGCTCGAGTCCCGCAACCTCCCGAACCAGTACCTGCGGCACGCGGACTTCCGCGTCCGGCTCGGCACGAACGACAACACGGACCTCTTCCGGCGCGACGCGACGTTCTGCGCGCAACAGGGCAGCGGCGGCGTCCGGCTGGAGTCGTTCAACGAGCTCGGCACCAGCATCCGCCACTACTCGGAGGAGGTCTGGGTCGCCTCGAACGGCGGCGCGCACGTGTACGACAACCCTGCCTCGTACAACCAGGACGTGAGCTGGGCCGTCAGCTCACCTTGGGCACCGTAGGAGAGAAATCATGCTGCTACGCATAGTTTCCGTGTCCGCGATCGTGCTGAGCACGATCACAGTCCCCGCGGCGGCGGCTTCCACCGAAGTCGTCGAAGCCATGAGCCGCGACTTCGGGATCACCGCCGCGCAGGCGCTGACCAGGATCGCGCAGGAGAAGGTGGCGCTGAAGGTCGCGCCGGCCGCCGAGCAGGCCGCCGCCGAGGCGTTCGGCGGCAGCTGGTTCGCCGACGGCAAGCTCCAGGTCGCGGTGACCGACCCGGCGAAGGCCGACGCCGTGGAGGCCGCCGGAGCCCGGCCGGTGCTGCGGACGAAGACCCTCGCGTCCCTGAACGCGGTCAAGAACAACATCGACAGGCTGTCGAAGGCCGGGTCGCTGTCGAAGGACGTCGCCGGGTGGCGGGTCGACGTCCAGCGCGGCGCAGTCGTGGTCGACGCCCTGCCGGGAGCCGACCTCTCGGCGCTACCGAAGGACGTCGTCGTCAACACGGCAGGTGTCGAGCGACCGCAACCGTTCGCGGCCGGCACCGTCGGCGGCGACCCGTTCTACACGGGCAACGTCCGCTGCTCCATCGGCTTCTCGGTGCACGGCGGCTACGTCACCGCCGGGCACTGCAACGTCGGCGCGTGGAACGTCAACGGCTGGGACGGGTCGTGGCAGGGCGAGTTCGTCGGCTCTTCCTTCCCCACCAACGACTACGGCTGGGTGCGCACCGGCGGCGGCTGGTGGAACGTTCCGGTCGTGCTCGGCTGGGGCACGGTGAGCGACGCCCTGGTGCGCGGTTCGTGGGAGGCGCCGGTCGGTACCTCGGTGTGCCGCTCCGGTTCGACCACGCACTGGCACTGCGGTGTGGTGCAGGGCCGCAACGAGACCGTGAACTACCAGCAGGGCGCGGTCTACGAGATGGTCGGCACCAGCGTGTGCGCGGAGCCGGGCGACTCGGGTGGCTCTTTCATCACCGGTGACCAGGCGCAGGGCGTGACGTCCGGCGGCTACGGCAACTGCTCCAGCGGCGGCCGCACCTGGTTCCAGCCCATCAACGAGATCCTGCGCGTCTACGGGCTGACGCTCCTGACGGCCTGATCGGCAGAGGTCCGCCGGGGACGCGCACCTGTTCCCGGCGGACCTGCTCGTCGCCTAGCTGAACAGGATCCGCTTCGCCACGGCCTTTCCCGGCGCCGTGCGCAGTCCGGAGAACGCGAGCTCCGCCAGACCGGGCCCGCGCACGAGCGACAGCCCGCGCCGCAGTTGCGAGCGGAGGAGGTACCGGCGCCGCATCGCCGCGCCGTCGTAGTGCTCCAGCACGTACCTGTTGCCGCTGCGCAGGTAGTCGAACGTCACCGACGCCGCGAGCTCGGACATCCGCATGCACGGGTCGAGCCCGCCCGCCGTCAGCGGCGAGACCGCGCCCGCCGCGTCGCCGACGAGCAGGCCCTGCGGCGACACGATCCGGCGCAGCAGGCCACCGACCGGGATCGGGCCGCCGCGGCGCTTCACCGGTCCGGTGGGCGCGGGAGTCGGGAAGCTGTCGCGGAACCGTTGCAGCAGCTGGGGAAGTGGCGCGGTGAAGCGGTCGGCGCGGCCCGCCAGGCCCACGTGCGCGTGCTCGCCGTCGTCGATGACCCAGGCGATGTAGCCGGGGGCGAGGCGCGGGTCGACGATGCAGTGGAACGTCGGCGTGGAGCCGGTCCTGACCGGGTAGACCTCCTCGATGCCGGTGATCAGCTGCCGGTTCACGTCGAGGCCGAGCGTCTTGGCGACGGTGGAACGTGCGCCGTCCGCGCCGATCGTGAACCGCGCCTTCGTCGACTTGGCGGGGTAGCCGGCGTTCAGGGTGACCCTGGCGCCGGCGCGTTCGGCGTCCTCGACGGCCCGCGTGTAGATGCCGGCCATGTCGCCCACCCGGAACTCGTCGCGCGTGCTGACGAGTTCCACGGGGTCCTCGTGCGACGGCGGGTAGAGCAGCACGCGGCGGACCGCCGGGCCGAGGTGCGGCAGGTCGTAGTCGGTCAGGGTGCGCCTGACGAAGATGCCGGTCGTGCGGATGCCGGTCTCGAGGCTCGTCCTGCGTTCGCACACGGCCACGTCGAGGCCTGCTTCAGCGAGCAGGCGCGCGGTGGTGAGGCCGGCCAGCCCGGCTCCGACGACGAGCACGTCCACGGTGTCCATGCCCGACGGTAAAACCGTTCCGCGGGGAGGAAGTCGTTTCCCGCCGCACCTTCACGGGATCTGCACGGTATCTCCACGACCCTTGCGCACCAGCAGGTGCACGTGGTGGAACGGCCGCTCGCCCTCGTGGGGCTCGCGGCGCATTCTGGCGACCTCGGTGAAACCAGCCTGGCGCAACAGCGTCATGAGGGCGTCGGGCGACCAGCGGTAGGCGAGCGCGACCTTGTGGTCGAACGGCTCCGGCTCGGGATCGTCGCCGGCGAAGAAGCCGAGCACGACGTGTCCGCCGGGCATCAGGACGCGCCCGAACTCGGCGAAGATCACCGGCAGGTCCCGCGGCGGGGTGTGGATGAGGGAGTAGGACGAGAGGATCCCGCCCAGCGACGCGTCGGGGATGTCGAGCGCCGTCATCGTGCCCTCGTCGAACCGCAGGTCCGGGTGCGCCCGGCGGGCCAGGGCGATCATCTCGGGGGACAGGTCGACGCCGAAGACGTCCAGGCCCAGCGAACGCAGGTGAGCGGTCACGTGGCCGGGACCGCAGCCCAGGTCGGCGACGGGTCCCTCCACCAGCTCGGCGAACGCGGCCAGCACCGCGCGTTCCATCGGCAGGGTCTCGAGGACGTCGCTGAAGAGCTCGGCGTAAAGCCCCGCCACGGCGTCGTAGGCGGCCTTGGTGTCGGACTGTTCGATCATGCCAGAGACCCTAGAACCTGTACCGGGACGTGAATCAGGTGTTCCCTTTGGCCCGGCTGGAGGTGAAAATTGCTCGCGTGCGGGACCTTCACGGACGAACTGTCGAGAGCCGGGCCGGCGTCGCCGCCTTCCTGGCCGGCGTGTGGTTGATCGCCGCGCCACCGATCCTGCACTTCAGCGCCTCGTCGCACGCGTTCCGGCCGTACTGGGTGTCCATGGGCCTGGCCGTCGTCATCATGCTCCTCGGCATGGTGCGGGCGATGGCGCCGCTCGACGTGCCGTTGCTGAGGCAGATCACGATCGGCCTGGCGCTGTGGCTCGTGGTCGCGGCGCTGCTCCAAGGGGACGGCGGCAGTTCCATCGTCTGGCTCAACCAGCTCGTGGTGAGCGCTGCCATCGCATTGTCCGCCGGACTCGCGTTGGTCATCAGCATGCGCAAGTGAGCGCGTGCGCCCGGCAGGGTTCTGCCGGGCGCAATGCGGGATCAGCAGCGTTCGCCCGTCTTGGCGAACAGGAAGTAGCTGCTTCCGTCGACCTCGCCGTGCGCGCGCGTGCACTGGTCGAGCGTGTCCGCGGCACCGGACCACAGCTCACGCTGTCCCCGTGCACCGGTCTTGTAGCCGTGCGACAGGTTCGGGGGCGTCTGGATGTGCGTGCGGAGCGTGAAGTCCCTGCCGTGGCTGGAGATCCACGAGTCCCACACGTAGATGTAGGAGTAGTTCTTGCCGCAGCCCGCGTACTGCTTGACCGACGCGACGGTCGTGCTGTTGTTCTTCACGTACGCCGTCGACCCGATCTGGGTGGCGCCGGGGCAGGCGGGGTTCGTCTCGGCGTGGGCGGTGCCGGTGCCCAGCAGGCTCGCCGCCGCGGCTGCGACGGCACCCGCGGCCAGGATCTTGCGCATGGTGCTCCTCTCGTGTTTCAGAGGAGCCTGCGCCGCACCGGTTAGGCGCCGGTAAATCAGTCGAGCACGGCCACCGCCTCGATCTCGACCTGGTGCTCCGGCACGTCCAGCGCGGCGACGCCGATCAACGAGGCCGGCGGCTTCGCGAACTCGCCGACCCTGGCCCTGGCGTTGTCCAGACCCTTGAGCAGCTCCGGCATCTTGTCCGGCGTCCAGTCCACGACGAAGACCCTGATCTTGACCAGGTCATTGAACGACGCCCCGGCGGCCTTGAGCGCGGTGTGCACGTTCACATACGCGTTCTCGACCTGGGTGGCGAGGTCCGGCGCGCCGCTCCAGTCGACCTGGCCGGCGAGGTAGACGGTCTTCGACCCGGTGGCCACGGCCACGTGGTGGTAGACGTCGAGCTCCGGGAGGCCCTCGGCGTTGATGAGGGTGACGGCCATGAGTTTGTCCTCTCTTGCGGTTACTCAGTCACCGTAGGAGAGTGAAGCCCGACCTGGAAGAACGCACTTTTTCGTGAGTGGGGAACCCAAAGGTGAGCAAGCAGCTCAGCGGTGATTTGGCGCGTGCGGACTCGTTGGCGCGCGAGATCTTCTCGGACATAGCGAACAAGTGGGCGCTGCTGATCGTCGAGACCATCGGCGACTCCACCAAGCGCTTCACCGAGCTGAAGACCGAGGTCGACGGCATCAGCCACAAGATGCTGACCCAGAACCTGCGCCTGCTGGAGCGCAACGGCCTGGTGGACCGCGTCGTGCACCCGACGGTGCCGCCGCGCGTCGACTACACGCTGACCGAGCCGGGGCAGGCGCTGCGGGCCACCGTGGACGCGATGTGCAACTGGACCACGCGGTACCTGACGGAGATCGAGGCGGCGCGGAGCCGCTTCGACGGGTAGGGGGCGTGACCGGCGAGCAGGGCGGCGCGGCTGCTCGTGACCCGCCGCGCCGCCGGTCCGAAGAGGACGGACGAGTCAGGCCACCGGTGGCGGAGCGCTCTGGAACTCCGAGATCCTCCGCACCAGCTGGGCGGTGAGAACGGCGGCGATGATCCCGGCGAGCGCGGAGATGGTCGAGAGGACGGCGGCGTTGAGGAACGAGTCCGTCGTCCACGACCCGTCTGCGTTGTAGCCGCGCAGGTAGCTGTTGCCGAAGATCCACATCACGAGGAACGGGGCCCACCACCGGGTGGTCAGCCGGTCCTGCGCCCGTTGCCGCAAAGGCACGTCCTGCTGTCGCGGGTCGCTGGCGCGCCAGACGTCGTCGACGACCTGTTTCGGGTACCAGAGGTTCACGACCGGGACGAACCAGCCCAGCCAGACCCACAGGCGGCTGCGGCGGTGCTCGGTCGCGGGAGTCACGAGCTCGGCGTTGATGCGCGCGTTGTACAGCCAGCTGATGAACACGACGCCCGCCAGGAGCGTCAGCAGCGACGATCCCGCGCTCGCCGCGACGGTGAACTTGTCGGCGGCGCTCACACCGGCCGCCGTGCCCGCGCCGGCGCGGTAGTCGCGGACGGTGGTGTAGGTGAGCCAGTCGGCCGCGGTGGCGGCGACGTTGCCGACGGCGGCGAGCCCGACGAGTGCGGTCGCGGCTCTGCCGAGACCACCGACGGGTCTGAAGTGCTCCATGCTTTCCCCCAAGACGTGAGCCTGTGACAACAAGACGCTGCCGGGGGCCGGGATGTTGAGCGGCCCGCCGCGTCGTGGCGGGCCGCCCGGAACCACGTCAGCCCTGCGGTTCGCACAGGCTGAACGGCGTGCCTGGTCGTCCGCGCAGTGCGCGATGCGGCCGACGTCGGGCACGGACTGGACGTCGTCACCCTCGCCGCCGAACTCCACGACCTTGCGCACGGACGCGTCGATGTCCGTGGTGTGGAAGTAGATCCGCGGCTGGGTGAGCTGCGCGTCCCTGACGGCGATCGCGCCGGCCGCGCCGTTGGTGACGAAGTGGTAGTCCTCGCCCATCTGGCTGGTCTCCCAGCCGAGGACGCCCGCGTAGGACGCCCCCGCCTTCTCGGTGTCCCCGGCGGCGAACTCGAACCAGTTGGCCGGCCCTGGACATCACGTCCGGGCCGGGTGCCAGGCTCCTGTGTCGGCGATCCAGGCGCCGGTGGGTGCCAGCGTGGCCCGGTCGAGGACGCGGTAGCTGGTGGTCTCCCTGTCCCACTGGGCGAACAACGGGAACAGGTCGGCCGCCGCGTGCTGCCGGTAGACGATCACAACCTCGTTGACCAGCGCCTTGGCGTCGCCGCTGAGGATCGTGCTGTGCTCCAGCGCGTCGGTGCGGCGCTTGGCCAGCATGGTCTCGTCGAGAGGGACGATGGTGCCGCCGGGAAGCAGGACCCGGCCGTTGACGCCGTAGCGGGCGCGCAGTTCGGCCTTCGGGTCCGTGTTGTCGTCAACGAAGACCGCGCCCATGTCACTGCTTTGCGCCAAGCGCAGGCGGGTGAACTTGCTGCGGTACTCGCGCAGCTTGTCGGTGTCGGGCTCTTCGAGGGAGGAGATGGCCGCGAAGACCTGGGAGTCGGACTCGGTGGGCGCGGGCATGAACACGACCACGGCCTCGTCGTAGGGCTTGAGCTGCTTGAAGACAGGGCGGGCCGAGGTCAGCAGGGTGCCGCTGAGGTCGTGCAGGCCCAACTCGTCCTTGCGGTTGGCGCCGGCCGGGCCGGGGAAGAAGTTGGCCGGGGTGGTGCGGGCGAGAATGCCGCCCAGACCGCGGTCGAGGTAGATCTCCCGCTCCTTCGCGGGGTCCTTGCGGTCGTGCCGGTTCACGATGTCGAACTTCCCACCGCGGCCCTTGGCGTTGACCTGACGAGCGGTCATCCGGTTGCCGGTGAACACCTTCTCCCAGTTCTCCGCTGCTTCCCGCTGCTTGACCCCGTTCCACCACGCGCCGATCTGGGACGCACGCGCTGCCCACGTCGTCCCGGAGCCGCCGAGGGAGTGCAGCCCCGCCTGCAGCAGCCGCTGCTCGGTCGCGGCCTGCGCCTGCCTGCGCTGTTCGGCCAGCCGGGCCTGCTCGAGCTGCCACTGCTTGTCGGTGCGCCGCTTGAAGTCGGTTTCGACCTTGTCGTAGTCGGCCTTGGGCAGCCGCTGCGGGTTTGCGTGGCTCAACATGGCCAAGACTTGGCGGAAGTCCTCTTCCGGCAGCTCGTCGGTGTATTCGCGGTAGACGGGGTTGATCCGGTTCTCCACCGTGTCGAAGGCGACTCCTCCGGCTTCGAGCAACTTGAGCAGCGTGGGAGCGGCGTCCTCGCCCACAGCCAGGACCCACTTGCGCCGTTCGATCTTCATGAACCGTCTCCTGCCCGTCGGACAAACCATGGACAAGATCTCCTCGGCTTGATCGACCGTTACCGTCGGCGTCGGCGGGCCGCGGTCCACCCGAGATGTCACAGCCCCGCTGTACCGGCGGGCGTCAACGACTCGCCGATCGACGCGACCAGTTCGTAGCTGCGGCGGCGGTCCGCGTGGTGGTGGAGGGGCGAGGTGATCATCAGCTCCGGCGCCGCGGTCTCGTCGAGCACCGCCTGGAGCTTGCGCGCGATGGTCTCCGGCCCGCCCACCAGCACGCGGCCGTCGTCGTCGTGCGCGGTCGCGTCCTCCGGGCTGGGCAGGAGGATCCGCCTGCCCTCCGCGCGGCTGCGCACCTTCGTCCTGATCGGCCCGGCCAGCCACTCGGCCCGGTCGTCGTCGTCCGCCGCGATCACCGAGACGCTGACCAGATCGGCCCGAGCGGTCTCGGCGGGGTTGAGGTGGCGCGCGAACGCGAAGGGGATTCCGAGCTCGGCCGCGAGCAGGGACGTGCCGGGGGAGGAGCCGAGCAGCCACAGCTCCGGCGCGGTGCCGCCCTGCACCGGTACGGCGGGGGTGTCGCCTGGGTTCAGCAGGCCTTGCAGCTCCTCGAGCTGCTCGCGGTACGGCCGGTCCGTCCGGCGCAGCCTCGACACCACGGACGCGGGGCCGCCCGGCGCTCGCCCGACGCCGAGGTCGATCCGGCCGGGGTGCAGGGCGGACAGGGTGCCGAACTGCTCGGCCACCACGAGCGGCGGGTGGTTCGGCAGCAGCACGCCACCCGAGCCGACCCTGATGCGGCCGGTGATCGCCGCCAGGTGTGCGACGAGCACGGCCGGCGCGGAGCTGGCGACGCCGCGCATTCCGTGGTGCTCCGGCACCCAGTAGCGGTGGAACCCCAGCTCCTCCGCCAGCTCCACGAGGTCGGCGGTGTTGCGCAGCGCCTCCCGCGGCGTCGAACCCTGGACGACCGGAGACGTGTCGAGCACCGACAGGCGAATCCCCATGCCCTGCAAGCTAGGGCATGCCTCCGGAACTCTCGACCGCGACTCTCATCGAACGGACCCACGGGTCACGTCCTAGCAGCGTTCGTCGGTCTGTCCCCAGTAGACGTTGCCATCGCCCCACACCTCGCCGTAGGCGCGGGTGCACTCGCTGAGGGTGTTGGTGCCCTTGGACCAGACGTCCTGCTTGTTGCTGCCGTTGACGTTGCTGCTGTAGTCGCGGTCGCCGTTGACGACCATCGCGGCGCTGGAGTGAAAGGTGCCCGGCTTGGCGGCGTAGGAGTCCCACACGTAGGTGTAGGCCCAGTTCTTGCCGCAGCCCTTGAACTGCTTGACCGAGGCGATGATCTCGCCGTTCTTCTTGACGTACCCGGTGGACCCGATCTGCACGGTGCCGGAGCACGAGGGCGCGGACTCCGCCTGGGCCGTACCGGTCGAGGCGAGCGCGGCCAGCGCCACCGCGGGAAGGACCAACATGACTTTGCGCATGCCCCACCGTGACTTCCGGTGGTTAGGCGGCGGTAAATCGCCGCCTCACGGCTGCGCCGCCACGTCGGACGGGTGGGTCGACAGCGGAGTCACCTCGACCCGCGTGAACTCCCACAGCGGCAACGACGACAGGAACGCGTGCAGCTCGTCGTTGGAGGGCACGTCGAAGACGGTGATGGTGCTGTGCGTCCCGACGACGGTCACCTCCTGGTGCGGGGCCGCCGTCGTGGTGCGGCGCTGTGACTGGGAATACTCGCCACGCCGCGTTCGAAGCGAAGTTCGCACCAACGGTCCATTGTGGACTGATCAAGCGCCCGTGACGCCGTCGATGCCCTCGCGCAGGAAGTCGGCGTGACCGTTGTGCCGCGCGTACTCGTGGCACAGGTGGTGCATGACCAGCCGCAGCGACACGTCGGCGTCCCAGCGCGGCTGGTGGGCCGTCACGTCGAGAGACTCGGCCTCGCGCTCGATCCGCCGCGAGTGCTCGACCTCGGCCTGCCACGCCGCGAACGCCTCCGACCTGCTCGACCCCGAGGCGTCGTAGGCCACCTGGTAGTCGCCGGCGTCGGACCACACCAGCGGGAGGTCCTCGCCGTTGATCACCTTGCGGAACCAGGTGCGCTCCACCTCCGCCATGTGCCGGACCAGGCCGAGCAGCGTGAGCGTGGACGGCGGCATCGAGCGGCGGCGCAGGTCGTCGTCGGACAGGCCTTCGCACTTCATCGCGAGGGTGGCGCGGTGGTAGTCGAGGAACGCGCGGAGGGTCTCGCGCTCGCCGCCGGTCAGGGGTGGTTCGGGTCGGGTCGTCACGCCGCCAGTCTGGACGCCGAGTTGATCTCGTGCACCTGGAATTCGCCCATGAGCGGTGCCACACCGACGGGGTGTGCTGATCGGCGCTACCGTGGCGTCATGACCTCTCTCGACCAGGCCGAGTCGGTGTTCGCGGCGGCCAGGCCGAGGCTGTTCGGCATCGCCTACCGCATGACCGGCAGCGTGGCCGACGCCGAGGACCTGGTGCAGGAGGTCTGGCTGCGCTGGCAGCTCGCGGACCGCGACGCCGTGCGCAACCCCGAGGCGTACCTGGCGACGGCCATCACCCGGCTCGCGATCAACGAGTCGCAGACCGCCCGCGCGCGGCGCGAGACCTACGTCGGGCCGTGGCTGCCCGAGCCCGTGGACACCGCGGCGGACCCGCAGGTCGGGGCCGAGCGGGGCGCGGTGCTGGAGCTCGCGGTGCTGTTGCTGCTGGAGAAGCTGACGCCGACGGAACGGGCCGCGTACGTGCTGCGCGAGGCGTTCGACTACCCGTACAAGGAGATCGCCGAGATCGTCCAGACCTCCGAGGGCGCGACGCGGCAGCTGGTCAGCAGGGCGCGCAAGCACCTCGCGGACGAGCGACGCGTCCCCGTCGAACGCGCTGACCAGCGCAAACTGCTGGAGGCGTTCGTGGCGGCCGCGCAGGCGGGCGACCTGGCGGGACTCAAGGAGCTGTTCGCGCAGGACGTCGTGAGCTACTCCGACAGCAACGGCGCGGTGCGGGCGGCGGGCAGGCCGCTCTTCGGCGCGGCGACGCTGGCGAAGATCTTCGCGGCCTGGGCGCCGGGCTTCTGGGCGGGCGCGGAGGCGTCGTACGTCGAGGCGAACGGCCAGTGGGCGGTCCGGTTGCGCAAGGACGCCGGCACCTATGCCGTGATCACCGTGACGGCGTCCGACGACGGCATCGACCAGGTGATGTGGCTGGTCAACCCCGAGAAGCTCACCGCGTTCCAGTAGGCCTGTCACACCCTGCGGGGCTGTCCTGTCTTAGCTCGTGAACACCCGCGACGGGCGGGTTCACGAGAGGGACGGACCATGAGGATCGTTGTCATCGGCGGCACCGGCTTGATCGGCAGCCAGGTCGTGAAGCGGCTCGGCGAGCACGGCCACGACGCCGTGCCCGCGTCACCGAACAGCGGTGTCAACACGGTGACCGGCGAAGGCGTGAAGGAAGTCCTGCAGGGCGCCGACGTGCTCGTCGACGTGTCCAACTCGCCGTCGTTCGCCGACGACGACGTGATGAGCTTCTTCACCACCGCCACCACCAACCTGACCCAGGCCGCCGCGGAGGCCGGCGTCGGCCACTACGTCGCGCTGTCGATCGTCGGCACCGACGAGCTGCCCGAGTCCGGCTACCTGCGCGCGAAGGTGGCGCAGGAGAAGCTCCTCAGGGAGTCCGGCCTCACGTACTCGATCATCCGCGCCACCCAGTTCTTCGAGTTCGCGGGCGCCATCGCGAACTCGGCGACCGTCGACGGGACCGTGCGCCTCCCGCACGGCGGCGTGCAGCCGATCGCCGCCTCGGACGTCGCCGCGGTGGTCGCCCGCACCGCCGCCACGTCACCGGTCGGGGGCGTGCTGGAGATCGGAGGGCCGGAGGAGCTCACGATGGACGGGTGGATCCGGACCGTTCTCCGCCACCGCGAGGACGAGCGCGAGGTCGTCGGCGACCCGGAGGCCCAGTACTTCGGGACGTTGCTGACGGGCAAGCAGCTCGTGCCGAACGAGGGCGCGCAGCTGCAGCCGACGAGCCTGGAGCAGTGGCTGGCCGCGGGAAACTGATCCACGGGGGCGGGATGCGACCGGAGTTCCGCCCGACCCTTCCCCGCGCAGCTCCGACGGTCCGCGGTTAATCTTGCCGCGCTTGACTCGAAGGAACTCCTGGGGGATGCAGATGAGTCGAAAGCTGGGCTTTGCCCTGTCCGCGGCGCTGGTGGCGACCGTAGTCGTCACGACGCCGGCACACGCGTCCGTGACGATCACCGATCTTGGTGGTCTGCCGGGTAGCGCCTTCCACTCCGCGGCCTCGATCAACGACGCGGGAGTGGCGGTGGGCCGGTCCCGTTCCACCAGCCTGCCCGAACGCGCGGTCAGGTACGGCGGCTCCGCCGCGGAACTGGTGGGACCCGCCGGGGCGAGCACCAGCGTGACGTCGGTCAACAGCAGTGGCGCCGCCTCGGGCACCACGTTCGACCCCTTCGTCAGCGGCCGGGCGATCAGGTTCGACCCGGACGGCTCCCACCGGGTGCTGGACTCGTACCCCGGCTACGAGTTCGCCTCCGGGCAGGCGATCGACGACAGCGGCACCGTCTACGGCATCGTGCTGAACTCGAGCAGCTCACAGCTGCCGGTGAAGTGGGACCTGAACGGTGCGCTCACCCTCCTGGCCCTGCCCGACGGCATGACCTGGGCCGTGGTGACGGGCGCCTCGAACGGGTACGCGGTCGGCTACGTCACCGCCACCGGGCGCCACGTCCAGGCGATGCGCTGGAACCCCGCCGGCACCGTCACCCGGCTCGCGGGCCTGGCGAACCGCGCGGAGAGCTACGCGAGGGCGGTGAACCGGCACGGCGAGGTGGTCGGGGAGGCCTACACCGAGAACAACTTCGCGGTGGTCGGCGTGCGGTGGGACATCACCGGATCGGTGATCACCACCTATGGGGGCAACACCCATCCGCGCGGCATCAACGACCACGGCGTGGCGGTCGGCTTCACCACCGTCACCACCGCGGACAACGTCCCGATGCGCTGGAGTCCGAACGGTGACGCGTTCGAGCTCGGCCGTCCTGGCGGAGCCCGCAAGGCGGAGGCAGTGGACATCAACAACGAAGGCGTGATCGTGGGACACACCGGCGACGTCAGGGCACCGCTGACCGCGGTGAAGTGGACGGAGAGCCAGTTCGTCCTCGGCTAGAACTTCGCGTCGCGCAACTGCCGGCGCGAGGTCACGCCGACCTTCCCGAACACCTTGCGCAGGTGCCATTCCACCGTGCGCGGGCTGATGAACAGGCGCGTGCCGATCTCCGGGTTCGAGTAGCCCTCCCGCGCCAGCCGGGCGATCTGGTACTCCTGCGCCGTCAGTTCGTCGGTCGGTTCGGCGGTGCGCTTGCGGGCCGTCTCGCCGGTCGCCTGCAGCTCCCGCTGCGCGCGATCGGCGAAGGCCGCCATCCCGCACGACAGCAGCATGTCGTGTGCCGTGCGGAGGTGATCGCGGGCCTCGACCCGCCTGCCCTCGCGGCGCAGCCACTCGCCGTGCAGGAGGTGGGCGCGGGCCAGTTCGGGTTTCAGCGACGTCCGTTCGAAGCAGGCGATCGACTCGCGGAAGCCTTCCGGGTCGCCGTTCAACGCGCGCAGGCGGGCCTTGAGGCCGGACGACCAGTCGGTGTCGACCCACTCCGAGGAACGCTCCACCGCCTCCGCGACCAGAGCGGTCTCACCCGTGCGGGAGGCCGCCTCCGCCAGTTCCGGCGTGATCAGGCAGCTGTAGACCAGGGAATCGGACCTGAACACGCGCAACGCGGCCTCACGGGCCAGGTCGTGGCGGCCCTGTCCGTTGTGGAGGATCGCGGCGGTCCAGTCGCAGATCACGGCCAACCGCCCCTGGCCGGCCGCCAAGGCCGCGGACCGCGCCGCGGAGAAGACGTCCTCGCCCCGGTACGCGGCCCGCAGCAGCACCGCGTAGCCGACGGGCGGGGCACCGGTGACCTCGGAGATCCGCTCGTCCTCCTCGATCAGCGCCTGCGCGGCGGCCGGCTCGCCGGCGAGGAGCTCGTTGTCGGCCAGGAAGTTCAGGGCGAACTGCAGCTGCACCAGCGCGCCGGCGTCGCGGGACAGGCGGACCTGCTGCCGGGCGAAGTCGCGGCGCGTGCCGAAGTCCCACATCTCGCTCGCCACGATGCCGCCCGCGCGGTTGCCGAAGAGCCACGGCAGGCGGCTGACGTCCTCCGCCGCCACCTTCAGGGCGAGCACCTCGTCCAACGCGTGGCGCATGAGCGGGACGGCGGCCCCGTAGCCCGAGGTGATGCGGGTGGTCAGCGCCTCCAGGACCAGGTCCAGCGCGCACGGCGGGGTGCGGGGCGGGGGAGCGGTGCGGGCGGCGTCGGCCAGGGGCTCACCGGCCCAGATCGCGGCGGACAGGGCTTCCAGGTGCGTCTCGCGGGCCAGGTCGGCGTCGAACGGGGCCAGCCTGCGGGCCGCGCTGAAGAGCAGCGGTGCGGCGTCGGCGACCCGGCGCTGGTCGAAGGCGATGTGCCCGCGCAGGTGCTCGACCTCGGCGCTGCGGCGTTCGTCCGGCGGGCCCGCCTCGACGGCGTTCAGGAGCCGCAGCGACGCCTCCAACGCACCCGCGTCGCGCTTCGCCCGTGCGGCGGCCAGTTCGCGTGACGCACGGCGGCCGGGTGACGGGGTCAGCACCGCGGCCTGTTCGAGGAACGCTGCGGCGGCCAGCAGTCCGCCACGGGCCTGCGCGCGGGACGCCGTGTTCTCCAGCGCGGCCGCGACCTCCTCGTCCGGTGCGGCTGTGCCCTGGGCGCGGTGCCAGGCGCGGCGGTCCGGGTCGATGTCCACGTCCGTCACGTCGGCCAGCGCCTGGTGCACGCGCAGACGGTCCACAGTGGACGCCGAGCGGTAGGCGGCGGACCGCACCAGCGGGTGCCGGAACCGCACGCGGGCGCCGAACTCGATCAGGCCCGTCTCCAGGGCGGCGGCCGCGGGGTCGGCGCCCAGCCCGAGCAGCCCCGCCGCCTGCCACAGCAGGGTCGCGTCACCGAGCGGTTCGGCGGCGGCGGTGAGCATCAGCAGGCGCGTGTCGGCGGGCAGCGCCGCGATCTGGCGCACGAAGCCGGTCTCGATGCGGCTGGTCAGCGGCTCGGCGTCGAGCCCGTCCGCCAGTTCGGCGGCGGTCCACGCGCGGGGCAGCTCCAGCAGCGCGAGCGGGTTGCCGCGGGCCTCGGCGACGATCCTGTCGCGCACCCGGCCGTCGACCGGTCCCTTGATCACGGACTGGAGCAACGCGCGGGCGTCGGCGTCGTCCAGGCCGCGCACGAACAGCTCGGGCAGCCCGTCGAGGTGGTCGTTGCCCTCGCGCAGCACGAAGAGCAGCGCGATCCGTTCCGCGAGCAGCCTGCGGGCGACGAACCCGAGCACCGCGGACGACATCGGGTCGAGCCACTGCGCGTCGTCGACCAGGCACACCAGCGGCTGTTCGTCGGCGACCTCGGCGAGCAGCGTCAGCACCGCCAGGCCCACCATGAACCGCGTCGGCCGGGGTCCGGACGTCATGCCGAACGCCGTGCCGAGCGCCTCCCTCTGGGGCGCGGGCAACCGGTCCAGCCGGTCGAGGAACGGCACGCACAGCTGGTGCAGCCCCGCGTAGGGGAACGCGCTCTCGGACTCCACGCCCGCGGCCCGCGCGACCCGGAACCCGGACGCCCGCGACGACACGTGGTCGAGCAGCGCGGTCTTGCCGATCCCGGCCTCACCGCGCAGCACCAGCACCTGACCGGCGCCCGACCGCGCCCGCGTGAGCAACCGGTCCAGCGTCTCGCCCTCGGTGCGCCTGCCCAGGAGATCGTCCGACACGGGTCCGAGCGTACGGGCCAGGGGGTGACCAGGGTGTTCCACGGGTTCGAAGGGACCCCCGGCGGGAGCAGTCTCGTGTCATCGGCAAGAGGAGAGGAACGAAGATGGACTACAAGCTCGAGGTGGCCGTCATCCCGGTGAGCGACGTCGACCGGGCCGTGCACTTCTACAAGGCGCTCGGCTGGCGGTTCGACGCCGAGTTCGCCGACGACGAGGGCTACCGCCTCGTGCAGCTCACCCCGCCCGGATCGCCCGCGTCGATCATCTTCGGCACCGGCGTGACGACCGCGGCGCCCGGCAGCACCGAGGGCCTGCACCTGGTCGTCGACGACATCGTGGCCGCCCGCGAGGACCTGGTCGGCCGTGGCGTGCAGGTCAGCGAGATCTTCCACGACAAGACCGGCGTCTTCCACCACGCGGGGACCGAGGCGCGGGTGGACGGGCCGGCGCCCGACCGTTCCAGCTACGGCTCGTTCGCGTCGTTCAGCGACCCGGACGGCAACGGCTGGGTGCTGCAGGAAGTCACGACGCGCCTTCCGGGACGTGTGTGATGGCGCAGTACGACGTCATCGTCATCGGCGGCGGTTCGCCCGGCGAGCACTTCGCCGCGGCCGTCGCCGAGGGCGGCCTGCGCGTGGCGCTGGTCGAACGCGAGTTGCTCGGCGGGGAGTGCACCTTCTGGGCGTGCATCCCGTCCAAGACGCTGCTGCGCGCCGGTGAGGCCGTGGCCGCGGCCCGCGAAGTCCCCGGTGCGCGTGAGGCGGTGACCGGTGGGGTCGACGCCGGGGCCGTGCTCGGGTGGCGTGACTTCATGGTCTCGTCCTACGACGACGCGGGTGCCGAGAAATGGGCCCGTGACGCCGGAATCGACGTGCTGCGCGGCGACGGCAGGATCGCCGGCCCCGGAACCGTGGCTGTCGGCGACCAGACCTACACGGCCGACCACGTCGTGATCGCCACCGGCTCCGAGGCGTTCATCCCGCCGATCCCCGGGCTGCGCGACCTGGACTTGTGGACGAACCGCGAGGCCACGGGCGTCAAGGAGATCCCGAGGCGGCTGCTGGTCCTCGGCGGCGGACCGACCGGCGTCGAGATGGCCCAGGCGTTCACGCGCCTCGGCTCCTCGGTCGCGCTGGTCGACGGTGCCGACCGGGTGCTGCCCCGCGAACCCGAGGCGGTCGGCCGCGCGCTCGGTGAGGCGCTGACCGCGGGCGGCGTCGAGCTGCACCTAGGCGCGCACGCCACCGCCGCGTCGTTCGAGAACGGTGAGTACGTGCTCGACCTCCCGGACGGCACCCGGCTGCGTGGCGACAAGCTCCTCGTCGCCACCGGCAGGCGCCCGCGCGTCGACGGCATCGGGCTCGAAACCGTTGGTGTCGAACCGAATCCGCGCGGGCTCGTGACCGACGAGCGGATGAACGTGACCGACGGCGTCTGGGCGGTCGGCGACGTCACGGGCCAGTGGAACCTGACCCACGTCGGCAAGTACCAGGGCCGCGTCGCCGCCGCGAACATCCTCGGCACTCCTGCCGAGGTCGACTACAGCGCCGTCCCGCGGGTCGTGTTCACCGACCCGCAGGTCGCCGCAGTCGGTGCAGCGGAAGGGAAGTACACCGCGACCGTCCACCTGTCCGGTGTCGCACGCACGGCGACCTACACCCGCGAGTACGACACGCGACCCGGCTTCCTGACCCTCGTGTCCGACGGCGAGGTGCTCACCGGCGCCCACGCCATCGGCCCCGAGGCGGGCGAGTGGTTGCAGCAGGCCACCGTCGCGATCCGCGCGAAGGTCCCGCTGCCCGTGCTGCTCGACGTCATCCAGCCGTTCCCCACCTTCTCCGAGGCCTTCCTCACCGGCCTCCGCGACCTCGCAAAGGAAGTAGCGAAGTGAAGAAGCTCGACCAGATCGACATGAAGCTCGAGGTCACCGTCATCCCCGTGACCGACGTGGAGCGCGCCACGGAGTTCTACACCCGCCTCGGCTGGCGCCAGGACGTCACCCCGTCCTCGGTCGCGCAGTTCACCCCGCACGGCTCGAACGCGTCCGTCCACTTCGGACCAGACGTGACCACCGCCGAACCCGGTTCGGCCCGGCACTTCCTCGTCGTCTCGGACGTCGTGGAGACGCACGAGGCGTTGCTGGCGGCCGGGATCGAGGTCGGCCCGCTCTTCCACGGCGGCCCCGACGGCCCCGTCGAGGGCCCCGACCCCGAACGCCGCAGCTACGTGACCCGCGCCGAGCTCACCGACCCGGACGGCAACACGTGGGTGCTGCAGGAGGTCACGACCCGCCTGCCCGGCCGGGTCGACGCCGACGACACGTCCTACGCGTCGATCTCCGACCTGGCGGCGGCGTTGCGCAGGGCCGCGTCGGCCCACGGCGAGCACGAGAAGCGCAACGGCGGCGAGTTCGACGAGAACTGGCCCGACTGGTACGCCGAGTACCTGGTCAAGGAGCAGACGGGCGAGCAGCTGCCGCAGTAGGTCGCCGGAAGACAGAGCACTGCGCGGAACGCCGAACACCGTGGCGTTCCGCGCTCTTCGCGTTTCAGAGGACCCTAGGGAACGTCCCTGATGTGCCGGGGCGTTGGCACGGCCTAACTTCCTCCCCAAGCGAAGGAGGCCTCGATGAAGGCGATCGTCCAGGACAGATACGGCTCCGCGGACGTGTTGGAGCTCAGGGAGGTCGACCGGCCCGTGCCCGCGACGGACGAGGTGCTGGTCCGGGTGCGGGCGTCATCGGTGAACGCCGCCGACTGGCACATCATGCGCGGCGACCCGTACTTCGCGCGCCTGGTCCTGGGGTGGAAGGGGCCGAAGAAGCGGATCAGGGGGATGGACTTCGCGGGCGTCATCGAGGCCGTCGGGCCCGGTGTCAGCGGGGTGCTGCGGGTGGGGGACGAGGTGTTCGGCGAGGTCGAGGGGTCCTTCGCCGAGTACGTGTGCGTGCCCGTGCACCTGGTGCAGCACAAGCCGTCGAACCTGACGTTCGAGCAGACGGCGACGCTGCCGCTGGCGGGCAACACGGCGTGGATGGGGCTGCGGGACCTGCAGGCGGGGCAGAAGGTGCTGATCAACGGCGCGTCCGGCGGTGTCGGGTTGATGGCGGTGCAGATCGCCAAGGCGCGCAGGGCTTTCGTGACCGCGGTCTGCAGCACGCGCAACGTCGAGCAGGTGCGCGCGGTGGGCGCGGACGTGGTGATCGACTACAGGACTGATGACTTCGCCCGCGGCGGGGAACGCTACGACGTCGTCTTCGACCTGGTGGGCAACCGGACGATGAGCGAGCTGCGCGGCGTGCTCACCCCGGACGGCGTGCTGGTGCTGTCCGGCGGCGGCAGCTTCACGGGCGGGGTGCTGTTCGGCCCGTACCGGTTGATCATCCAGGGCAAGCTGATCGGGTCGTTCACGCGGCAGCGGCTCGTGGTGCTGGAGGCCAAGCCCAGCAAAGACAACCTGGCCGCGCTGCGGGACCTCGCCGAGTCGGGTCAGCTCGTGCCGGTGATCGAGCGCACCTACCCGCTCACCGACGTGCCGGACGCGATCCGGCACGTCGAGTCCCAGCACGCGCGGGCGAAGGTCGTCGTCACGGCCTGAGCGGAAAATGCCTGGCGTTCTCGACACCGGGAGGACGAGCATCCGCGCATGGTCGAAGCGCGGCTCGGTGCCGGAACGGTTCGCGGTGGGGTGGAATCGGGTGTGGCGGTCTTCCGCGGCATCCCGTTCGCCGCGCCTCCTGTCGGCGAGCTGCGGTTCGCCGCGCCCCGGCCGGTGCCCTCGTGGGACGGCGTCCGGGAGGCCACGGCGTTCGGCCCACCGCCACCGCAGCCCGCGGTGTTCGGCATGGACGGGATCGGCGTCGCGGGCGACGACTGGCTGACCGTGAACGTCTGGTCGCCCGACCTCGCCGGCGACCTGCCGGTCATGGTGTGGATCCAGGGCGGCGCCTACACGATCGGCATGTCCGGGCTGCCCGAGTACGACGGCACGCGGCTCGCGCTGGACGATGCCGTCGTGGTCACGTTCAACTACCGCGTGGGCCTGGAGGGCTTCGCGCTGATCGAGGGCGCTCCCGCCAACCGCGGCCTGCTCGACCAGGTCGCTGCGCTGGAGTGGGTCCGCGACGAGATCCGCGCGTTCGGCGGCGATCCCGGCCGGGTGACCGTCTTCGGGCAGTCGGCGGGTGGTGGTTCGGTGGCCGCGTTGCTGGCCATGCCGCGTGCCGCCGGGTTGTTCCACCGGGCGATCGCGAGCAGCGTGCCCGGGGCGTTCTTCACGCCGGAGCTGGCCTCCGACATCGCCTCGGTGTGTGCCGCGGAACTCGGGCTGCGCCCCACGGTGGCCGATTTGTCCACAGTGGACCCTTCGTTGCTGCCGGCGGTCGGTGACGAGGTCATGGCCAGGATCGGGCAGTTCACCGGCCGGTGGGGACAGGCGGCGCACAAGCAGATCCCGTTCGCGCCGGTCGTCGACGGTGACGTCCTGCCGGCGGCGCCGTGGGAGGCGCTGGCGTCGGGGGCGGCGCGCGACGTCGGCCTGATAGCCGGGCACACGCGCTCAGAGCAACGGCTGCTCACCGTGATCGAGGGCATGCTCGGCACCGTGACCTCCGCGCAGGCCGCGCAGGCGGCGGAGGTGCTCGCGCCAGGCGTGGAGTACCCGGACATGGGGCCGGACGAGCTGTTCGAGGTCGTCTGCTCGGACTGGCTGTTCCGGATGCCGTCGCTGCACCTGGCCGAAGCGCACGTCGCCGGTGGTGGTCGCGCGTTCGTCTACGAGGTGACCTGGGAACCACCCGGACCGTTCGGGGCCTGCCACGGGATCGACGTGCCGCTGGTGTTCGGGAATCCGGGCCTCGGGCAGTCGTCGGTGGTGCTCGGCGAGATCACGGCGGAGACGGAGGAGCTGGCCGTGCAGATGCGGACGGCGTGGTCGTCGTTCGCCGTCTCCGGCGACCCCGGCTGGCCCGCCTACACGTCCGCGGAACGCCTGACGCGGATCTTCGACGTCCCGCCGGCCGTCGTGCCGTACCCGGAGGAGACGTCGCGGCGCCTGTGGAGCGGCCATCGGTTCGAGCCGCTGCCGTTGCTGGAATAACTCCTGCTTCTGGACGTTGTACGCGTCCGGAAGGGAGGTTCGATGGACAACTTCAACGCCTACCAGCCGAACGGTGAGGTGGCGGCGGACCGCTGGCTGACCGTGCGGCACCTGTTCGACGCGGACTACGTGGAGACCGCGGCCGACAAGTGGGAACGGGCGAAGGCGCTGTTCGACACCAGGGACTACGCCAAGGCCGCGCTGTTGCTGGCCGAGGTCGTGGAGGAGGTGCCGTTCCAGGCGGACCTCCACCTGCTGCTGGCCCGTGCCTACTACCACTCGGCGCAGCTCGGCAAGGCCGAGGCGCGGCTCCGCGTGGTCGTGGACCGCGACCCCGTCGACCACTACGCGCACCTGCTGCTCGGCCGGACCCTGGAGCGTCAGGGAAGGGCTGAGGAAGCCGCGCCGTGGTTGAGGCTCGCGGCCGCGTTCGGCGGAGAGCTGACCGAAGTCTGATGGTGCTGCGGCGGGGTTGTCCGCCGCGGCGCTCAGCTCGGGTCGAACTTGGCGAAGGCGCGCAGCAGGCCCGGCGCGACCCGATCGGCCAGCCATGCCGCCTTCGCCTCCACCGTCACCGGGACCACCGGCCGGTTGTCGCGCACCGCGCGCACGATCTCGGCCGCCACGCCCTCTGGCCCGAAGCCGCGCCGCGCGTAGACCCGCGTGGCGCGGTCCTGCTTGCGGCGTTCCTCCTCGGCGCTGACGCCGGAGAACGTCGCGGTCGCCGTGATGTTCGTGTGCACCAGGCCGGGGCAGATCGCCGTGACGCCGATCGCGTGCGGCGCCAGTTCGGCCCGCAGGCACTCCGACAGCATGAACACCGCCGCCTTGCTGCTGGCGTACGCGGAGAGGATCCTCGACGGCAGGTAGGCCGCCACCGAGGACAGGTTCACGATGTGACCGCCCTCGCCGCGTTCCACCATCAGCTCGCCGAACGCCCGGCAGCCGTGCACGACGCCCCACAGGTTGACGTCGAGCACCCGTTTCCACTGGTCAGCGGACGTCGACAGGAACGACCCGGAGTGCGCGATGCCGGCGTTGTTGACGACCACATCGGGAACGCCGTGCTCGTCCGCGACCTGCCGGGCCCACGAGCGCATCGCGTCCTCGGACCGCACGTCGACCTCGTAGGCGTGACCACCGACCAGAGCCGCGGTCTTCTCCACCGCGGCGAAGTCCACATCGGACACCACCACCCGCGCGCCCGTCCTGGCGAACGCCACGGCTGTCGCCCTGCCGATTCCGCTGCCGCCACCGGTGATCACGACGAGCCGGCGCGGGGGAGCGGAGTCCGCGATGAACTCCCTGATCATGCGGGCGAGCGGTTCGGGGTGGCTGAGCGGTGCCCAGTGGCCCGCGGCGATCCGGCGGCGGCTCAGCGACGGCACCCAGCGTTCGAGGTCGAGCGGTTCGGTGCGGATGTAGCGGTCGCGGGTCGGCTGGATCACCTGGACCGGCATGGGCGCGATGCGCTGCCGCGGCGCGCCCATGACCTGGCGGATGTTCGCCCGGTACAACGAGATCCCGTTCACCGCGTCCGAGGCGATGGTCGGAGCGGGCGTCGTGCGGACGCCCTCCAGCCGCCGCAGCACGTCGCCCCAGCGCCGAGCCAGGTACAGGCGCCAGAACAGGGGCGCCACCAGGGGCAGGTGGAACACGCCGATGTACCAGGACCGGAAGAACTGCTTGATGCGAGCGATCGACAAACCTCGTCGCGACCAGTGCCCCATGTGGTCGAGGCACGGTCCGGAGATCGAGGTGAACGTCGCGATCCGCGCGCCGGGCGTGGTCACCGCCTCCCACGACTGGATCGAGCCCCAGTCGTGGCCGACGAGGTGGACGGGCGCGTCGGGGCTGACCTCGTCGATCACCGCGAACAGGTCCCGCGCCAGGTGCTCGAGCCGGTAACCGTCCTCAGTGGACGGTGCGGTCGACTCGCCGGCGCCGCGCACGTCGTAGGTGACGACGCGGAAGTCCTTCTCCAGCAGGGCGGCCACGCGGTCCCACACCGCGTGCGTGTCCGGATACCCGTGCACCAGCACCACGACGGGCCCGGACGTGCCGCGCACCTGCACGGCGAGGTCGACTTCCCCGGAACGCACCTTCACGGATCCTCCAAGATCAGCCGGTCACCGCTGGGCCTGTCCACGCGGGTCCGCACGCCGGCCGCGCACGCCGAGGGATACCCCCGCCGCGGCGAAGTTCCACCGCGAAATGCTACGCCCGCGTAGCTTTGTGAAAGCTACGCCACCGTAGCAATATGGGCCGGTGAGCACAACGCGCCGGAAGTACGCCCGCCGCCTGCCTCCCGAGCAGCGCCGCGAGCAGCTGCTGGACGCCGCCCTGGCCCTCATCCCGGCAGGCTTCGACACGGTGACGATGGAGTCGGTCGCCAGACAAGCCCAGGTCACGAAGCCCGTGCTCTACGACCTCTTCGCGAACCGCGCCTCGTTGATCAGCGCCCTCCTCGAAAGGGAGGCGGCTCGCGCGACGGAACAGGTCATCGCGGCGTTGCCCACCGGCTTCGCCACGCGGTCACCGGACGACGCCTTCGCCGACGCCGTCCGCGTCTTCGTCAACGCCGTCGTCGAGGCGCCCGAGCGGTGGCGCCTCGTGCTCCTCCCGCCCGAGGGCACGCCCCGCGAGTTCCGCGCCCAGGTCGAACTGGTGCGCGCGGGAGTCCTGGCCCAGATCGAGGACCTGGCCGCCCTGGGCCTGGAGGAGCTGGGCGGCCTGGACGACCTCGACTCCGAGCTGCTCGGCCACGCGATGCTCGCCCTGGCGGAGATGTCCGGCCGGCTGGTGCTGACCGAGCCCGGCAAGTTCACGCCGGACCGGCTGGTGGCCTTCGTGTCCCGGATCGCGCACGGCCTGCGCTGAACCCCCGCGCTCAGTGCACCCGCACGTGCGTGAGCAGCGCGAGGCCGGTCGGGTCGTGGCCCACCGACACGTCACAGCCCGGCAGCAGCGCGCGCACGGCCTGCTCGTCGCGCTCGATCACCTGCCACTCCATCAGGAACTCCATCGGCCAGCGGAACTCGTTTCCGGGTGCCGTGCCGGCGAAGTAGAACGTGCTGCCGGGATGAACGAGCCTGGTCATCACGGCTTCGGTGAACCGCACGGCCGCGCGGTCGTTGAGGTAGCCGTACAGGCCGTTGGCGAGCACGAGGTCGTACGGGCCGAGCTCCGCGAGCTGGGGGATCGCGCGGAAGATGTTGCCCGGAACCGTGGTCGTGGAGTTGTTGAGCAGCCCGAGCCGCTTCTGCGCCAGCTCCAGCGCGTCCGGGTCGACGTCGGTGAGCACGAACCTGTCGCCCGGCCGCACGATGCCCGGCGGGATGGTGCGCAGGTCGGGGGCCGCGCCGGCGTCGATCACCAGGATCGACCGCGGGCCGGACCGCGGCGCGGTGAGGCAGTCGCCGATCATCCGCGCCTGGTGCATCACCCGGTTGCGCAGCTGCTGGGCGAGCGCCGAGCCCTGCAGCTGGGCCTCGACGTGCCAGCCGAGCGTGCCCGGCGCCCCGCCGTTGGCCTGTGCGAGGACGTGCTCGACCAGCCGGAAGTCGCTGGGGTAGCCGCGGGCCCACTCGTTCTCGTCGCGCATGAACGGCGACCGCGCGCAGGCCGACTTCGCGGGCTGGACGATCGCGGCGACGTCCTCCTCGGGCACGCCCGCGAGGACGCTGGAGCCGATCTGCGTGCCGAGGGCGCGGAAACGGCCGCCGACGAGCATGTTGGCGGAGGGATCGGCGAGGTTGAACTCCTTCTCACTGCGCAGGAAGCCCTCCACGGCATCGTGGAGCCGGTGCAGGGCATCGGTGCTGTGCGGGAGCACGGTCATCGTCACTTCCTCGCTGCGGCAACGGTTCCAGAACCTGTCAGCTGCGGCGGCCGCAAGACAGGGTCTTTCGGGTTATACGGGCACAACCCTGCCATGGTTCGCGGGTCACCCTCACACCTGTGCTCATCAGAACAACGATCTTCGTCAGCGGCCCTGGTCAGCGGCTCGCCGCGGTGACGGCGTCCGCGATGGCCCGGTGGCCCGCGGGCGTCGGGTGCACGTCGGTGCGGTCGCAGAAGTACGTCAACGCGCAGACCTTGGCGACCGGGCCGGGGATCTGGCCGTACTTCGGGTCCTGGGTGAGTTCGGTCAGGTCGCCGTAGCCGCCGGTCGCGTTCGTGACGTCGGCGAACTTCGCGCCGAACCTGTCGTACTGGGCGGCGATGCGGGTGTTGAAGTCCTGGAACATCGTGACCGACAGCCGGGCGAGGTTCTTGCCGCCGGGGATCGACGGGTTCACCCAGGCGCCGAGGAACACGTCCGGGTAGGTCAAACCGACGATCTTCACGTCCGGCGCGGCCTCCCGCAGCTCGGCGAGCGCCCCGGCGACGTTGGTCTGGATGCCGGCGACGGTCCTGGTCGCGCAGTCCACCGGGTCCTGGGCGATCGCGCACGGCGTCAGGTCGTTGCCGCCGATCACGATCGTGACCAGGCCGACCTTCCGGCCCTTCAGCGTCTCGACCGCGGCGTCGAGCTGGGTCTTGCCGCCGGCGTCCGCGCCGCAGGCGGGCCTGGTGGCGAGGTCGGCGGACGTGGCGCCGTCGCAGGCCAGGTTGACGAGCTCCAGGCCGGACGTCTCGGCGACGATCTGGGCGAAGCTCGTGCCCTTGCCGCCCGGCGCGAAACCGGTCGCGTAGGAGTCGCCGATCGAGAGGTGGACCCGCTTCTCCTCGACCGGTGGGGCGCTGCTCGACGGTGGCGCGGCAGCGGGCGGCGGGGTCGAGGTGCACGCCGACAGCGCTGTCAGCAACGCCACGACCAGGGCGAACCTCGGCACAACCACTCCTTCTCATCGGGAACCGCTGTACCGAGGCTACGAAACCGGCCGTGAGGGTCGTGTCAGCGGAAGCCCCGCAGGCGCAGGCTGTTGCTCACGACGAACACCGACGAGAACGCCATCGCGGCGCCCGCGATCATCGGGTTGAGCAGGCCGAGCGCGGCGAGCGGCAGTGCGGCGACGTTGTAGGCGAACGCCCAGAACAGGTTGCCCTTGATCGTGGTGAGCGTGCGCCGCGACAGCCGGATCGCGTCCACCGCGGCCCGCAGGTCACCGCGCACCAGCGTGAGGTCGCTCGCCTCGATCGCGACGTCCGTGCCGGTGCCCATGGCGAGCCCCAGGTCGGCCTGGGCGAGCGCGGCGGCGTCGTTCACGCCGTCGCCGACCATCGCCACCACGCGTCCCTCGTCCTGCAGGCGCTTGACGACGTCGACCTTGTCGGCGGGCAGTACCTCGGCGACGACCTCGTCGATGCCGACCTCGGCCGCCACGGCCTTCGCCGCGGCCTCGTTGTCGCCGGTCAGCAGCACCGGGCGCAGGCCGAGCGCCCGCAGGCCCTCGATCGCTTCCTTCGACGTGGGCTTGACCGTGTCCGCGACGACGAGCACGGCGCGGGCCTTGCCGTCCCACGCGACCAGGACCGCCGTGCGTCCCTGCTGTTCGGCCGCTTCCTTGGCCTTGCCCAGGGTGTCGCCGAGCGTGATGCTCCAGTCGGCGAGCAGGCGTTCACGGCCGACGAGCACCGCGTGACCGTCGACCACGCCCTGCACGCCGAGTCCCTCGACGTTCTGGAAGTCCTCGACCTCGGGCACCTCGCCGGCGGCCTCGACGACGGCTCGCGCGATCGGGTGCTCGGAAGCGTTCTCCAGTGCCCCGGCGAGCCTGAGGACCTCGGCTTCGTCCTCGCCGGTGTGAACGCTCACCAGGCTCATCCGGCCGGTCGTGACGGTGCCCGTCTTGTCGAGCACCACCGTGTCGACGCTGCGGGTGGACTCCAGCACCTCCGGCCCCTTGATCAGGATGCCGAGCTGGGCGCCCCGCCCCGTGCCGACCAGCAACGCGGTCGGCGTGGCCAGGCCCAGCGCGCACGGGCAGGCGATGATCAGCACCGCCACCGCGGCCGTGAACGCCGCACCGGCGCCCCCGCCCGTGCCGAGCCAGAAGCCCAGCGTGCCGACGGCGAGAGCGATCACGACCGGCACGAACACCGCGGAGATCCGGTCGGCGAGGCGCTGGACCTCGGCCTTGCCGTTCTGCGCCTGCTCGACGAGCTTCGCCATCTGCGCGAGCTGCGTGTCCGACCCGATCCGGGTGGCCCGCACGACGAGCCGCCCACCCGCGTTGACCGTGGCACCGACGACCGCGTCACCGGGCCGCACCTCCACCGGCACGGACTCGCCCGTGAGCATGCTCGCGTCGACCGCCGAGCTGCCTTCCTCGACGACGCCGTCGGTCGCGATCTTCTCGCCGGGCCGCACGACGAACCGGTCGCCCGTGCGCAGGTCACCGGTCGGGACGCGGACCTCGCGCCCGTCCCTGAGCACCGCCACGTCCTTCGAACCGAGCTCCAGCAGCGCCGTCAGCGCCGCTCCCGCACGCCGCTTGGACCGCGCCTCGAAGTAGCGCCCGGCCAGGATGAACGTCGTGACGCCCGCCGCGACCTCGAGGTAGATGTTGCCGGTCCCGGCCATCCGCTCGATTGTGAACGTGAACCCGTGCGTCATGCCCGGCGTGCCCGCGGTGCCCAGGAACAACGCGTAGAGCGACCACAGGAACGCCGCGCCGACACCGATGGAGATCAGCGTGTCCATGGTGGCGGCGCCGTGCCGGAGGTTGGTCCACGCGGCCTTGTGGAACGGCCACGCGGCGTAGGTGACGACCGGTCCGGCGAGGGCCAGCGACAACCACTGCCAGTAGGTGAACTGCAGCGCCGGGACCATCGCCAGGACGATCACCGGCACGGCCAGCACCACCGACGTGACCAGCCGCTGCCGCAGCGTCCTCGTCGGGTCCGGTGCCCCGGTCGTGTGCTCCGTCGTGTGCTCGGGTGCGGCGGGGAGCTCGGCGGTGTAGCCGGTGTCCTCGACGACCTTCACCAGGTCGGCGGGCGTGAGGTCGCCCGCGTAGCTGATGCGCGCCTTCTCGGTCGCGTAGTTGACCGAGGCCTCGACGCCGTCCAGCCTGTTGAGCTTGCGCTCGATCCGCGCGGCGCAGGAAGCGCAGGTCATGCCGCCGATCGAGATCTCGATGGTGTCAGTGGCCATGACCGTCCTCCTCGTGCGTCTCCGTCGCGGTGCCCGCGGTTGTGAGCGTGAACTCGGCCGTGCGGACGACGTTCTCGTGCTGGAAGTCGAGGAACAGCCGGTACTGACCGGCCGTCGGCGCCTCGACCGCGAACTTCACCTCCGCGCCCTCCTCCGGGTGCACGTGCAGGTAGGCCAGGTCGGCCGCCCGCAGCGCCACGAGGTGCCCTTTCGCTCCCAGGTAGTCCTGCAGGTCGGTCACCGGCCTGCCGTCCTCGGCGATCGTGACGGTCACGGCCGACGCCTTCCCGGTGTTCAGCTCACCGTGGAGGGTTACCTCGTAGCCGTCGACGGTGAACGTGCGGCTGGTCTCGTGCTTCCGCGGCTGGTAGTCACCGGCGACGTGGACGTCCGCGCCGAGCGTGGTCTTCGGCCCGTCCTCCGGCCTGAAGTCGGCGAACACCCGGTAGCCGCCGGCGGTGCCGAGGCTCAGCGGCACCGACCACGTGCCGTCCGGCGCCATCTCGGGGTGCACGTGCCGGAAGTGCGACCCGTCGCGGCGGACGACGATCAGGTGCAGGCGCTTCTCGTGCTCCACCGCGAACTCCGTGACGGGCCGGCCGTCCGGTCCGGCGATGTCGAAGCTCAGTGAGCTGTTCTCCTTCAGCCGCAACGTGTAGCCGTTCTCCGACACGGACAGTCCCGGTGGGACCTTCGGCGGCTCGGACTCGTGCCCGCCGTGCGCATCAGTGCTGTGGGTCTCGTTCGCCGGAGGTGGTCCTGTCGCCGCGCCCGCGGCCCACGTGCCGCCGAAGATCGCGGCCAGCGCCACGCCGTAGAGCGCGACCTTGTACCCGGTGCCCCAGCCGGTCTTGCCCATGATCTTGTCCCCTCAGGTCAGGAGCGGACCAGGCGCGCGATGGCGTCACTCGCTTCCGCGATCTTCGCGTCAGCGGTGGTGCCGCCCTCGGTGATGGCCTGGCTCACGCAGTGCTTGAGGTGCTCGTCGAGCAACCCCAGTGAGACCGCCTGCAACGCCCTGGTGGCCGCGGAGATCTGGGTGAGCACGTCGATGCAGTACTCGTCGTTCTCGATCATCCGCTGCAAGCCGCGGACCTGGCCCTCGATTCGACGCAGGCGGCGCAGGTGGGCGGGTTTGGTGTCGGCGTAGCCGTGCATGTCTCGCTCCTCGTCCGGCCCTTCCGCGCGGCCGGGCTTGCCGGGGGAGCGGTGGGCTCTGCTGCTCTTTATACCCTAGGGGGGTATGGGTATGTCAAAGAGCGGTCGGTTTCGCTGTGCGTTGCGGTTCCAGCGGAGGGGTCCCCTTTGCCCGGCGGGTCGCGTTCCAGCGTGGTTGCTCCAGGCGTTGCCGACGCCGGGTTGTTCATCGCCGCTTCGCGTCGATAACGATTGGGGTACGCCGCTACCCAGCGGTTCACAGGGCTTTCCGGCTCGCTTCGCATCGCGGTTGAAGGGGCCCGGTGTTGTCGTTCCTGATCGATGTTGTGTCAGGAATGCGTAAAGATCACTCACCTGTGCTCAGCGGATGGCACGTCCTGCGGTTATCTTGCGGGCGTGTCCGATCAGCAGGTTTCCGAGGCTCCGTCGCGGCAGAAGCTGGCGCACGACACCGTTCGGCTGGCCGTTGTCGTGGGGGCGCTCGGTATCGTGTTCGGTGACATCGGCACGAGTCCCATCTACACGATCCAGACGGTGTTCAACCCCGCTGACCCGCATCCGGTGCCTGTGAGCGTGAACAACGTCTACGGGGTCGTGTCACTGATCTTCTGGTCGGTGATGATCGTCGTGACGGTGACGTACGTGTTGCTGGCGATGCGCGTTCACAACGACGGTGAGGGCGGGATCATGGCCCTGATCACGTTGTTGCGGAGGTGGAAGGCCAAGCAGGGGCGGAAGGCGGCGGCGACGCTGGCGGCGTTGGGGATCTTCGGCGCCGCGCTGTTCTTCGGTGACAGCATGATCACACCCGCGATCTCGGTGTTGTCGGCCGTCGAGGGGTTGAAGGTCGTCGAGCCGGAGCTCGAGAGGTTCGTCGTGCCGATCACCGCGGTGATCATCGTCGGGCTGTTCCTGGTGCAGCGGCGGGGAAGTGCCGCGGTCGGGCGGTTCTTCGGGCCGGTGATGATCCTGTGGTTCAGCGTTATCGGCGCGGCCGGGATCCGGGGGATCGCCGGGCATCCGGAGATCCTGAAGGCGTTGTCGCCCACGTATGCGCTCGGGTTCTTGTTCGGGCATTTCGACGTGGCGTTCTTCGCGTTGGCCGCTGTCGTGCTGGCGGTGACCGGCGCCGAGGCGCTCTATGCGGACATGGGCCACTTCGGGCGGCCGGCGATCGCGCGCGGGTGGCTGGTCCTGGTGCTGCCGGCGTGCGTGTTGAGCTACATGGGGCAGGGGGCGCTGATTCTCGAGGACCAGGCGAACGTCAGCGGACCCTTCTTCCTGCTCGTGCCGGAGTGGGCACGGTGGCCGATGGTGGTGCTGGCGACGGCGGCCACCGTGATCGCGTCGCAGGCGGTGATCACCGGCGCCTACTCGGTGGCGTCGCAGGCCGCGCAGCTCGGGTACCTGCCGCGGTTGCGGATCGCTCACACGTCGGAGTCGACGATCGGGCAGATCTACGTGCCGTGGATCAACTGGGTGCTGATGGTGTCGGTGCTGACGCTGGTGTTCGCGTTCCGCACGTCGGCGGCGCTCGCGTTCGCGTTCGGCATGGCCGTCACCGGCACGATCACGATCACCACGTCGCTGTTCCTGTTCCTGGCGCGCTGGAAGTTCGGTGCGCCGGCGTGGGCGATCGGGCTCGGCTGCGTCGTGCTGCTGGGCGTGGACCTGCTGTTCCTGGCGGCGAACCTGACCAAACTGCTGCACGGCGCGTGGCTGCCGCTGCTGATCGGCCTGACCGCGTTCACGGTGATGACGACCTGGCAACGCGGCCGCGCGATCGTCACGGCCGCCCGCCGGGAGGCCGAGGGTTCGTTGCAGGCGTTCATCGAGGAACTGCACTCGCGAAAGCCGACCCGAGTGCCGGGCTGCGCGGTGTTCCTCAACCGCGGCAAGGAAACCGCGCCACTGGCCATGCGCGCGAACGTCGAACACAACCACGTGCTGCACGAGCGCGTGGTGATCGTCTCGATCGAGACCGAACCAGTCCCGCGCGTGCCACCGGACCGCCGCGTCGAGGTCGACGACCTCGGCTACACCGACGACGGCATCATCTACGTGAACGCGCGCTTCGGGTACATGGAGACGCCGGACGTCCCGGCGGCACTGGCGCTGATCGACCCCGCGCGCTCCGAGGGAGCGCTGGACCTGAGCCAGGCGCGGTACTTCCTGTCGAAGATCGAATTGCAGCGAGGCAAGTCGCGGACGATGGCGGGCTGGCGAAAGCGCCTGTTCGTGGCCACGTCGTACATCACGGCCGACGCCGCCGAGCACTTCGGCCTGCCACGGGAGCGAACGGTGATCATGGGCGCCCACATCGAGGTCTAGCTCCTGTCCGGCGACTTTCGAGCGTGGCAGTCGCGGCCGAGGACAAGCGCGTGCGCCGGGAGCCGTAACTCGAACGAGTGAATCCTGTCCTGATCCACGCCCAGCGCCGTCTGGTGGATGTCCGGAAAACATGATCACCCTCCCGCAAGCGGAAGGAGGCGGGCGGGCGGCGGCACGGTCGACGTCACCGAGCACATCGGGTTGCCCCGAGAGCGAACAACGAACACGGACGCCCCAGAACGACGTTGGGCAGGGGCATGACGAACCCGCTCACATGTCCTGGCCACGCTGCACACCTGGTGGGCGCCGCGGTCGCGGATCGACCGCAGCGCCAGGTGAAGCGCTTTTAGAGGCGGTAGAAGTTCACGTAGTGGTCCGGGGAGAAGTAGACCGAGCCGCTCGTGCGGTCCACGACGATCCGGTACGCGTCCCGGGAAGCGTTGCAGGCACGCGGGTAGACGTCGAACTCCTGGTAGCTGTGCCCGGACGGCAGCTGGCCCTCGCGGTTCTGGAAGGTGCCACCGGCGTAGTTGCACTGCCCGTTCGGCCAGCTGTACCAGCCGCGCGAACCGGGGTAGCCCTTCGAGGACCAGGTCGAGTTGGCGGAACGCGCGGCGGAACAGCGCGTCTGCGTGCAGGAGCTGTAGACGGCGGCGTCGGCCGAGGGCGCGACGGCCGTGGTCACGCCGAGGACGGACGCGACGACGGCGAGGGCGGCGAGCAGGCGACGTGTCCAGTGCGGTTGCAGGGTGTGCACTCGAGACCTCCATCGACAGGGGCAGGAACCCCGTGATCATTTCGGTTGATCACCACGAGCCGGTGAACGGCGGGCAACCTCCCGTGCAACGGTCGTGGCCACTTCACACTCCCAGGACGGAACCGGGAGCGGTCCTGGTTCAGCCACCCCGGCTGTTCACCGATCACAGACTCCGAAAGCCCGAGTTGATCAACTCCGAACAGCCGATTGCGGACACTGCCACCACCGATAGAGTTGATCTATGGCAGCACGGAAGCACATCTTGGTGCTGTTGACCCTGCTCACCGCCGCCTGCACGGCCGAGCACGACGGCAGAGCCCTCCCCGCACCGCGAACCTCCTCCCCGGCGACGGAGGGAAAAGCGCCGTCCACAAAGGTGAGTGCCGTTGTGGACGGCCGCACCGTCGACCTGGCGGACGGCACGCGTGCCCGCATCTCGCTCCTCGCCGAACCGACCTCCTGCGGTGCCGCCGCGGCACGCGAGTTCGCCACGAAGACGTTGCTGGGCAAGGACGTCTCCGTCACCAGCGTGAGCCCCGGCGAGGTCTCACTGGCGCTGCCGGACGGCACCGACTACGCGCTGGCCGCGGTCCGAGCCGGCATGCTGCGCACCGCGGGCGTCGAGGGCGGCCCGTTGACCGAGGCGGAAACCAAGGCCTCACAGGCGAAACTCGGCCTGTGGGGGCAGAGCTGCTCCGACTCGGCCGCGCCGTCCACCGTGCCGCCGCCACCCCCGCCCTGCGTCGTCGTCTACCGGATCACCAGCCAGTGGCCGGGCTCGTTCCAGGCCGATGTGACCGTGCGCAACGTCAGCGCCGTCCTGATCGACGGCTGGACCTTGCGCTGGCGCTTCGCCGACGGCCAGACCGTGTCGCAGATGTGGAACGCGACGGTGTCCCAGTCGGGCGCGGAGGTGAGCGTCACCAACGCCGGGTACACCGCCCTGATCGTCGCCGACGGGTCGGTGTCGATCGGGTTCAACGGCGCGGTGTCCGGTCCGAACTCGGTGCCGGAGTCGTTCACCCTGAACGACGCGCCCTGCACGACCGGTTAGTTGGCCTGCCACCACTCGGTGACGATCCGCGCGTACTCGTCCGGGTTCTCCTCCCACACGAAGTGACCGGCGTCGACCACGGCGAGCCTGCTGTCCGGCAGCCGTTCGTGCAGGTGCTCGGCGTTCGACACCGGCACCACCGCGTCACGCTCGCCGTTGATCACCTGGACCGGCGTGGTGATGCCGGGCAGCAGCGCGTCGAGCTCCGCCAGTTCGGCCGGGTACGCGCGGACGTACGCCATCTGCTCGACGAACCGCTGGCCCTGGTAGGCGGCGAGGTAGTCCTGGCGCACGACGTCGGGCAGCTCGTACCCCTCGATGGCGTCCATGGCGACGTTCACGACGTCCTTGGGGCCGAGCGCGCGGTACGGCGCCAGGTCCTCGTCGTGCACCCAGTCGTGCAGCGGCGACCCGAGGTCCGTCGGTGACTTCGCACCGCCACTGCCGATGACGATGCTGCGGAACCGGCCGGGAGCGGCCGCCGCGGCGAACAGCGCGGCGCTGGTGCCGATGTCCGGGCCGACGACGTGCGGTTCGACCAGGCCGAACTCGTCGGCGAGGCGCACGACGAAGTCGCCCATCCTCCTCGGAGACAGCAGGTCCTCGCGCAGCTCGGAGTGCCCGAAGCCGGGCAGGTCGACGGCGATCAGGCTCGCGTGCTCGGCGAGGCGTGACCACGTCGGGTCGTAGGCGTAGATGCTCTCCGGCCACGGGCTGAGGAGCAGTGCCCGGGGCTTGGTGTTCACGCTCTCCGCGTAGCGGATCGACAGGCCGTCGACGGTGCGGAAGCGGGGCTGAATGGCGCTCATGACTCCAATATGACCGGTCGTCTTAGATGCGTCAAGGTGCGAGGACTCCTGACACGACGATCTTGAAATGGAGTCGGTCATCGGTGTGTTGATCACTGTGCGAGAGCTCGACGCCGCGGACGCTCTGGACGCTGGGATATCCGCGACATCCACGAGCCTCCTCGGCCTGGCCTGCGCCATCATCTGCCGGCGCCGGCTCCGCAACCTCTCGTCGAGTCAGGAGTTCTCAGAGGACACGACCGGGCACCAGGAAGAACGGGCTCAGGTAGGCGACCGTGTGACCTGCCGACCGGTAGTCGGCGAACGAGGCCGCCCGGCGGTCGGCCGGGCGAGCAGGGTCGCTTATCCGCACCACCACCCAGTCGCCGGCCTCGCGTTCCAGCCAGACCTTCAACGACACCAGCCCGTCCTGGGACACGGTGAAGTCCAGCTCGCCGACGACCGTCGGGAGTGGTCGCCCGGTGCGGAGGACCTGCAGTCGCAGTGGGTGTCCGATCCAGTCGGCACCGCCGTCGAAGTGGACCACGATGCGCACCTCCGCCCGGTCGACGGCCAGGGGGGTGCCCATCGCCTGCCCGTTGGCCGCGCCGTCGACCAGCAGACCACGTTCCCGGGTCGCGAACATCCGCCTTCGCAGCATGGCTTCACGCACCGCCGGCCGAGACCGGCCCCTGGTCCACAGCCCGGTCCGCCCGAGGCCTTCAGGAAAGCCCCAGTCCGTGCTGTGCTCGTCGGTGACGCCCACCAGGCCGACCCGCCAGCCCGCATCCAGGCATTCCACCAGTGGGGACGGCATGCCGGTGTCCACTCCCTCGAACAGGTAGTCCTCGTCACGGTTGAACATCTCGAAGGCGACCACGCGTCCGGCCAGTTCGTGGTCGTAGCGGAAGAACCCGAACCGGCCCGCCTCCCGGCCGGGGTGGTTGAACCCGATCAGCCCGTCCCGCCCGCCGCCCTTCTCCCGCCGGTCCGGGTCGGCGCGGAGCCAGTCGTAGAACTCGGCGATGGCGGCTGGATCGTCCGGCGGACCGGGGTCGCCGATCGCGAGGTGGCCGGGGACCCCGTCTGCGCTCAGCGGCAGCGGTTCCGTCCAGGTGCCGGAACCCCAGACGTTCATGTGTCCGAGGGACGGACTCGACCATTCGAAGCCGCGGATCGCCACGAACTCGCCGGGCGCGTCGGCCGCGTCGGCGATGCTGCCCAGCTTGCGCCAGCTCGCGTCATCGATCGTCTTCTCCGGGGCGGAGATCCCGTACGCGTGGTCGGTCACGGCCGCGACGTCGAGCCCGGCCTTGCGCATGGTCGAGTACGCGTCCTCGGCGCTCCCGGCCCCGTCGGAGAACAGGGTGTGGTTGTGCAGATCGGCGTGGAGCAGGCGCTCCGGGACGCCGGGGAACAGCCGGGACCGGTCGCGCTCCACCGGGCCGGTCTGCTTGCCGATCAGCAGCGCCGGGGTTTGGTCGCCGCTCACCGCCCGTCCCCGTTCAGGACGCCGCGGTAGACGTCGACCGTCCGCCTGGCCACATCGGTCCACGAGAACAACTCCTCGACCCGCTTGCGACCGGCCCGCCCCAGCTCTGCGGCCCAGGCGGGATCGTCGAGTACGGCGTTCACGGAATCGGCCAGCGCGCCCGCGTAGTTCTTCTGGGGGTACGGGACCAGCACTCCCGTCTCGCCGGGCACGACCACTTCCGGTATCCCGCCGACCTCCGCCGCGACGACCGCTGTCCCGCAAGCCATCGCCTCCAGGTTCACGATGCCCATCGGTTCGTACACCGACGGGCAAACGAACACCGTCGCTGCCGCGTACAGCTGGCGCAGGACCGTGGCGTCGTGCAGGTCAGGGATCCACAGCACACGGTCGAACATGGTGCGCAACTCGTCGATCGCGGCAGCCACCTCGTCGCTGAGGCCAGGTGTGTCCGGCGCGCCCGCGCACAGCACGAGCTGCGCGTCCCGGTTGAACCGGCGAGCGGCCGAGAGCAGCGGGAGGATCCCCTTCTGGCGGGACACCCTGCCCACGAACAGCACCAGCGGTCGGTCCTGGTGGATCCCGTACCGCACGAGCGCTTCCCGCTCCTCGGTCGGGTGGAACTGCTCGGTGTCGATCCCGTTGCGGACGACGAAGACGCGCTCGGGGTCGAGGTGGGGATTGCACTCGAGGACGTCGCCGCGCATCCACTCGCTCACCGCGATGACCGCGTCCGCGCCGCGGTAGGCGGTGTCCTCCATCCAGGACGACACCCCGTAACCGCTGTCGAGTTGCTCGGCCTTCCACGGCCTGCGCGCCTCGAGCGAGTGCGCCGTGATCACGTGGGGCACGTTGTACATGATCTTCGTGAGGTGCCCGGCCAGGTTCGTGTACCAGGTGTGGGAGTGCACCAGGTCGACACCGCCGAGTCGAGCGGCCATGTGCGCGTTCACCGACAGCGCCCGCAGGGCCATGTTGGCGTCGGCGACCGCGGCGGGCCATTGGTGGCGGTGGACGTGTGCGGGGTCGTCGGTGACCAGATCCCCATACCCGTGCACGTCGACATCGATCAGGTCGCGGAGTCGCGGCACCAGGTTGCCCACGTGCGCGCCTCCTCCGCCGTATACCTCGGGCGGATACTCACGCGTCAGAAGTCCGATTCGCACAACTCCACGATATGTATGCCAACGGTGGGGATGGCGCTAAAACGAGTTCGTCACCCAGATAGCGGTATGGCCTCTGTTTTGCCTGCGGCTAGCGTGCATTGGCATACGGAATAAAGTCTCGCTGGGGGCCTCTCGTGCGTACCGAGAGGCGGTGTGACGATATTCCATCCGGGGGGAAGTGAAGTGTGTGAAGGTAGCGCTTGTCGGCCTCGGCCGGTGGGGGCGCCGCTATCCAGAAATACTTATTCGACTTGGCGCGGAACTAGTTGTCTGCCACACCCGGCAGATCGGCGACAATGTTGATTGGTTGGCGGCCAGGCACCCAGGAGTTCGGCACTCGACCTCGCTCGCGGCTGCGCTCGACCGCGAGCTCGATGGAGTCGTCATCGCGACGCCCAGGCAGACGCACGGGGCGTTGGTGATCGAGTGTCTACGCCGTGACCTCCATGTTCTTGTGGAGAAGCCCGCAGCGACCAGCGTCGCCGATGCTCAGGTGGCCGAAGCCGAGGCATCAGCCCGAGGGCTGGTCCTGCGCACCGGTTACACGCACTGCCACGACACCGCATTGCGGGCGCTGGCGGACCTGGTGGCGGGCTGCGCTGCGCCGAGCTGGCGATTGGTCTGGCACAAATTCGCGCCGGGCACCGGGCCTTCCGACATCGTATGGGAGTACGTCCCGCACGTGATCAGCATTGCTCACCTCCTGGGGGGAGGTGTCGGGCCAGTGGCGTCGACCATCACACGCGAACCGTCGGAAACGGGTACTGTCGAGATTGCGATGGGGATGGGGACGGCTGAGGTGTCCACCCGGCCGGGAATTCCGAGATTGAAGCGGATCACGTTGTTCGACAGCGGCGGTGTCGTCGCTGAGTGGACCGACAGGCATTTGTTCGACAGGCGCAACAATGTGACATTCAAGGCGACCGAAGAACCGTTGGCGAACCAGGTCCGGAGTTTTTTCGACGAGATCGTGGCGCCGAACCCGCTGAAATCGGCCTCCATTCCGCCCGAGGTGGCCACCACCGAGTTGCTGGTGGCGCTCGCCTCGACGATCGAGCCGTCAGCGGCACTGAACTGAGGCAGCATCGCGTCGGGCCCGCCGAGGTCGTGGAGCGCGCGATTCATTCCGGCGAAAGGCAGAAGCTGTGAAAGTGCTCCTCGCGGGCAACCGCGGCTACCTGGGTAGCTCGCTGCAGGACCTCCTGCAGCAGGACGGCCACGAGGTCGTCGGGCTGGACATCGGGTTCTTCGACCCGGCACCCGTGCAGCCCAGGCAGGACATCCGGGACGTGGGGGAAGTGGACGTCGACCGCTGCGACGCCGTGGTGAACCTCGCGGCGATGTGCAACGACGCGTGCGGGGACCTTTCCGAGTCGGTCACCCACGAGATCAACAGCGCGGCGAACGCGCGGCTCGCCCGGATGGCCAGGGCACTGGGGGCGCGTGTCTACGTCTTCGCCTCCTCGTGCAGCGTCTACGGCACCGCCGCGGGCGCGGACATGCTGGACGAGAACGACCCGGTGGCTCCGGAGACGGCCTATGCGGTGAGCAAGGTCCAGGCGGAGCGAGAAACGCTACGTCTGCGGACGGAGTCGTTCGCCCCGGTCGCGTTGCGGTTCGCCACGCTCTTCGGTGACTCTCCCTCCTTCCGCAGCGACATCCTGGTGAACCGCATCGGGGGAACCGCGGCCCGATGGGGTGCGGTCCAGGTCAACGGGACCGGTGAGCTCTGGCGCCCGCTCCTGCACGTGCGCGACGCGGCGAGGGCGATCGCCTTCGTCCTGAACGCCGATCCCGCCGCGGTGTCCGGCGAGGTCTTCAACGTCGGCTTTCCCGATCAGAACCACCAGATCATCGACGTGGTGAACATGGCACGCGACCTGGTGCCCGAGCTGTCCGTGTCCCACGTCCCCGCTGTCGACGGCCGCAGCTACGTGGTGTGCTTCGACAAGTTCCTGAACAGTTTCGGCGGCTTCGCCCCGACCTGCTCGGTGGCTGACGGGATGCGCGAGGTTGTCGCGGCCTACCAGGGCAAGTTGCGGCTGCGGATGCGCGCGGCCCGGGACGGGTGGGCCGACACCGACCGGCGTGAGTTCCTCCTCGCCATGCGCGCGGGAGGGCAGCTGGACGACGAATTCCGGTGGAACGTCGACTCGCTCGTCGTTTCGTGATCCGCACCGCCGAACAGGAGGCGCCCCGATGTCCGAGCAAATCATCCTCCCCGATGCCGTGTACACCGACGACCGCGGCCGGATCATCTCGCTCCCGTCCTTCGCCGTGGCCGGTGCGACGGTGATCGAGTCGTTCGCGGGTGCCGTGCGCGGCAACCACTACCACCTCAACGAGAGCCACCTCATGTACGTCGTGTCCGGCCTGATGATCTACATCGAGGAAGGGCTGGACAAGCACCTCGCGGTGACCGAGGTGGGTCCCGGTCAGTCGGTGGTCAGCCCGCCCGGTGTGTCGCACTGCACGGTGTTCGCCGAGGACACCGTGTTCCTCGCCCTGTCCGACTGGGACCGCAAGGGCGACAACTACGAGAACGAGGTCGTCCGGGTGTCGCCGATGGAGGTCAGGCCGGAGGTGGCCGAACACCTGACCGGCATCGACCGGCTGATCCTCCCTCCGGCGCACCTGAGGAAGACGACATGACCGACGGCGAGCCTGGTTCCTGCCTGCTGTGCATGGCGCGATCGCTCGACGAGGTCATCACGCTGCGGCCCACTCCTCCTGCGAACGCCCTCGCCGCGACGGCCGATGAAGCCCAGGCGGCCGCCACCTACCCGCTCCGGCTGTCCCGGTGCCGGGAATGCGGACTGGTGCAGCTGGCTGACCGCATATCCCGCGATCTGCTGTTCCGCGACTACAAGTACGCCACCGGCGCGGCGCCCGGACTGGTCCGGCACTTCGGTGCGCTCGCCGCCTACCTCATCGCCAGACACGCGATCCCACCCGGCTCGGCGATCGTCGAAGTCGGGTCCAACGACGGCACCCTGCTGCGCGCCTTCGCTGACCAGGGGATGCGCGTGCTGGGCGTCGACCCGGCGGTGGAACTCGCCCGCCAGGCCACGGAGTCGGGGATTCCCACGTACCCGGAACACTTCGACGAGCGGGTCGCCGAGCGGGTCATGGCCGAGTTCGGGCCGGCCGACATCGTGCTGGCGAACAACGTCCTCGCGCACGTCAGCGATCTGAACAGCACCCTGCGCGGAGTGCGGGCGCTGCTGATGCCGACGTCACACGGCGTCTTCGAGGCCGCGCACCTGCTGCCCATGGTCACCGAGGGGATGTACGAGTTCATCTACCACGAGCACGTGGCCTACTTCTCGCTGCGCACCATGCGTTCCGCGGTGAACCGGCACGGCATGGAGGTCGTGGACGTCGAGGAGGTACCCACTCAGGGTGGTTCGATCCGGTGCTGGGTGAAACTCGCCGACGGGCTCACCCAGGCGGACATCAGCCCGAGGGTGACCGACCTCCTGCGCAGGGAGGACGATGCGGGGTTGACCGACGGCAGCCTCCTGCGCCGGTTCGCCGCCCGCGTCTCGCGGGTCAACACCATGCTGTGCGACGTCGTCGGCAGTCTGCACGCGAGCGGGAAGCGCATCTGCGGCTACGGCGCATCGGCCAGGGCGGTCACCCTCATGTCGCAAGCGGGGATCGGCCATGCCGTGAACTGGATCGCCGACGACAACCCCAAGAAGATCGGGCTGTACGTCCCCGGCTCCGGCATCCCGATCCGGCCGCCGAGCGAACTCACCCCCGACGAGTCTGACTACTGCGTGTTGTTCGCGTGGAACTTCAGCGCGGACATCACCGCCAAGACGGTGGACTTCACCGGTGGCGGGGGCATGTTCATCGTGCCGTTCCCCGAGCTGACCGTGCGCTGATGTGCACATCAGAGCCGAACGAGAGCTGACGATGTCACAAGTCGATGAAGTCGCGTTGACGGCGTTGCGACGAGCTCGGACGGCGCTCGCGATCGCGTTCGCGGTGAAGGGGGTGGCGTTCGCCGCGATGATCGCCAGGGTACCCGCCATCCGCGACACCCTCGGACTGTCGTCCGGACAGCTGGGCCTGCTGCTGCTTTGCTTCTCCGGTGGGGCGATCGCGGGGCTGCCCATCGCGGGACCGGTTGTGCACCGCGTCGGCGCGACGCCCGCGGTGGTGCTGGGCGGGGCGGCCGTGGGCGCCGGACTCGGCGTCCTCGGCGCAGGACTCGTCGTGGCGTCGGTGCCGCTCGCCGCGGCGGGACTGATCACGGTCGGCCTGGGCAACGGGCTGTGGGACGTCGCGATCAACGTCGAGGGCGTCGACATCGAGCGGCATTCCGGAACGCCGCTGCTACCCGGACTGCACGCGGTGTTCAGCATCGGCACGATCGCGGGCGCGGGGATCGGCGCGGCGTGCGCGGCTGCCGGGATTCCGTTGTTCTGGCAGCTGTTCGTGCTGGCGGTTGTGGTTCCGGCGGTTCTCACGGTGGTCAGCAGGCGGTTCCTCACCGCACGGCGGAGGATGCGGGAAGCAGCGGGGAAATCTGGCCTGCTGGTGGCCTGGCGCGAGCCGCGCACACTGATGATCGGTCTGCTGGTGCTCGGCTTCGCTTTCACCGAAGGGTCGGCGAACGACTGGATCGCGATCGCGTTCGTCGACGGCTACCGGGTCGGCGAGACCTTCGGCGCCGTCGCCTACGCGGTGTTCGTGACGGCTGTGACGATCGGCAGGTTGACCGGCGGATGGGCGCTGCGGCGGTACGGCCGGGCGTCGGTGTTGCGTGCGTCAGCGGCGGTCGCGCTACTCGGACTGCTGCTCGTGCTGTTCGGCGGCGCGACCGTCGTCGCCGTCATGGGGGCATTGCTGTGGGGGCTGGGCGCGGCCCTGGGCTTCCCGGTCGGGATCAGCGCGGCGGGCGACGGAGATCCTGCCAGGTCGGCAGCCAGGGTCTCGGTGGTGAGTTCGCTGGGCTACACCGCGTTCCTGGCCGGCCCACCCGTGCTCGGCTTGCTGGCGAGCGAGGTCGGCATCCTCAACGCGCTCCTGCTCGTCCCCGTCGCGTTGATGGTGGCGTTCGTCGCCGCGTCGGCCACCAAAGCGCCGCCTGAGCGGTAGATGACTGGAAGCCCTGTCCTGCTGGAGACCCGAGGCTGCCCCGTTGTCCCGAACGAAGTCCGCGGCACGCTGATTCCTCAGCAGGAGACCACGAGCTCATCGAGGGTCTGAGGACCGTCGGTCGTGGTGGAGCGGCAGTCAGCGCAGGACGGCCTCGAACGCGACCGTGAAGAACGCGGCGAACGACGACCCGTCCTTGGCGGCGCGTTCGCCGACGATCGCGCCCTCCCAGGCGTTGAGCAGGAACCGGGCGAGGGTCTCGGCGTCGGTGGCCGAGGTGACCGACCCGTCCTCCTGCGCCTCGCTGATCACGGCCGCGATCGCCGTGGCCCAGAGGTCGAAGGCGGTCCGGACGCCGTCGCGGATCGCGGGAATGTGGTCGGCCGCCTCGGTGCTGAAGTTGCCGAAGACGCAGCCGCGTTCGTAGCCGAGGTCGATGATGTCCTGCGCGAGCGCCTCGAAGTGGTCGCGCAGCCTGGTGAGCGGCGGCACCGACGCCTCGGCGAGCTTGTCGAGGTGCCTGGTCGCGCCGTAGCGGTCCATCACGACGAGGGCGAGGGCTTCCTTGCTCTCGAAGTGGTTGTAGAACGAGCCCTTGGGCACGCCGGCGCTGTCGGTGATCAGCTTGACGCCGCACGCGTTGTAGCCGTGGCGGTGGAACTGCTCGAACGCGGCGTCGACGATCTGCTCCCGCACACTGGCCCTCGGCATACCACCCAATATGAGCGGTCGTCTCAGGCGCGTCAAGTTCGGCAAGGTTTCCGTTCAGCGGAAAGCTTCGGTCGACGCTCGGTGGTCTCGTCCCTAACGTTCGATCGCGTGACGAGCAGCCAGCACGAGATCAGCGACGAGATCGCGAAGATCCAGGCGGACTCACCGGCAGGTGCGCCGCTGCTGGACTTCGCCCCGTACCGCAGCACGCGGCTGCGTCACCCCACGAAGGAGCTCCAGCTCGTCGATCCCGAGGGAGCCGAGCTGGTGGCGCCGGTCTTCGGCCACTCCGACGTGAACCCGATCGAGGCCGACCTGACCGTGCAACGCGGTGGCGCGCCGGTCGGCGAACGCATCCGCGTGCACGGCCGCGTCCTCGACGGCGACGGACGCCCGGTGCGCCGCCAGCTCGTCGAGATCTGGCAGGCCAACTCCGCGGGCCGCTACTCGCACCAGGGCGATCAGCACCCGGCGCCGCTCGACCCGAACTTCACCGGCGTCGGACGCTGCCTCACCGACGACGACGGCTGGTACACGTTCACATCGATCAAGCCGGGCCCCTACCCGTGGCGCAACCACCACAACGCCTGGCGGCCTGCGCACATCCACTTCTCGCTGTTCGGCACGGACTTCACCCAGCGCCTGATCACCCAGATGTACTTCCCCGGCGACCAGCTGCTGGCGTTGGACCCGATCGCCCAGTCGATCACCGATCCCGCTGCCCTGTCGCGGTTGGTCGCGTCCTACGACCACTCGCTGTCGGAACACGAGTGGCTGCTCGGCTATCGCTGGGACATCGTGTTGACCGGCAGCCACGCGACCTACATGGAGCCTTCCGATGACTGAGGCGACTCCCGGGCAGACCGTCGGCCCGTTCTTCCACCACGCACTGGCGTTCCCCGGCGACGCGGAACTGGTGCCGTTCGGCTCGGCCGGATCCGTGGTGCTGCACGGCTACGTGTTCGACGGCGCGGGCACCCCGGTGCCCGACGCGATGATCGAGATCCGCCAGGCCGACGCCTCCGGCGTGGTGCCCGAGGTGGAAGGGTCGCTGCGGCGGCGCGGTGCCGGGTTCACGGGCTGGGGCCGGTGCTGCACCGACGGCGCCGGGCACTACTGGTTCAGCACGATCGAGCCGGGCCTGCCGTTCTTCGCGGTGACGCTGTTCGCGCGCGGCCTGCTCGACCGGTTGTTCACGCGCGTCTACCTGCCAGGAGCCGCCGAGGCCGTCGACGGGCTGGTGGCGTCGCGCGAGGACGACGGCCGGCTGCGGTTCGACATCCACCTGCAGGGGCCGTCCGAGACGGTGTTCTTCGAGTACCCGCGGACGTGATCGTGCTGCCTGGTTCTCATCGCGCCGCCGGCCTCGTCGACGACGCGGCGTTGGTGCGCGCGCTGGTCGAGGTCGAGGTGGCGTGGGCCCGCGTGCTCGGCTCGTCGATCTCCGTGTCGGTGCCGGAACTGGATCCCGCCGAGGTGGAGGCCGCGGGCAACCCGGTGCTGCCGCTGGTGTCGGCGATCCGGTCGCAGGTGTCCGTTCCCGTCCACACCGGACTGACCAGTCAGGACGTGCTCGACACCGCTTTCATGCTGTTGGCGCGCAACGTGTTGACGCGCGTGTCGGCGGACTTGGAGCGACTGGCCGGTGCGTTGGCCGCGCTGGCTTCGGAGCACCGGTCGAGCGTGATGGCGGGACGGACGCTGACGCAGTTCGCCGTGCCGATCACGTTCGGGCTCAAGGCCGCGCGGTGGCTGACGGGGGTGCTCGACTGCCTGGACGCGCTGTCCGGTGTGTCGCTGCCGGTGCAGTGCGGGGGAGCGGCGGGGACGTTGTCGCGCGCGGCCTCGGTGGTGGACCCGCTGACCGCGGCCGCCTCGTTCGCCTCGCACCTGGGGCTGTCGTGGCCCGGGATGCCCTGGCACACGTACCGCGCGCCGGTGACGCGTCTCGGCGACGCGCTGGTGGGGGTGTGCGACGTGCTCGGGGTCGTCGCCGGTGACGTGCTGACGCTGGGGCGGCCCGAGATCGGTGAGGTGTCCGAGGGCGCGGTGGCCGGGCGGGGCGGGTCGTCGACGATGCCGCACAAGCGGAACCCCGTGCTGTCGGTGCTGGTGAACAGCGCCGCGTTGCAGGCCCCGCAGCTGGGGGCGCAGCTGCACCTGTGCGCCTCCCGGGCCGTGGACGAGCGGCCGGACGGGGCTTGGCACGCCGAGTGGCCGGCGCTGCGGTCGTTGCTGGAGCTGGCGGTGGTGGCGGCTTCGCAGGCGGCGGAGCTGGTGGAGGGACTCGAGGTGCACGCGGACGTGATGGCGCGGCGGGCGGCCGAGGCCGCCGGGGACCTGCTCGCCGAGCGGGGCGGTGGAACGGACCCCGCGGCCTACCTCGGCGCCACCCACGCGTTCATCGACCAGGCGCTTCTTCGGGATCGATCCCGACTGGATCGATCCCGACTGGATCGATCCCGACTGGGCCCCCTCCGGGGGGAGCACGAAGCCCCCACTCCCATCGTCCCAAAGGGGTCTGACGGAAATGGCGGCTGAGCTGAGCCTGACTCGCCTCGCGGGGTCGGAGTCATCCGAACGGCTGATCGTCGTCGGTCCTTCCCTCGGCACGTCAGTGGCGATGCTGTGGCGGGACTGCGTGCAGGCACTGGGCAGTGAGGTCATCGGCTGGGACCTGCCCGGCCACGGCGCCGGCCGGACCGCAGCCGGACCGTTCACGGTCCAGGACATCGCCGGCGAACTGGGAAACCGGGTCGCGGCACTCGCCGGTGGCAGGCCGGTCGCGTACGCCGGGGTGTCGTTCGGTGGCGCGGTCGGGTTCGAGCTGGCGAGCAGGCGCGACAGCCCGTTCGACGCGGTCGTGTGCATCGGCGCGGCACGCCGGATCGGGCTGCCCGGGATGTGGCACGAGCGGGCCGCCCTCGTGCGCAGGGCCGGAACTCCGGTGATGGTCGAAGGATCGGCGCAGCGGTGGTTCGCGCCGGGGTTCATCGTGCGGAAGCCGGAGACGGCCGGAGCGATGCTGAAGGCGTTGGCGGAGACCGACCGGGAGTCGTACGCACACGCTTGCGAGGCGTTGGCGGAGTTCGAGGCCGGTGCGGCCGTGAAACCGGTGAGGGTGCTGGTCGGCGAGCACGACGTCGTGGTGTCGCCGGACGGCGCCGACCGAGTCCTCGGCGGGTGCGGGCATCTGCCGCCCGTGGAGGACCCGGTGGCGGTGGCGGGCGTGATCGCCGAGGTGCTGGAGGAGATGCGGTGTCCTACGACGAAGGCATGAAGGTCCGGCGCGAGGTGCTCGGGGACGCGCACGTCGACCGGGCGGCCCCGGACGACTTCACGCGCGACTTCCAGGAGTTCATCACCAAGTACGCGTGGGGCGAGGTGTGGACCCGGCCCGGCCTCGACCGGCGGATGCGGAGCGCGATCACGCTCACGGCGCTGATCGCGCGCGGGCACTGGGACGAGCTCAAGCTGCACGTGGCGGCGGCGCTGCGCAACGGGTTGAGCGAGGACGAGATCGGCGAGGTGATCCTGCAGAGCGCGATCTACTGCGGGGTGCCGGCGGCGAACCACGCGTTCTCCGTGGCGAGACAGGTTCTCCGGGAGGGCTCGTGAACGTTCACAAGACCGCACAGGACGCCGCGGCGGCGACGACCACCGTCCTGCAGGTCGAAGAGTTCGAGAAAATCGACCCCGAACACGTTGTGACACCGGGCATCTACGTCGACAGTGTCGTCCACATCGGACGCCTGGCATGATCGACCGGCAGGCGCTGGCGAAGCTGGTGGCGTCTGACATCCCGGCCGGCTCGTTCACGATGATGCGCGGCGGTCACCTCGACGTGTGCGTGCTCGGCATCGAGCTCGCCGATCTCCCGGCACTGCTTCCCGTTCCGCTCGTGGAGGAGCCCTCATGACGCGCACCCAGGTCGGCATCGTCGGTGCCGGACCGGCGGGGTTGATGCTCTCGCACCTGTTGTCCCTCAACGGGATCGACAGCGTGG
>NZ_DATLEC010000110.1:0-4688 GCF_035525475.1 Lentzea sp. | reverse complement strand
GGACGTCGACCGCGGCCGCATCCTCGTCGGCGGCCAGGACATCGCCCGACTGAGCCAGGCCGACCTGCGCGGCCTGATCGGGTACGTGCCCCAGGACCCTGCCATGTTCCACCGGACGCTGCGCGAGAACATCGCGTTCGCACGGCCGGGCGCGACCGACGCCGAGATCCACCGCGCCGCGCAGGCCGCGCACGTGACGGAGTTCGTGGACGCGCTGCCCGACGGGTTCGACACGATGGTCGGCGAACGCGGCATCAAACTGTCCGGCGGACAGCGGCAGCGGGTCGCGCTGGCCCGCGCCGTCCTGCGTGACGCGCCGGTCCTGCTGCTGGACGAGGCGACCAGCGCGCTGGACTCGGAGAGCGAGGTGCTGGTCCAGGAGGCGCTGTGGCGGCTCATGGAGGACCGCACCACGATCGTCGTGGCCCACCGGCTGAGCACGGTCGTGCGGATGGACCGGCTGATCGTGCTCGACCGCGGCCGGATCGTCGAACAGGGCACCCACGCGGAACTGCTCGACGTCGACGGGACGTACGCGAAGCTGTGGCGCCACCAGTCGGGCGGCTTCCTCGACGAGGCGGTCGGTACTCGGTGACCGGTCCTCGCGGACTGATCACCGAGTGCGAACCCACGAGCCCGGTCGTCGCGTACGAGATCGCCGGCACCGGGCCGCACCCCGTTGAGCGGCGATCTCACGCACGTCCGGAGCGCGGCTCACTCCCCGCCGGTGATGTCGGCGAGGCTGCCGTCGGCGAGGTGCTCGCCGACCGAGCGCGGCAACGGGTAGCCGCGACCCCCGCCGGGCCGGACGACCTCCCTGCCCGCCATCAGCGGCACCATCCGCCTGTGCGCCGGCAGGGTCAGCGGAGGCTCGCCGGGCAGGGGCTGGACCGGCCAGTCGTCGAGGGCGGCGACGGTGCTGGTGCCGGCACCGCCCGCGCGCAGGCGAGCGGGCAGGATCGTCAGCGTGCCGAGCAGGTACGCCCCGGCTTCGAACAGCGTGGGGAAGCGGTGCGTGGCGAATCTCCGCCCGCGTTCGTACTGCGCCACCTGCCACTCGTCCGGCGACGCAGGTCAGCCGTCAAGTTGTCGACGTTCTCCCGGCTGGCGGCGTCGCGCGCTTCCAGCTCAGCCCTGCGCTCTCCTGATTGCCCGAAGGACACGCACGCATCCCGGAAGACAGGCGCCGAACTTGGCGAGCAGGCTTCACTCGTCTCAGCGGTTTCGCGATGATGACCTGAAGTCGGCTCCGGAGGGACCCGGTACTCGCGTGACCGCCTGCCGCTGCTGCGCGAACCAGAGGACAACCGGTGGCGCGACCAGGTGCCTGGTCGGTCATCGTCGGCAGCCATCTGACAACACCCGCGTCAGATGACGACTCACGATCGCGCACTTGCCCAGGGCAGACCAAAACGTCGTGAAAACACTTTCATGACGATGTGCCTCCGTTACTCTGGTCAAGCTCGAATTCTGTCGATGTGAGGGGGCTTCGATGGGCAGGCTCAGCACTGGAACGAGGCGCGTTCTGTCCGTGATGGTTGTAGCGATGACGCTCGCTGTTGCGGGGGAGACCGGAGTCGCCATGGCGACAGATCCGAACGACGCGCCTCCTGGTTATGCCGGCCCGTTCTCCTATTGCAAAGGCAGTCGATTCGACGCAGTGCAGCTGCCGGTCGGCAACGCCTACATCGACGTGTACTGGACTTCCGAGGGCAGCGGCCAGCTCTGCGCCATGACCTACGACGTGGCTGACGGCCGACACCACATGGAGGTTCGCATCCGGCGCCTTGACTGGAAGACTTCCTGGTACGACAACGGTTACTACGACCGGTACGCCGGAGCGATCTACGTCGGTGGCATGGAAGGGCGTTGCGCGCACATCTCGGGCTGGGTGGAATTCGACGGGGTCAAATACGGCAACGGCGAGGATTTCTGCCCGTGACTCAGTTGAGGTGCCGACCACGAACAGCGGCGTGACCACGTGAGAACGTGTGCGCCCGCGGTCTGGCGACGTCGTCGATGGGGCCCCATTCACCGGTGTACCGCCGTGCGGTCGCGCAATGCCACGTAACCGGCCGCGAGAGCAGCCGCCACCACGGCTCCGGCGCTGTTGTTGAACAAGTCCTGCGTCTCGCACAGACCGCGCCCGACGAGCGGCTGCAGGACCTCGATCACCGCGCTCGACGCCACCGCCGAGACCAGCACCACGAGCGGCCGTCGTGTCGCGAGCACCGCGCACCACACCAGCGGTACGAACAGCAGCGCGTTGAACAGCTCCGACACTCCGCGCAGTGAGAAGCCGTTGAGGAGGCAGAACTGCGTGCCGACCAACGCCCAGCTCGGTTGGGACCGCGAGAACGTCAGGGCGAGCACGAGGCCGAGGAAGATCCCCGCGAACACGGAGGGAACCGGCCGCCACCCGAACCTCCGCGCCGCGAACCACGCGCTCGAGCCCAGCACCACCGCTCCGACCACCACGCCGCCCGTGGTCAGCGGATCCGAGAACACGAAGAGGATGGCGTCCAGCGTCCACCGCACCTGATCCAGCACAGTTCAGAACCCTTCGCCCCCACAACGGAATCCGATGCGGCGAACCCTACTGGGCGGCGGGAGAGCATCGGGATCATGGCCGCCGAGGAGGCCCGGCTGAGCTCACAGGCTGATGCTCTGGCCGGGAGCCAGCAGGGTTTCCTCGACGCCGGTGAGGTTGGCGACGAATGTCGCGGTGGCGTTCTGGCCCAGTTCGCTGAGCATCAGCTCGTGGATCTGGACCACCCGGCGGGGCTTGACCGCCCGCACGTAGTCGACCGCCTGGCCCAGGACGGTCCAGGGGCCGCTGGTGGGCAGCAGCAGGGTGTCGACGGGCGCCACGGGGGTGAAGTAGGCGTCGCCCGGGTGGAACACCGCCTCGTCGACCAGGTAGCCGACGTTGTCCACGCAGGGGATGTCCGCGTGGATCGTGGCGTGCCGGTCCCCGTGGACCGAGACGCGGAACCCGCCGACGTCGATGGTGTCCCCGGCCTCGACGGCCCGCACGCGTCCTTCGTGGTCGCCGAGCTTCTCGAGAACAGCCCGCGGCCCGAAGACGCGCAGGTCGTGGTCGGCGTCGAGGGCTGCCGCGAGCAGGGCGTCGTCGAAGTGGTCGAAGTGCTCGTGGGTGACTAGCACAGCCGCGGCTCCGGCGACGGCGTCCTTCGCGTCGGGGGTGAGCGTGCCGGGGTCCAGCACGATCTTCGCCCCATCCTTTTCCAGGGTGACGCAGGCGTGGGCGAACTTGGTCAGCTTCATGTCGGTTCCGTTCGAGTCCTACGGATCTTGGGTACAGCCAAACTGTACAGCTTTGCTGTGTTTCTGGCCAAGCGGGACAAATACAGCCGGGCTGTACAGTTGGCCCGTGGTTGACCAGGATCACCTCGCCGAGCGGCTGCGGGCCTCCGTCGGCAGGTTCGTACGTGCGACACGCGAGCACTCAGACTCTCTGGCGCCACCTCTGGCGCAGACCCTGGGTCTGCTCGACCGCGAGGGTGACGCGTCGACCGCGTCTCTCGCCCAGCGTCGCGGTGTGCGCCACCAGAGTCAGAGCCGCACCGTGAAAGACCTGGAGACCCTGGGCTTCATCGCCCGGCGGAACGACCCCGGGGACGGCAGGGGATTTCTGCTGACGCTCACCGCACAGGGTCGCGCCGCGCTGGATCGGGACCGCGGGGCCAGGCGCGACTGGGTTGCTCAAGCCATCGAGACGACTCTGGAGCCAGGCGAGCACGCTCTGCTCGGCACCTTGACCGAGCTCCTGGACCGACTGTCCGAACACGACAGTGGGCGGAAGTGACGTTCCTCGAGGGGACCTTTCACTGCGCGGCGGGTGCCGTGATGCTCAGGTGGGAGTGCAGGTCAGCGTCAGTGGTGTCGCTCCACCGGTGGCCAGGAACCCGAAGCTGGTGCTGCCACCCGCACCGATCGAGCCGTTCCACCCGGCGTTCCCGGCGACCACGCGGGTGCCGTCCTGCTCCAGGCTCGTGTTCCACGAGTGGGTGACCTGCCGGCCGGCGGGCCACGTCCAGCTCACCCGCCATCCGGCCATCGCCGTGCGGCGGTCGTTGGTGACCGTCACCGTCGCGACGTGTCCCGTGTTCCAGTCACCGTCGACCTGCAGGCTCGCCGAGCACCCGGCCGGCGGCAGAACCAGCAGCGTGATGGAGTTCGCCGGGTACGTCGTGTCGACGTGGCCGTCGCTCACCTGGAGATCGCCGCGCACGATGGCGCCCAGATTCGCCGGACCGTACGTGAACCGTTGCGCCGCACCGGCGGCGTCGAACCCGGCCACCGACAGCGGCGAGGTCAGGTCGTCGCCGGTCTTGTTGACGACCATGACGGTCAGCGCGCTGTCGGACGAGCGCTGCGCCGCGTACACCGCCAGCCGGCCCTGGTCGGCGGAGGTCGCCGACGTGCTGACGTCGCCGAACCGGCTGCCGGCGCCGTCGTAGTTCCGGTACATCCGGAACGCGTACGCACCCGGATCGGTCGGTTTGGGCTCGCCCCACATCGTCGCGAGGTCGAGGCCCTCGCGACCGAAGACGCCGAGGATGTCGGCCTGTGCCAGCGCACCGTTGATGTCGTCCAGGGCGCCCCAGTTGTACTCGGTGATGGCGGTCTTGGTGCCGGGGTTGTACTGGGCGATCCACGACTTC
>NZ_DATLEC010000268.1:0-4058 GCF_035525475.1 Lentzea sp. | reverse complement strand
GGTGCTCCGAAGACGATGACGTTTGCCTGCGGATTCGCGGAGACGAGCCGACGGGTAGCTTCAACCCCGGTCGGGACGGCGCGCTGGGTTCCCACCAGGACGACGTCGACCGGCTGCCTTGAAAAGCGAGCCAACAACTCGTCACCGTGCGCTACGCAGTCGATGCGGCTAACCCCGGGGACAGCCGACATCACGCGGGTGAGACCCTCCCGCACACTGCGCCGGTCGTCGCAAATAAGGACCGTGGTCACGGGGACTCCTTTCCTGCAGCCGAGTGACGTTCCATCTCCCCTATCGGACGCTGAAGGCCCGACCTTGACACGATCTGGTGCTTAATCCGTCAAGAAGTTCGTCCGTGGGTCTGCGTTCGGGGGTTCCCCGGAACGGAGCAGCCCCGTCGGCATCCACGGGGAGTCGTGGGCGACCCGGCGACTGACGGGATCAGCTCTCCGCAACACGCAGCTCAGAGCCTCCGCCGCCCGCTCGACGGCGTCCGCGCCCGTCGCCGCGAGCCGGCCCGCCAGGACGAGCGCGCTCGGCCAGACCAACGGATGCAGCCCCTTTTCTACACTGTGATTTAGCTCACACCGTACTAGTTTACTCCCTCTTTTCAGGCCGTCGGGTGTCCCCCACACGACCAACGAGGTGCCCAGGACGAGCGCCGACTTGAGCTCGTGGCGCAGCGCCTTCCTGCTCGTCGCCACCCCGTGAGCTTCCTCGGCGGGTGCGACGGCGGCGCGCGCGTTGTCCGACGCCAGCTCGATCTCCGCGGTCACCCAGCCGCGCCGGACCCGGCCCCTCCACGACGTCGTCTCGACCCGCGCGAGCAGCCGTCGCGCTTCCGCCAGCCGTCCGGCTCCCAGCGAGTCGGCGGCGAGGCCGAGCAGGGCGTCCGCCCTGGCACCGGCCGCGTCGACCCCGTCCCGGTCGTCGCCACCCGAGGACCGGACGCGCGCGAGGGCGGCGCCGTCGAGGGCCCGTGCGAGGTGGTGCGCGCCCAGCTGGCGGTGGTGGGACGCACGGGTGGAGAGGGAGAGGGAGGCGATCACCGGGTCGGAGTCGTGGCGGAGCACGTCCAGCACGGTCGCCGCGGCGGCGTAGTGGCCCTGGCCGCCGAGCACGACGGCGGCCAGCCAGCGGGCTCGCGAGCTGGAGGACGCCAGCGCGGGCCAGACGGGGAGATCGGGTGAGTCACCGAACGCGGCTCGGCGCAGCTCCTCTTCCATGAGGAGGAGTCTGCCGCCGGCGCCGGGAGTCAGGTCACCGCGCTCTCCACGGCGGCGACCGCGGCGGCGAGGTCGTCCACGCGCTCGGCCGGCGCGGTGACCACCCCGCGACGCCATCCGGGTCCGCCCACGAACACCCGCACCTGCTGGCGGGTGCGCGGCAAAGCGGTGATCACCCCCGGATCGGCGTACTGCGGCAGCTGCGCCCACAGCACCACCGCGGAGGGCGCGGTGCGGCGCACGGCGGAGGTCAGCGCGTCCATCGGCAGCGCCGCACCCAGTTGCCGGACGACCACGCCGCGGTGCGCCAGCTCGGCGGCCAGTGGATAGAGAGGAAGGTTGTGCCTTTCCTCCGGCATGCACGCCAGCAGCACGGGCCGATGGTTGCGCCCGAGAGTGACGAGCGGCGTCGCGCGCACGAATGCCGCGAGCACGCACTCGTTCAACAGGTGCTCCACCTCGACGCCGGTTCCGGACAGCTGCCACTTCGCGGCGACGGCGGTGAGCACGGGGCGCACGACCTCATTCCACGTCGCGATCACTCCGTCGGACGCGAGCGAGTCGGCGAGCATTCCCTGGACGGCGATGGAGTCCATCGCGACCGCGGCCCTGCCCAGTCCGCGCGCCAACCGGGACGCCCCCGGCATTTTCAGGCCGCGGCCACCACCCGATGGGCTGACGGGAACTTCGCCGTGCGTCATCGAGGATTTCTCCTCGAGCGCGAAACGGGCCGCCTCGGACGGAGACGCGCCACGAAGAAGAGCGTGTTGCATCAATTCCAGCCGAGCGACGTCGAGTGGCCCGTACTTCCGGTGCCGCCCGATGGTGTGGCCGCTCGGACCGAGGCCGTAGCGGCGGTCCCAGGTGCGCAGCGTCGCGGGTGCCACACCGAGCCGCCTGGCCACCGCGGCGACTGGGAGGAGGGGTTCACCCGTATGACCACCGGCGGGTCCGTGCTCCGGCTGGGTCATCACGGCAGCCATCGTCCGTTCACCTCATCCGGGCGGCAACTCCGGGCGGTGCGTGATCGAACACGCGTGCCGTCACCCATCAGTTGATAAGGGTCTTCAGCCTCTTGAACAAGCTTTGACGCGGTTCTACGGTGGATCATCATTAAGCCGAATGGAGCAGTCGTCACGGAGGCGGTCTCGATGGCGGACACCCGAAGGCTCCCCGGTCCCAACGCAGATTTGTGGGACTGGCAGATGCGAGGTTCGTGCCGCGGCATGGACAGCGCGTTCTTCTTCCACCCCGACGGCGAACGGGGTCCGGCGAGAGCACGGCGGGAAGCTCGCGCCAAGGCGGTCTGCCTCGCCTGCCCGGTGCTGGAGTTGTGCCGCAAACACGCGCTGGCCGTGCAGGAACCCTACGGAATCTGGGGCGGGCTCTCGGAATCGGAGCGCGACAACATCATCAAGGCGCGCAAACGCCAACTGACAATGGTCTGAACACAAAACCGGGTCGGCACCAAACGATTGGTGCCGACCCGGTCTTTGGAGCCAGAACCGCGCGCGCACACTCAGCGAACGCAGTCCACTACCGCGAGTTCACGCCACGAGCCCAGATTCGGGTTCACGCCGCGAGTTGGCTTAGCGGGTTCACGCCGGTCGTCCACGCACAGCTTTCGCGAGTTCGCGCCGGTCGTCCACGCACAGGTTTCGCGAGTTCGCGCCGGTCGTCCGGTCACCCGCTCGCACCGAAATCGGCGAAGCCCATTTCGGTGCGAGCGAGTCGGCCGGACGGCCGGCTTCCCGGCGAACTCGCCGTCCCGCCGGAGGCGGGACAGACAACTCAGTGCCCGTGGCCGTGACCGTGGCCGTGTCCGGCCGCGGCGGAGGCGGGCTCGCCCACCTTCTTCTCGACGATGGCGCTTTCGGTCGTGAGCACCATGCGCGCGATCGAGGCGGCGTTCGCGACGGCGGAACGCGTGACCTTGACCGGGTCGATGATGCCCTGCTCCAGCAGGTCGCCGTACTCGAGCGAGGCGGCGTTGATGCCGAAGCCCCAGTCGCCCTCGCGGACCTTGTTCACCACGACGGCGCCCTCGAGGCCGGAGTTCGCGGCGATCCAGAACAGCGGCGCGGACAGGGCCTTCGCGACGAGCGAGACACCCGTGGCCTCGTCACCGGTGAGGTCCAGGCCGCCGTCCAGCACCTTGGAGGCGTGGACCAGCGCGGAACCACCGCCGGGCACGATGCCCTCCTCGACCGCGGCCTTGGTGGCGGCGACCGCGTCCTCGATGCGGTGCTTGCGCTCCTTGAGCTCGGTCTCGGTGGCGGCGCCGACCTTGATCACGGCGATGCCGCCGGAGAGCTTCGCGAGGCGCTCCTGGAGCTTCTCGCGGTCCCAGTCGGAGTCCGTGGCCTCGATCTCGCGGCGCAGCTGCTCCGCGCGGCCGGCGATGTCGGCCTTGGTGCCGCCGCCGTCGACGATCGTGGTGTCGTCCTTGGTCACGACGACCCTGCGGGCGGAACCCAGCTGGTCGAGCGTGGTCTCGGACAGCTTCAGGCCGATCTCCGAGGAGATGACCTCGCCGCCGGTGACGACCGCGAGGTCGTCCAGGAACGCCTTGCGGCGGTCGCCGAAGAACGGCGCCTTCACGGCGACGACCTTCAGGGTCTTGCGGACGGCGTTGACCACCAGCGTGGACAGGGCCTCGCCCTCGACGTCCTCGGCGATGATCAGCAGCGGCTTGCCGGACTCCGCGACCTTCTCGAGGATCGGGAGGACGTCGGCCAGCGCCGAGATCTTCTCGCGGTGCAGCAGGATGCGGACGTCTTCGTAGACGGCCTCCTGCGCCTCGAGGTCGGTCGAGAAGTGCGTCGACACGTA
>NZ_DATLEC010000096.1:0-4712 GCF_035525475.1 Lentzea sp. | reverse complement strand
TGCGGACCCGCCGCCGCCTCAGGGTGGTACTGCACCGAGAACGCCGGCGCATCCAGCAACCGGACACCCTCGACCGTGCCGTCGTTCGGGCAGTAGTGCGACAACACGGCGCGGCCGAACTCCGAGGAGAACTCCTCCCCCGGCGTCCCCTCCAACGCGAACCCGTGGTTCTGCGAGGTGATCGCCACCTTGCCGGTCGCCACATCGATCACCGGGATGTTGATGCCACGGTGCCCGTAGCGCATCTTGTACGTCCCGCGACCCACCGCACGACCCAGGATCTGGTTGCCGAAACAGATACCGAACAACGGCAGCTTGCGCCCCAACGCTTCCTTGGTCAGCGCGATCGCGTGATCCTGCGTCGCCGGGTCACCAGGACCGTTGGAGAGGAACAGGCCGTCCGGGCTGACCTTCAGGATGTCCTCGAACGAACTGGTCAACGGCAGCACATGCACCTCGATACCCCGCGCCGCCATCATCCGCGGAGTATTCGACTTGATGCCGAGGTCGAGCGCGGCGACGGTGAACTTCTTCTCGCCGATGGCCTCGACCACGTACGGCTTGGCCGTGGTGACATCGACCGCGAGGTTCGCGCCGACCATCTGCGCGGAAGCCTTGACCTGCTCGACCATCGACGCGTCGTCGGTCAGCTCGGAACCGGAGAACACACCGGCGCGCATCGCGCCCTGCTCACGGATGTGGCGGGTCAGCGTGCGGGTGTCCAGACCCGCGATGCCCACGATGCCCTGATTCGTCAGCTCCTCGTCCAGGCCACGCTTGGACCGCCAGTTCGACGGCGTACGCGCGGGATCACGGACCACATACCCGGCCACCCAGATCTTCGACGACTCGTCATCCTCGTCGTTCCACCCGGTGTTACCGATCTGCGGCGCCGTCTGCACCACGATCTGACGGTGATACGACGGATCCGTCAAAGTCTCCTGATACCCGGTCATAGCCGTGGAGAACACGACCTCACCGAGCGAGACGCCGGTCGCTCCGTACGCCTCACCGCGGAAGACACGACCGTCCTCCAGCACCAATGCCGCGTTCGTCACGCCTTGCCTCCCACTAGAGCTACTACCCATTCGTCGTATACGTCTTTGTCGTCACCGCGGAAGCCGGTGTCGAAGAGGTGGCCTTCGTTCTCCCACTGGACCACCAGAAGTCCTTCTTCGCTGAACATGACCTTCCCGGCGAGGCCGCGGTCGGTGCGGGCGTCCCGAATGGACTCGGCGGGGATGAAGATCGGCGTCGCGCCAACGCGTTCGATGGCGACGCCCTCCGGAACCAGGCTCAACGTCGCCTCGGCGCGGTGGCCGATGTCGCCGACCTGGATGCGGTCCTGCCAGTTGCCCGCGTTCGTCGTTCCGATGTAGACGCCCGTGGTCGCGAGCTTCGCCTCACCGAGCGCCGGCGGCGTCGCGGGGAACGCCGGCAGGTCGGCCTGCTTGCGCTGGCGTCGCTTCCAGCCGTGCCACATGCCGTAGACGCAGAGCGCGAAGAACAGGAAAACCGCCAGTACGAGCAGCACGCGGGTCATTCCGCAATCCTTCCCGCCAGTGCGGTAACCCGGCCACGCAAGATGGTCGCCGTCACCGCGCCGGGCAGCTCCATGCCCTCGAACGGGGTGTTGCCCGCGATGCTCGCGAGCTCCGCGCCGTTCACCGTCCACGTCGCGTCCGGGTCGACCAGCACGAGGTTCGCGGGCTCACCGACCTCGATCGGACGGCCCTGGTCGGTCAGTCCGGCGATCTCGGCGGGCCTCTCGCTCATCACCCGTGCGACGCCGCGCCAGTCCAGCAGGCCGGTCCTCACCATCGTCTCGACGACGATGCTCAGCGCGGTCTGCAGTCCGAGCATGCCCGGCCGGGCGGCCGACCACTCGCAGTCCTTGTCCTGGACCGCGTGCGGGGCGTGGTCCGTGGCGACGCAGTCGATGGTGCCGTCCGCGAGCGCCTGGCGCAGCGCGTCGACGTCGGCCTGCGTGCGCAGCGGCGGGTTGACCTTGTTGACCGGGTCGTAGGTGGACAACCGGTCGTCGGTCAGGATCAGGTGGTGCGGGGTGACCTCGGCGCTGACCTTGGTGCCACGCGCCTTCGCCCACCTCAGGACGTCCGCGGTGCCGGTGGTGCTGACGTGGCACACGTGCAGCCTCGCGTCGACCTGCTTGGCGAGCAGGCAGTCGCGGGCGACGATCGACTCCTCGGCGGCGGCGGGCCAGCCCTGCAGGCCCAGCCGGGAGGCGTTCTCGCCCTCGTGCGCCTGCGCGCCGACGGTGAGGCGCGGTTCCTCGGCGTGCTGGGCGATGACGGCGCCCAGCGCCTTCGAGTACTCCAGCGCACGGCGCATGATCAACGGGTCGTGCACGCAGTGGCCGTCGTCGGAGAAGACGCGCACGTTCGCCTTGCTCCTGGCCATCGTGCCGAGCTCGGCGAGCTTCTCGCCCTTCAGGCCGACGGTGACGGCGCCGACCGGGTGGACGTCGACGAGGCCGACCTCCTGGCCGCGGCGGGCGACGTGCTCGACGATGACGGCGTTGTCGGCGACCGGGTCGGTGTTGGCCATGGCGAAGACGGCCGTGTAGCCACCGAGAGCGGCGGCACGCGACCCCGTCTCGATGGTCTCCGTGTCCTCGCGGCCCGGCTCGCGCAGGTGGGTGTGGAGGTCGACGAATCCGGGAAGCAGGACCGCGCCGTTGCCTTCGATGATCTCGGCGTTCTCGTCCGTGCCCTCCGCGATCACGCCGTCGCGGATCAGCAGGTCGATCGGTTCACCCTCGCCGTAGGGCCTGACTCCCTTGAGAAGCAAGGGTTTTGCAGTGCTGGACGGTTCGGTCGCGAGCTCCCTCACGCGTTTTCCTCCTCGTGGGCAAGCAGGTGGTACAGCACGGCCATGCGCACGTGGACACCGTTGCGGACCTGCTCGGTGATGGCGGCCTGCGGGCTGTCGGCGACGACGGAGGCGATCTCCATGCCGCGCAGCATCGGGCCGGGGTGCAGCACGACGGCGTGCTCGGGCAGCAGCTTCAGGCGCCGCTCGTTGAGGCCGTAGGCGATCGAGTACTCGCGGGAGCTCGGGAAGAACCCTCCGGTCATGCGCTCGGCCTGCACGCGCAGCAACATCACCGCGTCCTGCGAGGCGAGCTCGGAGTCGATCTCGTGCGAGACCGCGACCGGCCACTTCTCCACGCCCGTGGGCAGGAGCGTCGGCGGGGCCACCAGGGTGACCTCGGCGCCGAGCGTGGTGAGCAGGTGCACGTTCGACCTGGCGACCCGGCTGTGCAGGACGTCGCCGACGATCGCGACCCGGCGGCCGTCGAGGCCGCCGAGGCGGTCGCGCAACGTGGCGGCGTCGAGCAGCGCCTGCGTGGGGTGCTCGTGCATGCCGTCGCCCGCGTTCACCACGGACGTGCTGGTGTGCTTGAGCCAGCCCGCGAGCCGGTGGGCCGCGCCGGACGCCGGGTGGCGCACGATCACGCAGTCGGCGCCCGCGGCCTGCAGGGTCAGCGCGGTGTCCCGCAACGACTCGCCCTTGCTGACGCTGGAACCGGAGCTGCTGACGTTGATCACGTCCGCGGACATCCACTTGCCGGCGATCTCGAACGACACCCGCGTGCGCGTGCTGTTCTCGTAGAACATCGTGATCACGGTGCGGCCGCGCAACGTCGGCAGCTTGCGGACCTCGCGGCCGAGCAGCGCCTGCTTGAGCCGGTCCGCCGTGTCGAGGATCGCGATCGCCTGGTCGCGGTCGAGGCCGTCGGTGGAGAGCAGGTGCTTCACTTCAGCACCACTCCGTCGCGGCCGTCGAACTCCTCGAGCATCACGACGACGTCCTCGGTCTTGGACGTGGGCAGGTTCTTGCCGACGTAGTCCGCGCGGATCGGCAGCTCCCGGTGCCCGCGGTCGACCAGCACGGCGAGCTGCACCGCGCGGGGACGGCCGTGGTCGCGCAGGGCGTCGAGCGCGGCGCGGATGGTGCGGCCGGAGAACAGGACGTCGTCGACGAGGACGACCAGCTTGTCGTCGATGCCGCCCTCGGGCAGCTTCGTCGTCTCCAGCGGCCTCGTGGGGCCTCTGCGCAGGTCGTCGCGGTAGAGGGTGATGTCGAGCGTGCCCTCGTGCACCGTCCGGCCGGAAAATTCGGCGATCTTAGCGGCTAGGCGCCGTGCGAGGGGGGCTCCCCGGCTGGGAATACCCATCAAGACGACGTCGGGTGCGCTGGGTGCATCGAGAGCGGTCTTCTCGATGATCTGATGGGCCATTCGGGCGACGGTGCGCGCGACGTCACCGGCCGACAGGATCTCGCGATCCCCGGCCGGATCCGTCGCGCCACGTTGACGTGACGCCACGGCTGGACCTCCTTCCCCGCCTCACTGGACGGGTCCTTAAAGGACGTCGGACACCCGGTTGTAACCGGGCTGACCTGCACGGTATCACCCGAGGACGGTCAACCATCCGAGTGGTGCGCCATGCGTGGCGCGCGTCTCGTCTTGAGATCAGCTTGACCTGCCGACCACGGCGAGTAATCATTACTCTGCGTATCGATCTAAGCCTCCCCGCGGCGCGCCAGTACTGCTGACGGGGCGAATGAACGGAGAACCGCCACATGGGCGACTACGCCAAGGCGCTGGGGGCCAAGCTCCGCGCTATCCGCCAGCAGCAGGGTCTGTCCCTGCACGGCGTCGAGCAGAAGTCCGGCGGTCGCTGGAA
>NZ_DATLEC010000252.1:0-11568 GCF_035525475.1 Lentzea sp. | reverse complement strand
ATGCGTGGCCTCGACAGGCATGACGACGTGCTTGCCGTCGGAAACGGCGTTGAGGCCGAGGCACACGGCGTCGTCGTCGTTGGCGATCACGGCGTCCGGGAAGAGCCTGCGCAGGACCTGCTGCGAGCCGGGAGAGAACGCCTCCGGGTAGTAGGCCACCAGCGGAGTGGAGGACTGGTCGTCGAGCATGAACAGCGCCACGTCGAGGTGGTAGAAGCGCGGGTCGACCAGTTGCAGGGAGACGACGGGGACGCCCAGGACCTCTTGGGCCTCGGAGTGCGCGAGAGGGTCGGTGCGGAAGCCCGTGCCTGCCAGGAGCAGGGAGCCGGTCCAGGTGAAGTCGCCCTCGGCCTCGTTCACGGCGGTGGGCATGACGACCGACTTGTAGCCGGCGCCCAGGAACCAGCGGCGGAAGTGGTCGGCTTCCGCTGAGCGTTGGGGGGCCCGGAAGCGGGAGCCCAGGACTCTGCCGTCGATCACGGTGCCGCTGTTGGCCGAGAACACCATGTCGGGCAGGCCGGGGATCGGGTCGATGACGTGGACCTCGTGGCCCAGGCGCTCGTAGGTCTCCTTCAGGGCCGTCCACTGCTCCACTGCCAGCGAGGTGCTGGTGGGGCGGGTCGGATCCATCCACGGGTTGATCGCGTACTCCACCGTGAAGTACGTCGGCGGGCACATGAGGTACCGACGGGTGGTCGGCATGCGCGTCGGCGCCAGGGGCGTGGCGATGTCCAGCGTGATCGGCTCGCCCGGCCCGGAGATGGATAGCGTCATGGATCGAAATGTAAAGGCGAGCTGGACCATCGAACAACGCCGCGACATTGCGTCATCTGGGGCAGAATGTTGCGTGTGGACAGCATCGACCATCGAATCATTTCGTGTCTCATGGCCAACGCTCGCTCCAGCTACGCGGAGATCGGCAAAGAGGTGGGGCTGAGCGCGCCCGCGGTGAAGCGGCGGGTGGACAAGCTCCTGGACAACGGCGTGCTCAGGGGGTTCACGGCGGTCGTGGACCCCGAGGCGCTGGGGTGGGGCACCGAGGCGTTCGTCGAGGTGCACTGCAAGGGCAACGTCGCGCCGCACGACATCCAGCACCGGCTGGAGCCGATGGCCGAGGTCAGCGCCGCCTACACGGTGTCGGGGGCCGCGGACGCGATCGTGCACCTCCGTGCCGCCGACATCCACCACCTGGAGACGGCTCTGGAACGGCTGCGGGCCGTCGAGATCATCGACCGGACCGTGTCGACGGTCGTGCTGTCCCGGCTCCTGGACCGGCCGATCGCACCCTAGGGTTCCGGTCATGGCTGAGGTTCTGCTGGAGCTCCACGACTCCGTCGCGGTGATCACGATCAACGATCCGGACCGGCGCAACGCGCTCACGATCGACCTGTCCGAGGAGCTCGCCGACAAGGTGGCCCAGGCCGAACGGGACGCCAACGCGCTGATCGTCACGGGAGCGCCGCCCGCGTTCTGCGCGGGCGCGGACCTCACGCAGCTGGGCAACTCCAAGGACGAGGGGCTCAAGAAGATCTACCGGGGTTTCCTCGCAGTGGCGAACGCCACCATTCCCACGATCGCCGCCGTCAACGGCGCGGCGGTCGGGGCCGGGCTCAACCTCGCGCTGGCGGCCGACGTGCGGATCGCGGGGCCGAAAGCGCGGTTCGACGCGCGCTTCCTGCAGCTCGGGATCCACCCCGGCGGGGGCATGACGTGGATGTTGCAAAGGATCACCGGGCCGCAGGTCGCCACCGCCATGACGCTCTTCGGCCAGATCCTCGACGCCGACCGGGCGGTCGCCTGCGGACTCGCCTACGCCAAGGCCGAGGACCCACTCGCTGTAGCCAAGGAGCTGGCAAAACACTCCGCTGAGGCCCCAGGGGAACTCGTGCGGACGATCAAGGCGACCATGCGCGCGACCGATGCGATGCATGATCACGCGGAGGCCGTCGAGACGGAGCTGCGGCCACAGGTCGCTTCGATCGACACTCCAGAGTTCGCTGCGAGGCTTGCCGCGATGAAGGCTCGGATCAGCGGACGTTGAGTGTTACCTTGGGTAACAGGTAATGAGGGTGACGTCTGCCGTGTCCGGTATCCGCTGGTGGTGCTGTGCTTGCCCTCCGGCGGGGATCTGGTGCGGCAGATGGGACGGTTCGTCTCGCCCAGTGGTACACGGCCCGTCTCGCAGGCGGTCATGGCGACTACCCTCGCGGTGGGGCACAGCCACCCTTGGAGAGAGGTATCGGCGTAGGAATGAGCACTGAGACCCGCAAGCTGGATCGCGTTGTGATCCGCTTCGCCGGCGACTCCGGTGACGGCATGCAGCTCACCGGAGACCGGTTCACGTCGGAAGCGGCGGCGTTCGGCAACGACCTCGCCACGCAGCCCAACTTCCCCGCCGAGATCCGCGCGCCACAGGGCACCCTGCCCGGCGTGTCGTCGTTCCAGCTGCACTTCGCCGACTACGACATCCTGACGCCCGGCGACCGCCCGGACGTGCTCGTGGCGATGAACCCCGCCGCGCTCAAGGCGAACGTCGTCGACCTGCCGGACGGCGGCATCCTCATCGTCAACACCGACGAGTTCTCGAAGCGGAACCTGACGAAGGTCGGCTACGACTCGAACCCGCTCGAGGACGACTCGCTCGAACGGTTCCAGGTGCACAAGGTCGCCATGGCGACGCTGACCATCGGCGCGCTGGAGGAGACCGGGCTCGGCAAGAAGGACGCCGAGCGCGCGAAGAACATGTTCGCGCTCGGCCTGCTGTCGTGGATGTACCACCGGCCGACCGAGGGCACGGAGCGGTTCCTGCGCGAGAAGTTCGCGAAGAAGCCCGACATCGCCGAGGCCAACGTGCTCGCGTTCCGCGCGGGCTGGAACTACGGCGAGACGACCGAGGCCTTCGCCGTCACCTACGAGGTGGCGCCCGCGAAGCTCAACGTCGGCACGTACCGCCAGATCACCGGCAACACGGCCACGGCGTACGGCATCGTCGCGGCGGCGCAGCGCTCCAAGCTGCCCGTCGTGCTCGGCACGTACCCGATCACGCCGGCGTCGGACATCCTGCACGAGCTCAGCAAGCACAAGAACTTCGACATCACCACGGTGCAGGCCGAGGACGAGATCGCGGGCATCGGCATCGCCCTCGGCGCGTCCTACGGCGGCGCGCTCGGCGTCACGTCGACGTCGGGTCCCGGCATCGCCCTGAAGTCCGAGACCATCGGCCTCGCGGTGATGACCGAGCTGCCGCTGCTGGTGATCGACGTGCAGCGCGGTGGCCCGTCCACCGGTCTGCCGACGAAGACCGAGCAGGCGGACCTGCTGCAGGCGATGTTCGGCCGCAACGGCGAGTCGCCGGTGCCGATCGTCGCGCCGCAGTCGCCGTCCGACTGCTTCGACGCCGTGCTCGACGCGTGCAGGATCGCGCTGAAGTACCGCACGCCGGTGCTGTTCCTGTCCGACGGCGCGATCGCGAACGGCTCCGAGCCGTGGCTGATCCCGGACGTCGACACGCTGCCGGACCTGGGCGTCGAGTTCGCGACGGACCCGGAGACGTTCCAGCCCTACGCGCGCGACCCCGAGACGCTGGCCCGTCCGTGGGCCGTACCGGGCACGCCCGGTCTGCAGCACCGCATCGGCGGTCTGGAGAAGCAGGACGTCACGGGCAACATCTCGTACGACCCGGAGAACCACGACAAGATGGTTCGCCTGCGCCAGGCCAAGATCGACGGCATCGAGGTGCCGGACGTCGAGGTCGAGGACCCGGACGGCAACGCCAAGGTCCTCGTCTTGGGCTGGGGCTCGTCGTACGGTCCGATCGGTGCGGCGGCGCGCCGGGTCCGCAAGCTGGGCCTGCCGGTCGCGCACGCGCACCTGCGGCACCTCAACCCGTTCCCGAAGAACCTGGGCGAGGTGCTCGGCCGGTACGAGAAGGTGGTCGTTCCGGAAATGAACCTGGGCCAGCTGGCGTTGCTGTTGAGGGCGAAGTACCTGGTGGACGCCATGTCGTACACCAAGGTGCAGGGCCTTCCCTTCAAGGCGGAGGAGCTGCAGGACGTGCTCGCTGACGTGATCAAGGGGGTGTCGGCGTGACCGCGATCGATATCGGACTCCCCGGCCTGACCGGGGTTCCCACCACCGACGAGAAGCAGACGGCCAGGGACTACAAGTCCGACCAGGAAGTCCGCTGGTGCCCCGGCTGTGGCGACTACATCGTGCTCAACACCATGCAGTCGTTCCTGCCGTCGCTGGGTCTGAAGCGCGAGAACATCGTGTTCGTCTCGGGCATCGGGTGCTCGTCCCGCTTCCCGTACTACATGAACACCTACGGCATGCACTCCATCCACGGCCGTGCGCCGGCCATCGCCACGGGTCTCGCCGTGGCCAGGCCGGACCTGAGCGTGTGGGTGGTGACGGGTGACGGTGACGCGCTGTCCATCGGCGGCAACCACCTGATCCACACGTTGCGCCGCAACGTGAACCTCAAGATCCTGCTGTTCAACAACAGGATCTACGGCCTGACCAAGGGCCAGTACTCGCCGACCTCCGAGTCGGGCAAGGTCACCAAGTCGACCCCGCTCGGGTCGCTCGACCACCCGTTCAACCCGGTGTCGCTGGCGCTGGGCGCGGAGGCCTCCTTCGTGGGCAGGGCGCTCGACTCGGACAAGGCCGGTCTCACCTCGGTGCTGCGCCAGGCGGCGGAACACCGGGGCTCGGCGCTCGTGGAGATCTACCAGAACTGCCCGATCTTCAACGACGGCGCGTTCGACGTGCTGAAGGACGCGGACGAGGCGCAGCGGCGGATCATCAACGTCGTCGACGGCGAGCCGATCCGGTTCGGTCGCGAGGGCGAGTACTGCGTGGTCCGCGAGGGCTTCGGCCTCGCGGTCGCGAAGTCGGCGGACGTCGACGCCTCGGACATCGTGGTGCACGACGCGTCGGACCTGAACCTGTCGTTCGCGCTCTCGCGGCTGTCGGCGCAGGACCTCACCCACACCGTCACGGGTGTGTTCCGGCGTGCGGACAGGCCCACGTACGACGACAGCGCGCGGGCCCAGGTCGACGAGGCCAAGGCCTCGAAGGCCGCGGACCTCGGCAAGCTGTTGCACGGCAAGGACACCTGGACCGTGGTCGGCTGACCCCGGACGGACGAGAAGGCCCCCACCGCGTGCGGTGGGGGCCTTCTTCGCGTCGTGCGGGCGTCACGGCGCCGGGCGGAACCCCGCCTTCTCCGCGTCGGCCTCGGTGCGGAACCACACGTCGGCGCGGGTGTCCCCGAAGTTCGAGGAGCCCTCGGTGTAGTAGCGGCGGCCGGTCAGCGTCGCCTTCACCGCGAAGTCCGGGGCCGGTGCGTGGCCGTCCGACTTGGGCAGCACCGAGCCAGGACCGAACGGCGAGCGCGGGTTGAAGCCCTCCGGCTGCTGGAAGCGCGCCGACGAGCCCGGTGCGCCGCCGTTCGGGCGGCCGCCGGTGGACGGCGAGAAGCCGACCGGGCGGGGACGGGCCGGCAGTGCGGCGGCGGGAGCGGGCTGCGCCTCGGGCTTCGGGGACTCGAAGGCCTGGAACGCCGGGAAGCTCTGCTGCCGTTGCGGCGTGGTGCGACGGGCCTCGCGAATGGGCAGGCCCGCCTCGGTCACGCGTTGCGGCAGGTCGGTCTCGACGACCGGTTCGGGCTCCGGCTCTGGCGGGGCGGCGAGCAGGGGCTCGCCGCTCGGCACGAACTTGGGCACGAACGGCTGGTCGTTGTTCGTCTCCGGCAGCGTGCGGGTCTGGCCCAGGGCCGGCAGGGGCTCGTCGGCGTCCAGCAGCGGTTCGAAGAGCGAGCGCGAGCGTTCGACCTTCGGTGCGGGGGCCGGGGGCGGGGTCTCCGTGCCGTGCGAGAACGCGGCGCCCACGGCACGCGGCGTGCGTTCCTGGGTCTCCTCGACGTCGACGCGCGGCTCGAACGCCGAGAACGGCGCGGGTGGCGGGGCACCGGGGGCCGTGAACGGCTGGGAGTAGGCGTGGCGGGGTTCCCAGACCTCGGGCTCGGCGAACTCCTCGCGCACCGGCTCGGGCTCACGCCGGGGAAGCTCGGGCTGGCGTCGGGGGAGTTCGGACTCGCGGTAGACGGGCTCCGGCTCACGGTGGACGGGCTCGGGCTCATGAGCGGGTTCGGGCTCGCGGTGGACGGGCTCGGCCTCGCGGTAGGCAGGTTCCGGCTCGCGGCGGACCGGCTCCGGCTCGCGGTAGACGGGCTCGGGCTCACGGTGTACAGGTTCCGGCTCGCGGTGGACGGGCTCGGACTCGCCGTAAGCGGGCTCCGGCTCGCGGTAGGCGTGCGAGGGCTCCTCGTCGGCGGACTCATGCTCCCCGTGCGCGGGCTCGGACTCCGGCTCGGTGAAGGACCGCTCCTCCGCCAGCGTCGACTCGAAGACGCCGTTGCGCACGTGCGGGGCGTCCAGGTCGACCGGCTCGATGAGGCCGGTCTGCTCGGCGGGGGTCTCCGGCTCGGTGAACCCGTCCAGCTGACCGGAGATCTCGTCGCGCATGCCGGCGTACTCACCGGTGGCGTCGTTGCCCGGCCAGCTGCTCTCCTCGACGGCGATGTACGTCGTCTGCTCGGAGCGCGTGCCCGCGGGCACGTCCTCCTGCTCGCCGGCCTCGTCGAGGAACGCCTCCTGCTCGTCCTCCGCCCAGACCTCGCGCGGCTGGTAGATGAAGTCGTCGGGCTGCTCGTGGACCTCGGGCGGCGCGGTCGGCTCGGGGTGCGGGTCGCCCGGCTCCGCGACCGGCTCGACGGTCGGGACGTACGACGTCTGCTCGGCGGGGAGCTCGCGGTCGTCGTCGAAGTCGGCGGCCTCGAGACCGGAGTTCGACAGGACCGTCGTCCTCTCCGCCGGCGTCTCGGCGGGGACCTCGTTCTCGGGCGCGAGGCGCTCGAACAGCGAACGCGGGCGGTCGTCCTCGGCGTCGGACAGGGCCTTCTGCTCGGCGAGCTGCTCCTCGAAGCGCCGCTGCGACTCCTCCGGCTCCAGGTACTGCCGAACCGGAGCGGACTGCTCCTCGTACTCCTGCACGGGAGCGGGTTCGGGTTCGGGCTCCTCCACGACGGGAGGTGGCGGCGCTGGAACCGGCACCGGAACGGGTGCGGGCGCCTTCACCGGCTCGCCGAAGTAGGCCGGCGGCTCCGCGTACGGCGCGGGCGTCGCAGGCAGGGCGGGAACCGGCGCCGGTGGCGTCAGCACCTCGTCGGTCAGGGACCGCGGCGGCGTGTCGTCCCACTCGTCGACCTCGAAGTCGTCGAGGCGACGACTCTGCGAGGCGATCGGCGGAGCCGACTTGCGCGCGTCCAGAAGTTGATCTTCGAGGTCGGCTACCTGCTTGCGCGCGGGGCGCACCATCACCAACCAGGTGAGGACCACCCCCGCGACGAAGGCCAGCAGGCTCCACAGCCAGACCTGCCCGAAGATGTTCACGGGTAAGCCCCTTCTACGACCACACTCCGACCCCACTCACTCGGAAGGGTGAGCACGGCCAAACTACAGTGCCTTTGATGATGCTGCGTCACTACGCCGTTCAGCGCAAACAGTCGGCCGAAAGCCCAGCGTAGAGTGGGATTTTGTGCCCCCTCTGACAACCTCGGCCATCACTTCGCCAGAAGTTCACACCCAGGGGCGAGGGGTCACCTACGGCACACTCGCCTACATCCTCTGGGGACTGTTCCCCGCGTACTGGCCACTCCTCGTACCCGCCCAGCCGATCGAGGTGCTGGCGCACCGGATCGTCTGGTCGTTCGTCACTCTCGCCATCGCCGTCGCTCTCCTCCGGCGCTGGCGTCCTCTTCTCGAGCTGTCGGGAAGAGGCTGGCTCATCGTCACCGCCGCCGCCGTGCTGATCACGGTGAACTGGGGCACGTACATCTACGCGGTCAACAGCAACCACGTCGTCGAATCCGCACTGGGGTACTTCATCACGCCGTTGGTCAGCGTGGCACTAGGCATGATCTTCCTCAAGGAACGATTGCGTCTCGCTCAGGTCGTCGCGATCGGCGTGGTCGTCGTCGCTGTGATCGTGCTCACCATCGACTACGGCAGGCTTCCCGCGATCACGCTGGTCCTGGCCTGCTCGTTCGGCGTCTACGGCCTTCTCAAGAAGAAAGTCCCGCTCGACGCCGTCTCCAGCCTCACCGCGGAGAGCATCGTGGTCGCGCCGATCGCGCTCGTCTACCTGCTCACGCTCGGCAGCGCGAACACGTTCACGACCGCGGGCACCGGCCACACGCTGATGATCCTGAGTACCGGCATCGTCACGGTGATCCCGCTGCTGCTCTTCGGCGCCGGCGCGCGGCTGATCCCGCTGATCACCATGGGGATGCTGCAGTACCTCGCGCCGATCCTGCAGTTCGCGTGGGGCGTGTTCGTGGTGCACGAGCCCATGCCGGCCAGCAGGTGGGCCGGGTTCGCCCTGGTCTGGCTGGCACTGGCGGTCTTCACGTTCGACGCGCTGAGGAACCGGCGCAGGCAGGCGCCCGCGCCGGTCAGCGGTTAGCGGGACCGTTCGACGCAGTAGGTCGCGAGCTCTTCGAGAGCGTCCCGCGCGGCGCACGGCGGCAGCTTGCCCAGCTCCGTGCGGGCCCGGTCCGCGTACTCGTCGAGGGTCTCGCGGGCCTTGTCCATGCCGGAGGACTTGCGCAGCAGCACCAGCGCCTCCTCGACCAGCGCGTCGTCGCTGATCGGTCCGGCCAGCAGCTCGGCGAGCCGCGTCTCGGACGGGTCCGCGAGCGCGTAGAGCATCGGCAGCGTCTTCACGCCCTCGCGGAGATCGGTGCCGGGGGTCTTGCCCGACTCCACCGACGGCGACGCGATGTCGATCACGTCGTCGGAGATCTGGAACGCCGCGCCGATCACCTCGGCGTAGCGGCGCAGCGCGTCGGTCTGCTCCTCGGTGGCGTCGGAGAACATGCCGCCGAACCTCGCCGCGGTGGCGATCAGGACGCCGGTCTTCTCCTCGATCACCTTGAGGTAGTGGGAGATCGGGTCCTCGCCCGGCTTCGGGCCGACCGTCTCGCGCATCTGACCCGTCACCAGCAGGGAGAAGGTCTCGGCGATGATCCGCGCCGCGTCGGTCCCCAGGTCGGCGGTCAGCCGTGACGCGTGGGCGAACAGGAAGTCGCCCGTCAGGATCGCGATGCTGTTGTCCCACCGGGCGTTCGCGGACTCCGCGCCGCGCCGCATGGTCGCCTCGTCCATGACGTCGTCGTGGTAGAGCGTCGCGAGGTGGGTGAGCTCGACCACAGTGGCCGCCGTGATGACCTTGTCCCGGTCCCAGCCGGCGCCGAACTGCGATGCGAGCAGTGTGAAGAGGGGGCGGATGCGCTTCCCGCCCGCCTCCACAAGGTGAAGAGAGGTTTCGGTGACCGGGTGGAACTCGCTCTGCACGACGTCGTGCAGGTTGCGCTCCACCTCGGCAAGGCCGTCCTGGACTACCTCGGTGAGCACGGGGTCCACCAACGCGAACCCCGGTCCCACATGCTCGCTACTGGTCACACCAGCAGACTACGTACACCTAGCTGAGGAAGGTGCCGGTACCCGCCCAATCGAGCACCAGCGTGGGCCACAAGCCCAGCACCAGGGTCACGACGGCACCGAGCGTGATCGCGATCGTGGTGAACGCGCCGGGCACCGTGACGGTCGGGCCGTCCGTCGCCGGTTCGCTGAAGTACATCAGCACGATCACCCGCAGGTAGAAGAACGCCGCGACGGCCGAGGCCACCAGCGCGATCACCACGAGCGGCGTCAGACCGGCCTCGATCGCCGCGCTGAACACGACGAACTTGCCGATGAAGCCCGACGTCAGCGGAATGCCCGCCAGTGCCAGCAACAGGAACGTGAAGGTGCCCGCCACGATCGGCGACCGCTTCGCGAGACCCGCCCACTGCGACAGGTGCGTCGCCTCGCCGTCCGAGTTGCGGACCAGCGACACGATGCCGAACGCGGCGATCGTGGTGAAGCCGTACGCCAGCAGGTAGAACATGGTCGCGCTCACGCCCGCGCCGTCCGGCACCAGCGCGATCGAACCGATGAGCAGGAAGCCCGCGTGCGCCACCGACGAGTACGCGATCATGCGCTTCACGTCGGTCTGCGTGAGACCGAGGATCGCGCCGATCACCATCGAGACGACGGCCACGCCGTAGAGCACGCCGCGCCACTCCCACTGGGTGTTCTCGAACGCCACCGTGAGCACGCGCAGGATGCCGCCGAACGCGGCGACCTTGGTGCACGCGGCCATGAACGCCGTCACCGGCGTCGGCGCGCCCTGGTACACGTCCGGGGTCCAGGCGTGGAACGGGCCGACGGCAGCCTTGAACAGCAGACCCACCACCAGCAGGCCGAAGCCCGCGAACAGCAGCGTGTCCGAACGGTCCGTACCGCCTGCCGCGGCCGCGATGGCCGAGAGCTTCACCGAGCCCGCGTAGCCGTACAGCAGAGCCACGCCGTACAGGAAGAACGCGGAGGCGAACGCGCCGAGCAGGAAGTACTTCACGGCCGCTTCCTGCGAAAGCAGGCGACGGCGGCGAGCCAGGCCGCACAGCAGGTACAGCGGCAGCGACAGGACTTCCAGCGCGATGAACATGGTCAGCAGGTCGTTCGACGCTACGAACGTCATCATGCCGCCGAGCGCGAACAACGTGAGCGGGAAGATCTCGGTCTGCATGCCGGTCTTCGTCGCCTGTGCGCGGTCCTGGATGGTGCCGGGACGGATCGCGGCCTGGGCCACGAACGCACCACCGGGCTCCACCGAGCGGTCCGCCATCAGCAGGATGCTGCCGAACGCCAGCACCAGCAACGTGCCCCACAGGAACAGCGACGGCGAGTCGACCGCGATCGCGCCCGCCAGCGTCGCCACGCCCTGTGCGGGACGCTCCGAGGAGTTCGCGTAGATGATCAGCGCGCCGGTCGCGCCGACCAGCGTGAGGAGCGACAGCAGGAGCTGCACGGCCCACCGCTGGTGCTTGGGCAGCAACGCTTCCAGCAGGACGCTGACGCACGCCGCACCGAGCACGATGAGCAGCGGCGCGATGGCGCCATAGTGGATCTCCGGCGCCTCGATCTGCTGCGCCTGAGCGACGAGAAGGTTCACGTCACTTGCCTTCCTGCACGGAGACCGGATCGGTCACGCCGACCTCGGTCAGCGTCGCCCCGACAGTCGGGGTGATGACGTCGAGCACCGGCTGCGGGTAGAACCCGAGGGCCAGCACGATGACAACGAGCGGTGCGAGCACCGCGATCTCGCGCTTGGTCAGGTCGCCGATCGTGGTCTTCTTCTCCGGGTCGCCGACGGCGCCCGGACCAGCGGCGGCACCCAGGAGTGCGTCGCCGCGCAGCGGGCCGGTCATGACCCGCTGGTAGAGCCACAGCACGTAGAGCGCCGCGAGCACCATGCCGACCGTCGAGAGGATCGTGGCGACCGGCTGCGTCGGGAACGAGCCGATCAGGACCAGGAACTCCGAGACGACCGAGTTCGTGCCCGGCAGCGACAGCGTGGTCAGGCCGGAGAGCAGCAGCATGCCCGCGAGCAGCGGCGCCACCT
>NZ_DATLEC010000246.1:0-19012 GCF_035525475.1 Lentzea sp. | reverse complement strand
GCCAAGCTCTGCCGCCAGGTCGTGCCCAAGCAGGCCCAGCAGTTCGTGGAACGCGAAGGCAACGCGCTGTGGAAGGCCGCCGTCGCCCGTGCGCAGAGCACGACAACGTTGGCACACGACGCTTACGACGACCGGCCGCTCTACTGGGCCCGCCTGCAGTTCAGCAGTGCGTTGCGCCAGTGGAAGCCGCGCTTCGCGATCTCGCCGGCCGACCGCGCGAAGCTCGTCCAGCGCTTCGACTGGGCCTCACGGGGTCTGAGCGACGCGGCGTTCCCGGCCAGGGCCGGTGTGCGCAAGATCGCGGTGACCGGCTTCGACCCGTTCCAGCTCGCCGGCACGAACGTGCGGCGCGCCAACCCCGCCGGCGCGGCGGCGTTGCAGCTCGACGGACGTGAGATCTCCACGCCGACCGGCAAGGTCGTGCTGCAGGCCGCGGTGCTCCCGGTGCTGTGGGGCGGGTTCGACGAGGGCGTCGTCGAGCAGTTCTACGGAACCGCGTTGCAGCAGAAGCCCGACGCGTTCGTGACGATCAGCCAGGGACGCCCCGGCCGGTTCGACGTCGAACGGTGGGCGGCGCGCTGGCGTGGCGGTTTCGCGGACAACAACGACATCGGCTCGTTCGGCAGCGTCCCGGACGCCGCGGGCTGGCCGCAGCCGGGCAACGAGTTCATCGAGACCTCGCTGCCGTTCCAGAAGATGATCGACGCGGGCACCGGCCCGTTCACGGTGAACTTCAACCGCGCCTTCTGCGAGTGGGTCGTCGTCGGCTCCGAGCAGTCGTGCCGCACTGACGAGCCGACGCCGGGCAGGGTCGCGGCCAGCGGTGGCGGCGGTGACTACCTCTCCAACGAGAGCATGTACCGGGCCAACCGCCTGCGAATCGGTTACGGCGCAAGCGATGTCCTCGGTGGACACCTCCACACGCCGGTGCTCGGGCAGCCCGCCGACCCGGCCGCGCTGACCGACGAGGCCTTCGAAAAGCAGCGTCGGGACATCGCGGATCAGGTGAAGGCCCTAGTCTCTGTGGTGTGACCCGTGTGCGGCTGGCGGTGGCAATTGTCCTGAGCACGTTGACGCTGTCCGCGTGCGCGATCCAGGTGGGAGGGCAGGCGGTCCCGGGACCGATGCCGTCCACGGCCTCCGCCGCCGCACCCACGCTGCCGAAGTCGGGGCAGTGCATGAACGCCTACGAGCTCAAGGTGCTGCAGTGCGGCGACTCGCACGAGGCCGAGGTCATGAGCGTCGGCGAGCTCAGCGGCCTGCCGACGACCTACCCGGACACGCAGGCGCTGCGCAAGGCGGCGCTCCCGCCGTGCCGCCAGACGCTCAGCGACTACCTGGGCAGCACGGACGCGGACTCGACGCGCCTGCGGGTCTGGGCGTTCTGGCCGAACGAGCAGGGCTGGAAGGACGGCCAGCGCTGGCGGCTGTGCACCGTCGTGGAGATCAGTCCCGACGAGAAGCCGCTGGCGCGCAAGGGTTCCGTGAAGGACATCCTCAAGGGCAACGGGTTCTCGACGTTCCAGACCTGCACCCAGGGCTCGCCGTCGAAGGACCAGGAGGTCAAGGTCGTCGCGTGCGCCACGCAGCACCTGGCAGAGGCCGTGCCCGCCGGTGTCGTGTCGCTCGGCAAGTCGAGTGACCCCGCTCCGTCCAAGGAGCAGATGAACTCGATCGCGAACGAGAAGTGCACCAAGGCCGTGCACGACTACCTGGGGTCGAGCAAGCGCACCGACGTGTTCCCGGCGTGGCGCAACCCCGGTTCCCAAGCCTGGTCAGAGGGTTGGACCAACGCCGTCTGCTACGCGGAGGCCACCAAGGCCTTCAACGGCACCCTCTTCGGCATCCGGGACAACCCGCTGCCGAACTAGCCCGGCGACCACGACCATCAGCACGGCGGCCACGGACAGCACCAGCATCGCGATTCCTGCGATCCCCACGGCACACCTCCCTCTCCGCCCTCGGTGACGATCTTTGTGATCGCCATCACGTACCTAGGACGTTCTCGGGAGGGGCCAGGTTCATTCCTGGAGCAAGACCGTTTGCTCGATCGTGAGGAAGTCCGGCCAGGAGACGGCCTGGGGAGAACTGCCCCCAGGCTTGTCCACAGCTATCCACAACATGTGCACAGAATCGTCCACACCTGTGGACAACTTCGTCTCATGTGGACGATGAGCTGCGCGGACTCAGAGAAAATTGCTGCACAGGACCACGCCGACCACCACGCCGATCGCTAAACCGGCGACGAACACGGCTGTGTACCGCCACCACGGCGTGCGGGCCGGCGGAGCGGGCGGCACGGGGTAGTAGCGCACGATGCCCGTCGTCGGGCCCACCTCCACATCGCGCTTCGACCCGTCGAAGTTCAGCCCGCCGAGGAAGTCGTCCTGTGTCACGGCATCAGTAGTACCCCACGAGGTGACCCACCGGTCGCCGTTGACCGGTGGGTCACCGAACACCTGGGAGTACTAGCCCAGGCGCTGCTTCAGCGCGGCCAGCTCGTCGCGCAGCGTGCTCGGAACCTTCTCGCCGATCTTGGCGAACCACTCCTCGACCAGCGGGATCTCGGCGCGCCACTCGTCGGCGTCGAACGCGAGCGCGGCGTCGATGTCCTCGCGCGAGGTGTCCAGGCCCTCGAGGTCCAGGGCGTCCGCGGTCGGCACGTAGCCGATGGGGGTCTCGACGGCGGCGGCCTTGCCCTCGAGGCGCTCGATGGCCCACTTCAGCACGCGCGAGTTCTCGCCGAATCCCGGCCACAGGAAGCGCTTGTCCTCGCCGCGGCGGAACCAGTTGACGTAGAAGATCTTCGGCAGCTTGTCGGCGTCGGCGCGCTTGCCGAGGTCGACCCAGTGCTGGAAGTAGTCACCGGCGTTGTAGCCGATGAACGGCAGCATCGCCATCGGGTCGCGGCGCACGACGCCGGTCTTGCCGACCGCGGCGGCCGTGGTCTCCGACGAGAGCGTGGCGCCCATGTAGGTGCCGTGCTGCCAGTCGCGCGACTCGGTGACCAGCGGGATCGTCGTGGCGCGGCGGCCGCCGAAGAAGATCGCCGAGATCGGCACGCCCTTCGGGTCGTCCCACTCGGGCGCCTTGATGTCGCACTGCTCGATCGGCGTGCAGTAGCGGGAGTTCGGGTGCGAGCTGAGCTCCTCGCTGTCCGGCGTCCAGTCCTGGTGCTTCCACGAGGTGAGGTGGGCCGGGGGTTCGCCCATGCCCTCCCACCAGATGTCGCCGTCGTCGGTCAGCGCGACGTTCGTGAACAGCGAGTTGCCCTTGGCGATGGTGCGCATCGCGTTGGGGTTGGTGTGGTAGTCCGTGCCGGGCGCGACGCCGAAGAAGCCGTTCTCCGGGTTCACCGCGTACAGGCGGCCGTCCTCACCGAAGCGCATCCAGGCGATGTCGTCGCCGAGCGTCTCGACCTTCCAGCCGGGGATGGTCGGCTCCAGCATGGCGAGGTTCGTCTTGCCGCAGGCCGACGGGAACGCGGCGGCGATGTAGTACGCCTTGTTCTCCGGCGAGGTGAGCTTGAGGATCAGCATGTGCTCGGCGAGCCAGCCCTCGTCGCGCGCCATCACGGACGCGATGCGCAGCGAGTAGCACTTCTTGCCGAGCAGGGCGTTGCCGCCGTAGCCGGAGCCGAAGCTCCAGATCTCGCGGGTCTCCGGGAAGTGCGAGATGTACTTGGTGTCGTTGCACGGCCACTGCACGTCTTCCTGGCCCGGCTCCAGCGGCGCGCCGAGCGAGTGCAGCGCCGGCACGAAGTCCGCGTCCTCACCGAAGACCGCGAGGGCCTTGGTGCCCATGCGGGTCATGATGTGCATGGAGACGACGACGTACTCGGAGTCGGTGATCTCGACGCCCAGCATCGGCTTCTCCGCGTCGAGCGGGCCCATGCAGAACGGGATCACGTACATCGTGCGGCCACGCATGCAGCCCCGGTAGAGCTCGGTCATGACGGCCTTCATCTCGGAAGGGTCCATCCAGTTGTTCGTCGGGCCCGAGTCCTCCTCGCGCACGGAGCAGATGTAGGTCCGCTCCTCCACGCGCGCGACGTCCGTCGGGTCCGAGGCCGCCCAGAACGAGTTGGGCTTCTTCTCGAGCGGCACGAACGTGCCGGCGTCGACGAGCTTCTTCGTGAGACGGTCCCATTCGCCCTGAGACCCGTCAGCCCAAACAACCTCGTCCGGGCAGGTCAGCTCAGCGACTTCCTGGACCCATGCGAGCAGACTCGCGTGGTTGGTAGGTGCGTGTTCGAGACCGGGAATGGTCACTGCCGTCATCTCGTCTCGTCTCCTGACTGAACGCCTCGGCTGCCCGAGGACGTGGTGGTCCGGTAAGGACTGCGTCGTCCTCGGGAATAGCTCCACACGCCCGGTGGGGCCGGGCGTACGTGGAAGGGGATGGATCGAGGTTAGCCCGGTGAATGGCAGGTAAAGCACCCCCAGCCTGTCGGTTCCCTCACAAAACCGATTCTGTAATCGATTCAGCACTCGGACGGAGTTAAGGACGCGCTCATGCCGGGAAAAACACAAGAGGCCCCGGTGCGGTTCTCACCACACCGGGGCCTGTGACCTGCGCTTCAGTTCTGACGTCAGTTCGGGCTGATCCACTGCCCGGTGGTGGAATCGATTCGGACGACGCCGTCGAAGCGTTCTTCCTCGAGCCACTCGTCCGAGTCGTCCAGAATGCCGCTCTTCGAGTCGGTCACGTACCGGCCGTCGGACTCGATGTGCCCGTGCTCGACCTCGACCCAGTCGTCACCGCGGTGCTCGGACATCGTGACCTCGCCGGACCGGGTGATCTCGGTGGCCACGTCGGCCTTGCCGTCACCGTTCTTGTCCGTGAACAGCCACGTGTCGCCGCCGTCGTCGCGGACCACGGCGGTGTCGGCCCTGCCGTCCCCGTCGGTGTCCTCGGTCGCCGGACCGACTTTTCGCTCACCTTCCTCGGTGGCCACGACAATCGCCTGCGAGGAAGAGGAATTCGTCTTTTCCTGATGCGGGTCGTTGGGGTCCACGGCGACCCACTCACCCGAATTCTCCTCGAACCGCGCCTGGCTCAGGAGATTGCCGTCCTTGTCGAACGTGCTCATCAGATCGGCGTCGCCATCGCCGTTCGTGTCCGTGAACGCGAGATGACCGCCGTCATCGGTCTCGACGACGGCGGAGTCGTTCACGCCGTCCTGGTCGAGGTCGAAGGTGACGTCGGCGGTGTACTCCTCGTCCTCGACGGTCACCTTCAGCTCGGCGTCGGCCGCACCGTTCTCGTCGATGTACACCGGGACACACCTCCTACTTGCTCATGTACCGGTATGACCCACGTTATGCCGGTTTGGTTCCGCGGCCAACCGTTTGCGCCCGTGTCGTCCCCAGGACGAGGCTAGGCGCGGTCGCGGACCGAGCGGATGCGGCCCAGCAGCTCCTCCGCCTTCGAGCGGCCCTGCTCGACCTCGGCCAGCTGCCGCGTCACGGACTGCAGCTCGCGGCCGCGTTCGCCGGCCTCCATCCGCAACGCCCGGTCGACCTCGCGCAGCTCGGCCTCGATCGCCTCGATCCGCTTGGCCAGCGCCTCGTCCAGGGCCAGCGACAGGGCCTGCTCCGCCTCGATCAGCTGCTCGGCGGCCAGTTGGTCCACTGTGGAGCGTGCGTCGGCGATGGCGTCGGAGAGCCACTGCTTGACGTGCTGCTTCTCCGCCGTGTGGGTGCGGGTGCGGGCCATCCACCAGCCCGCGCCGAGGCCCAGTGCGATGGTCACCGGCAGGACCACCGGGTTCAGCACGGCGATGCCCAGGCCCGCCAGCGGCATCACGGCCAGCTTGCCCGCGCCCAGGCCGCCGGAGACGCCCATGAACACCAGGAGCTTGTCCTCGGCCGTGGGCGGGCGCTTCTCCTTCGGGCGCAGGATGACCGGCGGTTGCTCGCCGCGGGCGAACTGGCCGCGGATCATGGTCAGCTCCTCCGCGCTGAACAACGCGGCCAGCACGGCGTCGGTGACCTGGGCGAGGCGCACCGACAACGCGGTGGAGATGCGGCCGGAGACGACCTGCAGTGCGGTGTCGACCTGGTGCGGCAACGACGTGAGGGCGGTGCGGTCGGCGGCGTCGATGGCCTGGCGGTACCAGGTCTGGAGGTCGCGCATCTGGCGGGAGATCTCGTGGGAGTTCTCGACGCGGGCGCGTTGGATCTCGCCCCGCAGGCGGACCTGCCAGCCTCGGGTGGACGAGCGGCGTTCCGTTTGCAGTTCTTCACGGCGTGCCCGCAGAACAACAGCTTCGTCCTCGCCCACGGACAAAGCGCGCTTCTCGTGTTCCAGGCGGATTTCGAGTTCGGCGAGCACGGTCGACAAAGCGCGCAATGCGTTGGCCTCGGCCAGCATTCCTGCGCGTCCGGTGACCAGTTCCTGCAACGCCGTCTGCAGGGCGGAGATGCCCGAGCGTTCGCGGAGCATGGACGCCGCGTCCGGGTTCGGGGCCTGGGCCGCCATGTCGAACAGGCGCGACGACACCGGGTGGAAGGTCGCGTCGGCGAACCGCGGGGCGTGTTCGGCCAGCAGCGCGCGGTCGGCGTCGAGGACCTGGCGCCAGCCGCGGTACTGGTCGGTCTTGGTCAGGGCGAAGACGACGGTCTCGACGCGGTCTCCGACGCGCTGAAGGAAGTCGAGCTCGCCGCGGGTGAACGGGGACGAGGCGTCGACGACGAAGACCAGGGCGGTGGCCGAGGTGACGGCTTCCAGGGCGAGCTCGCCGTGCACCGACTCCAGGCCGCCGACCCCAGGAGTGTCCACAATGGACATCCGTTCCAGCAGCGGGATCGGGGCGTCGACCTCGACGTACCGCGGGGGCAGCTCGCCCTCGGGCAGCTCGTGGGCCGCGGAGACCCAGTTGATCAGCGCGGGCAGCGGGAAGCCGACGGGCGCGAGCACGCCGGGGTAGCAGGCGCGGGCCGCCCACGACGGGCCGTGCTGGAAGACCAGGTAGGTCGAGGTGGCCACGTCGGCGTCGACCGGTGACAGGCCCGGTGTGGCGAGCAGGGCGTTGACCAGCGAGGACTTGCCGCGGTTCGTCTCGCCGACGATCACGACCGACGACACCTCCCGGACCCCGCGGCGGGTGACCCAGTCGGCCATGGACGGGTCGAGGTCGCGCACGAGAGCGGTGAGACGTTCGCGCGTCTGCCGGACCGTCTGGGAGAGGTTGCTCATCGGGCCGTGTAGACCGTCACGATCGGTGCGCGCAGCACGCGGCCGCGGTCGCAGAAGCCGGGGACCTCGGTCTCCGCGACCAGGCCCTGCAACGACAGGTCGTCCGTCGGCACGGTCCCGCCCGCCTCGTGCCGCGACGGGTCGAAGCGCTGGCCGTCGGCCCTGACCGCCACGACCCCTATGGCCGTCAGGCCTTCCTCGATGCGGGCGACCACGCCGGCACTGGCGCGGTCCAGCGCGTACAGGCACAGCTGGACCAGCGCGCGGCGCTCGGCCAGCGCCTGGTCGAGCAGCTCGTCGGCAATGGTCTCCACACCGTGGTCCGACGCCAGGTCGGCCGGATCGGTTCCGTTCACGCTCATCGGTGCCCCCCAGCACGTAGTCGCTGCCAGATGAGGAAATACGCCCTGTGGACGACGTGCGCCACCCGAGCCTGCGCCGGCGTCGCGCCGAAGGAGGCGAACGAACGCCACCAGCCGGCACGTTCGAGCGCGTGGGCGACGAGCTCGGCGACGGGTCTTCCGACCAGTCCCAGCTGTCCCGCCACGTCCGGGGTGCTGCCGACGCGCAGCACCTCCTCCGTCAGGTCCGGTGCCAGCGCGACCGCGCCGGACGACACCAGCGTCAACGCCTCCAGCAGCCGCAGCTGGTGTGCCTCCGGACGGGCCAGCAGGACTTCGATCGCGTCGTGCACGCGCTGCCGTTCGCCGGGTTCACCCGAGGCCAGCGACGTGACCGACGCCAGCGCTGCCGCCGCCTTGATGCCGTCGGCCCGTGCGCGGAACACGGCGTCCAGCCGTCCTTTGACGGCGGCGAACCCGGAGGCGTCGAACAGCACGCGCCGCAACGCGCCCGCGGTCAGTCCCGGCTCGGCGTCGAGGGCTTGGAGGGCGCGGCCGATGCCGTAGAGGTCGAGCTTCTCCAGCAACCGCGACCGCACGCCCGCCGCGACGTCGCAGTCCCACGACGTGAAGAGGTCGCCGGACATCAGCATCATCGTCCGCGTGTCCGCGTCCAGCGCCGCGAGCTGCCGCAGCGCCTCCGCGTCCGCCGACGTGAACTCGCCGGTCTCCGCGGACTCGGCCAGCAGGCTGATCACCGGGAGCACGTCGGCGACGCGCGGCTTGAGCAGCTGGGCCTGCTTGCCGGCGAGGATCTCGGCGGCCCGCCAGACGTCGCCGTCCGACCCCTCGACGGTCTCCGGCGCCACGGCGTCGACCTTGTTCAGCGCGGCGATGGCGTTGACGGGCCCGGCTTCCCGTGACGCGGTCGCGGCGGTGAAGGCCGCGATGGTCGAGTGGTCGTCCGCGCGCACGCCCTGCGTCACGACGTAGAGAACGGCCTCGGCACCGGCGACGGCGTTGCGTGACACGGGATCCAGCAGTTCCTCGGTGCGTGCGACCGAAGCCGCGTCCAGCGAACCGAGCCCCGGCGTGTCGATGACGGTGAAGTCGCGCAGCACCGCGTTCGTCAGATACGCCTCGATGTGCGAGATGCCCTGCACGCCCAGAGAGGCGGGGATCATGCCGTTCGCGTCGAACGGCAGCACCTGCCGTCGTCCGTCCTGGAGCACGACTTCAATGCGGTCGACGGTGCCGTACTGGTAGCGCGTGACGAGCCGTGTGCACTCACCGACGTCCGTGGGCGCGACCCGGCGGCCGATCAACGCGTTGACGAGAGTCGACTTCCCGGACTTGATCCGCCCCGCCACCGCGACCTGCAACGGCGCGTGCAGACGGCGCAGCACCTCCTGGAACCCGGCGGCGGTCCGCGGGGAGACCTGCGGCTGCAGCGCAACGCACAGGTTGGCCACCGCCGCGCACAGCGGACCGGCCAGTTGTTGTCCCTGCAACGCCGTCACGAGCGCAAATCGTGCCACGGTTTGTGCCCGTGTGTGTGCGGGTAGCCACCGTGCATGGGTGACAGCTACGTGACGTTCCTAGTGCTGGGGATCGTCCTGGTCGCGATCGACGGCCAGCTGATCTACCACAGCGGCAAGGGATACCTACGACGTGCCTCGTACGACGAGGACCAGGCCGGCAGCATGATGAAGCTGACGGCCGTCCTGTTCCACCTCGTCGTGCTCGGCTTGCTGGCGCTGGTGTCGACCGTCGACATCCGCACCGGCGACAGCGTGAAAGACGTGGTCGTGAAGCTGGGCATCGTGCTCTTGCTGCTGGCACTGGCTCACGGCGCGACGATGGCGATCCTCTCGAGGATCCGTGATCGTCAGATGCAGCAGCAGCTCGCGGACCAGATGGCCGAGGAGCACCGCATCTACGAAGAGCGGCAAGAGGAACGCCAGGCCCGCATCGGCGAACCGCGACCCGCGCCCAAGATCGAGTCGCCTTACTCACCCAAGTAATGGGCTCGCACGGCGTTCAGTGCCTCCCCCTCACTGGCGCCGAGTGACCGAGCGATGGCGACGAACTCCGCCGCGGCGGCGGAGAGCGGGTCCGGTGCATGCGAAGGCAGGGCGGCCACCACGGTGCCCTGCCTTCGTCCTGTCGTGAGCACGCCCTCGGTCTCCAGCTCGCGGTAGGCCCGCGCGACCGTGCCGGCGGCGAGCCCGAGGTCGGCGGCGAGCTGGCGGATGGTCGGCAACCGCGCCCCGACCGGCAGCACACCCCCGCCGATCAACCGGACGAGCTGGTCCCGGACCTGGCGCCAGGGCGCGACGCCGTTGTCGACGTCGACGACGATTCTCGGAGCACTCACCGCGCGATTGTCGCCACGGGCGCCTTGGTGTTCACCATCGCGATCCACACCAGGATGCCGAGGAAACCGGGCCAGCCCGGAGCCAGCACACCGGCCACAGCCGCACCGAGTCCCGCCGACACGTGCACGCTGCGGGTGCGCAACGCCATGTCGACGACCTGGTCACCGTTCGCGGGCCGCGCGACAGCCGCCCAGATGATCGCCACCACGGCCACCGCCGACAGCGCCAGCAGGACCGTGCGAAGCCAGTTCTGGGAGATCCCGAGGTAGACCGCCGTACCCGCCACGAAGACGACGTACGAGATCAGGACGTACCTGGACGCGATCTCACGCAGCCCGCGCGGTGCGAGCACGGCTTCACGCCGGGCGTGCCGAGGCGGTCGCAGCGCCAGCAGCTCGGCGAACAGGGTGCCCGCCAGCACGGTCACCAGTATGTCCCCGTCGCCGTCGCCCAACGGGGTGAAGTACCCGATCGCCGGGTAGAGCCACGGGTACAGCAGGCGCCGGCGCTTCAGGTACCGGACGGCGTCCTCCACCTGCGACTCCGAGGGGTCGGGCACCTCCCACTTCCTCAACAAGCGCCTGCCGTTCGAAGCGGTCGGCCACAACAACACGAGCAGCATCAACCCGACGAACACGAAGACGACCACCGCGGCCACGCGGTCACTCATGGCAGCCCCCCGAACTTTGTATCAACCCCTCGACACAATAACTCACACTGAAGTCGTACGCGAGGTCAGCCCGTGGCGCGACGCGCGGAAGTTCGATCCGCACCTAATCTTGTCCGGTGCGGAGGTTCAGCCTGTGGATGAAGGCTCACCCGGCGTTCGGGGACTCCCTGATCGCCGGGCTGTTGTTGCTCTTCGACCTGGGCGTGGCCGCCACAGCCGTGGACCGGGGCGTGTCGTTCTCCGCGTTCCTGGCCGTGACCCTGCTGATGCTCGGCCCGCTGCCGTTCCGCCGCCACCACCCGCTGGGCAGCAGCTACCTGATCCTCGCGGGCGCCTTTCTGCAACTCTTCACACACGGCGGTGACGCCGGCCTGCCGGTGCGGATGTCCGACTTCGCGCTGGCCATCGCCCTGTACACGCTGGTGGCCAACATCGGCCGCAAGGCAGCCCTGATCTACTCGGGCTGGCTGCTGGCGGGCACGCTGCTCTGGGCGATCTTCCAGGTGGGCGAGATCCAGGCGGTCTTCCTGGCGTTCATGGTCTTCGTGATCTTCGGCTTCAGCTGGGCCATGGGCGAGTTCGTAGGAGCCCGCCGCGCCTACCAGCGCGAGATGGAACAACGCCTGGCACTGCTGGAAACCGAACGAGACCAGCAGGCCAAACTCGCGGTGGGCGAAGAACGCTCCCGCATAGCCCGAGAACTGCACGACGTCGTCGCCCACGCGGTGAGCGTGATGATCGTCCACGCGGACGGCGCCGCCTACACCATCAGATCCCAGCCAGAGGTGGCCGAGAACGCGGTCCGCACGATCGCGGAAACAGGCCGCCTGGCCCTGACGGAGATGCGCCGCCTCCTGGGCGTCCTCCGCAGCGAGGACGCGGAAACGCAGTGGGCCCCCCAACCAGACGCGCGAGGCGTCGTCGAACTGGCCGAGAACACGAGGGCGGCCGGCGTCCCGGTCCGCCTGGAGATCAGCGGCGACGTGGACGACCTCCCGGCAGGCGTGGGCCTGAGCATCTACCGCATCGTGCAGGAAGCCCTGACCAACACCATCAAGCACGCGGGCTCGGGCACAACGGCCATGGTCCGCCTGGCGAGAACCCCGGAAGAGCTCCGCCTGGAAGTGGTGGACAACGGCTTCGGCACCCCCCACGACGTGGTGAAGGTCTCCGGCGGCAACGGCCTGATAGGCATGAGGGAACGGGCAGCGGTGCTGGGCGGCGAGTTCGAGGCGGGCCCCAACCCAGGCGGCGGCTGGCGAGTCCGCGCGACATTCCCACTAGCCGCATAGGGTGATCGAGTGATTCGGGTGCTGCTGGTAGACGACCAGGAACTCATGCGCATGGGCTTCCGCATGGTGCTGGGCGCACAAGAGGACATCGACGTGATCGGCGAGGCCGCAGACGGCCTGGACGCGGTGCAGATGGCCGACAAACTGCGCCCCGACGTGGTCCTGATGGACGTCCGCATGCCAGTGATGGACGGCGTGGAGGCAACAAAGCGCATAGCCGAGGCGAACACGGCCAAGGTCCTGGTGATGACCACCTTCGACATGGACGAGTACGCCCTCTCGGCCCTGCGAAACGGAGCAAGCGGCTTCCTGCTGAAGGACACGCCCCCGTCAGACCTGGTCTCGGCACTCAGAGCAGTGGCCTCAGGCGACGCGGTCGTCTCCCCGTCGGTGACCAAGCGCCTGCTGGGCCGCTTCCTGGGCGACGGCGGCGGCGAACTGCGAGACGCGACAGTCCTGGACGTCCTGACGGAACGAGAACGAGAGGTCCTGGTGCTGATCGCGAAGGGCCTGTCGAACACGGAGATAGCAAGAAAACTCTTCCTGTCAGAAGCGACGGTGAAAACCCACGTGGGCAGAATCCTGGCAAAGCTGGAACTGAGGGACCGCGTACAGGCAGTGGTGCTGGCCTACGAAACGGGCCTGGTCCGCCCAGGCGACGCCTGACAACGACGGCGAAGCCGAGCTCTTCACAAGCCGCCCGGTGGGGTGGTCTTCGAACAGGTGGCGGGGTGCGGGGCAGAGCCCCCGCACCCGTAGCTCACCGATACTCCGACGGATCAGCCTCAACGACCACCCCAGCCATCCGAGGCTTGACCACGTCATCCCACCACCGACCCCAATCAGGCTGAGACCCGTCGAGATCGGTGAACCCGTACTCCCGCTTCAACTGCCAAGACGACAAACACTGCCCAGCAAACCGCCGCCGCTCAGGATCAGCAGCCAGCCAAGCAATCCCCCGCCCCAAATAATGCGGAGTCTCGGACAACGCGTAGTCGGGCACCTTCTCCACAGCATCCCGCCAGTTCTCCTCGGTAACCCCGAACGTCTCCAACATCTGCTCAGACCGCAAAAAACCAGGCGTGGCAGCAACAGCGGTGACGTTGGGAAAATCTCGAAGATCCTTGGCAAGCACCTCGCCGAACCGACGCACCGAATTCTTGACCGCGTCATAAGCGAGGTTGACGAAATAGGCCTCTCCGTCCTCCCCGTCGGTGACCTCAACCACAAGGCCGTCATCAGACCGAACGACAAGCGGCATCAGCCTGTGGATGGCAACAAGATGCGTCTCCACCCCATTGCGGAACATCCGCAACTGACGCTCCAGGTCGTGCTCCCAGAACTTCCCCCACTCGACGAGGTTCTCCCCACCCCAGGCGTTGTCCACGAAGATGTCGAGCCTGTCCCCGATCCGCGCGGCAAGGGCATCCACATCGGACGGAACGGTGAGATCACACCGAACAGCGATCCCGCGCCCACCAGCCGAGTCCACCAACGAGGCGGTCTCCTCGATCGTCTCCGCCCGCCCCACCTCGGACTGCTGAGCACGAGTGGTCCGACCGGCAACGAACACAGTCGCCCCAGCCGCCCCCAACTCGACGGCGATGGCCCGCCCAGCCCCCCGAGTAGCCCCGGTGACCACGGCGACCTTCCCGCTCAAATCGGGCTCACTTCTTGGCAACACGCCGAATCCCCCTTCCCTCACCCCAGGAGAGAACAACCATCTCGTCGCCCCCGGTCGTGATCTGCACGACCTCGGTGACGTCGAACCGGAACAGGTCCAGCTCGCCACCCTCCGGCATCCACCCGGTGCGCTCGAACAGGTCCTTCAGGTACAGGTCCTTGTCGAGGAAGAACTCAGCGGTCCCGCTGATCTTCGCGTCACCGGCCTCGGCAACCGACGCGGTAGTGCTCATGCAGTGCAACGCGAACCGTGGATCCCGCTGCAGATCCCGCGACTTCAGCGAGCCGACCATCATCCCCGCCCACAACTCCCCGCGAGCGAAATCCGGCTCCACCCCGCTGATCCGCGGCGAACCGTCCTTCCGCAGAGTCGCGATCAACGCATGGCGGTCGGCAGCGAACCGCCCTTCCACGAAAGCAGCCATCTCCGGCTGCTCGGCCGAGAACTCAGCCCAGGTAGCCATCAGCGCATCCCCTTCAACACCATGTCGACGTCTTCCGCCGTGCGCGCCAGCAGGTCGCCGCGCGGCCGGACGGACCAGTCCATCGAAATCCCGTAGACCAACGCCGAGAGAACCCGAGCCGCGTTGCCGGGCAACCCCTCGGCAGCACAAAGAACCTCGAGCTCGGCCTCCAACACCGCGTAATGCCGAGCCAGCAGAGAACGCAGCTCCGGATCGATCAGATCCACACCGAGCTGCGCGAGGTTGTTGGCAGCGACCACCGGGTCGGCGATCCGGTCGAACCAGGTCAGCAACGCCTCGCGAACGCTCCCCGCGGACCGCATCCGCTGCACGACCTCCTCGGTGCCGGCCCGGGTCAACGCCTGCAACAACCCGCTCTTCGACCCGAACCGCTTCGCCACCGCCCCCACGGACACCCCGGCCTCTGCCGCCACGTCGGCGACGGTGAACTCAGGCCCGCGCCGGTCGATGACCGCGGCCACAGCGGACAGGATCCGCTCGTCGGTGATGGTCCGGGGTCGCGCCACGGTGTTAGTGAACCACAATTCACTAACCTTCGCCTAGGGTGGCGTCACGTGAACTGGAGACCGCGCCTGGTCGCGTTGGACATCGACGGAACTCTGACCCCAGTCGGGTCGAACGACATCTCACCGGCCGTGAAGGCGGCGATCACGCGCGTGGCGGACCACGGCACCAAGGTCGTGCTGTCGACCGGCCGCAGCCTGATCGGGGTCGCCCCGGTCGCCGCGCAGCTGCCCGTCTCGTTCGCCCTCTGCTCGAACGGCGCCGTGTGGTGGGACCCGGCGACGAACGAGATCCCGAAGCGCACGACGTTCGAGCCCGGCCCGACCATCGAGGCGTTGCGGGCGTTGCTGCCCGGCACGGTCTTCGCGGTGGAGCGGACCGGCGTCGGCAACCTCGCGCTCGGCCACTTCCTGCCGGGCGACCTGTGGGGCGAGACGATCGACGCGACGTTCGACGAGATCGCCGCCACGCCGACCCCGCGGCTCGTCATGCGCTGGCTCGACCACACGCCGGCCGAGCTGTCGTTCGCCGTCAAGGACCTGGACCTGCCGGGCATCGAGTGGTCGGTCGACCACACCGAGGCGTGGCTGACCGCGGTCCCGCCCGACGTCACGAAGGGCTCCGCGCTGGACGAGCTCTGCGACGAGCTCGGCATCAGCACGGACGACGTGCTCGCGATCGGCGACGGCACCAACGACGTCGAGATGCTGAAGTGGGCGGGGCTCGGCGTCGCGATGGGACAGGCCCCCGCGAGCGTGCAGGCGATCGCGGACGAGGTCGCGCCGACCATCCTGGAGGACGGCGCGGCGCAGGTGCTGGACCGCTTCTTCCCCGGCTAGACGCACGCCTGGACCGTCTCGCGCAGCCAGCGCTGCGCGGGATCGGCGTCGAGGCGGGCGTGCCAGTGCATGCGCACGTCGATGTCCGGCAGGTCCGCGCTGATCGGGAACCACCGCAGGTGGCCGGGGAACTGCTCCGCGAGACGTTGCGGCACAAGGCCGACGTAGTCGCTCGACGCCACCAGCAGTGCGGCGGCGGAGTAGAACGGGACGACCGCGGCGACGTGCCGACGCAGGCCTGCCACCTGAAGCGCCGCATCCAGCGGCCCCCGCGTCCGGCCTCGGCGGGACACCGAGACGTGCGGGTGCCGGCAGAGCTGCCGCAGCGTCGGGCGGTTCCCCAGCGGGCTGTCCGCGCGCACGACGCCCACCAGCCGTTCCCGGAACAGCACGGTGGACCGGATGTCCGCCTCGCCTTCCCGCCCTGCCCCGATGTCGAGGTCCACCGAGCCGTCCCGCAACGCGTCGACGCTCTCGTCGCCCTCCGCCACGAACCGCAGCACCACGCCGGGCGCCCGCGCCGCCACCTCGGTGACGAGCCGGGTCACCACGCCGTCGCCGACGCGGATCGTGAACGTCCGCCGCAGTTCGGCGGGGTCGAGCTCCTTGGCGTTGACCAGCGCGGCCGCCTCGTCCAGCAGCGAACGAACACGCGGTGCGATGCGGAGCGCGAACGGCGTCGGCACCATCCCGCGGCCCGCGCGCACCAGGACCGGATCGCCCACCGCCCGCCGCAACCGCGCCAGCGCCCGGCTGGTCGCCGGGATCGACAGGTGCAGCCGCTCGGCCGCCGCGGTGACGCTGCCGTCCTGGAGCAGGGCGTCGAAGACGCGCAACAGGTTCAGATCGAGCTGATCAGGCACCTTTGCATCGTATGCAACTGAGTCTTGTCAAAGTTGCGTGGCGAGCAAAGCCCGGCGGTTCCTACCGTCGCGGACATGACGAACTTCGAAGCCGGCATGACCGCGTTCATGCTCATCAAGACCACCCCGAAGTGGCTCACCCTGACCGTTCCGCAGCGGATGGAGGCGTTCGAGACCGAGATCGTGCCCGTCATCAAGGAGAAGGCCGAAGGCGTGCGGTCCCGCTTCTACGACACCGAGTTCTACTCGGCGCGCGTCACCGACGTCTGGGTGTGGGAGGCGCGCGACCACGAGTCATATCAGCTGCTCGTGGAAGCGCTGCGCGAGACGCCCTTCTGGGACACCTACTTCGAGGTGGTGGACCTGCTCGTCGGGGTGGAGAACGGGTACGCGCGCAACTACGGCGTCGACCCGCTCGCCACCATCAACACCTAATCGGACACGTTCCGCTTGGCGACGACCTTGTCGACCTTGACCCGGACGACCATCTCGCCGGGTACGCCGTTGCGTTCGGCGTAGGCGTCGGCCTGGTCGTCGCCCATGTAGCGGGCGGCGGTGCGGCCGGCCCAGTACCTGAGCTGCTCCGGGTCCTCGTCCACGACCGCGCGGCCGGTGATCGTCACGAAGTCGAACGGCGGTGTCTCGTCGTCGAAGCACAGCGCCACCCGGCCGTCGCGCAGGATCGACTTGCCCTTGACCGTGTCGCGCGCGGTCAGGAAGACGACGTCGGGGCCGTCGAGGTCCACCCAGACCGGTGCGACGTGCGGCGACCCGTCCTTGCGGGTGACCGCGAGCTTGGCGGTGCGGGCGGGCTTGGCCAGGACGAACTCGCGCCACCAGCCCTCGGGAGCTTCCGTGTATCCCATGTGGCTCATTCAACTACGACTGAGGTAGCGACACCCGACGACGGAAGTTGACGTGGCCGCAGACCGCAGGGCGATGTGCCGGACCCCCTCGGCGCAGGAGACTGTTCCCGTCACCGAGAGGGGAACAGCTGATGATCGAGGCAATCGGCCTCACCAAGAGATACGGCAGGACGGTCGCGGTCGACGACCTGTCGTTCACCGTCCAACCTGGACGGGTGACCGGATTCCTCGGTCCGAACGGCGCGGGCAAGTCGACCACGATGCGGATGATCCTGGGGCTCGACCGTCCGACGGCAGGCCGCGTGCTGATCGACGGCAAGCCCTACGCCGAGCTGAACCGTCCACTGCGGACGGTCGGTGCGCTCCTCGACGCCAAGTGGGTGCACCCCAACCGGTCCGCCCGCTCCCACCTGCGCTGGCTCGCGAAGTCCAACGGGCTGCCGAAGGAGCGCGTGGACGCGGTGCTCGAGGCCGTCGGTCTCACGCAGGTGGCGGGCAAGAACGCCGGCGGGTTCTCGCTCGGCATGTCGCAGCGGCTGGGGATCGCCGCGGCACTGCTCGGCGACCCGAAGGTGCTGCTGTTCGACGAGCCGGTCAACGGCCTGGACCCCGAGGGCATCCTCTGGATCCGCACGTTCATGCAGAACCTCGCCGCCGAGGGCCGCACGGTCCTGGTGTCGAGCCACCTGCTGTCCGAGATGGCGCTGACGGCGAGCGATCTCGTGGTGATCGGCAGGGGGAAGCTGATCACGCAGAGCACCACCCAGCAGTTCATCGACCGCGCGGCGGGCAACTCGGTCCTCGTGCGCAGCCCTCAGCTGTCCCAGCTCGGTCCGCTGCTCGTGGACAAGGGCTTCACGGTTCGTGACAACGCGGACGGCGCGTTGTCCGTATCGGGTGCCACCAGTGACCAGATCGGTGACATCGCCGCCAACAACGGTGTGGTCCTGCACGAGCTGAGCCCCCAGCGCGGTTCGCTCGAAGAGGCGTTCATGCAGCTGACCGGCGATGCTGTCGAGTACCACGCAGAGATCGGGAAGTGAGTCTGATGACCCTGTTGGCAGTCGAGAGAATCAAGCTCTTCTCCACCCGTTCGCCCTACTGGTGCAGCGCGCTCGCCCTGGTGCTGGGCGTCGGCCTCACGGCGATCTTCGCGGCGGCGACCGACGGCCCGGTGCCGCTCGGGCTCACCCAGATCGGCAGCAGCCAGCTCGCCATCGCCGTGGTCCTCGTGATGGCGGCGCTCGCGGTCACCACCGAGTACCGCTTCAACACCATCCGCTCCACGTTCCTCGCGGTGCCGAACCGCACGTCGGCGCTCGTCGCCAAGACCGTCGTGGTCGCGTTCATCGCCGGTGTGCTCGGCGAGATCATCGCGTTCGGCTCGTGGGGCGTGGCCAAGCTCATCTCGCCGAGCTCGGACCTCGCGATCAACACCTCGGCCGAGTGGCGGCACGTCGCGGGCATCGGCCTGATCTACGCCGTCGGCGCGGTCATCGCGGTCGCCGTGGGCATCCTGGTCCGCCAGACCGCCGGCGCCGTCGCGATCCTGCTGGTGTGGCAGATGCTCGCCGAGGGCCTGATCGGGATCATCCCGAAGGCCGGCGTGAAGATCCAGGCCTGGCTGCCGTTCATGAACGCCACGCACTTCGTGTCGATGGGCGACGACAGCCCGGAACAGGGTGGCGCGGGGGTCGACTTCAAGCTGAGCGAGTGGGGCTCGCTCGGTTACTTCGCCGGCATCGCCGTGGCGCTGCTGGTGGTCGCGCTGGTCGTCGCCAAGCGACGGGACGCGTGACTCCCCACACGAGCTGACACCGCGGGGGAGCGGGACGTGGGTCATCCGTCGGGGGATGATGGGCGCTGCCACCGTCGAAAGCGTGCTCGAACC
>NZ_DATLEC010000204.1:0-13483 GCF_035525475.1 Lentzea sp. | reverse complement strand
CGCCGCGCTCGACGGCGATCGGGGCCCATTCTGCGGAGACCTCGTCCGGCACGTCGAACATCGCGATGTCCACGCCGTCGAACGCCTCGGGCGACAGCGCGATGACCGTGACGTCCTGGCCGCGCACGCTGATCTTCTTGCCTGCCGAGCGCGGGGACGCGATCAGCCTGATCTCGCCCCACGGCACGATGGACCGGGTGTTGATGATGTCGATCATCACGGTGCCGACGGCACCGGTCGCGCCAACCAGCGCGAGTACGGGGGCGGTCATCGTCCAGTCCCTGCGTAAACGACGGCCTCTTCGTCGGTGCCCAGGTCGAACGCGTCGTGCAGGGCACGAACGGCGTCGTCGAGCTGGGTGTCGCGGCAGATGACCGAGATGCGGATCTCCGAGGTGGAGATGATGTCGATGTTGACGCCGGCCGTGGCCAGCGCCTCGCAGAACAACGCCGTGACGCCGGGGTGCGAGCGCATGCCCGCGCCGATCAGCGACACCTTGCCGACGTGCTCGTCGTAGAGGACCTGGTCGAAGCCGATCTCGCCGCGGGACTTCTCCAGCGCCGCCACCGCGCGCGGGCCGTCGACCTTGGCCAGCGTGAACGTGATGTCCGTGCGGCCGGACGCGGCCTGCGAGACGTTCTGCACGACCATGTCGATGTCGAGCTCGGCCTGCGCCACGACCCGGAAGATCCTGGCGGCGATGCCGGGGTGGTCGGGGACGGCGGTCACGGTGATCTTGGCTTCAGACCGGTCGTGCGCGACGCCGGTGATCATCGCCTGTTCCACGGGAAGGTCCTCCACTGAACCGGACACGATGGTCCCGGTCTTGTTGCTGAACGAAGAGCGGACGTGCACGGGGACGTTGTAGCGCCGGGCGTACTCCACGCAGCGGAGCATCAGCACCTTGGCGCCGCACGCGGCCATCTCGAGCATTTCCTCGTACGTGATCGTGTCGAGCTTCTTCGCGTTCGGCACGATGCGCGGGTCGGCGGTGTAGACGCCGTCCACGTCGGTGTAGATCTCGCACACGTCGGCCTTCGTCGCCGCCGCGAGCGCCACCGCGGTCGTGTCGCTGCCGCCGCGGCCGAGCGTGGTGATCTCCTTGGAGTCCTGGGAGACGCCCTGGAAGCCCGCGACGATCGCGATGGCCCCCTCGGACGTCGCGTCCTGGATCCGGCTCGGCGTCACGTCGATGATGCGGGCCTTGCCGTGGACCGAGGTCGTGATCACGCCCGCCTGGGAGCCCGTGTACGAGCGTGCCTCGGCACCGAGGGAGTTGATCGCCATCGCGAGCAGCGACATCGAGATCCGCTCACCGGAGGTGAGGAGCATGTCGAGCTCGCGGGCAGGCGGCACCGGCGAGACCTGGCGGGCGAGGTCGAGCAGCTCATCGGTCGTGTCGCCCATGGCGGAGACCACGACGACGACGTCGTTGCCCGCTTTCTTGGTCGCGACGATGCGCTCGGCCACGCGTTTGATCCGCTCGGCACTCCCAACCGATGAACCGCCGTACTTCTGGACGACGAGCGCCACCGACCTGACCTCCTTCGCGCGACTAAAACCCCACGTCGTCGGCAGCCTACCCGGACCACCTGGTGAGACTCTGGAGCCGTGATGCGCGTGACTACTCTGTCCGCGTGTCGTCGAGCGTCGATGTCGTGGAGGCCCCAGCAGCCGTGCATGAGAGCAGTGCGCGCTCGCGGATGGCCGGGGCGCTGAGACACCCGGTCGCGCTCTGGACGGCGCCCGCGCTGATCTACCTGGTCGTGCGGCAGGTCGGCCTGTTCGTCCTGCAGCTGGTCGTCGAGTTCCAGAACAAGACCACCGGCAAGACCGACACGTCCGTCGACAACCTGAAGTCGTGGGACGGCGAGTGGTTCCTGGGCATCGCCCAGGGCGGCTACGACGACGTGCCGCAACGCCTGACCGACGCGGCCGGCAGGCGCACCGCCGAGACCCCGCTGGCGTTCTTCCCCGGCTACCCCGCGCTGATCAGGTGGGTCGACGGTCTGCCGGGCGTGGACGTGGTGGGCGCGGCGTTCGCGGTCAGCCTGATCAGCGGCCTGCTCTGCGCCTACGGGCTGTTCGTGCTCGGCCGCGTGGTGCGCGACGGCTCGATCCCCGCCGGCCTGGTCCTGGTCACGCTCTTCGCCGCCTCCCCCATGGCGGTCGTGCTGTCGATGACCTACTCCGAGGCCACGTTCTGCGCGTTCGCCGCGTGGGCGCTGGTCGGCGTGGTGAAGAAGCGCTGGATCCTCGCGGGCGTGTGCTGCGCGGCGGCGGGCCTGGTCCGTCCCACGGCGGCGGCGCTGATCGCGGCGGTCGGCCTCGCCGCGCTGGTGGCGGTCGTCGCCGACCGCAAGGACTGGCGGGCGTGGGCGGGCGGCTTGATCGCGCCTCTGGGCCTGCTCGGCTACCTCGCCTGGGTCTCGTCCCGCACCGGCGACCTCGCGGGCTGGTTCGGCGTGCAGCAGCGGGGCTGGGGCTCGAAGTTCGACGGCGGCGCGGCGACGTGGGAGTTCGCCCTCGGCCACCTCGGCAACCCGCGCTCGGTCCTCGAGACCGGCACCGTCTGGCTGCTGGCCCTCGCCATCGTCCTGGTCTTCTACGCCTTCCAGCGCCGCCTGGAGTGGCCGCTGATCGTCTACGGCATCGGCGTGCTGGTCATGGACCTCGGCTCGAACGGCCTGATGAACTCGAAGGCCCGCCTGCTGCTCCCGGCCTTCACGTTGCTCGTCCCGCTGGCCCTGGTCCTGGCCCGCCGCCGCCCGTCCACGGTGCTGACGGTGCTCGGAGCCGCGACCTTGTTCAGCGCGTGGTTCGGCGCCTACTCGCTCGCCGTTTGGCAGTATGCGATCTGATGAACGAGCTGATCTCGAAGCGCTGGAGCCCTCGCGCCTTCTCCGCTGACGCGACGGTCTCCGACGACGAGCTGCGCACCCTGCTGGAAGCGGCCCGCTGGGCCCCGTCCCACGGCAACAGCCAGCCGGCCCGCTTCGTGGTGGGCAAGCGCGGCACCCCGACGTTCGACACGATCTTCGGCACCCTGGCGGGCGGCAACAAGACCTGGGCGTTCCGCGCCTCGGTGCTGCTCATCGGCTGCGTGATCACCCGGGACAAGCGCGGCGACATCCCGAACGTCGAGTTCGGCCTGGGCCTCGCGATGGAGAACCTCGTGCTGCAGGCCGTCGACCTGGGCCTGATCGCGCACATGATGGGCGGCTTCGACCCCGAAGCCGCCCGCAGGGCGTTCGACATGCCCGACGACGTCCGCCCGCTGGTGGCGATGGCCGTGGGCCACCAGGGCCGCCTGGAAGACCTCCCGGAAGACCTCCAGGCCCGCGAACAGCGCGAACGCCGGCGCCACCCGCTGTCCGAGATCGCCTTCACCGGCTCCTGGGGCCAGTCACCGTTCGGTTGAGAAGTACTTCGTGGCGACGTCGTTGTGCAGCGGAAACGCCAACGGCTCGCACTCGAAGATGACCCTCCGCTCGGAAGCCTCGTCGTTGGGCACGAACGGAGGCATGTCCTCGGCGTTGATGGCGGGCGCGGTCGCGAACAACAGCACCGTGCCGCCATCGGACGTGGACACGAAGTGCAACGGTCGCAACTCGTCGGGGTCGATGCGCACGTTGGCTTCTTCTTCGAGCTCGCGCGCGGCACTCTGCTGCCACGACTCCCCGCGATCCATGAACCCGCTGACGAACGCCAGCTGCCCCACCGGCGGAATAGCTCGACGCACGGTGAGAAGCCCGGTCCGGGGCCCGTCCTTGACCGGCACCAGCAAGACCACGACGGGCACTGGGTTGGACCACACCATGTGCGCGCAACTCTCGCACTTGCGGGGGTATCCACCCGTGTCGGCGTACTGAGTGCCACAGCTGCTGCAGAAGTCGTCGCGCGCCATGGCACCGAACCTAGTTCAGACGCCTAACGAGCTTAAGGACGATCGCTCGAACGGCCAGCCAGAACAACGCGGCAAGGCCGAAGTTCACGATCGTCCGCAGCTTCGGGTCGTCGGGACTGAACAGGTCTCTGAAGGCAAGCGCAAGAGGCTCCGCAAGGGCTTTGACAGTGCTGGTGATGGGGTTGCCGGGGTTGGCCCCGCCGACGACGAGCACGACGTGAACGACGAGCACGACCGCCAGCGCGAGGCCGACCCAACTGACAATCCCAGCGGCGATCCCGACCACCCGCGTTCGCATGGGTCAGGAATCTACTACTCAGTAGCGAGACACCGCACGCGCGAGCAGACCGGTCACGACCAGCCAGAACACGGCGGCGAGACCGTAGTTGAGGAAGACGTCGAGCTTGAAGTTCCCCGTCTGGAAGAGACCGGGGAAGAACAGGGCGAGGGGATCGGCGAGGGACTTGACGAACCCGAAGAAGGAGTTCGCCGTGTTCGCGCCGAGCACGACCATCAAGATGAACAGGATCTCGATGAAGGCGAAGAGGGCGCCGATGCCGCTGATCACGCGGGAAGCCGTGCCGCGGCCGCTGGTCGTACGTAATCTGGACATGTATGAACTTTTCCCATGTTCGGACCCGGGGAAACTTGCGAGTTGACAATCATCGCCAAGTTCGTCGCAAAGGCAAAGCCGAAGGCGAGCAGCCGGCAGCACTGAGCGAAGCTCCAGCGACGGGGCACTCACCGCACCGCAACCACCTGCGCAACAGCAAGGCGACCACCCTCCAGATCGCGCCGAACACCCCTATCTCCACCCCCTGGACGTCCCACGATCCGGTCCCCGAGTTCCATCCACCCGAGATCTGTGGCTACGCTGTCGTCCGTGTGGCGTTCCCTCCTGCTTCGCTGCCGTGACGGGGTCTGATCAGACCGGCCCCCCGTCGCGGGACTCAGCGTTGCCGCCGGTCGTGAAACCCGACGACCCGCAGGAGCACGACGAATGACCTCCCAAGACGCCTACACCTCAGGCACCAGCAGGATCCGCAAGCCGTCCCGCCCGACTCCGGACGCCCAGCCGCAGTGGAACACCCAGCTCGGCAGCAGCATGCCCTTCCACCGCTACCGCCCGTTCCACGAGGTAGTCGAAACCATCGACCTGCCGGACCGGACCTGGCCCACCAAGAAGACCACCACTGCACCGATGTGGTGCGCGGTGGACCTCAGGGACGGCAACCAGGCCCTGATCGACCCGATGTCCCCGGCCCGCAAGCGCAAGATGTTCGACCTGCTGGTCCGCATGGGCTTCAAGGAGATCGAGGTAGGTTTCCCGGCCGCCAGCCAGACGGACTTCGACTTCGTCAGGGAGATCATCGAGGACGGCGCGATCCCGGACGACGTCACGATCCAGGTCCTGACCCAGTGCCGTGAGGAACTGATCGCCCGCACGTTCGAATCCCTCAGGGGAGCGAACAAGGCGATCGTCCACTTCTACAACTCGACGTCGATCCTGCAGCGGCGCGTGGTCTTCCGCTCCGACCGCGACGGCATCAAGAAGATCGCCACGGACGCGGCGAAGTTCGCCAAGGAGCAGGAGAAGGACTACCCGGAGACCGACTTCCGGTACGAGTACTCCCCCGAGTCCTACACCGGCACCGAGCTGAGCTACGCCCTCGAGGTCTGCGACGCGGTCACGGAGATCATCCAGCCGACGCCCGAGAAGCCGCTGATCATCAACCTGCCGGCGACCGTCGAGATGGCCACGCCGAACGTCTACGCGGACTCGATCGAGTGGATGAGCCGCAACCTCGCCCAGCGCGACTCGATCATCCTGAGCCTGCACCCGCACAACGACCGCGGCACGGGCGTCGCTGCGGCCGAGCTGGGGTACCTGGCCGGCGCCGACCGCATCGAGGGCTGCCTGTTCGGCAACGGCGAGCGGACGGGCAACGTCTGCCTGGTCACGCTGGCGATGAACATGTTCAGCCAGGGCATCGACCCGCAGATCGACTTCAGCGACATCGACGAGATCCGCCGCACGGTCGAGTACTGCAACCAGCTGCCCGTGCCCGAGCGGCACCCGTACGGCGGCGACCTGGTCTTCACGGCGTTCTCGGGCTCGCACCAGGACGCCATTAAGAAGGGCCTCGAGGCGCTGGAGGCCGAAGCCAAGGACGCCGGGCAGCACGTCGACGACTTCCCGTGGGAGGTCCCGTACCTGCCGATCGACCCGAAGGACGTCGGCCGCAACTACGAGGCCGTCATCCGGGTCAACTCGCAGTCCGGCAAGGGCGGCGTGGCGTACCTGATGAAGCAGGAGCACCACCTCGACCTGCCGCGGCGCCTGCAGATCGAGTTCTCGCGCGTGATCCAGGAGGTCACCGACACGCAGGGCGGCGAGATCGGCCCGAAGGAGATGTGGGACGCCTTCGCGGACGAGTACCTGCACGGCAGGGTGCCGCTGTACCTGCTGAAGCACCGGGCGACCTCGGACGGCACCGGGCGCGAGGAGATCACCGCGACGCTGCTGATCGACGGCGAGCAGCAGGAGATCACGGGCTCGGGCAACGGCCCGATCGCCGCGTTCGTCGACGCGCTCGCGTCCATCGGCTACGACGTGCGGGTGCTGGACTACGCCGAGCACGCGCTGTCCGCCGGTGACGACGCCCGCGCCGCCGCCTACGTGGAGTGCGCGGTGGGCAACCGGGTGCTGTGGGGCGTCGGCATCGACAGCTCCACGGTCGCCGCGTCGTTCCGCGCGATCGTCTCCGCGATCAACAGGGCCAACCGCTAGAAAACGGCTGACGGGGAGGACGCGTGCGGCACCAGTTGCCGCGGCGCGCCCTCCCCGTTCGCTTGCACGGCCCAGATCCCCTCACCCGGCAGGCCATAAGCGATGGTGTCGTTGTCCAGCCACACGACCTGGTCGTCGATCCCCCGCGTCTCGGCCAGGGGCGTCTCCACCATCGTGGTCAGGTCCAGCACGTGCTCGCGCCACGGCCGTGCGCCGTCGCCCGGCACGCGCTTCTTGAACGCCACGCGCGTGCCGTCGGGTGACAGCGACGGGCACTCGGCGTTCTCCCGCAACAACTTCGCGGACTCCGCAGAAGCATCCCCCTGGACCAGGTACGTCTTCCCGGCGGCGCCGAGCGTCGCGTAGTACGTCCGGTCGTCCTGGGCGAACGTGACGCCCCAGAAGTTCATGTCGCCGGCCGTCTTCATGCCCCCGACCCGCGTGCCCTCGATGTTGCTGGAGTACACCCCGGTCTGCTGGTCGAGGATCGCCGTGCGGGTGGAGAACGTGCCGGCCTGCGCGTACGAGTCGCCGGTCACGAACGTCGTCCACGACGCCATCCGCCCGTCCGCCGAGAGCTTCGCGCGGTTCGGCACGCCCGCCACCTCGACGCGCCGCCGTTCGGACAACCCCTGGTCGACGAAGACGGCGACCGAACCGGGCAACGGACCGGTGCCCTCCGCGAGGCACAGCCCCTGACGGGCGGCCGTGTAGAAGCGCTTGCAGGACAACGAGCTCAGCCGCCGCGGCCCACCCGGTGAAGCCAGGGGAACCGAGGCGACCTTGCCGCTCGCGTCGTCCACGAACACCAGCCGCCCGGCGGACAGCTCGACAGGACCCTGTTCGACGGCAACGGCAACGGAGTCCGGTGACCGCAGGGCGTAGGCGGTGGCACCCACGCCCAGAACGACCACGGCGGCGATGACGATCAGAACCCTCACCAAGCGAACCACGTCCACAAAGCGCCGAACAGCACGGATGAGCAGGCACGGGCGAGCGCCTGCCCGGTCTGGAGCAGGGCCAGACCGGACGTCCTCAGCTCGTCGGGCATCAACGGCCCGGCGACGGCCATGAGCACGCCGTCCGTGCACGCGTAGAACAGCCCGTGCAGAACCAGAACACCGACGAGCAAAGAGATCCCGGACGCCCCGGCCAGCACCAGGTACGCGCCGAACAACGCCACGTGCCCGGCCAGGAAGATCCGCCACCGCCCGACCCGGTCGGCCAGCGACCCCAGCGGCACGGCGGCGAGCAGGTACACGCCGGCCGTGCCGAGGGGCAGCAACGCGATGTAGGCGACTTCGACGTCGAGCTTCTTCTGCAACAACAGGTAGACGAACCCGTCGCCCAGCGTCAGGAACCCGAGCCCGCACGCGACCAGGCAGACCCGCCGGAACGGCGTGGACCGCAACAACCCGAACGCCGACCGCAACGACACCGCGACGCGGGGCAGCACGTCCCGGTGGTCACGCACGAACAGCACGAGAACCAGGAAACCCAGGACGGCGAAGCAGAAGCTCACCACGAACACGACGTCGTAGCGGGCAGGCAACGTCCACAAGAGACAGAACGCGGCCAGCGGGCCGAGGAACGCGCCCACGGTGTCCATGGCGCGGTGGACGCCGAAGGCGCGTCCCAGCGCCGAGGGCTCGCTGCTCAACGTGATCAGCGCGTCCCTCGGCGCGGTGCGCAGGCCCTTGCCGGTCCGGTCCCCCGCCAGCACGAGCCCCATCGCGGTGGCCGAGGTCCCGGCGGCGAGCAGGCCGAGCTTGCCCAGCGCCGAGATCCCGTACCCGAGGCCGGCCACGAGCTTGCGCCGTTGCCAGCGGTCCGCCGCATGGCCACCGACGACGCGGACCAGTGCCGTCACGCCGGTGTGGACGCCGTCGAGCACACCGAACTGCAGCGGGGAGAACCCCAGCCCCAGCACGAGGTAGAGCGGCAAGATGGCGGTGACCATCTCGGACGAGACGTCCGTGAGCAGCGACACCGCGCCCAGAGCGAGCACGTTCCCCGCGATCCTGCCGGTGCCACCCGCTGCCGGAGCCTGTCTTGCGGTTGCGATGTACACGACGGCCTCCGGGCTAACGACAGTTGTAGGGGCCGGCCTTGTCGCGCACCTTGCCCGCCGTGTCGATGACCTCCCACGAGTAGGAACGGCCCGACAGGGTGAGCTTCAGGACGCCGTGGCTGTCCGCGAACCACTTCTCCACACCGGAGCGAGGCTTCACCTCGTCGTAGAGGTAGTCACCGCCGATGCCGACGATCGCCATGCGCATGCCGTTGACCTCGTCCACCGCACCGCTCTTGCCCAACGGCTTGAGCCGCTCGTAATGGTGGTCGTGACCGTTGAACACGAGGTCGGCCTTGGCGTCGACGAAGGCGTTCCACAGCGGCGACATGACGGACTTGTCGCCGTACTGGCCCGAGTTGAACCGCGGGTGGTGCCAGTAGCCGACGACGCAGGCCTTGGTGTTCGCGGCCAGGTCGGCCTTGAGCCAGCTCAGCTGCGCCGAGTCGCTGCCCGTCTCGTACAGGGTGTTCGAGTCGAACGAGACGAAGTGGAACTCGCCGGCCTCCCAGCTGTAGTACGGCTTGCCCGCCGGGTAGGCCTGGGCGCCGAAGTACGACCTGTAGCCGTTGAGGTCGTCCTCCCACTCGTGGTTGCCGGTCGCGGGGTGGGTGATGTTCTTGTACCTGCCCCACGACTTGTCGTAGTGGGCCTTGAACTCCGCGAGCGTGCCGCTGTCGTACTGGTTGTCGCCGACCGTGAGGATGTGGTTCGGCTTGATCTGGTCGATGAGCTTCGCGGTCTCGTAGTGCTCGGTGTTCGTGAGCGACGCGATGTCACCCGCGACGACGACGGTGGTCGTGTCGCCGGGCGCGGCGGGCAGGGTGGTGGCCTGCACCGCGTTGCTCGCGGGCCCGAGGTTCCCGGCCGCGTCACGGGCGCGGACGGTGTAGGTGAACGCCGTGCCGGACGCGAGCCCGGAGTCGGTGAACGTGGTGCCCGTGGGCGTGCCGACGACGCTGCCGCCCCGCAGGACCTCGTAGCCGGTCACGCCGACGTTGTCGGTCGCGGCCGTCCACCGCAGACTCACCGAGCTCGACGTGGTGCCGGTGCTCGCGAGCCCGGACGGCGCGGTCGGCGCCGTGGCGTCGCCGTTCGCGATGCTGCCCCAGACCTCCAGCTCGAAGAGCGAGTAGCCGTAGGCCGTGCCGCGCTTGGTGCCGTAGATCCGCACGTAACGGCCGGTGGCGGTCAGCGCGGTCTCGTCGACGCCGCCGTTCTGGCCGGTCAGGGTCTTCTTGGTGCTCCACGACGACCCGTCGGCCGACGTCTGGATCTTGTACTCGGAGGCGTACGCGGCCTCCCAGTTGATCTTGACCTTGGAGAGGGTGGCGTTGCCACCGAGGTCGACGGCGATCCACTGCGGGTCGGCGCCTTCGAGGCTCGCCCAGCGGGTGGCCGGGTCGCCGTCCACCGCGTTGGCACCACCGAAGGTCTCGGCCTCGGCGGACGAGACGGTGGTGGGCTTGTCGGCGGAGAGCAGGGAGTCGGCCGCGTTGGCCGTGCCGGAGGCCGCGAACTGCGGCACCACCAGCACGAACAGGGCTGTCGCGACACCTGTCCTCGTCCGTTTCCTGATCACTTCGTCCTCCTGGGCACGGGGCGGCGGCTCGAAGGATTAGTAAAGAAGGTTTCCGATCTAAGTCGGACGGTAGCGCCAGGTGAGCGCCCGGGTCAACGGTCGTACCGGGAATTCCCGGTACGCGATCACCGGGCAGGATCCTGTGGGTGCGCTGAAGAAACACCCGTGCCGGGATTGTTCATCTCGGTCACGTACGTTCACCGATCATGAGCGCCACAGCCGCCAGCCTCGCCGTGCTCTTCCTGGTCGCCGTCGTGCCGCTGGCACCGACGGAGGCGGTGCTCATCGGCGCCGGCGTGCTGGCCGCGGCCGGTGAGGTTCCCCTCTACCTCGTGGTGCTCGTCGCCGCCGCCGGGTGCCTGGCCAGCGACCTGATCAACTTCAGCGCGGGCCGGCGGATGGGCATGAAGGCCCTCGACAAGGTCAACAAGAACGCCAAGGCGCGGGCCATGGTCGTGTGGACGGCCGACCAGCTCGCGTCGAAGGGCGAGACGATCCTCATCGCGGCGCGGTTCCTGCCCGCCGGCGGCATCGTCGGAGCGTTGCTGGCGGGTGCGCTGAGGTGGCCGTTCAGGAGGTTCGTGCCGGTGGCCGCGGCCGGGTCGGCGTTGTGGAGCCTCTACCCCGCCACCGTCGGGTACATCGGCGGTCAGATCGTCGACGAGGCGTGGCTGGCGATGCTGTTGTCGTTCGCCGTGGCCACGCTCATCTCCATCCCGGTCGGCATGGCGATCCGTGCGCGCAACGCCAACCGCACTCTCTCGTACGCCGAGGCGTCGTCGTAGAGCACGGCGAACCGGTCGGCAGCGGCCAGCAAAGCGTCCACTTCGAACGCCAGGTCGGCGTCACCGCACAGGCGTTCCAGCAGTGAGAACCAGCGCAGGGTGAAGAGCATCAGCGCGTCGCGCACGCGGCCGGGGCGGGCGGCGAACTCCGAGCGGGTCACGACGAAGAAGCAGCCGCCGGGGAACACGCGGCGCTTCGAGTAGTCGAGCCAGCGCTCGCTCAGGTCCACGACGGAACCACCGGCGACCACGACCTCGCGCGCGAAGATCTCCGCCGCCGTGTGCACGGTCGAGAGCTGCAGCTCCTCCTTCGAGCCGAAGTGCGAGAACACCCCGCTCTTGCTCATGCCGAGCTCGACCGCGAGCCGCCCGATCGTGACGCCCTCCAGGCCGTCGACCGAGGCGATCTCCGCGGCTCTCAGCAGGATCGAGCCCCGACTGTCCATTCGCCCATGGCAGCAGCAGGTGCTGGAGAAACGACCGTGGCCACCTCGAAAACGAGGTGGCCACGGCCTTGCGCAACGGATCCCTACGGGTTCAGCGCCTCGGTGACCGAGGCCGGTCCCACGAGCGGGACGTCGGGCGACAGGCCGTCGCTCTCCTCGACCAGGATCGGCTTCACCTCGTGCGGCCCGATCTCACCGGACTGGATCTGCTCGGCCCAGTGGCACGCCACCTTGTGACCCGGCTTGAGCTCCCGCAGGGCGGGGCGCTCGGTGTCGCACTTCGTCTCCTGCCGCCACGGGCACCGGGTGTGGAACCGGCAGCCGGTGGGCGGGTTCGCGGGCGACGGGAGGTCACCCGCGAGCAGGATCCGTTCGCGACGGTCCTCGATCTCGGGGTCGGGCACCGGGATCGCCGACAGCAGCGCCCGCGTGTACGGGTGCAGCGGCTCGGCGTAGAGGTCCTCGGAGCTCGCCTCCTCGACCAGGCCACCGAGGTACATCACGCCGACCCGGTCGGAGATGTGCTTCACGACCGCGAGGTCGTGGGCGATCACCAGGTAGGTCAGGCCGAACTTCTCCTGGAGCTCCTCCAGCAGGTTCACGACCTGGGCCTGCACCGACACGTCCAGCGCGGAGACCGGCTCGTCGGCGACGATCAGGTCCGGGTTGAGCGCCAGCGCCCGCGCGATGCCGATGCGCTGCCGCTGCCCGCCCGAGAACTCGTGCGGGTACTTGCGCAGCGCCGACGTCGGCAGGCCCACGGCGGAGAGCAGCTCGCGCAAGCGCTTGCCGGTCTCCTCCTTGCCCTTGTCCAGGTCGTGCGCCCGCAGGCCCTCGACCAGGATCGACTCGACGGACTGGCGCGGGTCGAGCGACGACAGCGGGTCCTGGAACACCATCTGGATCCGGCGCCGCATCTTGCGCAGCTCCTCGCCCTTCAGCGCCGAGAAGTCCTGCCCGTCGAAGATCATCTTGCCGTCGGTCGGCTCGTTGAGCCGCAGCATCGCCCGCCCGAGGGTGGACTTGCCGCAGCCGGACTCGCCGACCAGTCCGTACGTCTCGCCGCGCTTGATCTCGAGGTCGACGCCGTCGACCGCGTAGACGTAGCCGACGGTGCGGTCCATGAACACGCCCCGCTTGATCGGGAAGTGCACCTTCATGTCCTGGACGGAAACCAGGGTCTCGCTCATACCGGCACCTCCTCGGCGGCGGGAGTTCCCGGCACCACCGGGTTGTGGCAGCGGAGCAGGCGGCCCAGCTGGTCCTCTTCCGGCGGCGTGACCTGCACGCAGACGTCGAGGGCGTTCGGGCACCTCGGCGCGAACGCGCACCCCTGCGACCACGGGATGTTGTCGGCGACCGAGCCCTTGATCGGCGTCAGCTTCGAGTGCCGGGGGGCGTCGAGGCGCGGGATCGAGGCCAGCAGGCCGTGCGTGTACGGGTGGCGCGGCTCGGCGAAGAGCTTGTGCCGCATGGCCTTCTCGACCACCTTGCCGCCGTACAGGACGTTGACCTCGTCGCACAGGCCCGCGACGACACCCAGGTCGTGGGTGATCATCACGAGCGCGGTGCCGAGGTCCTGCACCAGTTCCTTCATCAGCGTGAGGATCTGGGCCTGGATCGTCACGTCCAGCGCCGTCGTCGGCTCGTCCGCGATCAGCAGCTTCGGACGGCACGCCAGCGCGATCGCGATGAGCGCGCGCTGCCGCATGCCGCCGGAGAGCTGGTGCGGGTACTCCTTGAGCCGGCGGTCCGGGTCGGGGATGCCGACCTTGTCGAGCAGGTTCTTCGCCTCGATCATGGCTTCCTTGCGGGCCAGGCCGCGGTGCCGTTCGAGCACCTCGGTGACCTGCAGGCCGATCGGGACGACGGGGTTGAGCGAGGACAGCGGGTCCTGGAAG